>JAGGRA010000071.1 GCA_018613035.1 Pseudomonas sp. ISL-84 | reverse complement strand
CCCCCTCCTACTCGATTTAAAAAGCAGTAATTTCTTCCTCCAGGCTTCTATTAATCATCAAACTTTCTAACTGGTCAAAAAGTAATTTTTTTATCACATGAGTTTAATGGGGGAGTGTCGGGGTACTTCAATAATGGTTACATAGTAAAGATTGGCAAATGGGAGCAGCTGCTCTTTTAAATAAAAGGAGGAATGAACACTTGAAACAAGATCCGCAAAACAAAGGTATCAATGAGCACAGTAAGGACAAGCAGCTGGAGGAGTTCCGCATGGATAACTCCGGCAAAAAACTGACGACGAATCAGGGTGTAAAGGTTTCAGAGGATGAGCATTCTTTAAAAGCCGGTTCCCGCGGTCCAACCTTGATGGAGGATTTTCACTTCCGGGAAAAGATGACGCACTTTGACCATGAGAGAATCCCGGAGCGGGTAGTTCATGCCCGCGGTTTCGGCGCACACGGCTTCTTTCAGGTGTACGAATCAATGGCTGAATATACAAAAGCAAAGTTCCTTCAGGATCCATCGGTTAAAACACCGGTTTTTGTCCGGTTCTCAACCGTAGCAGGCTCCCGCGGCTCCGCAGATTCTGTTCGTGATGCCCGCGGCTTTGCCACCAAATTTTACACGGAAGAAGGGAATTATGATCTTGTTGGAAATAACATCCCGGTGTTTTTCATCCAGGATGCCATCAAGTTCCCGGATCTCGTTCACTCATTCAAACCGGAGCCTCATAATGAAATGCCCCAGGCTTCAACGGCCCATGATACGTTCTGGGACTTTGCCGCCAATAATACCGAAACAGCCCATATGATCATGTGGACCATGTCGGACCGTGCCATTCCGCGCAGCTTCCGCATGATGGAAGGCTTTGGCGTTCACACGTTCCGATTTGTGAACGAGCAGGGTAAGGCACGTTTTGTAAAATTTCACTGGAAGCCGGTTCTTGGCACACATTCCCTCGTGTTTGACGAAGCGCAAAAGCTTGCCGGAAAGGATCCGGATTTCCATCGCCGCGATCTATGGGAAGCGATTGAAATGGGCGATTACCCTGAATTCGAGCTTGGGGTTCAAATGATTGATGAAGAAGATGAATTCGCCTTTGATTTTGATATTTTAGATGCGACAAAGCTTTGGCCTGAGGAATTGGTGCCGGTTAAGATTATGGGGAAAATGACGCTGAACCGCAACCAGGATAATGTGTTTGCCGAGACGGAACAGGCGGCCTTCCATCCGGGCCATGTTGTCCCGGGAATTGATTTTTCAAATGATCCCCTGCTTCAGGGACGCTTATTTTCCTACACGGATACACAGCTGATCCGCCTAGGCGGGCCGAACTTCCATGAGCTTCCGATCAACCGGCCGGTGTGTCCATTCCATAACAATCAGTATGACGGTTACCATCGCATGACGATTAATAAGGGCCCGGTTGCATACCACAAGAACTCCCTGCAGAACAATGATCCAAGTCCTGCAGCTGAAGAAGAAGGCGGCTATGTACATTATCAGGAGAAGGTAGAAGGACGCAAGGTGCGCGAGCGCAGTGATAGCTTCAAGGATCACTACAGCCAGGCAAAGATGTTCTGGAACAGCATGTCTGAAGTCGAAAAGCAGCATATCATTGAAGCCTTCCGTTTCGAAGTCGGAAAGGTAAAAAGCAAAGATGTTCAGCAGCAGGTTGTCAATATGTTCAGCAACGTAGACGCTTTCCTTGCCGAGCAAATTGCCCTGGGTGTTGGCGCAAAAGTGCCGGATGCTGCGAATGAATCCAAAGTGACGCTATCATCGCCGGCTTTAAGCCAGATGAATACAGCAAAATCTCCTAAAACGAGAAAAGCTGCCATTCTCGCTGAAAATGGTTTTAACTATATGGAAGTCAGCAAAGTAATGAAATCCTTAAAGGAAGCGGGCATTACGGCTGAAATTGTCAGCAAAAACCTTGGCATGATCAAAGGGAATGGCGGAGAACTGGAAGTGAAGCAAACCTTCCTAACCAGCCACTCTGTTATGTATGACGCCGTCTATATAGCAGGCGGAAAAGAAAGCGCAGAGGCACTAAAGATGGTGCCGCAGGCGAAAGAATTTGTTCGTGAAGCATTTCAGCATTTTAAAACGATCGCCATTGGCAGCGAAGGAGCGGAATTGCTGCCTGCAGAGGCCAAGGATGCGCTCGGGCAAGAAGGCACCCAATCGCAAACCTTCGCAGAAATGGGAATAGTGGCAAACAGAAGCAATGATGATACCCAATCCTTCAGCGAAAATGTAATCCATGCGATTGCCAAGCATCGCCATTGGGAACGCGTCATATAAGATACGGAATCGACGCCAGCTGCTCTTTAGGGAGCGGCTGGTTTTTTTACTGAATCGGAACAAACCCTGTTAAATTAGGAAGTGACCGATATATTTGAAATCTGGCCGATAAACCGAAAATCTGACGGATAAAAAAGAAAAGTGACTGATAAATGAAGAATCTGACCGATAAGCCTCCTGAAGTGACCGATAAATAATGGATGTTACGGCTGCCAAAAGATGTTGGCCGGTAAATCAACGATTTCGGCCGGTATTTAGCTGAAATTGGCCGGTAAATCAACGATTTCGGCCGGTATTTTACCAATATTGGCCGGTAAAAGACTCCATTCCCTCAAATAGAACCTTCAAAAAGAACTTTTTATCATAAAATTTATCCTCAGCAGGGATTTCTCTCTAATAATAAGAATTTCTATAAGGAACTGCCAAAACAAAGCATAAAAAGACAGGATACTCATTTTCAGACTTGTTAGGATGTATTCAAGGGAGTGATCAAGAATGTCATGGATCGTATCACTGCAAAAGGCGATTGATTATATAGAGGAGCATATGCTCGAAGAGGACCTCTCCATTCAGAAAGCTGCTGAACAAGCGAATTCTTCTGCTTTTCACTTTCAGCGAACATTCTCCATTCTCACCGAAATGCCGGTTGGAGAATATATCAGAGGCAGAAGATTGACTCTTGCAGCACAGGAGCTGATCCGAACAGACTGCAAAATTATTGACCTTGCCTACAAATATGGATACGACACTCCCGAAGCTTTTACGAAAGCTTTCCGCAGGCAGCATGGGATTATACCGACTGAAGCAAGGAATTTTACTGGAAAGCTCAAATCATATAACCGCCTGGTGATTCAGGTGAGTCTGAAAGGAGCAGAACCAATGCAATACTCAATTGTGGAAAAAGGCGCTTTTCAAGTGGCTGGAGTCAAGAGAGCGTTCTCTTTATGCAATGAAGAGAATCTTTCCGGCATTCCTAAAATGTGGGATGAAGTGAATCGTGACGGAACAAGCGACAGGCTGTTCCAATTGAACAATGGGGAAATGAAAGGTGTTCTCGGCATTTGTGTGGATAATCGAAACACAAAGCCTGACAGCATGGATTATTGGGTTGCAGCCAGCTGCAAAGGCGAAAAGCTGGAGAGCCTCGAAAGCATGGAGATTCCGGCATCCAAATGGGCTGTATTTGAAGTGCATGGCGCCATGCCGTATGCCATGCAAAACACTTGGAAAAAAATCTTTTCGGAATGGTTCCCGTCGAGCGGGTTTGAGCATGCGGGAGCGCCTGAAATGGAAGTCTATCCAGCGGGTGATGCATCTAGTCCGGATTATTATTCCGAAGTCTGGATTCCGGTAAAATAAACACAAAAACCTGCAGACGTCAAATCTGCAGGTTTTTTATTAAGGCTTCCTCTTTGGAATCTTTCCAATCCCGAGCTCCTTCGCTTCTTTCTGCAAAGCTTTGATCAAGCTGAACGTCATTAATGCCATGATAATGGAAAACGGTAGAGCTGCTGCAATCATCGTATTTTGCAGTGCCTGCAGACCGCCTGAGTAAATGAGTACGAGTGAAATGGTGGATAGCATAATTCCCCAGATAAACTTGATCCGATTCCCCGGATGGTGCGAGCCATTTGTAGTCATCATCCCCAGTACATAGGTGCCGGAATCAGCCGATGTAATAAAGAAGGTGCAAATCAAGATAATCGCAATAATGGAGAGCAATGTTCCGAACGGAAAATTCGAGAAGACGCCAAACAGTGCTTCCTCCGTAGCCAATTCCGAAATCTTCGCAACCCCATTATGCTCTTGCATAATGGCTGAACCGCCAAAAGTGGAAAACCATATAAATCCAATTAAAGACGGCACCAGAAGAACGCCGAAAACAAATTCGCGTATGGTTCTTCCTTTTGAAACACGCGCGATAAAGATGCCGACAAAAGGAGCCCAGGCAATCCACCAAGCCCAGTAAAAAATGGTCCAGCCATTAATCCATGCCCGTACATCCTCATTTAAAGGTGCAATCCGGAAACTCATGCTTGGCAGGTACTGAAGGTAGGTCCCGAGTGTATTTGTAAATAAATTGAGAATGAATAAGGACGGCCCGAGAAAAAAAGTCAGCAGGAAAAGAAGGATAGCCAAAACCATATTGGCATTGCTGAGAATTTTAATCCCTTTCCCGAGGCCAGTCCATGCGGAAATCATAAATAAGATCGTAACAATCAGAACAATTAATACCTGAACCGGGAAACTAACGGGAATGCCGAAAAGATAGGAAAGGCCTCCGTTAATTTGCATGGCGCCAAAACCTAAAGTCGTCGCAACCCCAATGACAGTCGCCACAACGGCGATTATATCGACCACTTTTCCGGTAGTGCCTTCTACTTTATCACCAAGAATCGGCCGGAGTGTTGCACTGATCAATCCAGGTTCGTCATGCCTGAAGTTAAAATATGCAAGAACTAGAGCAACAATGCCATAAATAGCCCAGGCATGAATACCCCAATGAAAATATGTGTACCTCATGGCATCACGAATTGCCTGATCTGTTCCTACTTGACCTCCAGTAGGTGACCCCACTGCATAATGATAAATGGGTTCAGCAGCTCCCCAGAAAACAAGCCCAATCCCCATCCCGGCGCTGAACAGCATCGCAAACCAGGTAGGGCGTGAGAATTCAGGTTTATCATCCTGTTTGCCCAGCTTTATTTTTCCCAATGGGCTGATTAAAAAATATAAGCAAACAAGGACAATGAACGAAACAAGTATTAAATAATACCATCCGAACTTATCGGTAATAAAGGTCTGAACATTTGCAGTTACTTCCTCCAAGGCATCTGGCACAAAAACGCCAAATAAAACCAGCAATATTAGGATAGCCACTGATATGTAAAAAACCACTAAGTTCTTCTTCACATTTCAATCCCCTTTCTGCATAGACCGCTTCTTATAGGATTGAATACAACAGGAGGAATTATGCGAATGAAATAATAAATTTGGAGGAATTTATCATAAGTTGAAGAACTCTCATATAAGCATAAAAAGCAGGGAGGTCAAAAATTGCTAACACTATTCCGCTATAACTGGCAAGTTCGTGATGAGTGGTTTGGATGGTGCCGAAATCTTTCCCTGGAGGAGCTTAAAGCTGAAAGAACCGGGGGAGCTGGCGGCATTTTACAAACACTTTTCCACATTGTAGATGTAGAATACAGCTGGGTTTGTGTCATTGAAGGGAAAGAAGTAAAAGATCCGTTATATTCAGATTATGGAACACTGGAAAAAGTGAAGGTGTTATCAGATGGGTACCGGATAGAGCTTGAAGAATTTTTTCAAAAGGAGTGGCCGATTCAAGGGGATGAGCAGGTTAGCCCCCCGTGGATGGAAGGCCTTTTCAAAAAGGAGGAAATCCTTCATCACATCATTGCTCATGAAATTCATCACATCGGCCAGCTGTCTGTCTGGGCGAGGGAGCTTAATCGTGAACCGGTATCAGCGAATCTTTTAGGGCGAACATTAGAAGGAATAAGGGGATAAAGACATGATTAGAAGACTGACTGAACAAGACCACAAAATGTGCTTCCGCTTTTTAAAGCAGCAGCCGGCAGAGAATCTATTTATTATCGGAGACATTGAAGCATATGGATACGAGCAGGATTTCCAGAAGGTATGGGGAGAATTCAATGAATGTGGAGATCTTAAGGCGGTTTTATTAAAGTATGAAGAAAATTACATTCCATTTGCAGAAGGAACATTTGATGCGGAGGGGTTTGCAGAAATCATGCTGAAAGATCCCGGCTTTGGAATGATGTCCGGTTTAAAAGAAGTTACAGCTCAAATTGAGCCTTATGTCAGCGGCCGGATAAAAAGAAAGCGGGAAACATACTATGCAAAATGCACAGCATTGAATGAGGCAGCAGAACATACAGATACTTCGGCGGTTCTGCAGGCAAGTCCGAAAGATGCAGAAAAGCTTGTGGAGCTGCTCAACAGCATTCCTGAATTCAGCGATTCAGCGATAACAGCTGAACGGAAAAGGCGTGTCTTGACGGATGGATCTTCCCGTTCCTATTATATAGTGGATGATGGAAAAATGGTCAGTACTGCATCAACCACAGCTGAAAATTCGCTTTCTGCTATGGTTGTAGGTGTAGCTACTGCTGAAAACAGCAAGAAAAAAGGGTATGCAACTCAATGCATGGTCAAGCTCTGCAGACAGCTTCTGGCGGAAAATAAAGAACTGTGCCTGTTTTACGACAACCCCGCAGCAGGTGCGATTTATAAGCGAATAGGTTTTGAGGATATCGGCTTTTGGATGATGTATACAATAGATAGGAATTAGTGAAAAAGATGTCCGGATCATGGGCATCTTTATTTTTGGCAAAATATTTAAAAAAGTACGTTAAATAGGACATATATCACCGAATTTTATATGGAAAAACCATAAAATTGGTTATGAAACTGAACAGGGGATTGGGGATGCCTTGTTTCATGATCAAACATTTTATGGGAGGGGTATGGATTTACCAGCAGATTGCCATGTATGCGACTGTTTTTTTTGTGTTTCTTCTGGCGCTGGCTTTTGCTTTTGTCTACGGTGAATCAAAGCGCAGTGCGGATTATGGTCCCATACAGAAAAAGGGGTATAAAATCAGGAAATTCTACTTTCTCGGCCTTATTGCGATTATGGGCTTTGCCAGTGTCATGACACTTGGGAGATTGCCATATGACCGTCATCAGGCGGAAGCGACCGGTCTAAATGAAATAAAAACCGTAGAGGTTACTGGAATCCAATATGCCTGGGAGATGAGTGAGGATCAATTTCAGGCAGGCGACCAGGTTCAATTTAAAGTGACAGCAGATGATGTTACTCACGGATTTGGTTTGTATAATGAAGAAATGGAGCTTGTCGCGCAAACGCAGGCTATGCCGGAGTATACAAATACCGTCTATTATACATTTGAAGAGCCCGGGACTTATCAAATACTCTGTCTTGAATATTGTTCAACCGGCCATCATGTAATGGTGAAGGAGATTATTGTTGAACCGGAAGGGGGAAGCCTTTGATGAATGAGAGCATCCACCCTTTGGCTAAGAAAACGATTGTATGGTATTTGGCCGCAGCATCATTGGTATTAATCCTGATGATGGCTTTTGGCGTCATCATGCTTATGAATCAGGGGAATATGATCAGCATAACCCCACAGTGGTTTTATAAAATAATGACTGCACACGGAACAGGGATGGTTGGGATTGCTGCATTAGGCGGTACAGCTATATTGTGGTATTTCCTGTCCAGATACATCAAACTGAATCCTGCCATTCTGATAGTAAACTTTGCTCTTTTCTTCATAGGAGTTGCCATGGTTCTGATTGCCATATTCGTCTTTCATTTTTCAGATGGCTGGACGTTTTTATATCCGCTTCCTTCCCAGTCGGCCAAACTTAATGGGGCAGCAGGAGCGATATTCTTTTTATCAGGCATGCTGATCCTGGGCATTGGCTTTTTAATTCTCTATATGTATTTGGCTGCCAGGCTGACAAAGGCTTATGGAGGACTTGGCAAGGCGCTCGGATGGGATATCATCTTCAGAGGGAAAGAAGGCTATGGACCGCCCGCAGCTGTTGTGGCAACAGCCATGGTTATCATCACCAACTCGACGGCTCTTCTGGCAGGGGCAACGGTGCTCCTTGCCTCGCTTCTGAATATAATAAACCCGGCAATTACAATGGACCCGATGCTTGCCAAGCACTTAACCTACGCATTTGGCCATATCTTCGCCAACTGTACGATATATATGGCTGTTATTGCCGTTTATGAAGTTCTTTCTGAATATACAAAACGGCCATGGAAATCCAATAAGGTCTTTTTGATTGCCTGGAACTGCTCTACTCTATTTACCTTAATGATTTATACCCATCATCTGCTGATGGATTTTGCGGTTCCAAAATGGATGCTCATTATCGGGCAAGTCTTTTCCTATGCCAACGGCCTGCCTGTTATGGTCGTTACCGCCTATGGAGCATTAATGATTGTCTATCGTTCACGAATGAAATGGGATTTTGCCTCAAGCCTGTTCTTTCTTTCGATGTTTGGCTGGGTGGCAGGCGCAATCCCTGCGATCATTGATGCGACCATCGTTGTCAATCATGTGATGCATAATACAAAATGGGTACCCGGCCACTTTCATACTTACATGGGAATGGGGGTAATCGCGATGATCATCGGTTTTATGTATTATTTTAATAAAACCGAAGGCAATCAAAAGCATGAGAACATTGATACGTTTAGCATTGCTTTATACTTTTCCTTTTTTACAGGTCTCGTCGGTTCCTTTTTGTATGCAGGCGGAATCGGTGCGCCGAGGAGATGGGCCGAGCACTTGCCGCAGTGGGTGTTATCTGACCAGGTGGGGGCTGTCAGCGGAATTTTTATTGTTCTGGCAGCGATTATCTTCACCGCCAGGTTTTTTGCTGGTTTAAGAAGTGTCGGTTCAACGGTTCCTCATCATAAAAATTCGGCGGCTAGCTGATTAAAGGCGTCTGGAGAATCTTCTCCAGCGCCTTTTTATTTTCCCCTGCTAAGACGGTCGTTCCTTCGTGTTATACTAAAGGTTGCAACTATTCAAATAATTTGCAGGAGGACTAAGGAACAAATGAATTGGAAATTGGCATCACTGCTGCTGACAGGGATTGGCATTTCGAGATTGGGAGATTTCATTTACCTGATTGCAATCAATCTGCTCGTTTATGAAATGACGGGCTCGGCTGCAGCTGTGGCAGGATTATGGATTCTTGGTCCGATCACTTCGGTTTTAACCAACTCTTGGAGCGGCGGTATGATTGACCGGAACAATAAAAGGAAACTCATGATTTGGACAGATATTGTGAGGGCATCGGGTGTTGCACTGATTCCTTTTATCGGGAATATTGGATTCATCTATGCGGTTCTATTCTTGATCAGCATTGCCAAGGCTTTCTTTATGCCGGCATCTACAACATACATAACCAAACTGGTCCCCTTCGAAAGCAGAAAGAAGTTTAACTCAATCAATAGCCTTGTTACTTCAGGTGCCTTTATCATCGGCCCGGCTATCGCTGGCGGATTATTTTTGGTTGGGACCATTGAAACAGCCATCTTTTTGAATGCGGCTTCGTTCGTATTTTCTGCTGTGATGATCTGGCTCCTGCCGGATATGGATAAAGAACTCCAGCAAGTTCCAGTAAAAACGTCTGCCTATGAAACGCTTCGGGATGACTGGAACCGGGTCATCCAATTCGGGCGAAGGGAGGCATTTATCATCTCTGTTTATGGTTCCTTTCTTGCATTCGGCTTATTTTCTTTGGCTATGGATTCCCAGGAGGTTGTCTTTATACAGGATGTGGTTGGATTGAAGGAAGCGGATTACAGCTTTCTTGTTAGTATCAGCGGGATTGGCTTTGCATTGGGAGCCCTTTTTATCACAGCAGTTTCCAAAATGCTGAGCATCAAACAGCTTATGGGATTTGGCATGCTGCTGGTAGCTGCGGGCTACATTATCTATGCATTGGCGAATTCCTTTATGATGGTTGCAATTGGATTCACTATATTGGGTTTCTTTAACGCTTTTTCAAGCGCAGGATACCAAACCTTTTACCAAAACAATGTACCTGTTGAAATCATGGGCAGAATGACAAGTGTCATCGGTGTCATCCAAAGCATTGCACAAATCGTCTTGCTGCTTGGTATCGGGGTGCTGGGAGATATTTTTCCGCTTCGCTATACCATCGTCCTATTATCCGGCTTCAATTTAATCCTTTCTCTTTATCTATGCTGGCAGCTTTTAAAGCCGGGAAAACAGCAGTATTTTTCGGAAACATCAGCCCTATAAAATAGAGCCGGACCTATGGAGGTCCGGCTCTAACTTCAATTCCGCACAATAATATAAATCAAGTAAATGATGTAAGCTGCTGCTAGGAAGCTGCCTTCATATTTACCTACTGCATAGTGGGTTCTTGAGAACGCCAGGAGTACGACCGTCAGCAGAATCATGATCGTTATATCTACAATGATCTTTGGGTCAACTCCCAATGGAGTAATCGTTGCGGCTGCACCAAGTACAAAAAGAATATTAAAGATATTGCTTCCAACAATATTCCCGAGTGCGATCTCACTTTGCTTTTTAAGGGCTGCAGTAATAGAGGTGACCAATTCCGGCAGGGAAGTACCAACTGCCACAATCGTCAAGCCAACAAGTGTTTCGCTCATTCCCAGCGAAACCGCAATCTCGGTGCTGCTTCTGACCACCAAATCTCCGCCAAAAATGATTGCTGCCAGGCCGGCGAGTGTAATCAAGATTTGCTTCGTCCATATGGAGCCGCTCGTTTTTACTTCCTCGCCTTGCGTACTGCTGCGGCTTTTTCTCGCCACTTCAAACAAATAATACATGAATACGGCAAAAATCAAGAGCAGAATTAGCCCATCGCCGCGGGTCACAATGTCTTCGCTGACGGATTCCAATACCCGGTCACTGATAAATATGATCAAGGCTGTGCTCGCCAGCAAGGTAAAAGGAATCTCTTTTCGAATGGTCTCGCTTTCCACCTGCAAAGGATTGATCATCGCTGTAATCCCAACCACGAGCGTAATATTAAAAATATTGCTTCCGATTACATTGCCAAGCGCCACATCCGCATTTCCATTCAGCGCTGCCAGAATACTGACGGTCGCTTCAGGTGAACTCGTACCAAACGCCACAATGGTCAAACCAATCAAAAGCGGAGAAATCTTCAGGAAACCGGCAATTTTCGAAGCTCCCTCTACAAAGAAGTTCGCCCCTGCAATCAGGAGGGCAAATCCTATAACTAAAAGTATGTATGACACCATTTCACCATCCTCTAAAGTTAACCAATCTAATCAGAAATGAAGTGAATTCTTATTCAAGAAACCAATCTAGCAAATTGCTTCCAGCTGCCTCACTTTCATCCAATAAGTACCAGTATTATACCCTTTAAGGCTGCTGGAAAACAATTCAGAAGTTATATAAGGATAAAAAATTGAAGAATGATTTTGCCATTCCAATTAATTTTGCTGATAAATCTTCCTGAAGATGAGTCCAAAGGCTCAAGGGATAAACGGACTATTAGCTGAATATTTGTAATGTTTGACAATCTTATTGAGCGCATCTATGCGGGGGGTGAAAATAGTTTATTGCGCATTTAAATTTGAATAAAGGGGTTAGGTGGATACATGAAAAAACGTAATTTTAAATCCTTTCTGATTACACTTGTTTTCTTGCTGACTATTTCATCTATGGGAGCAGGGGCAAGTGCTGCCACTACACCAACTAGTAAAGAAGCTTCGGAGCTTGCAGAACTGGTTGGAGACTTTAACTTCTCTTCCGCGAAAAGAACCAGCGTTATTGTTGAATTGAAAGAGCCATCCCTTGTTGAAGCAAAACACAAAGGGAAAAGCCAATCAAAAGCAAACCTCTCAAAAGCTCGCAATCAAGTAAAATCAAATGTTAATAAAGCAGTTAAAAGCGCAAAAGTAAACCGTGAATATGATCATGTTTTCTCCGGTTTCTCAGTAGAACTTCCTTCAAACGAAATCCCTGCTCTTTTATCCGTTCCAGGGGTTAAAGCTGTATACCCTAACGTTACATATACAGTGACTAGCGTTGGAGAAGGGGAAGTTATCTCTCCGGAAGCGTATAGCCCAAATATGTTTGCTAGTGTTCCGCACATCGTGTAGATGAAGTATGGAAAACAGGATTTACTGGTAAAGGAATTACAGTCGCTGTAATCGATACTGGTGTTGACTATACTCACCCTGACCTTGAGCATGCCTTTGGTGATTATAAGGGATACGACTTCGTAGACAATGATGAAGATCCGCAGGAAACGCCTAAAGGCGACCCAGGAGGAGAAGAAACTGCGCATGGTACGCACGTATCAGGGACTGTTGCTGCTAATGGACAAATTAAAGGGGTTGCCCCTGAAGCCAAACTCCTGGGGTACCGTGTTCTTGGTCCTGGTGGAAGCGGTACAAGCGAAAATGTAATTGCTGGTATTGAAAGAGCTGTCCAGGATGGCGCTGACATTATGAACCTATCTCTAGGAAACTCTTTAAACGACCCTGACTATGCAACAAGTATTGCGCTGGATTGGGCAATGGCTGAAGGCGTTGTTGCGGTAACATCAAACGGCAACAGCGGCCCGAAAAACTGGACAGTCGGCTCGCCTGGAACTTCCCGCGATGCTATTTCTGTAGGGGCAACACAGCTTCCTTACAATGTTTATAACTCTGCTATTTCTACTTCTGAAGGTATTGAGTATCCTTCTGCAAAAGTTCAAGGCTTCCCTAGTGATGCGGAGCTATTGGCTCTAAATGGGAAAGAGTTTGAATTTGTTCATGTTGGATTAGGTGCTCCAGAAGATTTTGAAGGAAAAGATGTAGCAGGAAAAATCGCTTTAATTAGCCGTGGAGTATACCCATTTGTTGATAAGGCTTCCGCTGCAAAGGCTGCAGGCGCAGTCGGTGCAATTATCTATAATAATATTGCCGGTGAGCATGCAGATGTTCCAGGACTGGCAGTTCCTACCATTAAAACAACACTTGAAGACGGACGAAAACTGCTTGCAGAACTTGAAAATGGCAATAACAAAGTATCTTTCAACATCAATTACTCAAAAACTGTAGGAGAAACAATGGCTGATTTTTCATCCCGTGGACCAGTTACTGGTACTTGGATGATTAAGCCTGATGTCTCAGCTCCTGGAGTAAACATCACAAGTACAGTTCCGACGCATGATGCGGCCAATCCGCATGGTTATGCAGCATATCAGGGAACAAGCATGGCGTCCCCGCACGTTGCTGGAGCAGCAGCGTTATTGCTGCAAGCACACCCTGATTGGAATGTAGATGATGTAAAAGCAGCGTTAATGAACACAGCCGAAGAATTAAACAACCCAGCAACTGGGAAACCTTATCCACATAACACACAAGGTGCAGGCAGCATTCGTCCGTTAGCTGCAATCAATACAGATACACTTGCTGCACCAGGCAGCCATTCTTTCGGCACATTCCTTAAAACAAAAGGAAAGCAGGTTGAAAAGCAGCAATTCACAATCAAGAATCTATCTGATAAGAACAAGAATTATAGCTTTAAAGTGAACATGGGTGAAAACTCAAAAGCCATCAAAGTTATGACCAGCAATAACCTAAAAGTAAAAGCCGGCAAATCTCAAAATGTTAACTTAAACGTACAGGTTGATGCTGGCAAGCTTGTGCCTGGTTATTATGAGGGCAGCATTACAATCAGTGATGGATCAGCAAATATCGATGTTCCGACCATTTTGTTTGTACAAGAGCCTGATTATCCTCGTGCAGAATATGTAGGCATTTCTCAGTTAGAGAATGATCAATTTGAAATTACGGGCTATTTCCCTGGCGGTGCGGAATCTGTTGAGTACTTTGTTTATCTTTCTAATTCAGATGGTGCACCAGTAGGATATCTAGGTGATATTGGGGTACAAAATAATATCCCAGCTGGCTATCATACATTTGAATGGGATGGCGTACTTACAAATGAATCTAAGCTACAAAAGGGCTATTACTATAATGTATATGCCTATGCAACTTACAAAGGGCAAACCGACCTTGCTGGAGTAAATTTCCTTTACGAATAAGAAAATGAAAAGAGGGTCACCGTTCACAGGACGGTGACCCATTATTATCTATCCCTTTTTTGGTTAATCTCCTCATACCACTCCCGAGTCACCCTGCCATCCTTGCTATTCACAAACACATGTTCATCCTCCAATTCAATATAAAGCACAGGCGAAAATCCTTTTTGAATAAACAATAGGCTGCTTCCATAACCAGTCACTTTAAAATGTCCCTGTGCCAGAGTTGGCAGGCCAATCCCATTTTGCTTCCATGTTACTTCAGGCATCTGTTCTAACAGCTGTACGTCTTGAATGTCCTCAAAAGCCCACTCATCTCCGTACATGCCAGAAATTTCGAAACCATCTTCCTGCAGTGACATTTCATAACCTTTGTGGCTGGATACAGTAAGATAAGTAAGGGAACCAAGCGTCACGATAAAAACAATGATGCCAATGATGTAGCTGCGCTTCCTTTTTTCAGCTATTTCAAATTTGGATATATAAATAAATCCCCCAAGCAAAACAACTATCATAAATCCAAATTGTACTTCCATGGCAAATCGAAATTCGGTAAACGATAAGGGCAAAAGAAGCAGCATACCAAGAGCGGTACCAATCAGCAAGCTGCCCGTTTTTTGTGGATATCCGTTTTCAATTAACCTCTTTTTCTCTTCCTCAGGCCGAAATGAAAATCCTGAGATCAGCCAGTAAGCCTTTTTAAAACGGACGGCCCATCCAAGGACCAGAAAAAGTGCAATGACCGCAATCTGTACAATCACAAGCCCCACCATGGTAAAAACCTCCTTACATGCTATTACTATTCATACGATTAAAGCAGTGGATTAGATTCGTTTTTGGTATAATGATTGTGGATTCTATTAACAAAAACATTGAAATAAATATAAAATTAAACAAAGGAGGCAGCGCCTTGAAAAGCAAAAATATCTTATTTTATATTTTGCTGACGCTAATGCTTACTTCCATCATCAGCATCGTAATGGGCTATCATAATTTCGGCTTTGGTGTTGGGTTTCTATTTGCGTTCTTATCCTTAGCCACTGGCTACTTTTATTCCATGAAGAACCGTGAATATATGCATCAAAACTATCATGCGGATTATGTGGATCGATTAAAGAATAATAAAAAAATATAAGAGAGTGGTTCTGCTGGAATTCAGCACTCCTCTATTATATGCTTAATAAAAAAATGGATAGAGGAGGCTGGCCATGAGAAACCAGGAAAAAATGGGATTGCTGCTGGATGTGGAGACGACGGGACTTGGGCCGAATTCCGATGAAATTATAGAGCTTGCTTTGAAGCTGTTTTCCTATCGTTATGATACAGGGGAGATTCTTGATATTAAGGACAAGGCCTCTTTTTTAAGAGAGCCCCTCAGCAAATCGGCGAAAAACAATTACAGCCGCGCTTTCAGAGTCCATGGCATCCCCTATGAAGCTGTCAGCGGGAAAAGCTTTGATGATATGAAAATAAAGAAATTTTTCTATCATGCAGACGCTGCATTTGCACATAATGCATCCTTTGACAGGAGCTTTCTGTACCGGATGTATCCTGAAGATGTAAATGAATTAAAGTGGTATTGTACGATGAGAAGCGTTCCGTGGAAGGACTATGGTTTTACAAACAGCAAGCTGCTGACTCTTTTGCAATCGCATCAGATTGCGGACAGCCAGACGCACCGGGCGATGGATGATATTACATATTTGCTTGAACTGCTGAAAAAAACAAATCCAAATGGCTATCTGTATATGCGGGATGTTCTGGTTAAGGGCCCAATGAGAAAATATCAGCCAGCAGCACAGGGCAGACTTGGATGATAATTCAATCAAACGTTTGATTGAATGGCCTTCAATGCTTGATATAAACAACAAAAAGTGTGCCGCTCATTTGAGCAGGCACTCTTTTCATGCTTCCGTCTTTAACAAGGGGAGAACAATCCTTACCGTTGTCCCTTTGCCGACAGTGCTTTCATATTCAATGGAACCTTCCATTTCGCGGATAATTTTATTTGTAACCATACTGCCAAGGCCCGTGCCTTTCGTTTTCGTTGTATAAAAAGGCAGCCCAATATGCTTCAATTGCTCGGGGGTCATCCCGCGGCCATTATCTTCAATCTTTACTTCAACAGCGCTCTTAAAATAATCCGGAAGTGTGCGGATCTTAACGTATCCCTGTTCTGGAATCGATTCAATCGCATTTTTAATAACATTCATAATCGCTTGTTTTAAATGATGCTCATCACCCTGCACATAAAAAGGGCCGCTATCATCATAATCAATCACAACATTGGAGTAGGAAGCAAGCGGCCTCATAAGGAGGACACAATCCTGAATCACCTCATGCATAGGAACATTTGAAAGGTGAAACTTTTCAGGCTTAGAGACTTTAAGATAATTCGTAATGATGCTATTGGTTCGATCCAGCTCCTCCAAAATAAGCGGCGAAAACTTTTTTAAGTTTTCATCAGATGAATCCTGGCTTAGATATTGAATAAATCCTCTGACAGTGGATAAAGGATTTCGGATTTCGTGGGCAATGGACGCTGCAAGCTGGCCAACCAT
Organism: Pseudomonas sp. ISL-84; assembly: GCA_018613035.1. Taxonomy (GTDB): domain Bacteria; phylum Bacillota; class Bacilli; order Bacillales; family Cytobacillaceae; genus Cytobacillus. Next base: position 16,097 of record JAGGRA010000071.1, on the reverse strand, counting down.
AGTCAGCTTATCAACATACATCATTTCATTGATTTGCTTATTAATCCTGAACAAATTTTCGATGACAAAAATCAGCGAGATAAACGTGATATAAAAGGCTATAAAATAAACCAGGTAAAAAAAAGTATCCAAAAAAATGACGGCAGAAGCCAAGATAGAAATATAAAGGTAAAAATATAAGAGTGCAATCAAGGTACCGGCAAAGACCCTGTGCTTCGAATCCAGGAAGATCCTTCTTAGAGCAAAGGAAACAATAAAGGCTAATACCGAAACCAGAATACCAATATTGATAAACTGCCCGCCAATCAAATAGCGCGTTATGACAACACTCGCAAGCACGATGGATCCAGGCAGCCAGCCTGCATACAGCGTGACGATCATGATGGCGACCATTCTTAAATCAAAATGTGTTTCACCCAAGGTTTCAATTGGATAAAACATGCACAAAAGGGCGCCGAATGAACCGAGAAGTCCATAAATTAATTTTTGTTTTAATGTAAGAGGGGTTTTTGTTTGGAAAGGAAAAAACAAATTCCCATTAAAAGTAAAAGAAAATAGTATCGTTATATTAACCAGTAAAGGTTTGATCAGTGTAACCAAGATTTCCCTCCATGTAAAAAAATCCAGATGTCAAGGGATTCATTTTTTTAAAAGAAGATGGTCTTTAATCGCGTAAAATCTCCTTCACCCTGCCTACCTGGCCGTCCACTAGCCTCACCTTGATTCCATGAGGGTGGGTAGGCGATTTCGTTAAAATATCTTTTACTGTCCCCTCAGTCAGAGTTCCCGTTCGCTGATCCTTTTTTAGTACAATTTTCACTTTGTTTCCAGGGGCAATGTTTGCCCGATTTTGTCCATTCATTACACACCCGTCCGTTTCCGCTGATTATTCGTTTTCTTCGTTTGTTGGCTCTTTAATGTTTTAGCTGATTTCACAGGGCTATTATTAAACTTTCCGCCTGCCTGGTTCTGTTTTTTGCTTTCAAGCTGCTGTTTCATCGCTTCTTTAAGGCTAATCTTTTTTCTTTCGTTTTCTTCTATATGAGTCATGTTAGAATCTCCTTTATTTACAGATCCCTCTATTATAAATCATTAATCTAATAAATGAAATTTAACGTAGAAAATGATCTTTTTGCATGTAACTTTTCAGAAAAATAAGTCTTTAGGACCACGAAGTTTTCTATTAAACCATCCTTTCTTCCTATTTAGAAAATACTGAATCTTTTATACTATTTAGATTATAGAAATAATTAGAGTACAGAAATAAATAGGGGAGTGAGTCACTTGTTAAAAGTTCTATCAACATCAGCATTATCCCTCGCTTTAGCTGGAAGTGCCGTTTTTGCAGGAGTGGGACCGGCAGATACACAGGCTAAGCAGGAGAGCAAATATCAAATTAGTTTGGCAGACCATGTAGGGGCTGCGCCAGAGCTTGCTGCTAAAGCTAAAGAATTAGGGATTGACCTATCAAAGGTAGACCCGGCTGAAAAAGCAGCTAAGGCAGGGGCAAAATTCCAGCAGCCTGGGGACAACCATGTTGCTTATAAGGAAGCGACAGGAGATATTCCAGTCCTTGTTCTTTTAGCCAAGTATAAGGATGGAGACGAGCCGGTTGGGGATATGCCTGGGCAAGTTCCAGCAAAATACTATGAAGATTTAATCTTTGGTACAGAGTATAATCCGTATGAACTTGAGCAGTTCAAGCAATATGATGGTCCAGAGGTTCCAAAGGACCGCACAATGCAAAATGCTTATAAAGAATCCAGTTATGGTAAAACCAACTTGGTTCGTAAAGAAAATACAGAATTTGTATGGGTAGAGATGCCAAAGGGCGCTTCCTACTATTTAGATCAAGAAGGCAAATATGCTGAAAACGGCAAATATGTACTAGGAAATGTTAATGGAGACGCACATACAGGTGAATTCATCCGAGACTTACTGAAAGCTGCTGACGAGCAGGTTGATTTCTCGGAGTATGCTGTAGATGGAGAAGTTCCTAATATTTTTGTAATCCATGAAGGTACAGGAGCGGAATTTAGCCGTGATCCAGCACAGTTCTGGTCTCACAAGTGGAGCCTCTTAAGTGCATTATATTATGGCAAATACTATGAAACTGGCAAACCAGCAGATGTGTATGAGGGCATGAGCCAAGGCGAATGGATTGACAAAACTATTGAGGAAGATATGACTTACGATGACGTAGTTGTCAACAACTATAACATCCAGCCAGGAATCGGCGGTAACGTTGCCGGATTTGATGCTGCTACCAACTCTTACAAAGAGGAAGCAAAAACTGGTCCATTCCCGGCCCAAACAGGGGTATATGCCCATGAATTCGGACATGCTCTGGGATTGCCTGATTTCTATGATACAGTTTACACTTCTGAAGGTGTTGGTAACTACTCTATGATGGCTGGGGGATCCTGGTTGCGTTATCCTAATAAAGCTGAATACGGCGGAAACTCACCGGCTCACTTTGATCCGTTCTCTAAGATTTTCTTAGGCTGGGTAAATCCAATTGAAGTAAAACCTGAAGATGGTGTTCTAGAAGTCACTTTGCCTCCAATCAACAAAGCAACCGCTGACAACGGCATCGTAAAAATGGAAGTACCAGGCTCAAACGGTACTGAATACTTCTTATTCGAAAACGTACAGCAGGATGGATTCAATAAAGGCTTCATCCGCCAGGGCGAAGATGCTCATGGTTTGGTAGCGTGGCATGTGGATGAAAACATCATTGAACTATACCAAAGTGCCGGTTTCCGTCCGAACAATGTGGAAAACTGGATGAACAAGCGCTTCCAATACAACCAGACTGAAACGGCGAGTGACGGTACTGTAGTAACACACTATGGATTATCTGTTCTTCAGGCTGACGGCAAATATGATCTTGAAAAATACGTTAACCGTGGAGACGCTGGGGACTTCTTCAAAACAGGAAGCAAGATCACACCTGTTTCCGGCAATGTTCACACTGGTTCTTACTACTTCTGGAAAGGCTATAGCGCAACACCAGCTGACTCCGGAATTCATGTAACAGATATTAAAGAAAATGAAGATGGCTCAATTACCGCTAAGTTCTACTACAATACAAACAGCAGCAAGAAATAATAAAGCTAAAAATCCGGGCAGGAAAATCCTGCCCGGATTTTTAGTTGTAAGTAAGCACCTGCCAGCTCAAAAACTATTTTTCTCATAAACCTTCAAGTTCGAATACACCGCAGCTATTACAGGCGTTTCCAAGCCTAGTTCCTTAGCATTCTCTAATAAATACCCAAAGAAATGGTCTGCTTCAATTCCCTGCTGTTTTTCCATATCCCGCTGCAGGGAAGATTTCATCTCGTAGCCAATTTCGTTTACCTTTTGTACCTGTGCCTCTTCAATGCCTTCAGCGAGCGGAGCACCCATGCTTCTCATAACGGCTGAAGCTTCTTTCAGCACCTCTTTTATGGTGGCTAACCCGAATTCCTGTTCGCGGATGGGCCCGATGGGAGAGCGGAAAAGGGATGTAACGCCTGAGAGGGTAGAAATGAAAAGATACTTATGCCACATCTCCTGCTCAATCTTTTCAGAAAGCCGGAAGTTCGCTTTTGTACCAGAAAAAGCTTCTTGCAGCTTAAGAATCCGCTCTGTTTTTTCACCTGAGCGTTCGCCGAATATGAAGTCATGGATCGGGCTTGTTTGAATCACTTTTCCGTTTTCATCAAGGGTCGTTTCGATAAAGCAGAGCCCGCCAAGTACTTTCTCTTCTCCAAAGGCCGCTGTCAGCGCATCCATGTGGGCAATACCATTTAAAAGGGGGAGAATCACTGTTTTTTCGCTAACATATGTACGAATATCCTCAATCGCTCCCTGCAGATGGTATGCTTTGGTGGAAAGAAGAATCACATCAAAATCCTCTGCTTTTTCTCCAGCTGTAATGGTTTTGGGGTTTGCGATCTTCATGTTTCCGTGGATACTCTCGACAGACAGTCCATCCTGTTCAAGCTGCTGCTTTCTTTTTTCTCTCACCAGGAAGGTAACATCCTCGCCTTTTTCCAATAGCCTTCCGCCAAAATAGCCGCCAATGGCGCCAGCTCCTACAGTTAAAATTCTCATTTCCATTCCCTCCTTATATGACTCTAATTCCATTATATAGGAAAAAGTGCACGCTTAGGACGTGCACTTTTTTAGTTATGGCTCTGTTAAACTTGGGTGTTGATTTCCGCTCCATTCCCTCGCTTTCCGCGGGCGGTCAGGGAGCCTCCTCGGCGCTTAGCGCCTGTGGGGTCTCCCTTTGACTCGCTTCTCCCGCAGGACTTTGAATAAGCTTCCTTGAGTAAACACCGCACGAAGGAAATGCGAATGCATTTTCGAGGATCTCCTGCCATCCGCTCCAATCAACACGTGCTAATATTAAGATGGCTTTAACAGAGCCTTAGCTATAAAAGAAAAGCTGCCAGCAATCCTCCTGCGGTTATGATGACCATAGCCATCTTAACAAGCAAGGGAATCTTTTCACTGCCTTTTTTATTTACCTTTTCCTCTTGTTCCTTAACGGTTTCCCGAAAGTTAGGACTGCAGCAGCCCATTAGGCTGCACCCTTCCAGTTAGAAACGTCATCATCAAGAGGGAAGTTGTTTCTTCGTGCATTCTTTGCTGCTTTAAAGAATAGGGCCACAAGTGCTGCCGATCCGATTGCAGCGCCAATCCAGGATATATTCATTGGAAGACCGAACCCAATCTTCGCGTTTAAGATGTAGGTGATCACCATCACCAGCATAAAAGTTCCTGGTACTAGGGCAATCCAGTAGTTCTTCTTTGCGATGTACAGATACATCGCTGCTACAAAGAGAGCAATTACGGCTGTTGCTTGGTTAGCCCAGCTGAAGTATCTCCACAAAAGGTTAAAGTCAATTTTCGTAAGAACGAAAGATGCTACGAAAAGAGGAACAGCAATCCACAAACGGCTGGACATTTTCTTTTGAGCAATGTTTAGGTATTCAGCAATAATCATACGCGCACTGCGGAAAGCAGTATCTCCGGATGTGATTGGAAGAACAACGACACCAAGAACGGCAAGCGTACCGCCTACTGCACCAAGCATCATAGTAGATACTTCACTCACAACTGCTCCAGGACCGCCTGCTGCCAATAATTCATTCAATCCGGTAGGACCGTTAAATAAGCTCATCGCTGCAGCTGCCCAAATCATCGCAATAACACCTTCTGCAATCATCATGCCGTAGAAAATTTTACGTCCTTGCTTTTCACGCTGCGTCGTACGAGAAATAATCGGTGTCTGTGTCGCATGGAATCCTGAAAGTGCCCCACATGTAATCGTGAAGAAGATTAATGGGAAAATAGGCAAGTTATCAGGATGGAAGTTGCTTAGGGATAACTCAGGAATTGGTGCTCCCTTAACAAGTAATCCGATCCCTACTCCAAGCGCACTGATGACAAGCAAAGCACCGAAATAAGGGTAAAGGCGTCCGATAATCTTATCAACCGGCATTAAAGTAGCCAGGATATAGTAAGCAAAAATCACAGCGACAATAATGCCAAGTGCAACCTTGCCGTCCATTAAAACATGAAGCAAGCTAGCAGGCGTTGAAACGAACACCGTACCAACCAATAGCAGAAGAAGCACAGCGAAAGCGTTCACAACATGCTTCATAACTTTACCAAGGAACTTGCTTGCAAGCTCCGGCAAGTGGGCACCGCGGTTGCGGATGGAAATCATTCCGGTTAAATAATCGTGGACAGCACCAGCGAAAATCGCGCCAATCACAATCCAGATAAATGCGACAGGACCGTACAGCGCCCCCAGAATCGGTCCGAAAATAGGACCTGTACCCGCAATATTCAAGAGCTGAATCAGCGAGTTCTTCTTCGTGCTCATCGGCAGATAGTCAACCCCATCCTGATGCGTATAGGCAGGAGTCGATCTCTCTTCCTGAACACCGAATACTCTTTCCACAAACTTTCCGTACGTAAAATATCCGATAATTAAAAGAGCAATACCGGCTAGAAATGTAATCATGGTAAATCCCCCTTTATTAAAAAAATAAAATGAATGCGTTTACATAGATTATAAAATAGAAAAATAGTTTTTGAACATTTTGTGTCCAAGATGTAAAAAATGAAGATTAAAATGCAGAAAAGGAGGATTAAGATGCAGGAGAGGGGATAAGAATTTCGACAAAATTCTTCATTTCCAGCAATTAGAACCTGTTATCCACTGACATGTCCACATATTCTGAGGTTAGCAATGGAAAGATTGGTTTTCCACAGGCGGGATTTAAAAAGGATGGAGGATATCCACATATTGTCGGGCGGTTCGTTTTTCATGCGTGTAAAAGGGATAGGGAAACGATACTTACGCCGCAAATCAAAGCTCAAACGAGTCATGACACCAAAAGCCCTGCAGCAAGACTCATTCACAATCCATCCAGCCCAAAAACAAAAAAAGCACCACTCCCGATGCTTTTTACAGCTCTAATCTCACCCTTAATGCTTTCACATAATTCCGGCTCACTGACAGCATTTCCTCCCGGCCTTCCATTTCGAGCTGGTAGGCTCCATTGAACCATGGAGTCAGCCGGGTCACATAATCCAGATTCACGAGATAGCTTTTGTGAATCCTGAAAAAGGAGAAGGGAAGGAGCCGGCTTTCCAAATCTTTTAGCGGAGTTTTGGTTTCGTATTCTCTGTTTTTGGTGATGATCCGTGATACTTTTTCATCTCTGTAAATATACAAAATATCTTTAGGCTCCAGGTAAAGGATTTCCCCGTCTTCTTCGACCGCCAGCTTGCCGGGCGGTTTATTGATTTCCGTTTCTTTTCCTGGACCGATCAGCTTTTCAATCCGCCTGATCGTTTGCTCGAGCTGTTCTTCGTCATAGGGCTTCAGCAAATAATCGATTGCCTCATAGCGGAAGGCTTCGGCAGCAAACTGCGGATAGGCGGTCGCAAAAATAATATGAGGGACTTTCTTTAGCTCTTTTAGCGACTTAGCCGCTTCCATCCCATTCATTCTTGGCATTTCCACATCAAGGAAGACAACATCCGGCTGAAGCTGGATGGCCTTCATTACCGCGGCCTCTCCAGTATCAGCTTCACCAACCACCTGAATCGAAGGAAACTCCTCCAGTAAGTGTCTCAATTCATCCCTGCTGTATCGTTCATCATCAGCTATTAAAGTTCGTATCGCTCTGTCCATCTGCAACTTCCTCCGTTTGTGGAATGGAAAAATGAATCTCTGTGCCATCGCCAAAGGTGCTGTTTATTTTTAATGAAGCTTCATCGCCAAACATCATTGTGAGCCTGCGGTTTACATTATAAAGCGCAAGCCCCGATCCCGTTTCGGACTGCAGGGTTCCTTTGCCAATCTGCTCGGCTCTCTCCCTGCTCATGCCCTGGCCGTTATCCTCTACCCTTACCATCGTCATGCCGTCCTGTTTTTTAATCGTAATTTTAATAAGACAGTCCTGATCCATATTCTTAATCCCATGCTTAACGGCATTTTCAACAATCGGCTGCAGCGTAAGCGGCGGGATTTTTTCAAAAAGGATGTGTTCCTCAATATCATAGATAACCTCCAGCCGGTCGACGAACCGGGTTTCTTCAATTGACAGGTACGCCTTGACATGTCTCAATTCCTGCTCGAGTGTTGTAACGCTGACCGTGGTAGCCGTCAGGTTTTGCCGTAAAAAATGGGATAGAGATACGAGCAGTTTCCGTGCTTTGGCAGGCTCAATCCGGACAAGAGATACTATCGTATTCAATGAATTAAATAAAAAATGCGGTGAAATTTGTGCCTGCAATGCCTTGATTTCGGCTTCCTTTGCCAGCTGATACGCTTTGTCAGCTTCTGCGATTTCCAGCTGATTGCTAAGAAGCACACTTAGCCCGGATATTAGTTCCATCACCAGATTATTAATTTCTTTTTCTGAGCTGAAATAAAACTTCAGCGTTCCAATCGTTTCACCCCGAAGCTTTAACGGAGCTATAACAGCCGCGCCGAGAGGGCAGCTTTCTTCCCGGCAGTGGATGGTCCGGTCATTGGCAACCACCAGCTCCCCGTGCTGAATTACATCCCGCGTAATTTGCGTTTGGATCGCGCTTCCGGAACGGTGATGGTCATCTCCGAGGCCGACATGGGCAAGAATTTCCGTATGATTGGTAATGGCTACGGCTTTCGCCTGGAGCTCTTTATGTAAGATTTTGCAGACGGCTAAAGCAGAATCATGATTGATGCCTTTGCGGAGATGGGCAAGCGTTTGGTCTGCAATCCGCAGTGTTTTTTGGGCGTGAAAGGCGCCTGCTTTTTCTTCTTCATTGATCACATTTTTAATAATAAGGAGAAAAAGGGCGCTCCCAAGGCCATTTGCTATGATCATGGGAATGCCGATCATCTCTACAAGCGCAACCGCTTTTTCCAGAGGGCGGGAGATGCCAAGAATAATCAGCATTTGTACAGCTTCCGCCACAGCTCCAATGAAAAAAGCAGATGAAAGCTTCACATGCTCATTCTTTTTACGAAAAAAGGCGGCAAGCAGTCCTGCTACAATGGAAGCCAAACCGCAGGCCATCGCTGTAAATCCGCCAAGTGTAAAACGGTGGAGACCGGCAATGATCCCGGCGCCAATTCCGACCTTGTATCCTCCAAGCAAGCCTGCGAGCACGACCCCTATAACCCTCGAATTAGCAATGGCTTCATCTGAGGCAAGCTCGGATGCCCAGCGATTAAATTGGAGGGTATCGGTATTGAAGGAAAGACCCGTATAAGTGCCGATGATCCCGAAAAATCCGAAAAAGAGGATCGCCTTATACTGATGCTGCCTCTTTAATCGTTCGCCATATATCATTTCTCTGAAAAAGCGGAACCTTGTCACGATCAGCGCAATCGTAACAATGATTCCAAGCCGTTCCAGCATCGTAATCAGCAGCTCCAACATTCGGCATGGCCCCTTTACCCAAGTTCATTAACCTTTATTTTAATAGATTACAGAGAAAATTAAAAATGGCCCGTATGCAATTTTTCAGTACTCTCCAAAGGCTTTTCCAGTATGTATGTCGAAAGGATATCAAAATGCAATTGTGCTGTGCGTATGGGAGTTGATTATGTGATAAAAATTAAAACGGATTTAAAAGAGGTTACAGCAGATATGCTTCAAGGCTTTTTTGACGGATGGCCAAATCCGCCTTCAGCCGATAAGCATCTTCAGCTATAAAAAAACAGCTCAAAAGTCATGTTGGCAGTTGACGAGGAAAAGCATAAAGTCATCGGATTCATAACCGCGATCAGCGACGGTGTTTTATCCGCGTATATTCCGCTTCTTGAAGTTCTTCCTGAATACAAGCAGCAAGGAATCGGTCAAAAGCTTGTTGAATATATGCTTGAAGAGCTTGATGATATTTACATGATTGATATCATGTGTGACCCTGACCTCCAGCCCTACTATGAGAAATTCGGGATGGTGAAATCAACGGGCATGATCCTGCGCAACTATAAAAACCAATCCGGAAAATAAAGGAGGATACCCATCAGCCTGAGTATCCTTTTTGCCCATTACCCCTTTGTGAAAAAGACTTCTTTATCAAGAACTACTTCTTTAGGAGGGTTTTCCATCGGTATAAAATAAGGAATGAGCGCAAAGTTGATTTGGTCCAAGTCTTCAGGTAAAGCCGGAGAGACGAGGAACGACATTTGCGTATTCCCGCCGCCTCCGCGGGAGCCATGCCTCCTAACGTGATAATCAGCTTCGCCATTAACCTCCAGCATTAAGCGGGGGATCAAGTGGCCAATATTTTCGTCTTTATCTTTATAACTGATTTCAAGGGTAACGACACTGCAATTTTCGTGCTGCATAGCATGTGTCAGCACATAGTCGAAATCATCAACAGTAGACTTTCTCATAATTGGCAGTACATTCAGGATTTCACCAGGCTCATCCGGAATAAACGGATAGCTCCGGTCATCCAGACTATTAAAAAACCAGCCGATTTCCGGAACGTCCATATCATATTTCTTTGCCCACTCTTCCATCAGGTCCGCCGAAGGGAAAAAGCGCTTTCCTTTCGTATGGGCTTTTCTTTTCTTGATCAGCTGCAGCAGCTTTTCATCGATTTCTTTAAATGTTTCATTATATTCATTTTTCACTCTTCCAAACTCAGCCCAGCCCATATCCTAAACCTCCCAGAATAATCATTTCCTCTAGTGTACCTAAGTATGGATAATAAAACCAATTAAAAAGGAGCCAAGAGCCATGGTCTATACTCTCAATCAAATCACTCCTGCCAAATTAATAGAAAGCCGGGATAACTTGAAAAACTGGCTCCAAACCCAGCTCAGTCCTCTTTTCAGCAAAACGTCATGGATGCAGGATTGGGATCAGCTTGCCGGGAGATTTCAGTTGCTTAAATTTGAAACACTATCGGAGGCTGAGATTCTTTCTTATAGCTGGAATCCAAAGGAGATATCAACCACCATCCATGAAACCATAACGGAGGTGGAAAAACATCTTCATTTCCAAAACCTTTCCATTACCATTGTGCCGGCGCTTCCATTTCCCTGGTTTCAACAATACGATCAATCCCTTTGGACAAATGGCTATACCATAGGAGCGGATACGATTATCATGGCCATCCCGCCTGAACCGGATCGCGAATTCTTCAAGTATATGCTGGCCCACGAAATGCACCATGCTTCTCCGGAAAATCCAATTTATAATCTCACATTGAATACATTTTCACTGGCTGATTGGTATAAAATGGAGGGAGGTGCTGAATACTTCAGTCTTTCACTGTATGATGACAAACGCTGGTGGAAAGAAAATCTTACAGAGGAAGCCGAGAAGGCCTATCAGAAAATTGCACAGGATAACATAGATACGACAGACGATGTTCTGAAAAGCAAAATCTGTTTTGGCAATCGTGAAATGGATATCCCAGTATTCGCGGGCTATTGTTTTGCTTATAAAATGGTACGCAAGTATGCTGAGCAGCAGAAGATCCGGAGTTACCGTGAATTATATAAAGCAGATCCGCTCGATATTTTTAATGATTTTATTGCTAATTAGAGAAGGGGGACAACGCAAATGGAAACAGAACTTCTGAATATTTTTGATGAAGGCCGGAAGCAAATCGGTGTGGCTTCACGCGAAGAAGTACATAAAAAAGGCTACTGGCACGAGACCTTCCACTGCTGGTTCATCAGCAAAGAACAGAACCAGGATTGTATTTACTTTCAGAACCGCAGCAAGATCAAAAAGGATTATCCCGGCCTTTTGGACATTACAGCAGCTGGCCATCTTTTAAGCCATGAATCTGTCATGGATGGCATTAGAGAGGTAGAAGAAGAACTGGGAATTAGTGTTGCTTTCGATGAACTCATTCCCTTCGGCGTTATTGATTATTGCGCGGAAAAAGAAAATTTTATCGACAAAGAATTAGCCCATGTTTTTGTATATCGCAGCCATCATCGGCTCGATGAATTCGTTCCGCAGCTTGAAGAGGTATCTGGAGTTGTCCGGATCGCCATGGATGATTTCTATGAGCTATGGTTTAACGGTAAAGATTCCATTGCGTCAGAAGGATTTGAAATCAGTAATGGAAAAAGAGTCCAGGTCCGCAGACAGGTAACAAAAAAAGATTTCGTTCCCCATGAGGACTACTATTATAGGCGTGTACTGCATTCAATCCGTGAACTGGAGACAGAAAAATGTTAATAAAGACGGAAAAGGATATCGTGAATCTGGTCAGAGAGGACGAATGGATGATGGCCATTCTTTATGCTGCGAAGTCGTTAAATCTGCCTGACTGGTGGGTTTGCGCCGGTTTTGTCAGAGCAAAGGTTTGGGATGCTCTGCAAGTCTTCAGCAAAAGAACTCACTTGCCGGATGTGGATGTCATATACTTTGATAGAAGCAATCTTCGCGAAGATACAGAAAAAGAACTCGAATCAAAGCTGCTCTCACGTATGCCGGAAGTGCCGTGGTCTGTTAAAAATGAAGCAAGAATGCACCTCGTCAATGACCTTCCGCCATACTCTTCATCAGTTGATGCCATCTCAAAATTCCCGGAAACAGCGACAGCCCTCGGCCTAAAGCTTAATGAGCACAACGAGGTTATTTTAACCGCACCATGCGGAATTGAAGATTTGCTTGCTTTGAAAATTAAGCCGACACCCTATTTTGCAGAAAATGAAAAGCTGGCTGAGATCTACAGGCAGCGAATTGAAAAAAAGAGCTGGAAGTCCATCTGGCCAGGGGTTGAGTCAATTCAATCAAACGTTTGATTGAATAGGCGGGAGCTTTTTTTAGCAAGGGATAATGCGAATTCTTATTAAGCGCACTCCATTTAGACTATAATAGAGAAATAACAACTAAAGAAAAGGCAGGATTCAATATGATTGTTAAAAATGAAGAAGAATTAGCAAAACTGAAGGAAATCGGCAAAATTGTCGCAGACATCCGCGATGCGATGATTGAAAAAACAAAGCCTGGCGTCACAACCAAGGAGCTTGATGATTTTGCAGGCGAGCTTTTTGAAAAGCATGGAGCCATCTCGGGTCCTAAGGGAGAATACGATTTTCCGGGCTTTACTTGCATAAGTGTCAATGAAGAAGTCGCGCATGGGATACCAGGAAGCCGTGTCATTAAAGAAGGTGACCTTGTAAATATCGATGTTTCGGGATCAAAGGACGGCTATTTTGCAGATACTGGCCTATCTTTTGTAGTCGGCGAGGACGAAAAGCTTCAGAAGCTTTGTGACACAGCCAAGGAAGCATTTGAAGAAGGACTCAAAAAAATAAAGCCCGGCGGCAAGCTAAGCCTGATTGGAAAAACCGTTCAAAAAGTCGCAAGAAACAACGGTTACTCTGTTATTATGAACCTGACCGGACACGGAATCGGCCGCTCTCTTCATGAAAAGCCTGATCACATCCTAAACTATTTTGATCCATGGGATAAGCAGCTGTTAAGAGAAGGCATGGTTGTCGCATTCGAACCGTTTATCTCAAGCGGAGACGAAGAAGTAAGAGAAATGAGCGATGGCTGGACCTTCGTCACACCGAACAAAAGCCACGTCGCCCAATGCGAACACACCGTTATCGTCACAAAAGAAGGACCGATTATCTTAACAAGATAGAAGGAAGGAACAGGGGCATCTGCATAGGCTGAATGTCCCTGTTTTTTGTATATGTTTTATTTCTGGAATGATATAATAAAAAAACAGGAGGAGGTGAAAAAATGGAACGAGAAATACTTAAAGCTTTGGAGCAGATCAACGAAAACCTGGACTTGCATGGCTTGCTGCTGGAGGAGCAGGGACAAACACTAAAGAACCAAGGCGAAACGCTAAGGGAGCATAGTGGGCTTTTGAAGAATCAAGGCGAAACGCTAAGAGAACATAGTGGGCTTTTGAAGGAGCAAGGCGAAACGCTAAGAGAACATAGTGGGCTTTTGAAGGAGCAAGGCGAAACGCTAAGAGAGCATAGTGGGCTTTTGAAGGAGCAAGGCGAAACGCTAAGGGAAAATAGTAGGCTTTTGAAGGAGCAAGGTGAAACGCTAAGGGAACATAGTGGGCTTTTGAAGGAGCAAGGCGAAACGCTAAGGGAACATAGTGGGCTTTTGAAGGAGCAAGGCCAAACCCTAAAGGAGCAGGGAGAAACATTGAAGGAACATGGGGAAACCATTAACCTTCAGGGTATTACACAGAAAGAACATACCGGCCTGCTTGGTGCTTTAATTTCTGGCCAAGAAGCATTAAAGGCTGAAATGAGTGAGTTCAGACTTCAAAATGCAAAGGAATTTGGTGAACTAAAGGAGCGAATGGAAACCCAGGAAGTTAGTTTGGAAATTCTCGAAAAAGAAACATGGAATAACAAAAAAGAAATTCGCAGAATACAAAAGTCCATGGGGATGAAATAATTCTCAAGCAGCCTAAGTATCCTTTCAATCCCCTTTTTTATCCCGCACATTGTATCCTCTTTTTTGAAAAACTACTTGAACATTACTCCCCAATCCGCTAAAATGATGAAAATAATTTCAAATTTAAATGTAATGACAGGAATCAGTAGCTGCTTATCTCCCTGTTTTAGAGAGCTGATGTGTGGTGCAAATCAGTACAAAGATAAGCGTGAATTACCTTCTGGAACTTTCCTTGTGAACGGCAGTAGCAAGGAACGGCATGGACCGTTATTCCGCTGAGTGGAAGAGCAATCTTCAAAAAGGGTGGTACCGCGTTAACCACGTCCCTTTCATTAGGGGCGTGGTTTTTTGTATGGCTGTTTGCGCAAAGTTTGTTGCTTACAAACTAGTTTTAATTACTGAGTTGATTGGAGTGGAAGGCACTTGATCCTCGAAAATGCATTCGCATTTTCTTCGTGCGGTGCTGATTCGAGGAAGCTTATTCAATGTCCTGCGGGAAGAGAGGGAGCGGGAGACCCCGCAGGCGTGAAACGCCGAGGAGGCTCCCGTTCCTCCCCGCGGTTCGCTGCGTGACTGGAGCGGAAATCAACGGGCAAGCTTTATAGTCCAAAAACAACAATCTATACGAAAAGAGCCTTTTGTATTAAAGCTATAAAAAAGAAAGGATGAGGGGCATGGAGAATTTTATTGAAAAACTGACGGCTGAACAGAACCAGGAAGTGGAGAGGCAGCTGGAGATTTATCGCAATGGCGTCCAGGAAATCCTTCCCGTAGCGGAATTGAGAAATAAAATTGCGAAATCCATTTTTCAAAAAAAGCCATTAAAAATTAAACTGGGGCTTGATCCTTCTGCCCCTGATGTCCATATTGGCCATACGGTTGTATTAAACAAATTGAAGCAGTTCCAGGAAAACGGCCACATCATCCAGCTGATCATTGGCGATTTCACCGGAAAAATTGGCGACCCGACAGGCAAGTCTGCCGCTCGCAAACAGCTGACTTCAGAAGAGGTTAAGCATAATGCCAAAACATACTTCGAGCAGTTCAGCAAAGTGCTCGACATGGAAAAAGTGGATCTTCACTACAATTCAAAATGGCTCGCAGATCTGAACCTGGAGGATGTCACCCGCCTGTCGGCGAGCATTACAGTAGCCCGTTTGCTTGAGCGCAACGACTTCTCAGAGCGTCTGGCTGCCGGAAAGCCGATATCGCTCCATGAATTCTTCTACCCTTTGATGCAGGGATACGATTCGGTTGTTCTTCAAAGCGATGTTGAGCTTGGCGGCAATGACCAGCATTTCAATGTCTTGATGGGCCGCCATCTTCAAGAGCATTTTGAAAAAGAAAAACAGGTGGTCATCCTTCTGCCCCTGCTTGAAGGCCTGGACGGAAAAGAGAAAATGTCCAAATCAAAAAACAATTACATCGGTGTAGACGAAGACCCTAATAATATGTACGGCAAAACGATGTCCATTCCGGATGAGCTGATCGCAAAATACTTTAATCTTGTAACAGATTTGCCGGTTCCTGATAAAGAACTAATCGCCGAGCAGCTGGAAGAAGGCATTCTTCATCCGCGAGACGCCAAAATGCAGCTGGGAAAAACCATCGTCCGCATGTACCACGGCTCCGAAGCAGCGGAAAAAGCCGAACAGCATTTCCGAACGATTTTTCAAAAAGGGGCCATGCCCGAAAATATTCCAGAGGTTGAATGGAAGGGTGCCGATGAAATGCCCCTTACCGATTTGATTGCCGAACTCGGTCTGCTGCCTTCCAAAACCGAAGCCCGAAAAATGATTGCCAATGGCGGCATCCGCTTAAACGGTGAAAAAGTGGGCGATGTCAAGCTAACCGTGAAAATAACAGACGGGTTGGTCCTTCAGGCTGGCAAAAGAAAATTTGTAAAACTGATACTAAGCCAGCAAACGTGATCAGACCGGGAAGTGACGCATAAATTTGAAAAGTGACGCAAAAAGCAGCGAAAGTGATTCATAAGAAAAGAAAAGTGAAGCATAAAAATCCGAAATTAATTCATAAAACAAAAAAGTGACGCATAAAAGGCAAAAATCAGATGCCCGCAACTGCAAACAGCAAGTCATATCGCTTTTTCCACTATCCCTTTAGTCAAGTCCTGATTATTGTGTAAAATTTAATACAACAGTTTTCAACCAAAACTTTAGGGGT
>JAGGRA010000070.1 GCA_018613035.1 Pseudomonas sp. ISL-84 | reverse complement strand
CCAACATTTGACGTTGAGCCGAAAGAAATCCTTTTTTTATTTTTGGGGGTATTTTCTAGTAAAAAGTCTATTAAAAACATTCGAATAATTTGGGGTATATTTCACTTGTTTTTCCATGAACAGTTTAAATTACTAATATTTTCTGGGATAAAGTAACTATATTAAATTGGGCGGTTTAGTTATTAGAGGGAAGTTAAGGAGTAGATTGATAGTTTTTCCATCTGCTCCAATATTTTCAGGTAGGATTATACTAGATTTATTACTAATATAAGGTTGTCAAAGAAATTTAAGGAGTGTACAACTTGAAAAAACAACTACTTACAATGGCTGCGACAGCTGGTTTATTGTTTACAACGTTTAATGGTGAAGCAAGTGCTCATGAAAATAGATATAAAGTTCAGTCAGGCGATACATTGTGGAGAATTTCAATCAATAATAGTCTGTCAGTGGAAGAATTAAAGAAATGGAATAATATTTCTGGTTCGACGATTTATACCGGACAGTCTTTATCTTTGTTGGCACCGCACAGTCATAAGGCTTCAACTGATACATCAAGCAGTGGAGCAGTCAGCTATACAGTGAAATCAGGCGATACTTTATGGGGAATTGCAAGAACATATGGCCTTTCCGTCAGCACTCTTAAGAGTTTGAACGGACTAAGCAGCGCTACTATTTATCCAGGCCAAAAGCTTAAGGTCAAAGGCACATCTGAAAGTGTTTCTTCGCCTGCAGCAACGGCTTCTGCAGGAAGCAGCAGTGTCTATACAATCCAAAGAGGCGACACTCTTTCAGGAATTGCATCTCGCCATAACTTATCGGTTTCAAAATTAAAGGGAATGAATAACCTTTCTTCTGATCTTATTTATGCAGGTCAAAAGCTAAAGGTTTCAGGTGCAGCTGTAAGTCAGACAACAGAAACAAAAGTAGCGGCTCAGACTGCATCACAGGTTGACGAGCTTATAGCGGAAGCTAAGACATATATGGGTGTCCCATACTTATGGGCAGGAAGCACTCCGTCAGGATTTGATTGCAGTGGCTACCTAAACTATGTATATAGCAATGTGGGAATCTCAATTCCTCGTACAGTAGCATCCATTTGGAGTGCTACGAGGTCAGTTTCATCACCAAGACCAGGGGATCTTGTTTTTTTTGAAACGTATAAATCAGGTCCATCCCATGCTGGAATTTATCTTGGTAATAACAAGTTTATCCATGCAGGTTCTTCACGAGGAGTAGAAATCAGTGATATGAATAATTCCTACTGGAAGCCACGCTATCTGGGTGCAAGAACAACTTTCTAATCTACTACCCAATTATTCATGTGTCAAACATAGAAATACCAAAAGGTAACCAACGTCTACCGGCGTTGGTTACCTTTTTTATTAGTCTCTTGAATCATTAAAAGTTTTAGAGAGGGCTTCTTTGGCATCTCCCCATTTTTCTTTTGCTTCGCCTTTCACTTTGTCCATATTGCCTTCAGCTTCTTTTGATTCATTATTTGTAAATTTGCCGTATTGCTTTTTCAGTTCGCCTTTTAGTTGGTCTACATTCCCATTCGTTTGGTCGCGATTCATTTAAGATCTCCTCCTTGATTAATTATTTCTTGCTTTTTATTTACCCGTAGGACCTCTGCTAAAACAAAATAAACAATTATAAATATTTCCTCAAAAAAAATTACTTACTGCCGCAACGATGAAAGCGCTTTTCTCAACTGTTTGAATAAAAAAGAATTATTGACAATTCTTTTGTTTAGATATAGTATTTTCACTATCAACTTAATAGCTAACTTATCAAGAGTGACTGAGGGATCAGGCCCAATGACGTCCGGCAACCTCCTTTATGGAACGGTGCCACTTCCTGCAGAATGATTTCATTCTGAAAGATAAGTCGTAATACATACGCGATGCCTCTTTCCGAATGGAAAGAGGTTTTTTATTTGAATAAGGGGAGAAAGAACGGGGGGATCTGCATGATAGAAATAAAGAATCTGGTAAAAGTATATGAAACCAAAAAAGGGAGAGTAACAGGTGTTGACCATGTGTCACTTACAGTGGATAAAGGAGAAATTTTCGGAATTGTAGGATATAGCGGTGCAGGTAAAAGCTCGTTGATCAGATGTTTAAACTTATTGGAAACGCCGACTTCAGGGGAAGTGAAAATTGATGGACTATCTTTAACCTCATTAGGAAAAAAAGAGCTGCGCCAGGCGCGATTAAAAATAGGTATGATTTTTCAGCATTTTCACCTGGTTAGTTCAAAAACAGTCTATGAAAATATAGCTTTTGCTTTAAAAGCAGCACATAAGACGACGGGCGAAATAGATGCAAGAGTGAAAGAATTGCTTGATATGGTAGGGTTAACGGATAAGCGGGAGGTCTATCCTTCACAGTTGAGCGGAGGTCAAAAACAAAGGGTCGGAATTGCCCGGGCATTGGCCAACAACCCATCCGTCCTTCTATGCGATGAAGCAACATCTGCATTGGACCCGAGCACAACGAAATCGATCCTGTCACTTTTAAAGAAAATTAATAAAGAGCTTGGCTTGACCATTGTATTAATCACCCATGAGATGGAGGTTGTTAAAGAGATTTGCGATCGGATGGCCGTCATGCAGGATGGGAAAGTTATCGAGGAAGGAAAAGTGTACAATCTTTTCTCAAATCCTCAGCAGCCGCTGACAAAAGATTTTATTAACAGTATCCTTCAATTTGATTTGCCGGAAAAGCTTTTAAAGGAACGGAATGGAAAGATTATAAAAATATATTTCCAGGGAAGCATCGCAGAGGAATCCGTCATCTCAGATGTGTTCCAGCAATTTAAAGTTAAAGGCAATATCCTTCACGGGAAAATTGAGTATATACAGGAAACTCCGCTTGGGATCTTTGTAATGGAACTGACTGGTGCGCCGCTCGAGATTGAACGTGCCATCCAGTATATAACTGAGCGCACAAGAAATTTGGAGGTGATCCGGGATGCAGCTTGATAGTCTAATAAGCATATTGCCAGAACTCAATAAAGCTTTTTTTGAAACAATCTATATGGTTTCCATTTCAATAGTGGTAGCCATTGTTGTGGGACTGCCGACTGGTGTGCTGCTATTCGTAACAGATAAAGGGCTATTCCTGGAAAATACAGCTTTTAAGAATATAGTTGGCTTTATCGTAAATATGGTAAGATCCATTCCATTTATTATATTGCTCATCGCGCTTTTGCCGTTAGCCAATTTGATTACTGGAACAACGATAGGTCCCACTGCAGCATCTGTTTCACTTTCAGTAGCAGCCATTCCATTTTTCGCAAGAATGGTTGAACAGTCTTTGCGGGAGATCGATAAAGGTGTGATTGAAGCAGCTGTAGCTGTGGGAGCATCACCGTGGATGATTATAAAGGACGTCCTTGTCCCTGAGGCAAAACCTGGAATTGTCCAGGGGATTACAATTACAGTCATTAGCCTTGTCGCATACTCAGCAATGGCCGGCATTGTCGGCGGCGGTGGTGTGGGTGACCTGGCCATCAGATTTGGATATTACCGATATGATAATACAGTTATGTTTACAACCGTTATTATTCTAATTTGCCTGGTCCAAATATTCCAATTTGCTGGAGACCGGATTGCAAGATTAGTTGATAAAAGATAGATAAAAAAGTGGGGGCGAGGGGTAATCGGCGATAGTCTTAACCTCCACTAAATGAATCGCACCTATAGACAATAGTCTAAAAAACACAACAGGGGGAAAATAGAAATGAAAAAAATTGGATTACTATTCATGTTTGTACTCGCATTGGGCCTGTTGGCAGCATGCGGAAGCAAAGAATCAGATGCAAAGAGCGATAAAAAGGAAGTTACCATCGGAGCTACATCAGGACCGTATAGTGATATGGTTAGCAAGGCAATTAAACCTGTACTTGAAGAAAAAGGTTATACAGTTAAAGTAGTTGAATTCAGTGATTATATTCAGCCAAACCTGGCCCTTTCAAAAGGAGATCTGGATGCAAACCTATTCCAGCATAAAGTGTACATGGAAAACTTCGCAAAAGAACATAACATCGAGTTATCAGAGGTAGTTGTGGTTCCAACCGCACCGATGGGAATCTATTCTAAAAAGTTTGATTCACTCGAAGAAATTGAAGACGGAGCAGCGATTGCCATTCCAAACGACCCAACAAATGCAGCACGCGCTTTCTTGATTCTCGAGGAATCAGGGATAATTACATTAAATCCGGATGCAGATCCGCTTACTGTTTCTGAGAAAGATGTAGAAAACAATGTAAAAAACCTGCAATTTAAACCAATCGAAGCTGCCCAGCTTCCTCGTGCGGTAGATAGTGTTGATCTGTCAGCAGTTCCAGGGAACTTTGCCTTAGCTGCAAAAATGGATCTGCTTGATGCACTGCAACTTGAAAACATGCCAGATCAATATCGCAATCGTGTGGTCATTGATACGAAAAATGAAGATGCCCAATTTGCTAAAGACCTAAAAGAGTCTGTTGAGTCAGCAGAATTTGAAAAAGTCATTGATGAACAGTTTAAAGGCTTTGGCAAACCAGAATGGATGGAGAATCAATAATAATATTAATGAAGAAATGCGCCGGTTCTTGCCGGCGTATTTTTATATTTTCTTTTGAATTATTAAAGTTAATTCTTGGTTGTTGATGAAATAAAAGCTATGAGGGAAAACAGGTTGAAACTCCTTATAAACTTTTTTAACCAGAAAGATATGTGAGAGAAACGATGCAAAGATTTTTGGCGCAAAACAGCTTGAAGCGATGCATAAATGGTCTGGACCGAAACGAAAAGGGGTCGTACCAGTATGAAACCTTACAAGTGAACTTTCCCAAAAATCTTGTTAAAATAAGAATGGTATCTATCTCAAGACCCAGCAAAGAAAGGACACAAAACTTTGTTTTTTAAACAGCTAGGGAGCTTTGTTCTGTTTTTATTAGTTATTACAACAGTCGGACTCATTTTCTATCAATATATACAGCAAGCAGAAGACCCAAATTTAAAAGATGTGCCGCCCCCGACTGCCCTGCATCCTTTGGTTGCAGAGAAGAAGGATGAACTGATTGCCAGGGCTGCGGATAATGGCATCAATGTGGTGATCACCCAGGATTTTAGAAGTATCGAAGAACAGGATGCCCTTTATGAAAAGGGTCGTTCAAAAGAAGGCAGCATTGTTACGCATGCAAAGGGCGGCGAGTCGTACCATAATTTTGGTCTGGCCATTGATTTTGCGTTGCTGTCTGTTGATGGTCAGGTGATTTGGGACATGCAATACGATGGGAATGGGAATACAAAAGCAGATTGGATGGAGGTTGTCGGGATTGCCAAGGACCTCGGTTTTGAATGGGGAGGGGACTGGAAGCATTTTAAGGATAATCCTCATCTGCAAATGGATTTCGGCCTTTCCATCTCGGAGCTGCAAAGAGGGAAGAGACCGCCGGTAATAGAGAAAACGCCATAAAGATGAACTGCACCCCATTAGTTAGACAAATCTAACAATTGGAGGTGCAGTTTTTTAGAATAGCATTATAGTAGCATCTCTGATTGTACATAGTGGTACAGCAATTTGGCTGTATTTTCAATTGAATCTTCATGTGTACGCTCGAAAGCATGGGAAGAGTCAATTCCTGGCCCAATCAATCCATGTACAATATCATGTCCTGCTCGGATGGCAGCTGATGCATCTGATCCGTAGAAAGGATAGATATCGAGTTTGTAGCCTATTTGATGATCTTGTGCAAGCTGAACAAGCCGCTTTCTTAATTCATAGTGGTATGGGCCGCTGGCGTCTTTTACACAAATGGAAACCGTATATTCATCTGTGGATTGGCCATCACCCATAGCACCCATATCGACTGCCAAATACTCTACCGTTTCAGGTGTGATATTTGAGTTGCCGCCGTAGCCGATTTCTTCATTATTAGAAATAAGGAAGTGTGTTGTATATGGCAGCTCCAGGTTTTCCGACTTTAGCTGTTTAATAAGCTGGAGAAGGATGGCGACACTGGCTTTATCATCAAGGTGACGGGATTTAATAAATCCAGAAGGTGTCGTCTGCACACGAGGATCGAAGGAAACAAAGTCCCCAACCTCAATGCCAAGAGCCCGTACATCCTCTGCATTATGAACCTTTTCATCGATGCGGACTTCCATATTATCCTGATTTCTTTCTGCCTTTCCGGCATCCTTGTATACATGGACTGAGGTCTGGTGCATAAGGATTGTACCGGTGAGTATTTTGCCGGAGGACGTTTCAATTTCACAATATTCGCCTTCAATAGAGTTGTACTTGAAACCGCCTATCAAATCAATTTTAAGTCGTCCGCTCGGTTTAATTTCTTTTACGATTGCACCAAGTGTATCGACATGTGCTGTGAGCATCCGATGATTGGCATCATCTTTGCCCGGCATAGTTGCAATTAAACCGCCTTTGCGATTTCTGCTGGTTTTGACATTCAGCTCATTTAAAAACTTTTCCACATATGTAATTACTTCATTCGTATTTCCGGAAGGACTGGGTATAGAAACAATTTCTTTTAATAAATTTATTGTTTCTTTTGTGCTTGGGTATGCCATGATAAAAACTCCTCTCAAAATATTTCCACATTTCCTATTATACTGTTTAAATTATAAAGAATCATTTAACTGCGTAAAAAAAAGAGCTGCAGATCTGGCAGCCCTAAGAAAACAGCAGACTATTCCTCCGATAAAAAGCTTTCTCTTGTTCTTAATTTATAGAATCTCTTGAAGTCTTTGACCAGCACCTTAATAACTGAATATAAAGGGATGGCTATGAGAATTCCGATAAAGCCATACAGGGATCCTGCCACTAGCAGCAAAATAATAACAGTTAAAGGATGCAGGTTGAGCCGGTGGCCCATTACATAAGGAGATACTAGATTTCCTTCCAGCTGCTGCACAACAACAAGCACACCCAAGATTTTAATGACCATTGATGGGCTTTGCATCATACCGACAAAAATGGCAGGGATGACTCCCAGAATGGGTCCGAGAAAGGGAACGACTGTTAAAAACATCGCAAAAATAGCCAGGATTAAAGCGTAATCAAGACCAATAATCAGGAAACCAATGTACATAAGAGTCCCATCAACAACCGCGATAATAAACTGTCCAATAACATAAGAAAATAATGTTTTATCGACATCGGTAAGAATTTTGTTTCCTTCATGCTCGTGTTTATCCGGCAAATATTTTAAAAGGAAGGGCCGAAGTTTATGATCATCCTTTAAAAAGTAAAATAATATAAAAGGTACAACGACGAGTACTGTAGCGATGCTGGTAATCGTACTAAAGATATTCATTATATTTTCGCCTGCGCCTGATAAAATGGATTTAAAATAGGAAACCGCTTGGTTCTCAAGATTCTTGTATGAGAACATTCCCATATTGTTTTCTTCAACTACTTCTTCTGTTTCTTTGGATACATCCTTCACTTTTTCAGGCAGATTCCCGGTTAATTCTGTAATTTGACTGCCTATCAAGGATCCTGCAAAACTGCTCCCTAAGTATACCAATCCAGCTACCACTGCAAAAACCAGTAGTATACTTGCTGTTTTTGGCATGATATTGGAAGCCAGTCTAACAAGCGGCCTTAAAATATAATAGAAGAGACCAGCAATTAGGATAGGAAAAAAGATAGTGGCAATCAATGCACGGATTGGCCACAGGAAGTAATCAATTTTCCCTAACAGGAAAATGATGGTTAAAACTAAAATTATGCCTGTTGCATATTTAAAAAATGGTTTGTTAATCCACATTCACATACCCCAACCTTACTATATGTATTTAGTAATCACCTTTCCTTTTTTTTATCATTATTAAACACATGGCAGGTTTCAATGTTCTTTGTTTAACAAGCCCTAAAAGAAGGAATAGATAAAACAATAGCAATTAAACAGGTGAGTGTTAAATGGAAGAAATGAATGGGTCTATATTCTTTATAAAAAATGTAACGATAAAGGAAGCTTCACTATTTCTCTTCTTTACTGCCATAATTTTGGCTGCAAAATGGACGATAAACATCCTATTGAATAAGAAGGGGGAAAAGAAGTCAGTTCAAGATGAACGCATTCTGCAAGGAATTGCCTCACTTGTAAATTGGGCTGCTTTTTATGGGATTATTATTCTCTTTCTGTTATATTTTTCAAGAGAGAAGTGGCTTTCTTACATCTTGTTCAAAGCTGGTGAAGTAGATGTTACGCTCAAATTACTCATCGTAGCCTTCTTAACTGTTTCCCTTGCGCATCGGTTAGTTCAGGTATTAACCAAATATGTGTTAACTTCTGTTTATGAATTTTACGGGGTGGACAGGGGACTGGGGTACTCATTCAACCGCATGGTCTATTATACCGTAATGATTGCGGCTCTTGGGATAAGCTTGACGACTGTAGGGCTGGATTTAAGCGCTGCAGCTGCGATTTTGGGCGTTCTTGGTATTGGTATTGGTTTCGGTATGAGGAATGTCGCCGGAAACTTTATTTCAGGCATTATCATTTTGTTCGAAAGGCCGGTTGAAATCGGAGAAATGATTGAAATCAACAATAAGATAGGAAAAGTAGAAAGTATTCGTTTAAGATCGACAATTATTCGGACAGCAAAAGAAGGGACGCTCATCGTTCCCAATCAATATTTTATTGAACAAATTATTAAAAACCGAACAGGGTCGGAAATGATGGCTCAGGTATTGATAAGTGTTGCCTATGGAACAGATACAGAAAAAGTGGAAGGGCTGCTCCACGAAGTAGTAGAACGGACAATTTCTAACGCAGAGGGTGTATTGCTGAAACCAGCGCCAGATATCCGTTTTGTTGATTTTCGCAATAAAGCCATGGATTTTCTTATCGAAGTGCCGGTTGCCCATTTTGAAGCAAAGCAAAAGTTTGAGAGTCGTCTGCGGCATGGAATTGCGGTAACTTTTTTTGATAATGGAATTGAACTCGCTTCACCTCAAGGGTTCCCTGCGGAATAACTAAAAGCCAGGCTGCACGGACTTTGTGTGCTGCCTGGCTTTCTTTATATGCTATTTTCCTTAGACATTTGCGAAATTACGGCTTGAAGATTGCTCATTACTTGGATATTTGCGAAACTTACTCCCAATTGAACCACAGATTGGGCAATTTCGGGCCTTAGACCTGTTAGAATGGTTTTTACGCCAATCAGATTTAATGCCTTTACGACCTGGAAGATTTCATGTCCTACCATTGTGTCGATAATTGCAACGCCGGACATATCAATAATCAGCGTATTAACCTTTAGTTCTGAGCATTTTTGCAATGACTTTTCAATCAAAACCTTTGAACGGTATGTATCGAGCTCACCAATCAATGGCAAAATTGCTACATCCTTGGTTAGTGCAATAACAGGTACGGAAAGTTCCTGAATTGCTTCTTTTGCTAAATCCAAAGAGCGTTTATGGTCATTTACGTAGGAAGAGCTAAACAAGGAAGCTGCGTTATCTAGTATAGGGTCAATAATATCTGATATCTCGATTAGCTCTATCGGATCAACAGAATGAGTTTTTACATATTCTTTAATCAATTTCCAAGTTAGAGAACGGTAAACGCTTATTGTTTTTAAGGCCTTATCCAACGGAAGCTGGCTTTCAACTGCCCCTTCACCGGTCACCTTAGCCCACTCAGCGACTTTTTCTGCAACTGTTTCGGAACTCCTCGCCATAATTGCTTCTCCCAAGAAACCAATGAGCCGGGACCTCCATTCATTTACTGCATCTAAATCACGTTGTGAAGCTTTTAAGCGCTTAACATAACCTTCCTCTAAAAGCTCATTGAATTGTTTCGTAATTTCAAACCTTTGATTTAATACTTCTTGCCCGATGTCTTTTAAAGATTGCAAAATATAATCCTCCATGAGTTTTTGAATCATTATAACATTGGGGAGAACGGTTAAAAAGCAATGTGACTTTGCGCTGAGTCAGAAAGGCAAAGAGGAAAGGGAAAAGCATCGGCATTAACCGATGCTTCGTTAAATGTGGTCTTATCTTCCCAGTAATGCCTTCACGCCAAGATAAAGAATGGCTAGACCGAAAACAAGCATGGCCAGGCCGCCGACAATAGTGAAGAAGCTAGTAATACCTGAAGTAATGACTGCAGTAACAGGTACCATTGTCAAACCATAACCAGCCAGCATACAAGCTAAATATAATAATGCTAATTGATACATTATTGATCCCTCCTTCAATAATAATTTATGAGGAGGGATCATTCTTGCTTGGTCTAATAACCCAAATTTTCAGAATAAATAATAAACAGTTCTTTAGTAGGATTTATCAAACCCTAGTCGACCATTGGTTATTTCTGCATTTCTTGTATGGCAATAATTTTTAAAGCAGTGAGTTCTTCTTCTGTTAATCTATCATTCAAAAGAGAGTATATTTCCTTTTCCTCTTCAGAGGTCAGCCCGTCTTTTACTTTCGAAGCTACCTGGCGAATTTCCTCTACAGAGAAGTCTTGAGAAATTTTTTCAACAGCTTCTTCTTTTGTAGTGATCGGTAAAGAGGTCTTATCTAAATCCATAGTAGAAATTGCCTTTGAATGTTTTTTGATTAACTCTTTCACGGAAGGATCTTTCGAAAGCATCTCAATATCACCTTCTGTAATGCTGCCAGCCACTTCAGCCATTACTTTGTCAGAAATCATCTCCATCGAAGCAAAATAGGCTAGAACACCGAGGAATAAAACAGCACATGCAGATATCATCCAAAATATAATTTTTTTCAACATTTGTTCGCTATTGCCCTAATTTGAACAACACTTCTCACGCTCCTTTTTAAGTTCTACTCTATTTAAGTGTAAATCGTCATTTCCGCATTTTGCAAATATTATCTCATATAGAACATATGTGCTATAATAAGATCATTATTTAATATAAGGAGCCAAATCGATGCAAGATAAAGTGAAACTATCTGTTAGGTCGCTAGTTGAATATGTGTATAGAAGCGGCAGCATTGAAACAGGCTTTCGCACGGCAGTGTCTCTTTCAGAGGGAACCAGGATACATCAGCGCATTCAGAAACGGTATGGGGAAGACGACCAAAAGGAAGTGCATTTTTCAGCCGCTCTTTTTTATGGAAATCTGGAATTTACTTTGGAAGGCCGCTGCGATGGAATTCTCCTCAGAAACAATGAACGAATTATAGACGAAATTAAGTCTGTTTCCCGGCCAATAAATGAAATAAACGAGGATACATATCCTGTACATTGGGCTCAGGCCAAGTGCTATGCATTTATGTATGCCCTTGATCATCATTTAAAAAAGATGACCGTCCAATTGACTTATGTTCAGTGTGATACAAATGAAGAGAAGAGATTTAGGCAGATTTTGTCATTTGAAAAACTAGAACAATTTATACAGGAACTATTGAATTCATACGCTCCTTACGCGGAAATGAAGATGATGCACAAAAAGAATATGATGAAAAGCATCCAAGATTTAATCTTTCCTTTTCCTAACTATCGCGAAGGCCAAAGGAAGTTTGCGGGTGCAGTCTATAAAACGATAGCGGAAGGAAAAAGCTTGTATGCCAACGCTCCTACAGGAATCGGAAAAACCATTTCGGCTCTTTTTCCAGCTATAAAAGCCATTGGGGAAGGAGAAATCCACCGAATCTTTTATTTAACTGCAAAAACAATCACCCGCCAGGCTGCTGAAGAAGCCATAAAATTGTTGACACAAAGCGGATTGAATCATAAAACGGTAACCATTACCGCTAAGGACAAAATATGCTTTAAGGAAGAAACCAATTGCCAAAAGGAGTACTGTGAATTTGCCCATGGATATTATGATCGGATTAATGGTGCTATTCTCGACCTCCTGGCAAATGAAAACCTGATAGATAGAAAAACAGTTGAAAAATATGCGCTAAAGCACAGAGTATGTCCGTTTGAATTCTCATTGGATGCTGCTTATGCGGGAGACTTCATTATTTGTGATTATAATTATATTTTCGATCCGAGAGTCTCTCTTAGGCGCTTTATAGAAGAAGATAAAAAGAAATCCATTCTCCTAATAGATGAGGCTCATAATCTGGTCGACCGTGCCAGAGAAATGTATTCAGCCACATTGGATAAGTCCTCCTTTTTGCAGTTGAGCAGGAGTTATAAGGGGAGAGACGAGGATATTCAGCAAAGTGCTAAACGGACGAATCAAGCATTTATTGCGCTGAAAAAAAAGACCGGTGATCAGCAGGTCATCGCAGAGAAGGATTATCCAGATGAGCTCCTTCAAGAGCTCCAAGTATTTTCAGCATGTGCTGAAAAATATCTTACCCGGAATAAGTATGAAGCCGAAGATGAATTACTGGATACTTACTTTGCGGTCCAAAGCTTTATCCGGATCAGCCAGCTTTATGATGAAAGGTTTATAACCTATATGCAAAAACAGCGAAATGATTTCCGGATCAAACTGTTCTGCCTGGATCCTTCACACCAATTAAACCAGGCAAGAAAAGGATTTAAGTCGACTATCTTTTTTTCTGCTACATTAAAGCCGTTTAACTTTTATAAGGACATGCTTGGGTTTAAGGAGGATGATTATACCCTATCTATTCCGTCTCCTTTCTCCATAGAACAGACACAGGTATACATCCAACCTCTGTCAACAAGGTTTCGTGATCGTGGTCAGTCTATTGAACCCATTGTGAATACTATTAAGGTGATGCTTAAAGAGAACACGGGCAATTACTTAATTTTCTTTCCATCCTATCAGTATATGGAGGAGGTTTATCGCCGGTTTCTGGATGAAGATTTGCCCTTTAGGTCAATCATACAAAGGACAGGTATGGATGAAAAGGAAAGGGAAGCCTTCCTTGCAGCATTTGTACCAAATGCAGAAAAAACACTTCTTGGATTCGCGGTTATGGGGGGGATTTTTTCGGAAGGAGTTGATCTCCAGGGGGACAGGATAAATGGTGTGTTTGTGGTTGGGGTTGGTTTGCCTCAACTTGGTTTAGAACGTGATTTGATGAAGAAATATTTTCATCAGAAAGATAAGAATGGGTATGACTATGCTTACACTTATCCTGGCATGAATAAGGTTCTGCAGGCTGGAGGCAGGCTTATTCGTTCTGAAACTGATTCAGGAATCATTGTCTTAATAGATGACCGGTATTTGCATACTAAGTATCAGGAGCTGCTGCCGCAAGAGTGGAAAGATTTTAAGGTGTTAAAAAGATAAAAACAGCCTGGGGATCAGAACCAGGCTGTTTTTTCTATTCAGTAATAATCGGCTTTTTAGGTGCCTGCATTTTTTCAAGCATCTTTTCAAATCTCGGATAAAAGAATTGCACAACCAATCCAAGTGTCAGTGTTACCACAATGGTTCCAACTCCAATAGCTCCTCTAAATAAAAAAGCAAGCAGGAGGGCGAAACTTTCACTGATAATCCGGGAGTTTCTTAAATTTAATCCAAAACGGGTATGAATGGCTACCATCAGTGTATCCATTGGGCTTGCCGGGAATTTTGCCTGCAAATAGATGGCAACACCGACTCCCATTGCAAGTATGCCTAATAATAAGGAAAAGGATTGTCCTGCCAATGTTGCCGGAGATAAATCCTTAAAGATAATCAGCAGCCAAAAGTCGATAAGAGCCCCAATAATAAGGATTGAAATCGCAGCAAGCACCTCTGGCTTTTTCTTCATTAAAAAAGCATTGAGAAAGATCAGCACAATTCCATTTATAAAAACAAAGGTTCCAACCGTTAAGCCGAACATTTGAGATTCACCGACAGCTAATGCATCCCATGCGGAAGCACCAAGATTCGACTTAATGATTAGGGCAACTCCCATCGTAAGAATTAGAAGTCCAACAGTAAAAAATAAGAAACGCTCTTTCATCATGATTCTCCAATCATTTGTAATTAATTTTAGCTTGTACCCTTTTAAAATCATTACTCGCAAAGAAGTAATATTATGAAAGGAAAATTCATTTTACCACCAGATTCAATTCGTTTATAGTGAAATATTTTGTGGGGCTATTCCGAGTTTGTAGGATTTTGCAAGAAAAAGGCGAAAGATATAGCGGGGATTTTTGTTTTCATTAGGCTGAAACTGTGCTATATTATTTTACATTCATTCACCAATAATTAATGTTAGCTTTACATATTTTACTTAAAAAATAAAAAACTTAGCTGTCGCTAAGTTTTTCGCATGTTTACAATTTAAGAGGTGAAACATTATGGGAAAGCTTTTAATATCGCCTAAAAAGCTGGCGAAAAGCAGCCTGGCTGTATTCTTTCTGGCTGTAATTCTGTTTTGGCTAAAAACGTATATTGCCTATCGAATTGAATTTAATTTGGGAATTAACAATGATGTCCAAAGGTTTTTGCTGTTTCTGAATCCATTAAGTTCTACTCTTGTATTCCTAGGACTTGCTTTGGTTTTTAAAGGAAAGTTTCAGTCCGTGATGTTAATTGGCTTAAACTTCTTTTTATCCTTTTTGCTGTATGCCAATGTCGTTTATTACCGATTCTTTAACGACTTTATTACTGTGCCAGTCTTAATGCAGGCAAAAGTGAATGGCGGACAGCTTGGGGACAGTGCTCTTTCATTAATGTCTCCATTAGATATTCTTTATTTTACCGATACCCTTTTGCTGATTTTTCTTGCAGTAAAGAAATGGTACAAACCTGGAAGGAAAGTTAGCAGAAAACCTGCTCTGGCTGTAATCGCAGCTGGAATCATTGTTTTTTTCATCAATCTCGAAATTGCTGAAAGTGATCGTCCGGAACTCTTGACCCGCTCATTTGACCGCAATTATTTAGTTAAGTATCTTGGTGCGTACAACTTTACGATTTACGATATTGTCCAAAATGCCAAATCTGCGAGTCAGAGAGCGTTAGCGGATAATAATGATGTAACCGAAGTGGAAAACTACGTGAAAGCCAAGTATGCTCCGCCAAATCCTGAGTTCTTTGGAAAGGCGGAAGGAAAGAATGTTATTTTTATTTCCATGGAATCACTTCAGACCTTTATCATTGATTACAAACTAAATGGAAAAGAAGTTACGCCATTCCTAAACTCTCTTGCCCATGATGGAAAAACGTTTTATTTCGATAACCTCATTAACCAGACTGGCCAGGGAAAGACATCTGATGCGGAGTTCATCATGGATACATCATTATATCCAATGTCACAGGGCGCTGTTTACGTAACGAAAGCGCAAAATACTTTTCATGGCACACCTGCTATCTTAAAATCCCGAGGCTATACTTCCGCTTCCTTCCATGGAAACTATAAAACCTTTTGGAATCGGAACGAAATGTATAAAACAATGGGATATGACAAATTCTTTGATGCAGAGTATTACAATATGAGTGATGAAAATACAAAAAATTATGGCTTAAAAGATAAGCCGTTTTTCAAGGAATCTATGCCGCTGCTGACAAGCCTGCCGCAGCCATTCTATACAAAATTCATCACACTTTCAAACCACTTCCCGTTTAAGATGGATGAATGGGATACAGACTTTCCTGCAGCTGAAACAGACAATAATGTTGTCAATCATTATTTCCAGTCTGCCAACTATATGGATCAGGCTCTAGAGCAATTCTTTACTGACTTAAAAGAATCAGGCTTATATGAGAATACAATTGTTGTCATGTATGGTGATCACTACGGAATATCGGAAAACCACAATGAGGCAATGGCAGAGATAGTCGGAAAAGAAATCACTCCTTTTGAATATGCACAGCTACAGAGGGTGCCGGTGTTTATTCATGTACCTGGCGTTGATGGAGGGGTAAACCATAATTTCGGCGGACAGGTGGATGTGCGTCCGACCTTACTTCACCTGCTGGGTATCGATACAAAGGATTATTTAGAAATGGGTTCAGACCTATTATCTGATAAGCATCGTGAAGTCGTGCCTTTCCGAAATGGAGATTTCATATCACCTGAATTCACTCAAGTGGAAGAAACATGCTACTATACTGAAACAGGAGAAATTGCTGAAGCGAGCGCATGCTCACCACTGTCAGACCAGGCGAAAAAAGAGCTCGAAATGTCTGATAACATTGTATACAAAGACTTGCTGCGCTTTTACCAGCCAGAGGGGTTTGTACCAGTCAATCGAAATGACTTCTCTTATGTTAAAAAAGAAGAGCCATTTAAAGAAGAGCGAAATGGGCCTGGCATACAGAAATAAAAGCGGGAGCGGGGAAAAGAATCTCCGCTCTTTATTTTATTTTTTGGCTGTGATCTGGCACTTTGTTGATCTTAGTATCCTGCTGATTGGAACGGAAGGATAAATCCGCCTTTCCTTCGTGCGGTGTTTATCAAAGCCCTGGGAAGGAGCGTGTCAATGGGTGGCCCGGACCGTCCGCGGAGATCGGCAGGTACGTTTGACAGAGCTTTAGAAAAAAATGTCTGATTTTCCGATTCGTTGATATATTGAAAAATCCGTTGATATATGTAAATTTCGTTGGATTTATCATTTTTCGTGCACACTTTTTGCATAAGTTTTTAGTAACCTCTACTTAGAATACAGCTTTTAAGCTTTTTAAAGTGGCTATTCTCCTTGCTATTCCTTTAGCAAGCTGTTATTTTAGACACTTAAAAGACTAACAAGCTGAAAAAATAGAATGTTGGAGTGAAAAAGTTGAAGAATTTATGGATCATTGCTGCTGGACTTACATTAGGGCTAAGCGCGTGCGGCCAAACCGAAGAACCGAAAGTTTCGGAAGAAGAAAATATAGTCGAGGAGCAGGAAGAACAAATAGAAAACCAAAATACAGCTGATCAGCAAAAAGAGGCCATTGCAAACCATGATTTTTTTGAACCGTTTGATGGGAAAATCGATCACATTCATGGGGTTGGTTATGTAGGTAATCAAGGAGCACCTTTTTTTGCTACTCATGATGGCTTAAAAGTATATGAAAACGGCAAATGGTATAAAACAAAAGAGCAAAACCATGATTATATGGGTTTTAATGCCACAAAAGATGGCTTTTATACAAGCGGACACCCCGGACATGATTCCAATCTCCCAAACCCTTTAGGTATCCAAAAAAGTGCTGATAACGGACAAACACTTGAAATGCTGGATCTTGAAGGAGAAACAGATTTTCATGTCATGGGAATTGGCTATGAAGATCCAGCAATATTTGTCATGAATCCACATAAGAACTCCAAGATGCAAACAGAAAAGTTTTATTTAAGTGAAGACCACGCTAAAACATGGCAAGAAGTACAAGCCAATGGACTTGAAGATACATTGATCAGCGTTGCCGTACATCCGCAAAAACCAGACTATTTGGCGGCTGCGGGACAGCAGGGCATTTATCTTTCTAGCGATAAAGGAGAAAATTTTGAAAAAATTACTGAAACCGGACAAGGTACATCAGTATTTTTTACAAATGACAGCCTGGTTTATGGAAGTTATGATGGAAATACCAAACTAATTAAGCGTTCTCTCTCTGATAAAACTGAAAAGGATATTACTTTGCCCCAGATGCAAGAGGATGCAGTTATGTATTTCGCTCAAAACCCTCAGAATGAACAGGAGATGACGTTTGCCTCTTTTAATGGGAATGTTTATTTTACAAATGATAGCGGCAGCAATTGGGAGCTGTTAGTAGAAAAAGGAGTTTTTAAGTAAAAAAAGATGAACGGAATGTGGGATCTCTCATATTCCGTTTTTTTTGTGAACAGCTCATAATAATCGTAGATTTTTAAGCTGATAAATATGCATAAAATATGCAGTTTACTCTATAAAGGCTAGGGTAGATAAATGATGTAGAAGATATAAAGGAAGGGTGATAAAATGTATAGCCAGTCATATGAACAATGTATCCAAGCTTGTCTTGAATGTATGGAGGCATGTAATGTATGTTATGATGCATGTTTGGGCGAAAAAGATTTAAAAATGATGGCAGATTGTATTCGAATGGACAGGGAATGTGCTGATATATGTGCGTTCGCTGCAAAATCAATGCAATCAAATAGTCCATTTGCCAAGCAGATTTGCGGACTTTGCGCAGATATTTGTGAAGCATGCGGAAATGAATGCAAAAAGCATGATCACGACCATTGCCAAAAATGTGCAGAAGCATGCTTTAAATGTGCAGAAGCATGCCGTAAAATGGCATCTTAATATTTTAACCAAAAATGATAAGAAAACAGGCATCCTGTCAAGGAGTCTGTTTTTTTTATGTCGTTTTTACTAATCTCCTTAATTTCTTCATAGTTTCATGTTACAAATTAAATAGAAGGCTATTTTCTAAAAGATTGTTGTTTTTGAATAGATTTATGAATAGAACAATAAATAAGGTTGGTTGATTGGAGCGTAAGGTGTGAGACTCCTGCGGGAGGAGTGGGACAGGTGAGACCCGCAGCGCGCCGAGGCTCACCGCCCACCCCGCGGAAAGCGAGCAGCCTGGAGCGGAAATCAACCTCTCTACAATACTTTTGCGAAAACAGCCAAATAGAAAGACTTTATGTTAATAATCTGAAGCAATTAGGAGCAGGTCACGATGTATGAAATTTTTAGCCAAATCAGTAATTATATAAGCCAGCCATTGATTAGTTTAGGTCTGGATACAAAGGGGGTTCCTCTGTTTTCTGCGTTTATTTTAGGGATAGTAGGAGCTTTAGCGCCATGTCAATTTACAGGAAACCTTGGGGCGATTACTATTTTCGGAAATCAATCTATTCAAAAAAGAACAGCGTGGGCTGAGGTTCTGTTTTTTATTCTTGGCAAAATCGTTGTTTTTACTGGCCTTGGGTTACTTGTATGGATTCTGGGGGTGGAAATTAAGACATCTTTAACTGCTTATTTTCCATGGTTTAGAAAAATTGTCGGGCCGTTATTTATTTTAATAGGTTTATTTTTATTTGGTGTTATTAAATTTCACAAAAGTTTTACCTTGGGAAGTATTCCGGAGAAGTTGCAAAAAAAGGGCCCCCTCGGTGCTTTTTTCATGGGTGTCAGTTTTACGCTGGGTTTCTGTCCTACAATGTTCGTCTTATTTTTTATCACACTTATGCCAATGGCAATGGCAGTAAGTTATGGACCAGTTCTACCAGCAATTTTTGCAATTGGGACTTCACTCCCGCTGATTATGGCTATTTTCTTAATTTGGTATTTTGGACTTGGCGGGAAGCTGATGAAGAAAAAGGGGAGAAAGCTTGGATCAGGAGTCCAAAAGGTTACCGGTGCTCTAATGTTATTACTGGGTATTCTGGATACCATAACTTACTGGAGTATTTAATAGATCCAGAGAAAATATTGTAGTAGATACTGTTAAAGTGGAGATACTCCTAATGTAATCAGTATAATGAATTGATTATTCCGCCCCTTGCTCATAAGCAAGGGGTTTTTTTATAAGTGTCTATGAACCTATTTGTATTTGAGTATTATATCCGTTCTTTCAGGGAATAATTATCTGGATATTGTATTAGTTGCTCCTTATTTTCTGCACAATTTCTTGTAATAATATGTTCAAAATAAAAAGGAGGATTTTGGAATGATCAAAGGAAAGAAATTAGCGACAGGGTTTGTTTCATTGTCAGTTGTGTTAATGTTAGCTGCGTGCGGAGGAAATGGGGAGGAAGCAAGTCCTGAAGAAACTGCTGAAAACAATACAGCTTCTGAAGAAAGCACCAATCATTCTGGAGACCATACTAGTATGGATCACTCAGGCTCAGGTGAAGTCCCTGAAGGATTAAAAGTCAGTGAGAATCCAAAATATGAAGTCGGCAGTAAAGCGATCATAACACATGGACATATGGAAGGCATGGAGGGCGCTGAGGCAACCATCGTTGGTGCTTATGATACAACAGTTTATACTATTTCCTATACACCAACCACTGGCGGAGAAAGGGTAGAAAATCATAAATGGGTTGTCCATCAGGAAATTGCCAATGCTAAAGAGGAGCCATTTGCAGAAGGTGACGAGGTTAAAGTAAATGCCAGCCATATGGAGGGCATGGAAGGCGCAGCAGCCGAAATCGATTCTGCGGAGGAAATGACCGTCTATATGGTTGATTTTACTACAACAGATGGAGAAGAAGTAACAAACCATATGTGGGTAACAGAAACCGAGCTTTCTCCTGCTGAATAAATAATTAATCGGTCATAAAAGAACTTACTCTTTTAATAGGGTAAGTTCTTTTTTAATGAGGTAAAACTTTTATACTATAGAGGGGTATTGTATAATAAAAGAAGGATTATAGATTTAATTAAAATAAGAAGCAAAGGGGAATTTTTATGGCCGAAATGAAAGAAAAAGTAAAGCTCGCAGTCAACGGTGGCATAAATTTTGGAGCAAAACTTACCGCTAAACAACTAATAATTTTGACAAAATATATGGAAGAAAACGGTGAACTTGAACTGACTACCTTTCAGCAGCTCTATCTAGAAATTGATGCTGAAAGGAAAGAAGAGATCATTAAAGAGTTTGAACAGGCGGGTTTATATTGCTATCCTGTTGGGAGCTATGTGAAAAGCCTGAGAACCTGTAATTTTTGCAAAGGTGAAGAGGAGGAAGGGATGCCTGTGGCGAAGGAAATTAATAAGCGAATTGCAGGCAGACCTGTACCCTTTACACTAAAGCCTGCCTATACTGGATGTCCGGTTGGCTGCGGGGAACCTCTCATGAATGATATTGGAATTATGAAGATGAAAGATACCTATGATTTATATATTGGAGGTAAATCAAAAGGCAGGGACGCCGAAGCGGGAACACTCTACATGGAAGGCCTGAATCCTGACCACTTATATTCTGCCATTGATAAACTAATAGGAATATATCAGCAAAACGGCAAGAAAAGAGAAGCTTTCCATAAATTTGTGAAAAGGGTTGGAATTGAGAATTTACGTGCGGCAACGAAGAAAATATAAATGAAAAAGGAAACAGCATCAACACTCTGCTTGAAGAGAGAAAAGATGCTGTTTTTTAAAGGGATTTATTTAGAATATTTCTTTTTAAATGCATTCATTGCCTCAACCTGTTCTTCACGTGAAGCATCCGGCACATGCTCCCACCCTTTTTCTTTTATAATATGAGAATATTCATCCTGAATCCTGGCCTGCTGGAGAGCCATTTGAACATGAATATTCTTAATGTTTTCAGCTTTCATAGATAAAGCTGAAGTAAAGTTATCAAGTGCCATTGACCTGGCAGTATGGCGTCCTTCAATGGCAATATTTTGCTGGGTTAGCTGAGTAACTGGAGATTTACAGTCAATTGGAACGGGTTTTACTTCCGTTAAAGCTTCTACACCTATGTTCTCGTTGACCTGTGGGTCCATTAGGCTAATCATGACCCTGACATGATTGTCCATAATGACTATTTGTTCATAAATGACCTGCCGCATTTCAGGATTTTCCACGGAGCAGAAAAACAGCTTTAACTTTTCGATAACGGTTTTATGAATGTTTAAGTGTTCAGCCATAAGGCTTAAATCCATCGATTTAAGTATCATTTTAATCCCCCTAATACCAAAAAATTCACCCTCTTCCTATGTTTATCACTACACGGCTTGTCATCATGACAAAATATTAATTTGAGGATGGAGTGTCAAAACAAAAAGAACAGTTTTAAACTGTCCTTTAGTTAACTCCTCTTTTCCATATCAAATAAAGCAAAAACATTACGGCAATCAATAGAATGATCCCAATTTGCATTTCTGTTTTTAATTTAAGTGCTTCCGAGATTGTGTATGCCTCAATAATTAAAGCGGGAATCTTCCCAAGTGTGCTGGCCAGGCTGAATGAAAGCAACCCCATTTTGCTAAAGGCTGCAGTCAGTGTTACTGCTCCAGATGGGACGAATGGCAAGATTCTTAGTAAAAT
This sequence comes from Pseudomonas sp. ISL-84, assembly GCA_018613035.1. GTDB lineage: Bacteria > Bacillota > Bacilli > Bacillales > Cytobacillaceae > Cytobacillus. The sequence goes on along the minus strand of JAGGRA010000070.1, from coordinate 8,208 downwards.
AACGATAAAAAAGGCAGTAGTACCCTCAGCATTTTTAAGTTTAAGCAAAAATTTGTTATCCTTATTTTTGATCTTCGGAAAAATAGAGAATAGTTTGGAGATCCCTTTACGGTATAGAACGAAGCTTACGACCGCTCCAGCAGCTTCGCCAATAATTAAAATGAATAAACCCCAGTTCAAGTCAAATACGGCAATAGTGCCGACCGTTATAAAGGCACTTGGGAGAACCCCTGTAATGGCGACTCCTACATTCATCATAATACTAAAAAGTGCTGCAAATAAAGGATGTCCGGAAATCCATAAAAGAATATCAGAAAACATTCCTTATTCCTTTCCGGTCCATTTGTAGCCGACTCCCCAGACAGTCAGTAGATAATCATCAGCCGGGAAACCAGCTTTCCGCAGTTTTTCACGTAAATTGCGAACATGTGAATCGATCGTGCGATCTTCAATGGATACACCATATCCCCAAACGGAACCAATCAAATGCTCTCTTGAAAAAACCTTGTTCGTGTTAGCAAGAAAAAGCTTAAGCATAGAAAATTCTTTTGGGGTTAAAAGGATTTCTTTGTTCTTAAAAAGCAGTTCAAATGAATCCTCTTTTAATACTAATCCCTTAAAGGTTAATGTCTTTCCGTCTGATTGACTTCTTCTGAGGACCGCTTCAATTCTTGCGACCAACTCATCTTCATCAAACGGTTTCAAAATATAATCATCTGCTCCAATGTTTAGGCCTTTGACAATATCAGGTTTCTCGCTTTTGGCAGTCAGCATAATGATTGGAATATCCCAAAACTTTTTAATCTCCCGGCATACTATCCAGCCATCCATTTCAGGCATCATCACATCCAGAAGAATGAGATCTGCAGAATGGGAATCAAGATAAAGCAAAGCATCTGCGCCTGATGTGGATTTAATGCAATTGTAGCCGCGTGGTGTTAAATATAAAGAAATCAAATCAAGCATTCTTGTTTCATCATCTACCAGCAGTATTGTTTTCATCAAACATTGTCTCCCTTAAAAACCATTTCAAATTCAGTTCCTATATTTTCTTTGCTTTTTACAGTAATGGTCCCTCCATGGGCATGGATAAGCTCTTTTACAATGGCGAGACCGAGCCCCGTTCCACCAAGGGCTCTTGTGCGTGATTTATCCACTCTGTAGAAGCGATTAAAAATATAAGGCAGTTCATGTTCCGGAATTCCTTTTCCGTTATCTTTTATCCTAATATTGATATTCTTTTTGTGCCTGCTTACAGTAATTGCTGTTTTTCCATCCGGTGAAGAATATTTAATACTGTTATCCAAAAGATTAAAGATGATTTGTTCAAGTCTGGATGCATCAGCATTTAACTGGATAGCTTCCGGGCAATTTACAACAAGTATCATCCTTTTATCCATAAAGGCAGGTGTAAATTTTGCTTCAATTTTTCTCATAAAATCATTGAGGTCAATCGGTGTTTTGTGAATATCAAAAGAATTTTTATCAATTTTCGCCAAATCAAAAAGATTTTTAACCATATCTGAGAGGCGGTTTGTTTCTTCCAGGATAATCGATAAATATTGATTTCTTTCTTCTGCAGTAAGATTTCGTTTTTGGACGATATCCGCATAGCCTTTAATGTAGGTAAGCGGAGTGCGAAGTTCATGTGAAATGCTTGATAAAAACTCGCTGCGTTCCTCTTTTAAGTAGCTTAAATCATTGGCTAATAACTGTATTGATTTTGCCAAATCCCCAAGTTCATCATTACCTGTTTTGGGAAGGGAAACAGAAAAATCACCCTTACTGATTTGCGATGTTGCTTCTTTCATTTTTATTAAAGGTTTTGCCAGTGCTTTTGATAGAAAAATAATAATCGTAATGGTAAAGATAACAGCTATGAACCCTGCAAGCAAAAACTGTTCATTTAAACGGGAAATAAGGGATTGAATCCATGCTGTATCCTGAAACATATAAACATGGCCGATAAGCTGGCCTTCCTGTTCAATGGGGCTTACGGTAGAAATATAATCCTCATCCGTCCAATTATCACCGATCGTTTGCCCTTCTCTGGGAATTGTAGGAATGGGCCTATCAATATATTCTTGAATGGAGGAGCTTCTTACAGATGAACCAAGAATGTTTTTATTTATATTTGTAATGACCACATCAGTATTGGCTTCAGACTCCATTAAGGCTACATGGGAAATGGTATCGTTATCAAAATGTCTTTCAAGGATTGCACGATGAGAGTTGCCTCTTGTTTGGAGAGCAATCAATTCTTCTTCCACACGAGATTCAACAAGTGTGCTATGTAAAAAGAAAAACGTAAAGGTTTCAAGCCCGAAAAGGATTAGAAAAAACAATAACCCCAATTTTAAGGAAAGATTCTTCAAAGAACTCACTCATTTCAGATCTATTACTTCTATTATATTCGAAAAATTTGAAGAATCTATGCAGAAGCTTTAGGTTTTAACCAGGGTGAAGGAAGGTAAATTAGAAAAATGTGTCCTAACATAGTAAAATGCAAGTAGAACAGTTCTATATTCAGGAGGGATAACAATGAGCGAATGTAAGTTAGACCATTCACAAGAAGACGTACAGAAAAAATTTGAACAGCAGGCAGAATTTCTTCCAGAGGATATGAAACCATTATTTCAATCCTTCTTCCAGGAAGAACATACCCAGGATTTATTAAATGAAGTTTTTCATCTATTAAAAAAGTTCGACCTTGCATCTGAAGAAGAAAAGAGCGAGCGTGTAAATAGGTTATACTTAGTACTGAGAAACGTATAAGCAGTAGATGCCACATCCGCTTGGAGATGTGGCATTTTTCTATACAAGTATAAGATCTATTTACGATCTGTATGATTGTTTACAATTTTTTTGTAGTTATTAAAATTTTATTTTAATTAATTTATTTTTTATGTTATGATTCAATTATTGAGAAATATAGAGTAGTATATTAATGAAAGCGATTACAGAAGGAAGTGACAGAAATTGAAGGAATGCCATAAGCCTGTATTTGACTTGGCGATCCGGACTGCTGATATGCTTGTAAAAATGTTTGGTTCACGATGTGAAGTGGCTGTCCACGATTTCAGCGACTTAAAAAAATCGCTTATTCATATTGCCGGGAATGTAACAGACCGAAAAATCGGCTCTCCTATTACTGACCTCGTGTTAAATGAACTAGCCAAGCATGAGAATGATGTAAACGATATCGCGAATTATAAAACGCAATCTAAAAAGGGAAATATCATGAAATCATCCACGATTTTTCTTCGTGATGATGAAAATAAGGTAATTGGCGCATTGTGCCTGAATTACGATATAAGTTTGCTGATGCAATTTAGCGGTGAAATTGAAGAGTTCATCGGCTTTGATGACAGCCATTCCAAATCAGAAAACTTCTATAATTCTGTTCAGGACGTGATCCACGAGATGGTCGAACAGGTGCTTCAAGGATTTAAGAAGGCGCCTTCGCTCATGACGCTTGATGAAAAGGTTGAGTGTGTACGCCAGCTTGAAGATAAAGGGACATTTCTGATTAAGGGGGCAACAGACTATGTCGCCTCTGTGCTGGGGGTCTCTAAATTTACGATTTACAATTATTTGCAGAAAATCAGAACCATTAATGAGCTGCATCCAGAAGCAGCTATCGAACATAAATAAGTCAATTCTTTCCTTGCTTACTATAATTAGTATAAAAATAGTGAGAAAATGTATTTAAATCTTGAACCTTTATGTTACAATTTTCTCTTGCCGCTAAAAAGATAGATTACGACCATTAGAGTAAAGGGGCATATAAAATGAAATACAGATCTGCATTTGATATAATCGGTCCGGTTATGATCGGTCCTTCAAGTTCACATACAGCTGGAGCTGCACGCATTGGGCGGGTTGCCCGGACACTCTTTGGAAAGCAGCCTTCCAAAGCAGAAATTTCATTATACGGGTCATTCGCTAAAACCTATAAAGGCCATGGCACAGACGTGGCCATTGTTGGCGGAATTTTGGATTTTGATACATTTGATGAGCGGATCCCTTCTGCACTGCAGTTAGCAGAAGAGGCAGGTATTGAAGTGATCTTTACAGTGGAAGACACAGTAACAGACCATCCTAATACAGTAAGAATTAAGCTTTCTGAAGGGGATAGAGATCTGGAGCTTGTCGGAATCTCCATTGGGGGCGGAACGATTGAAATAACTGAGTTAAATTCATTTGAACTTAAATTGACAGGTGAGCATCCTGCTATCTTAGTCGTCCATAACGATCAGTTCGGCGTAATTTCCGCTGTAACAAACATTTTATCAAAGCACCAAATCAACATTGGACATATGGAAGTTTCCCGCAAAGAAAAAGGGAAAATGGCGATTATGGTCATTGAAGTGGACCAGAAGATTGACGAAGATGTGATGGCCGAGCTGGAAGGGCTTCCAAATATTACGCAAATTATTAGAATGGTTGACTAATAGGTTAAGACGCTGTGCACCAGGAGGGAATTACTAATGTTGTTTAGAAATGTTGCCGAGCTTGTTGAGCTCGCAAATAATAAAGGTGTTAAAATTGCCGAAATTATGATTCAGCAAGAAATAGAAGTTACCGGCCGGACGCGTGAAGAAATTTTTGAAAAGATGGACCGTAACCTGACAGTAATGGAGCAGGCGGTTGAGCGCGGCTTGAATGGGGTGACGTCTGTAACCGGATTGACAGGCGGAGATGCTGTTCTTCTTCAAAAATATATTAAAAGCGGAAAAGCATTATCAGGCAATATTTTGCTTGATGCCGTCAGCAAAGCGGTCGCGACCAATGAAGTAAACGCCGCAATGGGAACGATCTGTGCTACCCCAACAGCCGGCTCTGCCGGCGTTGTGCCTGGTACATTGTTCGCAGTAAAGGAAGTTTTAAATCCAACTCGCAAAGAAATGATTGAATTCCTCTTCACTTCAGCGGCTTTCGGCTTTGTAGTTGCAAACAATGCTTCTATTTCCGGGGCGGCTGGCGGATGCCAAGCCGAAGTAGGATCAGCTAGCGGTATGGCAGCTGCATCTATTGTGGAAATGGCAGGAGGTACACCAAACCAGGCTGCAGAAGCGATGGCGATTACACTGAAAAATATGCTCGGTCTGGTTTGTGACCCAGTTGCCGGACTTGTAGAGGTTCCCTGTGTGAAACGAAATGCCATGGGTGCTTCCAATGCAATGACAGCAGCCGATATGGCTCTCGCTGGAATTACAAGCCGCATTCCTTGCGATGAAGTTATTCATGCCATGTTCCAGATCGGCCAAACTATGCCATCTGCATTACGGGAAACAGCAGAAGGCGGATTAGCTGCAACTCCAACCGGGAGAAGGCTGCAGGAACAAATTTTTGGGAAAAAGCAATAACCCTATAAAATATAATTAGTAGCACCAATTCTTAAAAGAGTTGGTGTTATTTAATTTTGTGGATAAGAATAGGTTAAAGGGATGTCTATTTACGATATACTTGATACAGAATTTAAAAGGGGAGAGGATAGAAAGAGTGAAGGTTTTAAGAGGAGTTTTTTTCACTATTATTATATTATTTATGCTGTTATTAGGAATAGTGACACCAGCAGCTTTTATCGGGCTGGTTGTCTTTTTGATTGGATTGTTTTTAAACAATCAGTACCGCAGATTTAAAACCAATTTTAACAAATCAGGCTGGATCATGGCTGCGGGAATGATCCTCTCAATATTTTTGGCTGTGGCATTTTCTGAGACCACCGAAACTGTAACAGACCAGGACATTGAAGAAGATACAAAACAGGAAGAAACGGCAAAAGAAGAGCAGCGGGAAACCGAAGAGAAACAGCAGGCAGAGGAAGATAAGCTTGCAGAAGAAGAGGAAGCAAAAAAGCAGGCTGAAGAGAAAGCTAGGCTAGAGGCTGAGAAAGCGGAAAAGGAGAAGCAAGAAGAAGCTGAGAGACAGCAGAAGGAAGAAGAACAGATTGCTGCCAGCTTAGGTCTTGAGCTGGTGACTATAGGAAGAGTAGTTGATGGGGATACGGTTGAAACATCAGATGGAAGAAAAGTGCGCCTGATTGGAATCAACACACCTGAGTCTACAACAAAAGATGAAGAATATGGAAAAGAGGCCAGCCAATATACCTCATCAAAGTTAACGGGTAAAAAAGTTTGGATGCAAAAGGACGTATCTGATACAGACCGATATGGCCGCCTTTTAAGAATCATTTGGCTAGAAATCCCTTCAGATGATATGGATGAGACTGAAATGCGGACCAAAATGTTCAACGCCCATTTAGTGCTGAACGGGTTTGCTGAACCATCAACGTATAACCCGGATGTGAAATACAGTGAATTTTTCAGGAAGTTTGGCAGGGAAGCAAGAGAAGCCAGTAAAGGTCTCTGGGCATTTGGAAATGAAGGAACAACCAGGGGTGATTTGGATTCTTCGGGCAGCAGCAGTGCGGGTGGTTCATCGTCAGGCTCTGGAACCGGCAATATTTCAAGCGGCTCAGAAACGGACAGCAGTTCGTCCAGCAACAGTGCTTCATCGTCATCAGAAAATCAATCAGAGTCTTACAAAAACTGTACAGAGCTGAGAAAGGTGTATCCGAATGGAGTTCCATCGACACATCCTGCTTATGACTCAAAACATGATCGAGATAAAGATGATTTTGCCTGTGAAAGATAGAATGGAGGCTGATTCTTGCAAAAGAGTCGACACTTTGAAGAAAAACTGGCGGTTTTTAACAAGGACTTCCTCCTTCAATCTTTAAAATTAAAGCTAGCCATAGTTTATCTGCTAATTTTAATGATTTCTTCGCTAAATTACTGAAATTGTTCGTAAGTTTTAGAGGTTTCTTCGCAATTTCACCATTTTGTTCTCAAGTTTTGGCAGGTTCTTCGAAAAGTCGACAAGTGTTTTTCAGGAGGGAGATCATGGAAAGGTTCCGTTTTACTCAAATAGATAATTTGTTAACATTAGATATCAAAGAACTGCTGGATGAAAGTATATCTGAAGGTTTTCGGTTTTTAGCCCGCTTAATTGCCGAGTACCAAAGTGGCATAAATACATTCTCTCGCCGGGGTGAAGGTCTGTTTTGCGTTATGAACCACTTAGGCAAAATTGTGGCAATTGGCGGTCTTAATCAGGATCCGTATTCAAACGAACCAAACATTGGGAGATTAAGAAGATTCTATGTTGCCAGCAGTTACCGCAGAATAGGTGTGGGAAAGGAGCTGTTAGGGCCAATTTTGACTTATGCCAAAGAAAATTTTGATTTAATTGTTCTGCATACAGACACCGAAAAAGCAGATACATTCTACAGAGCTAACGGCTTTAAAAAATGCAGTATCTTTCCTGAGTCAACTCACGTGCTATATTTTAAATAAGGTTTTTTTCGCAAACTTAGCTGCTTTTAAGTCAAGTAGTGAGGAGTGGAAGATTTCCTCATCAGGATGCACAGCGAACCGTGGAACGGGCGGTGAGCCTCGTCCCACTCCCCTGCTGGACTTTGAATAAGCAGCCTTGACTCATCACCGCACGAAGTAAATGTGTATGCATCTTAGAGGATATCTCGCACATTACGCTCCAATCAGCCAATCTTGTATATCAATGTTTTTATTCAAAATCTATTTAAAAACAACAATCTTTTGAAAGAGCCTTAAATAAAGAACACTAGTTAAAAACCAGTGTTCTAAGACGTTCTCCTATGATGGTCATTCAGTTTAATGAGTGACCCCCTTTTTATCCAATAGTGGAAGTTTTCTGCAGGAAAAACACCGCGCCCGCTTGATCTGTCCATTTGAATCACAACACTGCTTGGTGTTACTTCGAGAATTTTCAAGGTTTGAGAACGGTAAAGATTCGGAGCAAAACTGCTTTTGATTTCAAATTGCATATCTTTATCCAGGTTCAAGGATGACACCTCCAAGTATTGTTATATTTATGGTTCCCATTCTATATTTTTCTATCCATTTATTGGCCAGTATAATTGAAACAAAAAATCTCCTGCAAGCAGCTGGAGATTTTCACATGTGCGCCCGGCATGGGTGCAGTCTATAGGGTGAAAGTCCCGAGCCATGAAGGCAGTAGTAGTGGTTAGCTTAACGCAAGGGTGTCCGTGGTGACGCGGAATCTGAAGGAAGCGGGCGGCAAACCTCCGGTCTGAGGAACACGAACTTCATATAAGGCTAGGTACCATTGGATGAGTTTGCATGTCAAAACAAAATCCTTACG
>JAGGRA010000069.1 GCA_018613035.1 Pseudomonas sp. ISL-84 | reverse complement strand
CCAGGCAAGGCAGTCAAAGTGAAAAGCCTTTGACTGCCTTGCCTGGATATGAAGACAAAAATCCATGGAAGTCACGCTCGAAAAATGAAAAGGGAATGAACCCCTAAAGTTTTGGTTGAAAACTGTTGTATTAAATTTTACACAATAATCAGGACTTGACTAAAAAGAAACAGTTTAAATGCCTAATTCGGGGAATTATCGGTCAAAAAAAGCAGTATAATGGCCCATTCAAGGTATTTGCGGTCCTTAAAAGCAGTTTAACGGCCAAATTTTAGATTTTTTCGGCCCCAAAAGGCCATTTATCGGCCAAAACGAGCAGTTTATCGGCCAAATTCCAAGATTGAACGGTCAAAAATGGCAGTTTAGTAGATTGTATATGTTTTTTAAGCCATTTACCGGCCAAATAACGGCTTTTACCGGCCGAATTCATATATTTACCGGCCAATAGTAGTGATTTACCGGCCGAATCAGCAGAAATACCGGCCAAAGTTCAAGAACGGAGGATATGAACATGAACGTTAAAAACATTATGGTAATCGGTGCAGGACAAATGGGCTCGGGAATTGCACAGGTTTGTGCACAGGCAGGGTACAGCGTGCTGCTGAACGATCTGAAGGCGGAGTTTGTAGACCGGGGACTGGGCGTTATTAAAAAGAACCTTTCCCGTCAGGTGGAGAAGGAGCGCATGACAGCGGAGGAAATGGAAACGGTGCTTGGAAATGTAACCGCTTCAACCGACCTGCAGGATGTGAAAAATGTTGACCTGGTTATCGAAGCAGCTGTTGAAAATATGGATATTAAGACAAAGATCTTCAGCCAGCTGGATGAACTTGCTCCGGAGCATGCGATTTTGGCGAGCAATACATCATCTCTTCCTATTACCGAAATTGCTGCTGCCACGAACCGTCCAGAAAAAGTAATTGGCATGCACTTTATGAATCCGGTGCCTGTGATGAAGCTGGTTGAAATCATTCGCGGCCTGGCTACAGCAGATGAAGTGTATCAGACAATAGAGGACATCACCAAAACGCTTAAAAAAGTACCTGTTGAAGTAAATGATTTCCCTGGCTTTGTGTCCAACCGGATCTTAATGCCGATGATTAATGAAGCGGTGTATACCCTTTATGAAGGCGTTGCATCGAAAGAAGCGATCGATGAAGTGATGAAGCTTGGCATGAACCATCCGATGGGGCCGTTGACTTTAGCTGATTTCATCGGCTTGGATACGTGCCTGTATATTATGGAAACGCTTCACGAAGGCTTTGGCGATGATAAATACCGCCCATGCCCATTACTAAGAAAATATGTAAAAGCTGGCTGGCTCGGCAAGAAAACCGGCAGAGGCTTCTACGTTTACGAATAAAGAAAGGGCTTTAAGGGCCTTGAGACAGTTTTGCCAAATAGGGGCTTGGCTACTAAAAGCCAGGCGGCATCGGGGGGAAGACAAGTGAACCTGAGATTTACAGAAGAGCAGGAAATGATGAGAAAAATGGTGCGGGATTTTGCCCAGACGGAAATCGCTCCTTTTGTTGAAAAAATGGAGCAAGGCGGGTTTCCGAGGGAGATCCTTTGCAAAATGGGCGAGCTAGGCTTAATGGGGATTCCGATTCCGGAAAAATACGGCGGATCTGAAATGGATTTTACCTCCTATATTATTGCCATCCATGAATTGTCACGGGTTAGTGCAACGGTAGGAGTTATTTTATCAGTCCATACATCTGTGGGTACTAATCCGATTTTATATTTCGGGACGGAAGAGCAAAAGCAAAAATATGTACCGAAGCTTGCTTCAGGTGAGTACCTTGGGGCTTTCTGCCTTACAGAACCGAGCGCAGGCTCAGATGCGGGAAGTTTAAAATCGCGTGCAGTGAAAGACGGAGACGATTACGTCATTAATGGATCGAAAGTATTTATCACCAATGGCGGCGAGGCAGATGTGTATATCGTATTCGCATCAACCAATCCCGAGCTGGGCAGTAAAGGGGTATCGGCGTTTATCGTAGAGAAGGATACTCCAGGCCTTGTATTCGGAAAAGATGAACATAAGATGGGCTTGCACGGTTCCAGGACACTGCAGCTGACATTTGAGGATATGCGCGTTCCGGCTGAGAACCTTCTTGGCAATGAAGGCGAGGGCTTCAAAATTGCTATGGCAAACCTGGATGCAGGACGGATCGGGATTGCTGCCCAGGCACTTGGAATTGCAGAGGCTGCCTTTGAAGCAGCAGCCGATTATGCGAAAGAGCGCGTGCAATTCGGAAAGCCGATAGCAGCCCAGCAGGGAGTAGGATTTAAGCTTGCGGACATGGCGACAAACATCGAAGCTGCCAAGCTATTAATCTATCGGGCAGCAGAGCTTCGCCAGCGCGGCATCAAGTGCGGCCTTGAGGCATCTATGGCAAAGCTTTTTGCATCAAGAACGGCAGTGGAAGTGACAACAGAAGCGATCCAGGTTTACGGCGGCTACGGCTATACAGAAGAATACCCGGTTGAACGCTACTTCCGTGATGCGAAAATTACCGAAATCTACGAAGGAACCAGTGAAATACAGCGGATAGTCATCAGCAAGCAGCTGTAAAGACATCTTCTTGGAGGATGTTCTCGAAAGTTTGTTGGATAACTAAGTTTTTCCACTGAGTTGATTGTAGCGGAAGGCACTTGATCCTCGAAAATGCTGCCGCATTTTCTTCGTGCGGTGTTTATTCAAGGATGTTTTTTCAATGTCCTACGGGAGTAGTGTTCCAAGGGTGACCCCGCAGATGCAGAGCGTCGAGGAGGCTCCCGGTAGCCCCCTGGGTTCGCTGTGTGCCTGCAGCGGAAATCAACGGGTAGGATTATAAGGTCTTTTTGAAAATATCAAAGAAATCATTCAAAGCGAGGGACTGACAATGAATTTTCAATTAAGTGAAGAGCATGAAATGATAAGAAAGATGGTTCGCGATTTTGCCAGAAATGAAGTAGCTCCAACAGCAGCAGAGCGTGATGAGGAAGAGCGTTTTGATCGCGAAATCTTCAATAAGATGGCAGAGCTTGGCTTAACGGGTATTCCCTGGCCTGAAGAGTACGGCGGAATCGGCAGTGATTACCTGGCATACTGCATCGCGGTTGAGGAGCTTTCAAGAGTGTGTGCTTCAACAGGTGTTACCCTTTCTGCACATACATCCCTTGCAGGCTGGCCGATTTTCAAATTCGGCAGTGAGGAGCAAAAGCAAAAGTATCTAAAGCCAATGGCACAAGGTGAAAAAATCGGTGCATACGGACTGACTGAGCCTGGCAGCGGTTCTGATGCCGGCGGAATGAGAACGACTGCGCGTCTGGAAGGCGACCATTATGTATTGAACGGCAGCAAAATTTTCATTACAAACGGCGGAGTAGCAGATATTTATGTAGTATTTGCTTTAACAGATCCAGCCGAAAAACATAGAGGAACAACGGCATTTATTGTGGAGGCCGGCTTTGAAGGTTTCTCTGTAGGCAAGAAGGAAAAGAAATTGGGTATCCGTTCATCGCCGACTACAGAAATAATTTTTGAAGATTGCAAGGTTCCTGTTGAGAATGTGCTGGGAGAAGTTGGCGAAGGCTTCAAAATCGCCATGATGACACTTGACGGCGGCCGCAATGGTATCGCAGCACAGGCTGTCGGAATTGCCCAGGGTGCATTAGATGCTTCCGTCGAGTATGCAAAGGAGCGAGTGCAGTTTGGCAAGCCGATTGCTGCCCAGCAGGGGATCGGATTCAAGCTGGCGGACATGGCGACAAGCATTGAAGCTTCAAGACTATTAACTTATCAGGCAGCATGGCTGGAATCCGAAGGCCTCCCATACGGAAAGGAATCTGCGATGTCTAAGCTTCTAGCCGGCGACACGGCTATGAAGGTAACAACGGATGCGGTTCAAATCTTCGGCGGATACGGATATACAAAGGATTATCCGGTTGAGCGCTTTATGCGTGATGCAAAAATCACGCAGATTTACGAAGGAACGCAGGAAATTCAGCGTCTCGTAATCTCGCGGATGGTAACGAAATAAAAGGATCTCACAGTAGTTATTTCAAAGGCTATTTTCGTAACGTTTGTTGATTTTAGGCGACTGACTAGTTGATTGGAGCGGGGGGCACTTGATCCTCGAAATTTTTTCATGCGGTGTTTACACAAGGATGGTTATTCTATGGTCCTGCGGGAAGTGAGGGAATGTGAGACCCCGCAGGCATAGCCGGGGAGGCTCACATCGCTCCCCGCGGGTTCGCTGTGTGCCTGCCGCGGAAATCAACGGTCAGAATTCGTAAACTAACACAACATTCTATGAGGAAATCCTCTTCAAAATAAACAGGTATTCAGGGAATGATTCACGGGAGGCGGTAGATAAGTAATGAAGAAACGGGAAGTTCAAGCTTCTGTTAAAGATGAGCGTCTTGTCAAAAAGAGGCGTGATCAGATGATTAAAGGTGCCGTCACCCTTTTTATCCAAAAAGGGTTCCATCGTACAACAACTAGAGAAATCGCTAAGGCATCTGGTTTTAGTATCGGGACGCTTTATGAGTATATCCGGACCAAGGAAGACGTATTATATCTGGTTTGTGACAGCATCTATGATCAGGTTGCAGAGCGCCTGCAAAAGGGTCTTGATACAAATCAGGGCACGCTTGAAAGCCTGGAGCAGGGAATTGCCGATTATTTCAAGGTAGTCGATGAAATGCAGGATGAAGTGCTCGTCATGTACCAGGAAGTCAAATCCTTAACAAAGGACGCGCTTCCTTATGTTTTGAAAAAAGAAATCGAAATGGTTGGCATGTTCGAGCATGTCATCACACTTTGTGTGGAAAACGGAGAGCTGGACCTTCCGGAAGGAAAAATCAAGATGATTGCCCATAACATTTTTGTCCAAGGGCAAATGTGGGCGTTCCGGCGCTGGTCATTGCAAAAGTTGTACACGATTGATGAATATATCCAGCTGCAGACGGATCTGCTTTTTCAAGGGATAAAAAACCCAGACAAGGTTTCGGAAAAAGCTTAACAAGTTAAATTTTTATGCGCACAGCATCAGCTGCCCTGGTGCCTGCGCTTTCGGACAAGGGGGAGAAGTATGAGTAATCCAGAAGTGTATAAGCCGAAAAATCATATTCGCTTTGTAACAGCTTCGAGTCTTTTTGATGGCCATGATGCTTCCATTAACATTATGCGCAGAATCATTCAGGCGAGCGGTGCGGAGGTAATCCACCTGGGTCATAACCGTTCGGTAGAAGAAGTCGTGAACGCTGCGATTCAGGAAGATGTACAGGGAATCGCCATTTCCTCTTATCAGGGAGGGCATGTTGAGTATTTCAAGTATATGTATGACTTGCTGAAGGAAAGAGGCGCTTCCCATATCCGCATTTATGGCGGTGGCGGCGGGGTTATCATCCCGAAGGAAATCAAGGAATTGCATGAGTACGGAATCGCGAGAATTTTTTCGCCTGAAGATGGCCGAAAGCATGGCCTGCAGGGCATGATCAACCAGATGATTCAAGAATGTGATTTCCCTACATTCACAGCAGGATCATCCGGGCAAATTGAAAAGCTTCAGGAAGGGGAAACCAATGCGATTGCCAAGCTGATTACCCTTGCTGAGCATCAGGTTACGGAAAGCAAAGAAGCAGCGGCATCTCTTGAAACCGTGATGGAAAAAGTAAAGTCGCTTGAAAAACAGGTACCGGTTGTTGGGATTACGGGTACAGGCGGTGCCGGTAAAAGCTCCTTAACCGATGAGCTGATCCGCCGTTTTATCAACGAAGTCCCGGAAAAGAAGGTAGCCATTCTGTCCGTTGACCCGACAAAGCAAAAAACAGGTGGCGCGCTTCTGGGCGACCGGATTCGCATGAATGCGATCTTTAATCCGCGTGTTTATATGAGAAGCCTCGCAACTAGAAATTCCCGAAGTGAGCTTTCACTTGCGATTCAGGATGCAATTTCGGTTGTAAAGGCGGCCGGCTTTGACTTGATTATTGTGGAAACGAGCGGAATCGGGCAAGGGGATGCCGGCATTACTGAAATTTGCGATGTCTCTATGTATGTGATGACAAGTGAATTCGGCGCGCCTTCCCAGCTTGAGAAAATAGATATGATTGATTATGCAGACTTAATCGTTATTAATAAATTTGAGCGCAAAGGGTCTGAAGATGCCATGCGCCAGGTGCAAAAGCAATATCAGCGCAGCCGGATGCTTTTTGAAAAGGAACTGGAAGAAATGCCTGTATACGGTACGATTGCAAGCCAGTTCAATGATCCGGGAACAAATGCGGTGTTTGCTGCACTGGTTGAAACGATCAACAAAAATGCAGGCACAGGTTGGGAGACAAGTTTTACAAAAGAAGCGAAAGTGGAAAAGCAGAATGTCATTATCCCGAATGAGCAGCGGTATTATTTGCGTGAGGTTTCAGATACAGTACGCGGCTATCATAAAAAGGCAGAAGAGCAGGCCGATCTTGCCCGCAAATTGTTCCAGCTGGAAGGTGCTCTTCTTGCTGTAAAAGAACAGGAAGGAAATGAAGAGGCAATCTCTTCATTGGAAGCCATCAAAGCGTCGGTCGAAGACAAATTGACAGCTGAAACGAAGAAGATTCTTGAGGGCTGGGATCGTCTGAAGGAAAAATATGCAGGCGATCAGTTTGTGACGAAAATCCGCGATAAGGAAATCATAACGGTTTTAAAAACCAAGAGCTTATCAGGCCTGTCCATTCCAAAGGTGGCCCTTCCTAAGTACAAGGATTATGGAGAAATCATCCGCTGGGTGTATAGAGAAAATGTACCGGGCTCATTCCCGTACACAGCAGGCGTTTTCCCATTCAAACGCGAGGGAGAAGATCCAAAAAGGCAGTTTGCCGGCGAAGGTACGCCTGAACGGACGAATCGCCGTTTCCACTATCTTTCAAAAGATGATTCAGCCAAGCGTTTAAGCACAGCGTTTGACTCGGTTACTCTTTACGGAGAAGATCCGGATTACCGCCCGGACATTTACGGAAAAGTCGGGGAGAGCGGTGTCAGCGTTTGTACGCTTGATGATATGAAAAAACTGTATGCCGGATTTGATTTATGCCATCCATCTACATCTGTATCGATGACCATTAATGGGCCGGCTCCGATCATATTGGCTATGTTCATGAATACAGCCATTGAGCAGCAGATTGAAGCAAAAGAGCAGGAGCTTGGCCGAGTGCTCACTCCGGAAGAGTTTACGGAAGTAAGGGCGCAAACGCTGCAGACAGTGAGGGGAACGGTTCAGGCTGATATTTTAAAAGAAGACCAGGGCCAAAATACGTGTATCTTCTCTACAGAGTTTGCCTTAAGGATGATGGGGGATATCCAGCAGTACTTTATCGACCATAAGGTCCGCAATTATTACTCTGTTTCAATTTCAGGCTATCATATCGCAGAAGCGGGTGCGAACCCAATTTCGCAGCTGGCATTTACATTGGCAAATGGCTTCACATATGTAGAGTATTATTTGAGCAGAGGCATGAATATCAACGACTTTGCACCAAACCTTTCATTCTTCTTCTCAAACGGACTGGATCCTGAGTATACGGTGCTTGGCCGTGTGGCACGCCGCATCTGGGCGACTGTTATGAGAGATAAGTATGGCGCGAATGAAAGAAGCCAAAAGCTGAAGTACCATATCCAGACTTCCGGGCGGTCGCTGCATGCGCAGGAAATCGATTTTAACGATATTCGCACAACACTGCAGGCATTAATGGCACTTCAGGATAACTGTAACTCACTGCATACAAATGCTTATGATGAAGCGATTACCACTCCGACAGAAGAGTCTGTCCGCCGTGCGATGGCCATTCAGATGATCATTACAAAAGAACATGGATTATCCAAGAATGAAAATCCGCTTCAGGGTGCTTTCATCGTGGATGAGCTTACAGATCTTGTAGAGGAGCAGGTATTGAAGGAATTCGAACGCATTAATGACCGCGGCGGTGTACTTGGTGCCATGGAAACTCAATATCAGCGCGGAAAGATTCAGGATGAGTCTATGTATTATGAAATGAAGAAGCATACCGGTGAGCTTCCGATTATCGGGGTAAACACATACTTGAATCCGAATCCTCCTTCAGAGGAAGAAATGGACAATATGGAGCTGGCAAGAGCAACTAAAGAAGAAAAAGAAACTCAGATCCGCAATCTGCGCAGCTTCCAGGAGCGCAATAAAGATAAAGCAGAAGGGGCCTTGAACCAATTGAAGGAAACGGCAGTCAGCGGAGGCAACATTTTCGCTGCCTTAATGGAAACCGTCAAAGTGGCGAGCCTTGGACAAATCACACGTGCGCTTTATGAAGTGGGCGGGCAATATCGCAGGAATATGTAGATAAAATAAGGCATCCAAAGGCCGATGGAGTCAATAATTGAAATTAAGGCTTGCAGCCTCATGCTGCAGGCCTTTACTTCTTCTGAGTGATAACCTAATTTTTACACGGAATACATACAAAATACATCCGTATCCTATATAATGGAATCATTATACATAGCGGTGCACTTCGGGGCTTGAGGATGTGAAAATGTGAAGAAATTATTTCTGTATGCAGCTCTAGTGGGAGCTAGTGCGGGCGTTTACTTCCTATACGAAAGACAGCTTGGAGCCATTGCCTTCTTTTTATTATCATTTTATTTTACTTGGCTGGCGTATAAACAGATGGATCAGCCTTTGAAAGGCCGGAAAAGAAACAGGGTGGATTAAACTCTTCTATTTATAGGCATGAAATACACTGCTTTGATTTTGGCACCCTGCTGAGTGGAGCGGGTCGCAGGGAGACTTCGCAGGTGCGTATGCGCCAGGATGCTCCCTGACCCCTGCGGAAAGCTGGTTTCAAGAGCGGAAATCAACAGGCCTTTTCATTAACGTTTATGTTTAGCAGGGCTGGAAAGTACAAAACTGCAGAAAAAATGCCAGAACAGCAGATATAACTGGCATAAACCGTAAAAATTTGTTTATAATGAAGAATATGTCTTCTTGGGGGCAGTTCAAGTGTTTTTTTGTGCTCTCAAAATATAGAGCCAATAGGGCTTCATTTAAGTTTGTGCGTGTTTTTGTTATTTA
The DNA here is from genome assembly GCA_018613035.1 of Pseudomonas sp. ISL-84. GTDB lineage: Bacteria > Bacillota > Bacilli > Bacillales > Cytobacillaceae > Cytobacillus. Next base: position 45,075 of record JAGGRA010000069.1, on the reverse strand, counting down.
CGCTGCCTAATAGCGTTACATAGGGAAAGGAAGTGCTGATATTGAGTTTGGAACAATTCTCAAAAGAAGAATTACAAGAAATGTCATTAATTGAAGTGGCTTATGAACTTTTAAAAAGCAAAAAAGAACCGATGGCTTTTAATGACATTATGGATGAAGTGACTAAGATTCTGAACCTTTCAAAGGAACAAGTTAAATCGAAAATTGCACAGTTCTACACTGATTTAAATATAGATGGACATTTTATTGGATTGGGCGACAACCGCTGGGGTCTTCGTTCATGGTATCCGGTAGACCAATATGAAGAAGAAGTCGTTTCCGTTATCAAGCCTAAGAAGAAAAAGGCGAAGAAGAAGGTCGCCGATGATGATCTTGACCTTGAAGATTATGATGAACTGGATGAAGAGGATATCGATTATGATGACGACGGTTTTGATGATGACGATCTGACAGATGACGATGATGATGATCTTCTTGATGATGACGACGATCTTGACGAAGACTTCGAGGATGACGCTGAAATTATTGATAAAGATGAAGAAGAATTCGATCTTGATGAAGATGATGACGATGATGACCTTGAAGAAGATGAACTTGAACTGGATGAGGACGAAGAAGATTTATAATCTTGACTTTTCGTTTCAGGGCTTGTAGAATACTTTTTGGGCTCCTTAAAAAAGGAACGATTCGTTAGACGCTAATAGCGCTCCCTTACTTTATAAGTAAGCGGAGCGCTTTTTATTTTTGGCTCTGTTAAAGCTCATTGTTTATATTTGCAACCTGTTGAATGGAGTGGAAGGAGCGAGACTCCAGCGGGAGAAGCGGGTCAAAGGGAGACCCCGCAGGCGCGGCTGCGCCGAGGAGGCTCCCGGACCGCCCGCGGAAAGCGAGCTCCTGGAGCGGAAATCAGCAGGCAAGTGTAACAGAGCCTTATTTTTTATATGGGAGAGGCGAACGATCGTCTCTTCTAAGGGTGAATGGATAAAATTGCGTTTCCTCCCCTTTGCCGAATGGTGCAGCTTCGGATTGAAAAAATCCTGCAGCTGGAAGATAGAATTTTTTTAATGAAGTCTTTAAACCAAGACGAATATGCACAAACTGATATTGAGGGGGAATTTTACATGACAAAGTATATTTTTGTAACAGGCGGGGTTGTATCATCATTAGGAAAAGGGATTACAGCAGCATCACTTGGGCGCCTTTTGAAAAACAGAGGTTTAACGGTTACGATTCAAAAATTTGATCCTTACATAAATGTGGATCCGGGAACAATGAGCCCGTACCAGCATGGTGAGGTATTCGTAACGGGTGACGGTGCAGAGACTGACTTGGACCTGGGCCACTATGAGCGCTTTGTTGATATTAACCTGACAAAGTACAGCAGTGTAACAACGGGTAAAATCTACTCAACGGTGCTTAGAAAAGAACGCCGTGGAGATTATAACGGAGGAACTGTACAGGTTATTCCGCATATTACCAATGAAATTAAGGATAAAGTATTCCGTGCAGGTCACGAAACCAATGCGGATGTGGTCATTACAGAAATCGGCGGAACAGTAGGGGACATTGAATCACTTCCATTCCTAGAAGCAATTCGCCAGATCAAGAGCGACATCGGCCGTGACAATGTGATGTACATTCACTGTACGCTGGTTCCTTATATCAAAGCGGCAGGAGAAATGAAAACAAAACCGACTCAGCACAGCGTAAAAGAACTAAGAAGCCTTGGCATCCAGCCAAACGTAATTGTTCTTCGTACAGAAATGCCGATTTCCCAGGACATGAAGGATAAAATTGCGTTATTCTGTGATATCGATAAAGAAGCAGTTATTGAAGCAACCGATGCAGAAACTTTATATTCCGTACCGTTATCGCTTCAAGAGCAGCATCTTGACCAGATTGTCTGCAAACATTTGAAGCTTGAGTGCGGAGAAGCAGACATGGCAGAGTGGAATCAGCTTGTGGACAAGGTTCTAAACCTGTCTAAGAAAACCAAGATTGCCCTTGTCGGTAAATATGTTGAATTGCAGGATGCCTATATTTCTGTAGTAGAAGCATTAAAACATGCAGGCTATGCTTTTGATTCTGATATTGAGATAAAATGGATTAACTCTGAAGAAGTGAACAAAGATAATGTAACAGAATTACTAAACGATGCAGATGGAATCCTTGTTCCGGGCGGATTCGGAGACCGCGGGATTGAAGGTAAAATTCTTGCGATCCAATTTGCACGCGAAAATAAAAAGCCATTCCTTGGCATTTGCCTTGGCATGCAGCTTGCTTCCATTGAATTTGCAAGAAACGTACTGGGCCTAAAGGATGCACATTCTGCAGAAATTAACCCTGAAACGGAACACCCAATCATCGACCTTCTGCCTGAGCAAAAGGACATCGAAGATTTAGGCGGAACATTGAGACTTGGGGTACAAGCTTGTAAATTGGAAGAAGACACGAAAGCATTTGAAGCTTACCAGGATGAAGTGGTTTATGAGCGCCATCGCCATCGCTATGAGTTTAACAACCATTACCGCCAGGATATGGAGAAGGCCGGATTTGTCTTTTCTGGTACAAGCCCGGACGGCCGCTTAGTGGAAATCATCGAGGTGAAGGACCATCCTTGGTTCGTGGCATCTCAGTTCCATCCGGAGTTTATTTCAAGGCCAACACGCCCGCAGCCTTTATTCCGTGAGTTTATTGGGGCATCACTGAAATTTAGCGAGAAATTATAAGATATGAAAAAATCCCTCCAGGTGCGGAGGGATTTTTTTATGGGCATGAACGAGCGCGAGAAGATTTTCGCGATATGTTTAAAATTTCTTTGAAAATACTATTCGTATTCCGCCAAAATCTCTTCAATTGTAAATTTGATTCCGTAATACACAAATAAAGCAGCCATGGAGGCAGGGTAACCAAAACGGTTTCCTTCTTCGTCAGGAAGGAGCCCTTTCGTTAGCTTCAAATCGATGTGAACATCGGCCAAATTGGCTAGGTTTTCGCTGCGATCAGCTTTTTCCGTACTCACTGCCACAAAAGGGATGCCTTTGTCGGCTAGTTTTTTTGCTAATGAAATAGCCTCATCATCATCAGAATATCTTGAAAAAATAATCAATCTGTCTGTTTCCGAAATTTCGTTATCATTCCCCCAAATTGCCGCATCCCGGAGCGGTTCCATGCTTTGGGTAGCTTCATAGCCGATACTGCTCATTTCATGAGTACCATATATATATATTTTTCCATCGCCTGCAGCGGCTTGGGCCAGTAAGCGCGCGCTGTCTTCGATGGCGAATTCCTCTTTCTCCTGCAATCGCTTAAACAAGCCTGTAAGCTGGGTAGAGAACATTTTTAACAAAGTATTTCACTCCTTCAGTCACTGCTTCCTGGGATTCTATTATAGTGAATCAAGAGGAAAAGGTAAAATATTCACGGTTAAATTGTAAAAAATAGCAGGAAATATGCTGTTTTATAGAGAAATTACCTGTAGGAGAATGTACAGTTAAGTGACCTGCAGTCATAATTGAGTAAGTATTTAATCAAAGTGCTTTTAAAACGACAGGAAGAGGTGGCTTGATGAAAGGGAAAATTTTAATCGTAGATGATCAGTTCGGAATCCGCATTTTACTTAATGAGGTATTACAGAAAGAAGGGTACGACACATACCAGGCTGCCAATGGAGTCCAGGCTCTCGACATTGTTTCCAAGCATTCGCCTGACCTCGTCCTTCTGGATATGAAAATTCCAGGAATGGACGGGATTGAAATTTTAAAAAGAATGAGAGTGGTTGATAAGGATATCCGGGTCATTATCATGACTGCGTATGGTGAGCTGGATATGATTCAGGAAGCCAAAGATCTAGGTGCTCTTACCCACTTTGCAAAACCATTTGATATTGATGATATTCGGGCAGCCGTAAAGAAGTATTTGCCGGTTCCCAATTCCAATTAAGGTGTAAAAAAAACCGTTTTTACCCTGAAATTCCATCGGCTTGAAAATGATAGCGTTTGCTTTATGACAATTAAGAAAAACGCTCTAGATTAATGGCTTTTCTAAATCCTTTTTGGTATGATAACAAATGAATTCCAAAGGATCGCTTTCGTTTAACAGGGGATTTTAAGGGTACATATTCGTTAGTGTTAAGGGGAAAACTTTAACAGTCCATGCCCTGTGAAAAACTTAATCGATCATCAATAAGGAGGAAGAAAAATGCCTTTAGTTTCTATGACTGAAATGCTGAACAAAGCAAAATCAGAAGGCTATGCAGTAGGTCAATTTAACTTAAACAACCTTGAGTTCACTCAAGCTATCCTGCAGGCTGCAGAAGAGGAAAAGTCACCTGTAATCCTTGGTGTTTCCGAAGGTGCGGCTCGTTACATGGGCGGCTTCGTAACGGTTGTAAAAATGGTTGAAGGACTGCTGGAAGATTACAAAATTACAGTTCCAGTGGCTATTCACTTAGACCACGGTTCAAGTTTTGATAAATGTAAAGAAGCAATCGAAGCAGGATTCACTTCTGTTATGATCGACGCTTCTCATGATCCGTTTGAAGAAAACGTAGCAACTACCAGCAAAGTAGTTGAATATGCGCATGCAAAAGGCGTTTCAGTTGAAGCAGAGTTAGGAACTGTCGGAGGACAGGAAGACGATGTTGTTGCTGACGGCGTTATTTATGCAGATGCAAAAGAATGTGAAGAGCTAGTGAAGCGTACAGGCATCGACTGCCTTGCACCAGCACTAGGTTCTGTTCATGGCCCTTACAAAGGTGAGCCTAACTTAGGTTTCGTTGAAATGGAAGAAATCGGAAACCTTACGGGTGTTCCTTTAGTTCTTCATGGCGGAACAGGTATCCCAACAAAAGATATTCAAAAAGCAGTTTCATTAGGAACAGCTAAAATCAATGTAAATACAGAGAACCAAATTGCTTCTGCAAAGCGTGTTCGTGAAGTATTGGCAGCAGATACAGAAATGTATGATCCACGCAAATACTTAGGTCCTGCACGTGAAGCGATTAAAGAAACAGTTATCGGCAAAATGCGTGAGTTTGGTTCTTCTAACAAAGCATAATTTAAGAACTGAACAAGTAATAAGAGAAACCGCCTTCTAGTTTTAGGGGCGGTTTCCCTGTATATTATATTACTTAAGGGTTGCAGGTTACCCAAGGCTTTACAGAATAGAGACTTTATTTAATAATACATAGATAATTATCAAAATATTAAACAAGGTGGGATTATTATGAAGTTTTTTATCGATACGGCAAACATGGAAGAAATTAAAGAAGCATTTTCGCTTGGGGTAGTAGCTGGTGTAACAACCAATCCATCATTGGTTGCGAAAGAAAAAAATGTATCCTTTCCTGACCGCCTTCGCGAAATTACGGAATTGGTTCCCGGGTCCGTTAGTGCAGAAGTAATCGCCCTTGATGCAGAAGGAATGATTAGAGAAGGGAAAGAGCTAGCTGCAATTGCGCCAAACATTACAATCAAGGTTCCGATGACCCCGGATGGATTAAAGGCCGTTAGCGCTTTTTCAAAAGAAGGCATTAAAACAAACGTTACTTTAATCTTCAGTGCCAACCAGGCGCTGCTTGCGGCAAGAGCTGGGGCTACTTATGTTTCACCGTTCCTTGGACGCTTGGACGATATTGGCCATAACGGTCTTGATTTAATTTCAACGATTGCAGAAATCTTCGCTATTCATGACATTGAAACGGAAATCATTGCAGCTTCCATTAGACATCCTCAGCACGTTACCGATGCCGCTTTAAGAGGTGCGGATATTGCTACGGTTCCTTATAAAGTAATCCAGCAATTATTCAACCATCCACTGACAGATAAGGGAATTGAAGCATTCTTGGCGGACTGGAATTCAAGAGGATAATTGATTCTTCGGTAAAATAACTCTAGGTACCCGGCTTTGTATCCGCTGCATAAGGCAAGCGGAGCAAAGCCGGCCCCATAACCTGAACCTCTGCTTTTAGTACTTCTTTCTTAATTTTAACTTTTTTCGTTATCGATACATGAGATTTGATTTTTCGTGTAAACTATAAGATAAAGATAATGTCGGAATCTGCAAAAAACAGTTGGAAAATTGTTCCTTATACATCTTGCAATGTTGTAAACTACAGATACGTGATAATATGAAAGTGCATATTTTCCCAAGGGATTTTTCTGACATTAATATTAGGACAAGCCTATTTCGGTTTCTTATAGAAGCTAGGGCTATTTTCTGGCGTAATTGGTTAGAAAAGTAGTGTATAGCTTTTGCTGTAAGGGCTCTCATTAGAAAAGCGGAAGTGCCTTGTTCAGCCCCGGCAAGCATAAGACGAATCACGCAGGAAATCCTGATTTCTGGAGTGATTTGGCTTATGACTCGAGGGGCTAGGCACTGGAGCTGGACAGTTATCTAATTAAGAGTTGCTCTCAGCAGTGCACGATTAACAACGGCTTAGAAGGGAGTTACAAATGGAAAAGCTTATGATTGCAGGCGGTTATCCTTTAAAAGGAACAGTCCGGATTAGCGGAGCCAAGAACAGTGCGGTGGCATTGATCCCGGCTACCATTTTAGCGGAGTCGCCTGTGACAATTGAAGGTTTGCCGGATATTTCGGACGTTCAAATTTTAAAAGATCTGCTTGAAGAAATAGGGGGAACAGTTGAATTTACAGACAATGATATGACAGTTGATCCCTCTTCCATGATTTCCATGCCTTTGCCGAACGGAAAAGTAAAAAAATTACGTGCTTCCTATTACTTGATGGGAGCCATGCTTGGCCGTTTTAAAAAAGCGGTGATTGGCTTGCCTGGAGGCTGTCACCTTGGTCCAAGGCCGATCGACCAGCATATTAAAGGGTTTGAAGCGCTTGGCGCACGTGTGACCAACGAGCAGGGAGCCATTTATTTGCGTGCCGATGAATTGCGCGGGGCGCGAATTTATCTGGATGTTGTCAGCGTCGGGGCAACCATTAATATCATGCTAGCCGCCGTTCGGGCGAAGGGCAGGACGATCATCGAAAATGCCGCCAAAGAACCCGAAATTATCGATGTTGCTACATTGCTGACCAATATGGGTGCCAAAATTAAGGGAGCCGGAACAGATGTCATCCGAATTGACGGAGTCGATCACCTGCATGGCTGCCAGCATACCATTATTCCTGACCGGATTGAAGCTGGAACCTATATGATCGTTGGTGCAGCAGCGGGAGAAGGTGTACTGATTGATAATGTCATTCCTCATCACCTCGAATCGCTGATTGCAAAGCTTCGTGAAATGGGTGTTCAGATCGAAACGAAGGACGATCAGGTTTTTGTTGGTCCGGCTGATAAAAAGAAAGCTGTCGATATTAAAACACTGGTATACCCTGGTTTTCCTACGGACCTTCAGCAGCCGCTGACTTCGCTGCTTACAGGGGCAGAAGGAACAAGCATGGTCACAGACACCATTTATAGTGCCCGTTTTAAACATATTGATGAGCTTCGCAGAATGAATGCGAATATTAAGGTGGAAGGCCGTTCCGCCATTATTAACGGTCCAGTCCAGCTCCAGGGTGCCAAAGTAAAGGCAAGCGATCTGAGAGCAGGGGCTGCACTTGTGATTGCTGGCTTAATGGCTGAGGGCGTCACAGAAGTAACAGGCCTTGAACATATTGACAGAGGCTACAGCCATCTGGTCGAAAAACTGAATGGGCTGGGTGCCACAATCTGGCGCGAAGAAATGAGTAAAGAAGAACTGGAACAAATGAAAAACGCTTAGTTTCAATTAAAATAAAGAGAACTTTACACCAATAAAAAAGGCGGGTGATGCGGCGCCGGGATCTTAAACCGGCCCGCCATTCACCCATGCAATTCTGCCTTAGAATCTGGGGAGGAAAGATCGATGGAAAGAAGTTTGTCAATGGAGCTTGTCCGTGTAACGGAAGGTGCTGCTTTAGCATCAGCACGCTGGATGGGGCGCGGTTTAAAGGATGAAGCGGATGATGCAGCTACTTCTGCGATGAGAGATGTGTTTGATACTGTGCCAATGAAGGGAACAGTGGTTATCGGAGAAGGTGAAATGGATGAGGCGCCTATGCTTTACATTGGGGAAAAGCTTGGAACAGGCTACGGGCCTCGCGTCGATGTAGCTGTTGATCCATTGGAAGGTACGAATATCGTAGCATCTGGCGGCTGGAATGCACTGGCTGTACTGGCTGTTGCTGACCATGGAAACCTGCTTCATGCTCCGGATATGTACATGGATAAAATTGCTGTCGGTCCTGAAGCCGTAGGACAAATTGATATTAACGCTTCTGTTTTGGATAATTTGAAAGCGGTCGCAAGAGCAAAAAATAAAGATATCAATGATGTCGTGGCAACCGTTCTTAACCGTGAGCGCCATGAGCATATTATCAGCCAGCTGCGAGATGCGGGGGCAAGAATCAAACTAATCAATGACGGTGACGTGGCTGGAGCGATTAATACAGCTTTCGACGAAACGGGTGTAGACATCCTGTTCGGTTCAGGCGGTGCTCCTGAAGGCGTTCTTGCAGCGGTTGCCCTTAAATGCCTTGGCGGAGAAATCCAGGGTAAACTTCTCCCTCAAAACGATGCAGAAGTAGAGCGATGCCTAAAGATGGGCCTTGATATTAACAAGGTTCTATTAATGGAAGACCTGGTAAGAGGCGATGATGCCATATTTGCCGCAACAGGTGTAACAGACGGAGAGCTTCTTAAAGGCGTACAGTTTAAAGGTTCATACGGTTCAACTCATTCAGTTGTTATGCGTGCCAAATCAGGGACTGTCCGCTTTATTGAAGGTCGCCATAGCTTAAATAAAAAGCCTAATCTTGTTATTAAATAGAGAGCAAAATAGATTGAAAATGAGGGCTGGCCTCTAATGCCAGCCTGCTCATTTTCATTTCCTTCCTGCTATATTTTCCATTTAAAAAATTGTTATTGATTAATTTTTAGATTTAGGGGTAAAATAGAGATTGTTTTTTACTGAAGAGGAAACCTCCTTATTTCAACTGAAAACGGACATCAAACCGGTCCATTCCTCGAAACCTTTTATTAAGAACATAAGTAGACATTCTTCAACTTTTTCAAGAACCTCAAAAGCGTCTTTCCCATTCCTTTCATATAAAGTCCTATATTCGTACAGCTGCATATGAAGGAAATAATTGAAAATTTCAAAAGTGTGGTGTGAAAATGGGTTTAAACATTTCAAGTTTAGAAAATATGAAGCTAAAAGAGCTTTATGAACTTGCCCGTGAATATAAAGTTTCTTATTACAGCAAGTTATCGAAAAAAGAATTAATTTTTGCCATCCTGAAAGCAAGGGCAGAGCAGGAAGGTTACTTTTTCATGGAAGGTGTCCTGGAAATCATCCAATCAGAGGGCTTTGGCTTCCTTCGTCCGATCAACTATTCGCCAAGCTCAGAGGACATTTATATTTCCGCTTCGCAGATTCGCCGCTTTGATTTAAGAAACGGAGATAAAGTATCCGGGAAGGTCCGCCCTCCAAAGGAAAATGAACGCTATTTCGGCCTGCTTCAAGTAGAAGCGGTTAATGGCGATGATCCGGAATCAGCGAAAGAGCGTGTTCATTTCCCAGGATTGACGCCTTTATATCCAAACCGTCATATGAAGCTGGAAACAGGTACAAGACAGGTTTCCACACGAATTATGGACTTGCTTGCCCCAGTCGGTTTTGGGCAGCGCGGTTTGATCGTTGCGCCTCCTAAAGCAGGTAAAACGATGCTTTTAAAAGAAATTGCCAACAGCATTACAACGAATCATCCGGAAGCAGAATTAATCGTCCTATTGATTGACGAGCGTCCGGAAGAGGTAACGGACATAGAGCGCTCGGTTGTTGGCGATGTTGTCAGCTCAACGTTTGACGAAGTGCCGGAGAACCATATTAAAGTGGCTGAGCTTGTGCTTGAGCGTGCCATGCGTTTAGTTGAACATAAGCGCGATGTTGTCATTTTGATGGATAGCATTACAAGACTGGCAAGAGCTTATAACCTTGTCATTCCTCCAAGCGGAAGAACATTGTCAGGCGGTATTGACCCTGCTGCATTCCACCGTCCAAAGCGTTTCTTTGGTGCGGCCCGCAATATCGAAGAAGGCGGAAGCTTAACGATTCTTGCGACTGCGCTTGTTGATACAGGTTCACGAATGGACGATGTAATTTACGAAGAGTTTAAGGGTACTGGAAATATGGAACTTCACCTTGACCGCTCACTGGCTGAAAGAAGAATATTCCCGGCCATCGACATTCGCCGTTCCGGAACGCGCAAAGAAGAATTGCTTATCCAAAAAGACCACCTGGACAAACTATGGGCAATCCGCAAATCCATGTCCGACTCACCTGACTTTGCAGAAAAGCTCCTTCGCAGGCTGAAACAGACAAAATCAAATGAGGAATTCTTTGCTAATCTGGCTGAGGAAATGAAGGCTAAGCGGTCTCATTAACATTTGAAAGTTTTTAGCAGCTTTTTTGGAAGGCTTTTTTGTAAAAGGCTTTTTTCGACGGAAAACTAATGCTAGCCCACTGAGTTGATTGGAGCGGAGGGCACTTGATCCTCGAAAATGCATCCGCATTTTCTTCGTGCGGTGCTAATTCAAGGAAGCATATTCAATGTCCTGCGGGAGGAGAGGGAGCGGGAGACCCCACAGGCGAAGCCGAGGAGGCTCCCGTTCCTCCCCGCGGAAAGCAAGTGCCCGCAGCGGAAATCAACGGGCAACATTAATAAACAAAACAACCATTTATGAGAAACGAGTTGCCTTTTGGAAAATACAGGCTGCATAATTCCCTTATTGCAAAATATACTTGGACTTGTTATAATGATGACAGTGTGTTTTTGAAGTTTACGGCAATTCCAGATTGCCCGTAATATATAACTCTGTTTCGAATGATTCAGGGCGGAAGGAGATGAAAAGAATGAAATCAGGAATTCATCCTAACTATAAAAAAGCAATGGTGAAATGTGCTTGCGGTAATGAGTTCGAAACGGGTTCTGTTCAAGAAGAGATCCGCGTTGAGACTTGCTCTGAGTGCCACCCATTCTATACTGGACGTCAAAAATTCGCTGAAGCTGGCGGACGTGTTGACCGTTTCAACAAGAAATACGGCATCAAGTCAGAACAAAAATAATAAACAACAAAAACAGGCAAGTTAACTTTCTTGCCTGTTTTTTATTGCTAATGAAGGCCGCAAGCCGGTCTTTATGCGGATATGAAGAACTGTTTTGCCAGGGCCATTTTACCCAAGGCTCTGAAAAAGCGCACGAGTAAAAAAGGAATTTTAACAGCTCGACCCTTTCTTCATAAAATAATAATTAGAACAAAAAATAGAAAAGTGTAATTTTTGAAGTCTGACGGGTGTCTAGCTTCAGGCGCCATCGGCTCGAGGTCATAAGCCAATCCGCCAAAAAGGTAAAGAGCAACCTTTTCGTCGGCTTTTCTTATGCTTGTCGCCGATGAGCAGGCGCCTTACGCATTTCGATTATATTAGATAGAACGAGGAAGGAGAGGCCGTTCATGTACGTTATGAATCATCACGGATGGGTGGAAGTCATTTGCGGAAGCATGTTTTCAGGCAAATCAGAAGAGCTGATTCGCCGTGTACGAAGAGCTCAGTTTGCCAAACAGCAAATTGCTGTTTTTAAGCCGCAAATTGATAACCGGTACAGTGATGAGGCTGTCGTTTCACACAATGGAACTTCTATCATAGCTAGACCTGTAATCCAGTCTACCGATATTTTTAAATACATTAATCCTGAAATTGATTTGATTGCCATCGATGAGGTGCAGTTTTTTGACAACGAAATCGTGAAGGTCATCCAGCATCTGGCTGACAGCGGACACCGTGTAATCGCTGCCGGACTTGATCAGGACTTCCGCGGAGAGCCATTTGGCCAAATGCCTGCCATTATGGCGATTGCTGAATTGGTTACAAAGCTTCAGGCTGTATGTGCCGTTTGCGGATCGCCTGCAAGCCGTACACAGCGCCTGATCAATGGAAAGCCAGCTTCATACGATGATCCCGTTATCCTGGTTGGCGCATCAGAAGCATATGAACCGCGCTGCCGCCATCATCATGAAGTTCCCAAATCGCCCAATGTTATAGAAAATCCTGAGACAACTGAGTCTTTATCATAATTTTAATACTTAACGATCTCTCTGCCCTGGCGTTGTTCCGGGCAGTTTTTTTATGTAGTAAAAGGACGGGGCTGTAATCGCATCAGACTGGGAAGTGGTGCAAAAAATCGGAAAGTGACGCATATATACTGGAAAGTGATTCATAAAAAGTAAAAGTGAAGCATATATCAGCCCAACTGCTTCATAAAAACAGAAAGTGAAGTATAAACAAAAAAGAGCAGCCCAATTTCCCTTAATTTGGCCCGCACAATCCTCCTTATAGCGGACATGCTATAAAAAGGAGGTGTTAGTTATGAAAAAGCTTGGTGTTTTCATTCTGATGCTCGCATTTATGGCTGGCTGTGCCCAGGATCAGGGGACAGATAATGCTTATAACCAAGAGAGCAGGGATGGCACTTCATTTATTAACAATGATCTGGATCGCCCAGAGGACAATGATACGCTGGACAGGACTTTTAGCGGCGACCAGAATCCTAATTTTATAAATTTCGATGGCAAACGCCTGGACAACCAGGATGATATCAACCATGCCCGCAAAGTAGTTGCTGCAAATGAAGGCTACCGCCCTGGTGCTGTTTGGGTAAATGGAGAAGATATGTGGGTAACAGCTTACCGTAAAGGCATGATGACCAATCAGGAAAAAATCGATGCCGAAGCACAATTGCATAAAATGCTTATAAAAGCTCTTCCTCGTTATCATATTGAAGTAAAAGTCCAGGAAGACCGCACATAAAATGCCCTGCTTTACAGGGCATTTTTTTACGCTGCTTTTCTTTTTAAAAGAACTTTGTTAGAGGTTACATAGCTATGAAGAACCATACCGGCAATGACAAGTGCCATACCTGTCAAAGAAACGGCAGAAGGAAGCGGGCTTGCCAGCAGGACCACCTCTCCGGCGACAGCAAAAAGAACCTCAAGAGATTGCGTTGCCTCTACTGCACCTAATTTTTGCATATTGCCTCGAACAAGGTCTGTGGCTGCGAAAAACAATACCGTCGCAAAGACACCGGAAAAAAGGGCGACCAAGCCGGATTGAACCACCTGGCCTGAGCTTGGCATACCGCTTGAAGCCAGACCCACTATGGAAAGAATCAGCCAAAAAGGCAGACTGGCAATGGTCATACCAAGCACCCGCTGGTAAGCATCGAGCCTGTTTTCACAGACGTCCATCATTTTGCGGTTGCCTAAAGGATAGGCGAAGGATGCCAAAATTAATGGGAGTACAACTAACAGGGTTTCGCGCCAGGAAATGGAGGAGGCGTGCTCCCATTGCATGACCGCAACCCCGAGCAGGATAATCATGCTCATCATTAGGCCGCGATAAGGAATCTTGCCCCTTACCCGAACAGTGCCATTTCCTGATTGATACGCAACATAAAAAAGCGGAGCCAGGAGTGAACCGGAAATAATGGTAATCTGCCAGGTGCCGGCAATCAGCCATCCGGGTCCGTAGGCTGCGGCGAAGCATAATGGGGCATAAAACAAGCCAAAGCCTACAAAGCTCCATAATAGCCACTTTCCAGGTGCCTTTTTCATTTCAGCGAAAAGCGGGCGCAAATTTCCCCTAAAAGCTACAATTGCCACAAGCAGGGGAACCATGAAAAAATAGCGGAGCGAGGCGCTCCACAGCCAGCTGCCGCCATCCATCTCCATTGCACGGTTCAGTACGAACGTAAACGCAAAAAAGAATGCGGAGCAAACCCCTAATATAATTGCCTTCAAGCCAGATCACCTCATTTTCCTTTGCTTGTTAAAAGCTTTCCGAGACTCAGCCAGTTTTCCTCAACAAGCCTGGATGCCAAAGCCTCATTTCTATGCCTGCTAACTTCAATAATCTTTTTATGCTGTGTAACGGAACTCAGGCCATTTAAAGAGCCAAACTGAGCGAATTCCAAGCGTTGAATTTTCGGCATGATCCGTTTTAAAGCCGAGATGATCTCTGGATTTGCTGCTGCCTGAAGATATATTTGGTGGAAAGCTTCATCAGCCTGGATTGCGCCAATAATGTCCTGCTGCTTCAAAGCAATTTCCAGTTCTTCGTTGGCTGTTTCCAGCTGCTCAAAATCTCTTTCGGTTAATTGGGGAACGGCGAGCCTGGTGCCCAATGCATGTAAAACAGCTGCAACTGTAAAAGCGTGGCTGGCCTCCTCATCATTTAATGGTGTAACACGTGTGGAGGAGCCAGGAGTTGACTCAACTAGCCCTTCATCCTCAAGCCGTTTCAAAGCTTCCCTGACAGGAGTCCGGCTGATCCCAAAATCTTCAGCAAGTTCCTTGTCATGAAGCCGTGCTCCCGGCTCGAAATCGAGCTGGACAATATTTTTCTTTAGTGTTTCATAAACTTCATCTCTTAGTGACAAACGTTTAATGGGAGTAATTTTTTTATTTTTCATAAAACCAATATATCGGATATCACTAAAATAGGCAATAACTTTTCAGAAAACTCCACTCACTATCCAGACCGCATTCATAATCGCGATTGGTTTTGACTGCAACTATTACCTATACTATAATTAGAATGTTATGGAGTTACGGATGTAAATTTATTATTAAAATATATCCCGCTGGCCAGATTCCGGCGGTTAATGGATAAAATGAGGTGAATGGCTGTGTTTGATCGTCTTCAATCTGTAGAGGACCGTTACGAAAGATTAAATGAGCTTTTGAGCGATCCGGAAATTGTCAATGATCCGAAAAAGCTTCGTGATTATTCAAAGGAACAGTCTGATATTCAGCAAACTGTTGAAACATATCGCGAATATAAAGAAGTGAAAGAGCAATATCAGGATGCGCGTGCCATGCTGGAAGAAAAGCTTGATGCAGAAATGCGCGAAATGGTAAAAGAAGAATTGGATGAGCTTGAGGAAAGAAAAGAGGATCTGGAAGCACGTCTGAAAGTCCTCTTAATTCCTAAAGACCCTAATGATGATAAAAACGTTATTATGGAAATTCGCGGTGCAGCCGGCGGTGACGAAGCTGCTCTATTTGCGGGCGACTTATACCGCATGTACAGCCGCTATGCCGAGACGCAGGGGTGGAAGATCGACGTTATTGAAGCGAGCTCCACAGGTGTCGGCGGATATAAGGAAATTATTTTTATGATCAACGGAAACGGCGCCTATTCAAAACTTAAGTTTGAAAACGGCGCACACCGTGTACAGCGCGTTCCGGAAACGGAATCTGGCGGTCGTATCCATACTTCTACTTCAACGGTTGCCGTTCTTCCTGAAGCAGAAGAAGTTGAAATAGATATTCATGAAAAAGATATCCGTGTTGATACATTTGCATCAAGCGGACCGGGCGGACAAAGTGTTAACACGACCATGTCAGCCGTGCGTTTAACTCACTTGCCGACAGGTACGGTTGTATCCTGCCAGGACGAAAAATCACAGATCAAGAATAAGGAAAAAGCGATGAAGGTACTTCGTGCACGTGTGTATGATAAATTCCAGCAGGAAGCACAGGCGGAATACGATCAGCAGCGTAAATCTGCTGTAGGAACAGGTGACCGTTCTGAGCGTATCCGTACGTACAACTTCCCGCAGAACCGCGTGACTGACCACCGCATCGGCTTAACGATCCAAAAGCTTGATCAAATCCTTCAAGGCAAGCTTGACGAAGTGATTGACGCGCTGATCGTTGAAGAGCAATCTGCAAAGCTGGACAGTGCTTCCAATGAGTAATCAATCCATGAAAGTATACGAAGCCCTCAATTGGGCTTCTTCTTTTTTAAAAAAGGCGAACCGCGATGAAAATGCCGGCGAATTATTATTGCAGCACTTTATGCAGATGGGCAGAGCAAGCTTTTTGGCTAATTTGCGGGAAGATTTGCAGCCCGAGACATTGGACGCTTTCCAGGAGGCTGTACATGCACACGCCGCAGGCCAGCC
The DNA here is from genome assembly GCA_018613035.1 of Pseudomonas sp. ISL-84. Taxonomy (GTDB): domain Bacteria; phylum Bacillota; class Bacilli; order Bacillales; family Cytobacillaceae; genus Cytobacillus. Next base: position 29,052 of record JAGGRA010000069.1, on the reverse strand, counting down.
GGTGCAATATATAATCGGCTCTGAAGAATTTTACGGGCGGACCTTTCTGGTCAACGAGGATGTGCTTATTCCAAGGCCGGAAACGGAAGAGCTTGTTTATCATGCCCTGCAAAGGATTCCGAAGCTGTTTAGCGATGCTGATACACTTGAGTTGGCTGATATCGGGACAGGCAGCGGAGCGATTGCAGTCACGATGAAGCTTGAAAAGCCAGCACTGAACGTAACAGCAACAGATATTTACGGCCCGACACTGCAGCTGGCACAGGAAAATGCCGAGCGAAATGGCGCTGAAATTGAATTTGTGCAGGGGGATCTTCTGCAGCCGCTTATTTCGGAAGAAAAGCGGTTTGATATCATCCTATCAAATCCCCCCTATATTCCAGAGAGGGACGCAGAGTGGATGTCAGATGTGGTCACCAAGCATGAGCCTCACCGCGCACTATTTGCCGGAGAAGATGGTCTCGACCTGTACAGGCGTTTCATGAAGGAGCTGCCTGCCGTTCTAAACAAGCGAGCCATAATCGGCTTCGAAGTAGGCGCCGGCCAAAGTGAAGCCGTCTGTGCACTTCTGCAGCAAACCTTTCCACAAGCAAAAGTAGAAACAGTCTATGACATCAACGGCAAAGACCGCATGGTATTTGCAGAAATAGGATAAAAAGCCGCCAGCTGGCGGCTTTTTTGGTACCAGGTACCACCCGAATTTTGTCGATTTTTATAGGTTGTTAGAGAAAGGAAATGGCAACAGGAATTTTTTTAATTTTAATAGTTTAAGAATCTGGCATCCTGTCCACAATGAGGATAGTGAAGGGATGGTGTCGGAGAGATGAAAACAAAGACGATTGTGAAATTATATGTGTTGATTTTATCCTTGGGAACGATTCTAAGTTTATATATACCGAAAACAGAAGTGACAGCAGATGAGCCGATGGTGATTCCAAGCGAAGCAATTAGGCTTCGGATCCTGGCTAACAGTGATTATGAAGAAGATCAGGATATTAAGAGAAAAGTGAGAGATGCTGTAAATGCAGAGATTACAGAGTGGGTTGCAGAGTTAACATCGATTGAAGTCGCCCGTGATTTGATTCAATCCAGATTGCCAGAGATTCAAAAGATTGCAGAAGAAGTTGTAGAAGAAGAAGGATCTGACCAGAAGGTAAATGCGGATTTTGGAAAAGTAAATTTTCCTACAAAGCTATACGGCCAGTTTTTATATCCTGCAGGCGAGTATGAAGCGATTTTAATTACATTAGGTGAAGGCAAAGGCGCTAACTGGTGGTGTGTGTTATTTCCTCCTCTATGCTTCCTTGATTTTTCAAACGGTGTGGCTGTAAGTGAAGGCTTTGAAGAAGGCGATAAAAAGGGAGAAGTAAAGGCAGAGAAAGAGGTAGCTGCTGCTGCCGCAGACACGAAGAAAGAGGAAAAGGAAGAGGCGGCCCCTGTTTATACAGAAGAAGATGAACAGCCTGTAGAAGTAAAATTCTTTTTAGTAGAAATATGGGAGAAGATCTTCGGATAAAGACTTTGCTTTAGCAGCGAGTCTTTTCTTTTTGGCTGTTTTCTAAAAGATTGTTGTTTTTGAATAGATTTGTGAATAGAACAATAAATAAGGTTGGTTGATTGGAGCGTAAGGTGTGAACTCCTCGAAAATGCTATCGCATTTCCTTCGTGCGGTGTTTATTCAGGAAGCTTATTCAAAGTCCTGCGGGAGTGGGATAGGTGAGACCCCACAGGCGCTGCGCGGCGAGGAGGCTCACCGCCCACCCCGCGGAAAGCGAACATCCTGGAGCGGAAATCAACCTCTCTACAATACTTGGTTAAAAAGCAACAAAGTTTGCGAAAACAGCTTTTCTTTTGGCTATGATAAAGAGCTCAATGTTGTTTTTGCCACACTGTTAATTGGGGTGAAAATCTACAGTGAAGCGTAATAGAGACCTTTTTTAGAATTATTTTAGAAACTGGAAAAAATATTACAATTAAGACAAGCGGTTAACATCTTCTTTTCATGCGTTTGAATCTATCAAAAACGGATATTTAAAGTAATGTAACAACAAAACATAAACAAAAGGAGATGAAAGATAATGGCTAAAAACAACAACAATAATAACAACGATAAAATGTCTCGTGAAGAAAGAGGACGTATGGGCGGAGAAGCAACAAGCCGCAACCATGATAAAGAATTCTATCAGGAAATTGGCTCAAAAGGCGGAGAGGCTACAAGCCAAAACCATGATAAGGACTTCTATCAGGAAATAGGCCAAAAAGGCGGAGAAGCGACAGCTGAAAGCCATGATAGCGACTTCTATCAGGAAATAGGCCAAAAAGGCGGAGAAGCAACAGCTGAAAGCCATGACAAAGAATTCTATCAAGAAATAGGAAGAAAAGGCGGAGAAGCAACAAGTGAAAATCATGACCGGGATTTCTATGAAGAAATCGGCCGTAAAGGCGGCAACTCTAACGACTAATGTTTTACCTGAAAAATTCAATACGATTTTAAAATAAACACGGCAGCAGATTCATAACAGCTGCCGTGTTTTTATTTTATGGTGCAATCTAGTATTTTTCTTGTTCTACTTTTTCTATTTTTTCATATTCATAGAATGACAATAACAAAAATGGGGTGAAGAAATGGAAACAGGCGTAGTACGATGTGCACAAGTAGAAGATGTGGATAGACTGGCGGCATTTTTGGAAGCAGCAAATTTAAGCACGGATGGGATTAAGGATGCGATTGAGTATTTTTTGATTATGGAGAATGATTCGGGGGATATTAAAGCTACCCTGGGAATTGAGCCCCATGGAGAAGTAGGTTTGTTGAGGTCGCTCGTTATGTCAGCTTCGGCATCAGAAAAGGATTTATTCGTACTTTTCGAGCAAATTTTAATGCTGGCCAGGGATCGCAAGCTGCATTCGTTATATCTTGCTTCGAATAAAAGAAACTCACTTGATTTTTTCCATTTGCTTGGATTTAAACAGGAGGAAACAGAGCAGCTGCCAGCAGTTTTGTTTGAATCAGATCACGTAAAACATATTCTGACTGTGGATAACTCTTTCTTTTTAAAATTATCCATGTGAATTGTGGGTATGTTTCCAAAGTTATACACAAAATAGCATTATTTATACACAATTTGTGGATAAAACTTGAGTTATCCTCCATCTTCTACTATACTTTCCAAAGTAATGTTCAAAAAAATGTCGAAAATAAAGGAATTTTGACAGCTAAAAAACATTTTTTATGAAGGTGGATAACAATGATTACAAAAAGATGGTCGGTGGATAACAATGTGGATAAGGGAGAAAGTTACCCACAGCTTTCACAGGCTGCCGATCTTTTAAAAAATAATGAAGTAGTGGCTTTCCCGACTGAAACAGTGTATGGATTAGGCGGGAATGCAAAAGACGATGATGCGGTAAGGAAAATCTTTGGAGCAAAAGGGCGCCCAAGCGATAACCCACTTATTATCCACATTGCTGAAAAAAGCCAGCTGAACGCCTTTGTAGAGGAAATTCCGGAAAAGGCACTGGAGCTAATGGAGAATTTTTGGCCTGGGCCCTTAACACTGATTTTTAATATAAAGGAAGGCGTTCTTTCGGATTTGGCCACAGCCGGGTTATCCACAGTTGCCGTCAGGATGCCAGATCACCCTGTAGCCCTTGCATTATTGGAAAAAACGAGGCTTCCTATTGCAGCTCCAAGTGCGAACCGCTCTGGAAGACCAAGTCCGACGACAGCAGAACATGTTTGGGAAGACCTGAATGGGCGAATTGCAGGTATTGTGGATGGAGGTCCGACAGGTGTAGGTGTCGAATCGACTGTATTGGATTGTACCGGTGAAGTACCAGTCATCTTGAGGCCGGGCGGTATCACAAAGGAACAGCTTGAAGCGGTTGTTGGTGTAGTTACTGTTGATCCCGCATTAGCAGATGAGGGCCAGGCACCGAAATCCCCTGGAATGAAGTACCGTCATTACGCACCGGATGCTCCACTTTATTTAGTAGAAGGAACTCGAGAAGACATCCAGCGGCTTGTTGATGAAAAAAGGCAGGAAGGACTGTCTGTGGGAGTTTTGACAACAGTGGAAAACGAAGGATTTTACCAGGCGGATTATATATTTGCGTGCGGACAGCGGGAAAATCTGGAGACTGTCGCAAGCTCACTATATGAAGCCTTAAGGCACTTTAATAATACGGATGCTGATATTATTTTCAGTGAAATGTTTCCGAACGAAGGCGTAGGACACGCCATCATGAACCGGCTGATGAAAGCAGCTGGGCATCGGGTCATTAGCTGATTATCTAGAGGAAGAGCCGCTTCGGATGGAGACGGCTTTTTTGCTTTGGGCAGGTAAAAAGCCTGCCAGAATAAGTTCAGATAAGGCCGTAGAAAAAGCCTATAATGACAGGCAAGTATAACAGAGCCGAGACGACAGAAGAAAATCAGCCCGGCAAGAAGAGATTTTCCCCAAGAATAGAATGGCATTCTAAAACCGTTTGGACGTGCATATGCTGAATTAGCAAGTCCAAGGGGGCGGAAAAATGTCAGCTATGATAGGAGAAATACTAACACTGGCTTTAATGGCATTCGCATTGGGGATGGATGCCTTTTCGGTCGGCCTGGGTATGGGGATGTACAGACTCAGCCTTAGGCAGATAATAAAAATCGGGGTTACAATCGGACTTTTCCATGTATGGATGCCCTTGCTCGGAATGATTGCAGGCAGATTCCTTTCAAATACATTCGGAGCGATCGCCGGCTATGTTGGCGGCGGTTTGCTCCTTTTATTAGGCGTGCAAATGATTTGGTCAAGCTTCAGGGAAGATGAGGATAGCCTGATTACACCGGTAGGTCTGGGCCTGCTGCTGTTTGCGCTGAGCGTTAGCCTGGATAGCTTCTCTGTCGGGCTCAGTCTCGGAATCTATGGAGCGAAAACCCTCCTGGTCCTAACCTTCTTCGGAATCGGTGCAACCGCCCTAACTTGGGCTGGCCTCCTCACCGGCAGAAAAGTCCAGGGCTGGATGGGCTCCTACAGCGAAGCCCTCGGCGGTGCCATCCTGCTCGCGTTCGGGGTGAAGCTTTTATTTTTATAGAAGGTACCAGGTACCACCCGAATTTTGTCGAATACTTAAGCAGCCGGCCTTATCCGGGTTTAAATGTTAATAATTTGTGAAAAATGAAAAGGGTGCCTGTCACCCTTTTTCTTTTTTTGCCCGGTTGCTATATGTGCTGTGGGGAATTTATCTTATAATGGAAGAAAAGTACAGATGTATTATTTTTCCGCTTAAATAATAAATGATTGTGGATTTAAACCGATATAAATAAGGAGGAACCGATCTGTGACGAATGTATTGTTTGTTTGTACAGGAAATACTTGCAGAAGCCCAATGGCAGAGGCCATTTTAAAAAGCAAGGCATTGCCTGGGGTTGAGGTTAAATCGGCGGGAGTGTTTGCAGCTGATGGAAGCGATGCTTCTGCACACACGAAAAAGGTGCTTGAAGAACAGGGAATCCCGTTTGCGCACAAATCTTCCGGCATGACCGATGCTTTAGTGGATTGGGCCACCTATATTTTAACGATGACGTCAGGCCATAAAGGTACGGTTCTTGCTATGTTTCCTGGTGCAGCCGGAAAAACCTATACGCTAAAAGAATTTGCGGGCCAGGATGGAGCAGGCGATATTATCGACCCTTATGGCGGGCCTGTTGAGATTTATAGAAGTACCTTCGAAGATATGACAGAAAGTATTGCTCGGATTTTAAACCGCTTTAAAAAAGAGAAAGAATAATCAGGGGGCACATAATGGGGGAGAAAAAGGGTTATAAATTTGGCCTGAGGAAGAAGCTCGTTTTATTTATCACTTCATTGGCCATTATTACATACACAACAAGTGCTATTTTTCTTTATGTATTATTTCCTAGCATTAAAGATTCGCTTCCATTCGGAGAAGTCGTTTTTAGTATTTTAACCTTAAGTATGGGGGTTATCTGGTCAGGAATATTAGCCTTCTTTGCAGCAGGGTTTATCATCAAGCCTTTGCAGAAGCTTGAAAAAACCGCTTTAATGGCTGCCGAGGGGGATATTCGTGCAGATGCCGAGCTTTCCAAATCAGATGATGAGATCCGTTCACTGGGCATTGCCTTTAACCATATGCTTTTCAGTTTAAGAGATATGGTCCAGAAAATTGATGAAAACTTTAAAGAAACAAATGATAAAGTGATTGCGATTTCAACGGAATCATCGGTTGCTGCGGAACAGGCAGATTCGATCGCCAGAACCATCAGCGAGATATCCCTGGGTGCGGATAATTCAGCCGTTTCGATCCAGTCAACCGCAGAATCAATGGAGGATGTCATCCGCATTGCTGAAGAGGTGCAGGATAAAGCGAGAGTTTCCGAGACTGTTTCCGGGGAAATGGTCCAGGATCTGATCGAGTCGAAGAAAGTCATTCATTCTCTCATTTCAGGAATTGAAAAATTGGCGCAGGATAATGAAGAGTCCCTGCAAACGGTTAAGCGTCTTGAAGAAAATGCGGTTAAGGTGGAGCGGATTATCCAGCTTGTTGGCGATATTGCCGCGCAGACAAATCTCCTCGCATTAAATGCATCCATTGAGGCTGCCCGTGCCGGTGATCATGGAAGAGGGTTTGCAGTCGTAGCTGAAGAAGTTCGGAAGCTGGCTGACGAAAGTGCCCAGGCAGTTCAGGGAATTTCGGAATTGATTAAAAACATACAGGAAGAAGTCTGCAATGTGGTGAAGCAAATTTCACTGCAAGTAGAAACAGCAAATAATGAAGTGAAAAAAGGAACCCAGACAAATGAAGTAATTGAGGAAATGGCCAAAACGGTGAATGAGATGGCCGCTTCTGTTTCTGCCATTTCCGGCCTGGTAGACAATCAAATGGAGGGCATTCAGCATACCTCAACCCAATCTCAGGAGGTTGCGGCAATAGCTGAAGAAACTTCTGCCGGGGCCCAGGAGGTTGCTGCGGCCACCCAACAGCAAACCGCTGTGATGGCAAATGTGGAAAAATTGGCGTTTGAACTAAAAGAGCAAGCCGAAAAATTAAACTGTACGATCACAAAATTTAAGCTTTAATTTCCTAAGAAGGAGCTTCCTTATTGAGGCTCTCTTTTATCTTAAACATGTGCTCACTTTCTTTATAATTTCCTGCTTTTATGTCAAAATAAGAGAAGGATTTTAATATAAATGCGCGCTTTTCCAAACAGGAGGGTTTCAGATGAAAATTGCAATTGCATCAGACCATGGCGGAATTAATCTCCGCGAAGAAATCAAAAGCTTAATGGATGAAATGGGTATTGAATATGAAGATTTCGGCTGTGACTGCGAAACGTCAGTAGATTATCCGGATTACGCACTTCCGGTAGCTGAAAAGGTAGCCAACGGCGAATTTGAAAAAGCCATTTTAATCTGCGGCACTGGCATTGGCATGAGTATTTCTGCGAATAAAGTAAAAGGAATTCGCTGTGCACTTGTCCATGATGTTTTCAGTGCAAAAGCAACTCGTGAGCATAATGACAGCAATATTCTTGCGATGGGTGAACGCGTCATTGGACCTGGACTGGCACGTGAGATTGCAAAAGTATGGCTTTCAACGGATTTTGAAGGCGGACGCCATGAAAACCGTGTAGGGAAAATTACAGCATACGAAACAAAATAAAGCTTAAATTCATATAAAGTATTATAAATAAAGCTTCCGAAAGGGTGGGCTTTTTTGACAGATATGATTGAACAATGGGAAAAAGAGCTGGATGCCATCATTAATGAATTTAGCGAACAGGTTCCTCTAAATGAACGTCATATCCTTGTAGTGGGGTGCAGCACAAGTGAGGTGGCCGGCAAGCGCATTGGTACGGCCGGCACTGAGCAAGTAGCAGACATGATCTTCGCACGGATGGACAAGCTGCGTAAAGATACTGGAGTGTCTCTGGCATTTCAATGCTGTGAACATTTGAACCGTGCTCTGGTCGTCGAACGGGAAACCGCCGATGCGAAAAACCTGGATGAAGTGACCGTCATCCCCCACCGCACGGCCGGCGGTGCGATGGCAACATATGCCTATGAACACTTTCGTGACCCGGTTATGGTGGAGTTTATTAAGGCGGATGCCGGCATCGATATCGGTGACACGCTGATCGGCATGCACTTAAAGCATGTAGCCGTCCCGATCCGGACTTTACAAAAATCGATCGGAAATGCCCACGTTACCATGGCCAAAACAAGACCAAAACTAATCGGCGGAGCCAGGGCGATCTACGAACCAAAACCCGAAAACGAATCATGCTAATTGAAGTCCCTTCTGATGAGGGGCTTTTTTTATTAAAGTCAGCTGGTACCAGGTACCTATACCAGTTGGCTGAAGTGGTACAGGTACCTGGTACCTTTTTGAAAAAAAGCTGTAACATTTATCAGAGCTGCACGTTTTACTGATGTAGGTTCTGAAGAGAGGGGGAGGGGAACGTTGAAGGAGAACCGGCGGGAACGGCTGGATGATTTGTATCGGCATTATGCCAGGCCGCTTTATTACTATTTATATAAAATGTCCGGTTCCAGGGAAACAGCGGAGGATTTAACGCAGGAAACTTTCGTGAGAGCAACTGTTTCTCTCTCTTTCTATCAGCAGGAGGATGTGCGGGCGTGGCTTTTTAAAGTAGCGAGGAATGCCTATTTGGATGAATGGAGGAAGAGGCAGAGAAGAAAAAAGATTCCTTTTGCCGATTATCTATTTTCCAAAGATGAAATGACGAGTCCATATGGTTTGCCGGAGGATTCAGCATTACAGAAAGAAACAAAGGAGAAGGTTGAGGACCTGCTGGGCTGCTTGCCGGAGCAGTACCGCTCTGTCTTATATTTAAGAGAGTATGAATCATTTAGCTATAGCGAAATAGAAGAGGCACTGGATTTGTCTGAAAATCAGGTAAAGGTGACACTGCATAGGGCGCGGAAAAAGCTGGCGCAGATAGCCGATAGTCAATGGAGGGAGAAAGATGAGTGATTGGAACAAAGACCGCGAAAAGAAAATCATGACAAAGTACCGCTTTACGTTAACGATGAGGGTCTTAAGGGTCTTGGCTGCCTGCCTGCTGCTTTTCTGGGTCTATATGATGGCTGTGAATATCATATCGGATGCCTTTCATACCGAAAGGAAACATGCCTTTTACAGCAAGCTGGCACTTGATTGGAAACACCCGAACCTTCATGAGAATTTTGGCGGTTTCACAAACAAGGAGGTAACCGCTTTTCTGACTCATAAAATTTCATATCCTATCACACGAAAGGTTGGGCAGGATTTTCAGGCGGTTGGAGAGGTCCAGATTGAGAAAAGGCTGTTTAATGCTTATTCAACCTTTAATATTCAGAGGTTTGAGCCTGGCCATGAAAGCATTTATCGTTTTTCTCTGCCTGAAAATCCGAATACCGGGGCAACACTAACAGCCAATGAGGATCCAAAAGTGTGGACCCCTCTATCCAAAATTCATGAAGGTACCGTGGGGGAATTAGCGTTTTCTACAAAATCGTATATGAAACCGGAAGAGCTGATGGAAATGCTGAAGCCCTATGACCTCGAAGTTCTCTGGATGCCATTATATACAGGTGAACTGAAGGAATTCCAGATCGGCTATGGCAGCGGTGGAGACTCCATTGAATTAGCCTCTATTTATGGACTAACAGGCGCCAGGGAAGCTGGGGATGATTATATGTCAGAATCAAAGTTGTCTCTGACAGAGGAATTTATGGATGAAAATAAAGCAACCATGCTTAAACAGATGGAAAATCTATTAGAAAATAAATCACAAAGCTATTATGAAAATTTCCTGGGGCTCGATCACCTAGAAGAACGCCATAAATATCTCAAAGAAAATGGCTTTAAAGTATACGGTGCTGTCGTAACCGGTCCAGTAAAGGAATTATTAAAGCTTAAAGAAGAAGAACAAATCCGCTCTCCTTACCTTGGCGAACTGGATTACTGGAACTGGGAATAACAGGATGGTACCAGGTACCTATACCACTTTTACGAACTGGTACAGGTACCTGTCACTTTTTTAGAAAACATGCTAAAATAAAAAAGAATTTTCACAAAAGAACGATACATAGAAATGTGTAAGGGTCTTGGCAGGCGCTGGAGCTGGAGTTCAGTCCAGGTCTGGAAGGTAAATAGACTTCTTACCGACAAAAAGTGTGTTGAGGAAAAGGGAGGATTCTTATGAAGCATTTAGCACAGCAGGATGAGCAGGTTTTCAAGTCGATTCAAGATGAGTTGGGACGCCAGAGATCAAAGATTGAATTAATCGCTTCTGAAAACTTTGTCAGTGAAGCGGTAATGGAAGCGCAGGGTTCCGTTTTAACGAATAAATATGCTGAGGGCTATCCTGGCCGACGTTATTATGGCGGATGTGAGCATGTGGATGTGGTAGAAGATTTGGCACGCGACCGCGCGAAGCAAATTTTCGGAGCAGAGCATGTGAATGTGCAGCCGCATTCAGGCGCACAGGCCAATATGGCTGTTTATTTCACTGTATTAGAGCAGGGTGACACTGTTCTGGGTATGAATCTTTCCCATGGGGGACATTTAACACACGGTAGCCCTGTTAACTTCAGCGGTGTTCAGTATAATTTCGTGGAGTATGGTGTGGATGAAGAAAATCATCGCATCAACTATGAGGATGTGCTTGAAAAAGCCCGCCAGCATAAGCCGAAATTAATTGTAGCAGGTGCAAGTGCCTATCCGCGTGAAATTGATTTCAAACGTTTCCGTGAAATTGCGGATGAAGTAGGCGCGATGCTAATGGTTGATATGGCTCATATCGCAGGCCTTGTAGCAGCTGGGCTTCATCAGAATCCGGTTCCGTTTGCGGACTTTGTTACAACCACTACTCATAAAACATTGCGCGGACCACGAGGCGGTATGATTCTTTGTAAAGAAGAATATGCAAAGAAGATTGATAAATCCATTTTCCCTGGCATCCAGGGCGGTCCTTTAATGCATGTTATTGCTGCCAAAGCGGTTGCTTTCGGCGAAGCGCTTCAGGATGATTTCAAAACATATGCTGAAAATATCATTTCCAATGCGAAGAAGCTTGCTGAAGCATTGCAAAGTGAAGGAATTGACCTTGTTTCCGGAGGCACAGACAACCACTTATTACTAGTTGACCTTCGTTCCCTTGGCTTAACTGGTAAGATTGCAGAAAAGGTGCTTGATGAGGTCGGCATTACGGTCAACAAAAATACCATTCCTTTCGATCCTGAAAGCCCATTCGTAACAAGCGGTGTCCGCATTGGGACAGCGGCCGTTACTTCCCGCGGCTTCGGTGAAAAGGAGATGGAAGAAATCGCGTCCATCATTGCCTTCACATTAAAAAATCACGAAGATGAAGGAAAGCTTCAAGAAGCAGCTCAGCGCGTTGAGTCTTTAACAAGCAGCTTCACTTTATATCCTGAAAAATAGAAGCAAACTTACGAAAGTTATAAAAAAAGCAGCCGGTCTCATTGCTGGGACCGGCTTTTGCATGCGAAAAATAAAAATAGGGAATCTTAGAAAAATGACTTTTCTTTTACAAAAGCGAATCATGGTTGCCGATGGAATTGTTTTTCTGTAAAATTAGACGAAGTGTGGTTCGACTCATTCTGCATATTGAAAAGGAGAGATACTCATGGCAAAGGTTTACGTTTTTGACCATCCATTAATTCAGCATAAGCTTACATACATTCGTGAAAAAAGTACGGGAACAAAGGAATTCCGCGAGCTAGTCGACGAAGTGGCAACACTTATGGCATTTGAAATTACTCGTGATATGCCTTTGGAGGAAATCGAAATTGAAACACCTGTTAGCCTGACAAAATCCAACGTATTATCAGGGAAGAAGATTGGAATTATCCCGATTTTACGTGCGGGTATCGGCATGGTCGACGGCATCCTGAAGCTGATCCCAGCTGCAAAGGTAGGTCACATTGGCTTATACCGCGATCCGGAAACATTGCAGCCGGTTGAATACTATGTAAAGCTTCCAAGTGATGTGGAAGAAAGAGACTTTATCGTAGTAGATCCAATGCTTGCAACAGGCGGTTCAGCTGTTGAGGCGATCCACTCTCTTAAAAAGCGCGGCGGCAAAAATATTAAATTCATGTGCCTGATTGCAGCTCCAGAAGGAGTAGAGGCAGTAAAAGAAGCACACCCTGACGTGGACATCTATATTGCAGCTTTAGATGAAAAGCTGAACGAAAAGGGCTATATTGTCCCTGGACTTGGAGATGCAGGCGACCGCTTATTCGGTACGAAGTAATCTAGCGGGCAATAGTCGGACAAAAAGATCTAATATCTTTTAAAAAAGGAAGGTGCTTCGAATGAATCGCCCGATTAAAGTTATGACGATTTTTGGGACAAGGCCGGAAGCCATAAAAATGGCTCCGCTTGTTCTTGAATTGCAAAAATATCCTGATCACTTTGAATCGATTGTGACTGTAACAGCCCAGCATCGTGAAATGCTTGATCAGGTTTTAAATATCTTTCATGTTAAACCGGATTATGACCTGAATATCATGAAAGACCGCCAGACTTTGGTAGACGTGACAACACGCGGACTGGAAGGCCTTGATAAAATCATGAAGGAAGTGAAGCCTGATATCGTGCTTGTTCACGGCGATACGACCACTACTTTCATTGCGAGCCTTGCTGCATTCTACAATCAGATTGAAGTCGGTCATGTTGAAGCTGGATTGCGCACATGGAATAAGTACTCTCCATTCCCGGAGGAAATGAACCGCCAGTTAACAGGCGTTATGGCCGATCTTCATTTCTCGCCGACAGCAAAATCAGCTGAAAACCTTTTAAATGAAAACAAACCGGCCGAGAAAATTTTCATTACAGGAAATACAGCGATCGATGCACTTAAAACAACGGTTAAGGACGAGTATCATCATGAAGTGCTTGAAAAAGTCGGCGATGACCGTCTCGTGCTGCTGACCGCACATCGCCGAGAAAACTTGGGCGAGCCAATGAGAAACATGTTCAAGGCCATTAAGAGGCTTGTGGAAGAACAGAATGACATTCAAGTGGTTTACCCGGTACACCTAAACCCGGCAGTAAGGGAAATCGCTTCTGAAATACTTGGTGACGACAACCGCATTCATTTAATTGAACCGCTTGACGTCATTGATTTCCATAACTTTGCTTCCAGAGCCCATTTGATTTTAACAGACTCAGGCGGAGTACAGGAGGAAGCGCCATCGCTTGGCGTGCCTGTGCTTGTCCTGCGTGATACAACGGAAAGGCCTGAAGGGATCGAAGCGGGTACCCTAAAGCTTGCCGGTATTGAAGAACAGCCAATCTATGAACTGGCAACAGAGCTTTTAACTGACGGGACTGCTTACGAAAAAATGGCCAAAGCTGTAAATCCATACGGAGACGGCAATGCTTCCAAACGAATTTGTGAAGCCATCCGCTATCATTTTAAGCACACAACTGATCGTCCAGAAGAATATAAACCGCAAAACTAATCAAAGTGCACCTATTAAAATGACTGCCTCCAGCAGCGTTTGATAGGTGCATTTTTTATCGAAAAAAATACTAAAAGGGGAGGGGAGAGGAGGAAGAGAATCTGTAAAAATGAAATGGTTGAAATGTTGGTGGTTAGGTGGTTAATGGCGGTTAGGTTGTTTAAAGCGCAAATTCATGGTAATTAATAGTTTTTTAAGTTAAAAGTCTCTTTTATGCAGGAGCTGAAAAAGCTATGATAGAATATATAGAGATAGGAAGCGGTTTTACAAGTATAAATAGACGTGGTTAGTATGTTGGTGGTTGGATGGTTGGTAAAGGTTTTGAGTAAAAACGTTGATATAGCAGTGTTTTAGGACGAGTGAACGTATGAAGGTCTGTTGGAGTCATGGGGGAGTACTGTTAATTGTGGCCGATCCGATGGGTAATGGAAAAGCTGCAAAATGAAGCGTGGTGGTTTTGTTGGCGGTTAGGTGGTTGATTATGAACAGTACCCATCAATTGCCGGTTGATCCGCAATAAACCAAGAAAGGTGCTGAGGACGTTGGCAAATCAATATTTGACAATGAAGGAGCTCAAAGAAGCACTTCCGGAGATACCCGAAAATAGTTTAAAGCGTTATTTGCAGGAGCATGCAGAATACATAAATTTTAAAAAAGAACATAACCGCTATAAAATACAGGCTTCGGAAATTGAGAAGCTGAAATTAATTAGAAAATTATATTCTGATGGATTAAAGAAAGAAGAAGTAACCACCAAGCTTGAAGAAGCTGGATTCCCGGTCACCATTACAGTGGAGGATGAGGAAGAAAGCAGCAGCACATCGCTCATGAATGTGAATCATGAGCTTACGGATATGAAAAAGCTTGTCAGTTTTCTGGTTCAGCAAAATGAACAGTCCCGCCTTCAGCAAAATAAAATCAGGGAGCAAAACAAACAGCTCATCCATGAAGTTCAAGAGCTCAAACAGACGATTGACGATCTAAGACATGCCCAGGAACAAGGGAATGAGCAAGAAAGCGAAAAAGTCACTTCCCTTTATGAAAAGCTCATGCTAACGCAAAAATCTGTGGAAGAAGTGGCGAGTGCAGTGGAGGCTGAAAAAAGCAAAACCATCTGGCAAAAGCTATTTGGAAAGTAAAGGCAGGCAGGTTTTTAGAAATTTACGTTTAAACGGATAGCAACAGGGTATTGGCATAATGATTTAAATACCCGGGAGGTTGAAAAAATGAGAGCTTTGGCAGTAATAGAGGCAGTTTTGATTCTCTGGATCATCTTGTTGCTTGGATCACTAATGGGAACTTTAATGTCAGAAGGTCTTATTGCCTTGGTATTTAAGCTGGCAGAAGGCAAAGGCGTCGTCCTTACATTATTATTAATTTCTGCAACGCTAATAGACATGTGGAGAGATAAAAAGCGCGATCGTTTGATACAAAAAGGAAGGCTAGAACCGAACCAGTTATTTTAATACATATGAATAGTCGCAGCGCTTCATGATGGGCGGCGATTTTTATAAGTAAAACAAACACGCATACTCACCCTATAATCAGCCCACCCTAAAACAAAAAGAGGGTGGACTTTTTTATGAAAAAATTCTTGGTGATTTTTACAATCATGCTAACAATAGCAGGTCAAAATCCTGTTTCAGGCCGCACTCTTTCACACCCTCCTCTTCCGAAAGACTCACCTGATATCGAAAAGGTGGCCATTGTGGTCCTTAAAGAGGAAAAGGAAGAACTGGAAATAAAAAGGCTGATCGAGCGTCATCCGGATCTGCAAATAAGGTATGTATATAAACAGGCGCTAAATGGCTTTTCTGTTAAAGGGAAGCAGTCTGCTTTGGCTAGCCTGCTTAATCAAGAAGATGTTTCTGCTGTCTCCCCGGTTAATACTTATTTTGTTCATTCCGGAGATAATATCAAGCTGATTGGAGGCACAGCCGTCCGAGGGTTTTTTGATCAAAATAACCGGCGCCTGACAGGCAAGGATGTAAAAGTTGGCGTCATTGATACGGGCATTGATTATAATCACCCTGATTTAAGAAGAAGCTACGGGGGCGGCCATGACCTGGTTGATCAGGATAAGGATCCGATGGAAACGAAAGCAGCCGGGGGACAGGGTACACTGCACGGCACCCATGTTGCAGGCATCATTGCTGCGAATGGAAAAGTTCAAGGAGTAGCGCCAGAAGCAACGATTATCGCTTACCGTGCACTGGGGCCAGGCGGCAGCGGGACAACAGAACAGGTCATTGCGGCTATTGACCAGGCCATAAAGGACAAGGTGGATGTATTAAATCTTTCCTTAGGAAATAACGTAAACGGTCCAGATCTTCCAATCAGCCTTGCGCTTAATAAGGCAGTTGATAAGGGGATTACGGCAGTCACCTCCTCAGGCAACTCCGGTCCGAATATATGGACAGTTGGTTCACCGGGTACCGCTTCAAAAGCAATTTCTGTCGGCGCTTCAACTCCGACGATGAAGGTACCGATTCTTAACGCTGGCGGGCGAAGGATCAGGCTTGATCTTCTTCAAGGTTCAAAGGATTGGGAGTTCGACCGTTCCTATGAGATTGTATATGGGGGAATTGGACGCAAGGAAGAATTAAAAAGTGCTAATGGAAAGATTGTTTTAGTGGAAAGAGGCGAACTGACTTTTACGGATAAGGCGGTCAATGCACTGGAAGCTGGTGCGGAAGGGATTATTATTTTTAATAACACTAAGGGAAGATTCTTTGGCAATCTGGATAGTGGAGTTCCAATCCCTGTTGCGGCATTATCCAAGGAAGAAGGGGAAGAACTCAGAAAGATTACAGAAAAGAGAAAGCTCCTCGGCCGTACTTATATAATAGAAGAAAAGGATATTTTAGCTGATTTTAGCTCACGGGGACCTGTTACATCCACATGGGAAATCAAACCGGATGTAGTAGCTCCTGGTGTAGCAATCAATAGTACCATTCCGGGAGGATATCTCCCTTTACAAGGGACCAGCATGGCCGCTCCCCATGTCGCGGGGGCGTGCGCTATCCTGAAACAGGCTCATCCTGACTGGGGGCCTGAGAAAATTAAGGCTGCGCTGATGAATACGGCAAAGCCGCTTGTTAACAATGAGGGAAAACTGTATCGAACATACGAGCAGGGAGCCGGCAGGATTCAGCTGGAGAAAGCATTGCGAACGGAAACGGTTATCCATCCAGCCTCCCTGCAGTTCGGGAAATTCCAAATAGCAGACAGGCTGCATGAGCACAAGAGCTATGTAACGGTTGAAAACATAAGTAATAAAAACAAATCTTATTCATTTTCCATCCCGTATAAAGAACAGGGCATTAACTGGGAAATGCCAAGATCTTTTCAATTGAAGCCAGGCGAGAAAAAGAAGCTTGAAATTAAGATGTCGGTAGATCCTACATTATTGAAGAAAAAAATTTATGATGGAAGCTTAGTGATGTCAGCTGGAAGTGAAGAAATGAGAATCCCCTATCTCTATGTTCTGGAGGAACCAAATTATCCAAGGGTAATGGGATTTGGACTTGGAAAAGGGGACAAAGAGAAGACATATAGATATGAAGTATATTTGCCGGGCGGAGCAGAGGAATTCGGAATAGCGATGTTTGATTCGGAAAGCCTTCGCTTCATGGGATTTCTGGACTGGAAAAGGAATGTAGGCAAGGGGCAGCTTCTCCAGGAGATACCTGCTGACAAACTTCCTGGGCCCGGTTTGTATCTGGCCAAAGTGTTTGCTAAAAAGGCAGGCAAAGAAGATTGGATTGAGACTTATCTCTTTATCAGACCGGATGGACAGATAGGAGAACCGGAGCCTTCCGGACATAGCAGGGATTTAGTGAATGAATAGGCTGTGTATATCAATATTGGCTCACAGACCAACCGTGATTCGCTAAATCAACGGGTAAGTTTAACATAGTCAACATTAAAAAAACCGCAAAAATAGAGCGTTTTCAGGGGCGAAGCAGAAACTCGCTCCTTTTTCAATAGAATGGGAAAAATTAATTGTGATAAATATGTGAACATACCATATTTTTACCTTTTTGTTTGTGAACTTTTTCACTCCAAACGCATTGACATTGACAATGCCCTATTGTATGCTTACAAAGGGTAAAAGATGATAGGGTTTTCAAAATATTTGTGCAGACATATTTCCCACTTCTGCATGATGTAAATGTGATTAATTATGGCCTCAAAACCCACTTACCATTCTCTTAAGAGAGGATGCGTTTTTATGCGTCAAAAAGACCGCAACCCATTTAAGGCGATGGCCTTAATGTCCGCCATTCTTTCTCAATTAGTTGGTTCCACGCTCATTGGCATTTTCGCCGGAAGGTGGCTTGACAGCAAGGCAGGAACCGAGCCGTTATTCCTATTAATCGGCTTGTTCATTGGACTGGGCGCTGGGATTTACGCCATGCTTCGCTTAATCCAACATTTCTTCACAGGAGAATAAACATCATGCCGGAAATCAAAGCAATTTTTCAAAGACAGCGAAAGTACATATTCCTGTTATTGTCTGTATACGTTCTCGGCTGGGGTTTTACGCCTTATCAATCTGTTTTTCTCGGCTTGATCCTTGGTACAAGCCTAAGTCTGTTCAATTTGTGGCTGATGGCAAGAAAGACGCTGCAATTTGGAGAGGCAGTCGAGAGAGGCGAGAAGGTGCGCTCCCTTGGGACAGTATCCAGAATGGCTACGGCAGTTCTTGCTGTCATGATCGCTCTGGAGTACCCTGAAAAGCTGCATCTGCTCAGTGTTGTATTTGGATTAATGACATCCTATATTGTCATTATGATAGATTATTTTCTTCAATCTTTTCATTTACGTAAATAGCGGGAAGAGAGGTGAACACTATTGCATCATGAAGCTCCTATAGTAGAATTTTTAGGATTGAATTTTAACTTATCTAATGTACTGATGATTACAGTGGCAAGTGCTGTTGTATTCATTATTGCTTTGCTTTCCACCCGTCAGCTTGCCATGAAACCAGCGGGAATGCAGAACTTTTTCGAATGGATCATGGACTTTGTTAAGAATATCATTAACAGCACGATGGACTGGAAAACAGGCGGAAGATTCCATATTCTTGGATTAACCCTGATCATGTATATCTTTGTATCAAACATGCTCGGACTTCCGTTTGCGATCACTTATGATCACACTTTATGGTGGAAATCGCCAACAGCCGATCCGGTTATCACCTTAACTTTGGCGGCTATGGTTGTGGGGCTTTCGCATTACTATGGCGTCAAGCTAAAAGGAGTAGGAGAATACGGCCGGGAATTCTTCAGGCCAATGCCTTTCTTGTTCCCATTGAAAATCATTGAAGAGTTTGCAAACACTCTAACACTGGGACTTCGTCTTTACGGTAATATCTACGCAGGTGAAATCCTGCTGACATTGCTTGTCGGAGGGCTTGCACATGCAGGGGTAGGCGGTATGCTTGCAGCAATTCTGCCAACAATTGTATGGCAAGGATTCTCAATCTTTGTCGGATCTATCCAGGCATTCATTTTCTGTATGTTAACAATGGTTTATATGGCACACAAAGTGAGCCATGACCATTAATATATACCTGTTCATTTTATGAACAAAACATTTTAAACAAATAATTTTTTATACAATTTAAGGAGGAACTCAATAATGGGTCTTTTAGCAGCAGCAATTGCAATCGGTTTAGCAGCACTAGGTGCCGGTATCGGTAACGGTCTTATCGTATCTAAAACAGTAGAAGGTATGGCTCGCCAGCCAGAAGCTCGCGGTATGCTTCAAACAACAATGTTCATCGGGGTTGCGTTAGTAGAGGCTGTTCCGATCATTGGCGTTGTTATCGCGTTCATGGTTATCGGCGGTTAATTAATACTGTAAAAATTGTACAAAATGGCGAAGATCATTCTGTGAACCTTCGCCATTCCTTTATGTTTTTTTACCTGGAATCATAATTCGGATTCATGCATATGACTCCGTTTCATAAGTGAAACGACTCTTGAAGGGAGTGAATCGAGGGTGTTAACAAACAGTCTAGTATTAGGTGCTGCAGGCGGCGGTTTCAACGGCGGGGACGTTTTGTACCAGCTGGTTATGTTCATCATTTTGTTGGCATTGCTGAAAAAATTCGCTTGGGGTCCATTAATGGGCATTATGCAGCAGCGTGAAGAGCACATTGCAAGCGAAATCGAAGCGGCTGAACAAAGCCGTACAGAAGCAAAAAAGCTTTTGGAAGAGCAAAGAAATCTATTAAAAGAAGCACGTACAGAAGCACAAGGCCTTATCGAAAATGCAAAGAAACAAGGCGATGTGCAGCGTGAGGAGATCATTGCGGCTGCCCGCACTGAGTCTGATCGCATTAAGGAATCTGCTAAGCTTGAAATTGAGCAGCAGAAAGAACAAGCGGTTGCAGCTATTCGCGAGC
Organism: Pseudomonas sp. ISL-84; assembly: GCA_018613035.1. GTDB lineage: Bacteria > Bacillota > Bacilli > Bacillales > Cytobacillaceae > Cytobacillus. Next base: position 9,129 of record JAGGRA010000069.1, on the reverse strand, counting down.
AGGTCGCTTCATTGTCTGTCCTAATTGCTTCTAAAGTAATTGAGAAGGAATTAAGCGCAGCTGATCAAGAAAAGCTGATCAATGAATACATTCAAGAGGCGGGAGAAAAGCGATGAGCAACTCCACGGTAGCAAAGCGCTACGCGTTGGCTCTTTTCCAGCTTGCGAATGAACACCAGCTTCTTGACCAAATGGAAGAAGAGCTTCGTGCAGTGAAAGAAGTAGTAAACCATAACTCAGATTTAAAAGCAGTGTTAAAATCTCCAAAGCTTCCTATTGAGAAGAAGAAAGAGATTTTAAAAGGTGCATTTGCATCTGTGAACACTTTTGTACTAAATACGTTAATGATATTAATTGAACGCCACCGTGAAGATCATATCTCTGATGTGGCAGATCATTTTATAAGCCTTGCAAATGACAAGAAAGGGATTGCCGATGCGAAAGTCTACTCGGTTCGCCCTTTATCTGAAGCGGAAAAGGAAGCATTATCCGTATCATTTGCGGCTAAGGTTGGGAAGAAATCACTTCGTATTGACAATATAGTTGATACTAACTTGCTCGGCGGCATCAAGCTTCGAATCGGAAACCGGATTTTCGACGGCAGCTTGCGAGGAAAGCTAGAGCGTCTTGAACGTCAATTGTTAGGCTAAGATTCGTAGATAGGGGTGAAACTCATGAGCATCAATGCTGAAGAAATCAGTGCGCTGATAAAAAAGCAAATCGAAAACTATCAGTCGGAAATTCAAGTGAGTGATGTAGGTACGGTTATCTCTGTTGGTGACGGTATCGCACGTGCTCATGGCCTCGACAATGTCATGGCTGGAGAACTTGTTGAATTTTCAAACGGCGTTATGGGTATGGCACAAAACCTTGAAGAAAATAACGTCGGTATTATCATTTTAGGACCATTTACAGAAATCCGCGAAGGCGATGAAGTTCGCCGCACGGGCCGCATCATGGAGGTACCGGTTGGTGAGGAACTAATCGGCCGCGTGGTAAACCCTCTTGGACAGCCAGTAGATGGCATGGGACCAATTAACACAACAAAAACTCGTCCAATTGAAAGCGCGGCACCAGGTGTAATGGATCGTAAATCCGTACACGAGCCGCTTCAAACAGGTATCAAGGCGATCGACGCTCTTGTGCCAATCGGACGCGGACAGCGTGAGTTAATTATCGGTGACCGTCAAACAGGTAAAACATCTGTTGCAATCGATACAATCCTGAACCAGAAAGACCAGAACATGGTATGTATCTATGTGGCAATCGGACAGAAAGAATCTACTGTTCGTAACGCAGTAGAAACTTTACGTAAGCAAGGTGCTTTGGATTACACAATCGTTGTAACAGCATCTGCATCACAGCCTGCACCATTATTATATCTTGCACCATATGCGGGTGTAACAATGGGTGAAGAGTTCATGTACAACGGCAAGCACGTTCTTGTTGTGTATGATGACTTAACAAAGCAAGCTTCTGCTTACCGTGAGCTTTCATTGCTATTGCGCCGTCCTCCAGGCCGTGAAGCATATCCAGGGGACGTATTCTACTTGCACAGCCGCCTTCTTGAGCGTGCTGCGAAGTTAAGCGATGCGAAAGGTGCAGGTTCAATCACTGCGCTTCCATTTATTGAAACACAAGCAGGAGACGTTTCTGCTTATATTCCAACAAACGTTATCTCAATCACTGACGGACAAATTTTCTTGCAGTCAGATCTATTCTTCTCCGGTGTTCGTCCGGCGATCAATGCAGGTCTTTCTGTATCACGTGTAGGTGGATCCGCACAAATCAAAGCGATGAAAAAGGTTGCAGGTACTTTGCGTCTTGACCTTGCTTCTTACCGTGAATTAGAATCATTTGCCCAGTTCGGTTCTGACCTTGATAAAGCAACACAGGCAAAACTTAACCGTGGTGCCCGTACAGTAGAGGTTCTAAAGCAGGATCTTAACAAGCCGTTAAAAGTTGAGAAGCAGGTTGCCATTCTTTATGCTCTTACCCGCGGCTTCTTAGATGACATTCCTGTACAGGATATTCGTCGTTTCGAATCTGAATTCCTTTCATGGTTAGACCATAACCGCAAAGATTTGTTAGACCATATCGTGAATACAAAAGAACTTCCTTCTGATGACGATATGGCATCTGCGATTAACGACTTTAAGAAAACATTCGCAGTATCCGAATAATAGAACGAAAAGCGAAGAACACCCGTTCAGCGGCGTATGGACTGGACCGCTCCGTATGAGATAAAGGAAACACGAAGAGCGATAGCGATTCGATGTTGGCTTATCGTAAGGAGAAGAGGGAAGTACAATAGTCGCTGGGTGTTCGTAGCTAGACAGTTATCTAAATTCTGAGAACGAGAATTCTCAAAGGTAATTAAAGTTCTATTTGGGGTCTGACAAACTTTGAAAAAGGGTGGTGAGAACCTGTGGCATCATTACGCGATATAAAAAATCGTATTACTTCTACGAAAAAAACGAGTCAAATAACAAAAGCAATGCAAATGGTATCGGCTGCGAAAATGAATAAGGCAGAAATGAATGCAAAATCTTTCGTGCCTTATATGGAAAAAATCCAGGAAGTTACTGCCTCCATCGCTTTGGGAAGCAAGGATGTATCACATCCGATGCTGACTAGCCGTCCTGTGAAAAAGACTGGATACCTTGTGATCACGTCTGACCGCGGACTAGCCGGAGCTTACAACAGTAACGTTTTGCGAAACGTTTACCAGACTATTCAAAAGCGCCATAAATCATCAGATGAGTATGGAATCATTGCAATTGGACGTGTGGGCCGCGACTTTTTCAGAAAGCGCAATATGAACGTCATTCTGGATATCGTTGCAGTTGCCGACCAGCCTGCATTCGCTGAAATCAAAGATATTGCCAGCAAAACAGTTGGCATGTTCGCTGATGAAACATTTGATGAATTATACATGTATTACAGCCATTATGTCAGCGCGATTCAACAGGATGTAACAGAGAAGAAGCTTCTTCCGCTTACGGATATCTCATCTTCTAATAAGCTTACATCATACGAGTTTGAACCATCCGCTGAAGAAATCCTGAAAGTATTGCTGCCTCAATACGCTGAAAGCTTAATCTACGGAGCGCTTTTAGACAGTAAGGCAAGTGAGCATGCTGCAAGGATGACGGCTATGCAGAACGCAACGGATAATGCAAAAGAGCTTATCAATTCATTAAGCTTGAGCTACAACCGTGCACGTCAGGCAGCCATCACGCAAGAAATTACCGAAATCGTCGGCGGAGCAGCCGCGTTAGAATAAAGAAAAGCGGAAGCGCCTATTTAGATGAACGTCAACTAAAAGCCGCCACGTCCTGTGGCGAACGTTGACGTCAGCACATCCTGTGCAAGTCCGACAAGCATAAGGCAAGCACTGCAGGAAGGCGTTTTTTCCTTCCGAAAGGGATTGGCTTATGACCTCGAGGGGCTAGGCGCTGAAGCTGGACAAAAGAAAAAATGGGAGGGCAGATGAAATTCTGCCTGCTCTCCATTATGTGAAATGAACGGAGGGAAAAAGATGAACAAAGGACGCGTTCTTCAAGTTATGGGTCCGGTTGTTGACGTAAAGTTCGAAAGCGGCCAGCTTCCTGAGATCTATAATGCATTGACAATCACAAATTCAGCGCGTAACGAATCTAATGTTGACATCAACTTAACCCTTGAAGTTGCCCTTCATTTAGGTGATGATACAGTTCGTACCATTGCAATGTCTTCTACTGACGGCTTAATGCGCGGCAGTGAAGTTATTGACACTGGTGCTCCTATTTCTGTACCAGTAGGTGATGTAACACTTGGCCGTGTATTTAACGTGCTTGGTGAATCAATCGATTTGGATCCTGCAATTTCTGCAGATGCCCGTCGTGATTCCATCCACAGAGAAGCTCCTAAGTTTGAGCAGCTTTCAACTGAAGTAGAAATCCTTGAAACTGGAATTAAGGTAGTAGACCTTCTTGCACCATATATTAAGGGTGGTAAAATCGGTCTATTCGGTGGTGCCGGTGTTGGTAAAACCGTATTAATCCAGGAATTGATCAATAACATCGCCCAGGAGCACGGCGGTATTTCCGTATTCGCCGGTGTTGGTGAGCGTACTCGTGAAGGAAACGACCTTTATCATGAAATGACTGATTCAGGCGTTATCAAGAAAACAGCGATGGTATTTGGCCAGATGAACGAGCCGCCAGGAGCACGTATGCGTGTTGCCCTGACTGGTTTGACAATGGCAGAATTCTTCCGTGATGACCAAGGACAGGACGTTCTTTTCTTCATGGATAACATCTTCCGTTTCACTCAGGCAGGTTCAGAGGTTTCCGCGCTATTAGGCCGTATGCCTTCTGCCGTTGGTTACCAGCCGACACTTGCTACTGAAATGGGTAAATTACAGGAACGTATCACATCTACTAACGTAGGTTCTGTTACTTCCATCCAGGCGATTTATGTACCAGCCGATGACTACACTGACCCGGCTCCGGCTACAACTTTCGCTCACTTGGATGCAACAACTAACCTTGAGCGTAAGCTTTCTGAAATGGGTATCTACCCAGCGGTGGATCCTCTTGCTTCTACTTCCCGTGCATTGTCACCGGACATCGTTGGAGAAGAGCACTATGCAGTTGCGCGTCAAGTACAGCAAACATTACAGCGTTACAGGGAATTACAGGATATCATCGCGATCCTTGGTATGGACGAGCTTTCTGATGAAGATAAGCTAATTGTATCACGTGCGCGCCGTATCCAATTCTTCTTATCACAAAACTTCCACGTTGCTGAACAGTTTACTGGCCAGCCAGGTTCATACGTACCGGTTAAAGAAACAGTTAAAGGCTTTAAAGAAATTCTTGAAGGTAAGTATGATCACCTTCCGGAAGATGCATTCCGACTTGTCGGCCGTATCGAAGAAGTTATCGAGAGTGCAAAGAAAATGGGCGTAGAGGTCTAATTCTGGACCAGGAGGGTAAAAAATGAAGACGATTAAAGTCAGTGTTGTTACTCCCGATGGCCCGGTGTATGAATCAGATGTGGAAATGGTAAGTACGAAAGCTCAAAGCGGTGAGCTAGGAATTCTACCTGGCCACATTCCAATGGTTGCACCGTTACAAATTGGAGCCGTTCGTTTAAAAAACGGCGGAAAAACAGATTTCGTTGCAGTAAGCGGCGGATTTTTGGAAGTTCGTCCGGAGCAAGTAACGATCTTGGCGCAATCTGCTGAACAAGCAGATGAAATTGATGTAGAACGTGCTGTACGTGCTAAACAGCGTGCAGAAGAGCGCTTGAACGAGCAAAAGCGTGAAAACATCGACTTCCGTCGTGCAGAGCTAGCTCTTCGCCGTGCGATCAATCGTATCGAAGTTTCGGAAAGAAAGTTCTAATAAACATAAACAGCACCTCCTGGCTTTAGCTGGGGGGTGCTGTTTCATTTTTTGGCAACAATTACCAGGGGTATTTCTGTAAAAAACTGCCCAAAAAGTACACAAAACATTCGAATTCTTTTATATACGCCTTTACAATAGAAGAGAGGAATCCTATTAAGATTACTCTCTTTTTTAAAATGGGGATAGGTTGATTTAGCACGTTGATTGGAGTGGACGGCACGACAACCTCAAAAATTCATTCACATTTTTCCTTATTCGGTGTTTATTCGAGAAGCTTATTAAAGGTCCTTTGGGAAAATGCGCCAAGGAAGCACACGGCCCGCTCGAGGATAGCGAATGGCTGGACAGGAAATCAACAGGCAAGTTTAACAGATCCTTAAAAGTAATGTATTTTAATTAAGGAAAAGGAGGAGCCGCAATGCTAGAGTTTGATACAAATATAGACCAATACGCTACGATAAAAGTCATCGGAGTCGGCGGCGGGGGAAATAACGCAGTTAACCGGATGATTGAACATGGGGTTGAGGGAGTAGAGTTTATCGCTGTAAATACAGACGGACAAGCTCTTAATCAATCAAAGGCAGAAGTGACCATGCAAATCGGGGCATCCTTAACAAGGGGCCTTGGAGCAGGGGCAAATCCTGAAGTAGGAAGAAAAGCGGCTGAGGAAAGCGAAAGCCAGCTTCGTGAAGTTTTAAAAGGTGCTGATATGGTATTCGTGACAGCTGGAATGGGCGGCGGTACGGGTACTGGGGCAGCCCCGGCAATCGCGCGGATCGCACGCGAAGTTGGTGCGTTAACGATTGGCGTTGTCACCCGTCCGTTCAAGTTTGAAGGACGCAAGCGTGCTCAAAATGCAGATGCTGGGATCGAAGCCATGAAAAAAGCGGTGGACACATTAATTATTATTCCGAATGACCGTTTATTAGAAATTATCGATAAGAAAACACCTATGCTTGAAGCGTTCATGGAAGCTGATAATGTCCTGCGTCAGGGTGTTCAAGGGATATCCGATTTAATTGCAGTCCCTGGTTTGATTAATCTTGATTTTGCTGATGTTAAAACGGTTATGTCCCATAAAGGAACTGCTTTAATGGGAATAGGAATCGCCACTGGTGAAGACCGTGCAGCTGAAGCGGCCAGGAAGGCAATCTCCAGCCCGCTGCTTGAGACGTCCATCAATGGCGCCCGAGGTGTTATTATGAACATTACGGGTGGAGCCAATATAAGCCTATATGAAGTACAAGAGGCTGCTGATATCGTTGCTTCTGCATCAGATGAGGAAGTAAACATGATCTTTGGTTCGGTCATTAACGATTACTTAAAAGAAGAAATCATTGTAACAGTAATAGCGACCGGTTTTAATAATCAAGATGATACACCAGCGAAGCCAATCTCAAAACCATCAGCGGAGAAAGAATTGGTGCATACATATCAATATTCAGAGGAACAATCCAACCACCGTCCAGTGAGAGAACGTCAAGAGCCCGTTCGGGGTTATGAACAGCAGCCAGATCGTTCTGAAGAGTCACTTGATACGCCTGCCTTTTTACGAAATCGCAGAAAACGGTTTTAATCCTATTTGAAGAAGCCGCCCGGCAGTGCAGGGCGGCTTTTCTTTACGATCTGACGGATATATGGGTGAGTGAAAAGTGCTGGTTGATATGTTGGTGGTTGGGTGGTTGATAACCAGATAGGGGAAAAATCAGGGATATATCAAGGTTCATTAAGAAAGGACAGGCTCCCGCCTGTCCTTTTGTTTATGGAGATGGTTATTTACTTCGTTTGATCATATAAAGTTAACTGATCGAGGTTTTTATGAACGCTCATTAGTTTTTTTAGCAAGCTCATAAATTTCTTTTTATCTTCAAATGGAGTCAGGTCGAGCTCCCTCTTTAACTCATTACTTTTCTTAACAAGATCTTCAATTTTTTGAATAACTGGGCAGTTGTTTTTAGTCATATGTATTCTCCTAATATAAGCTCTTGATTTAACTGTATCACGAAAAACAATTTCAAAGGAAACAGGCATGTTTCATTTATATTAAAAAGAAACTGGCTTTTTAACTAATTTAACTATTCTATTAAAAATGTCAGATTTTGTTGAAACTCCTTGAATTGCGTCATATAGTATCAACATGTGGTTTACAAAGACAAGGTGATAAGAAACCAGGGGGTGAAATCCTTGTCGACTGTTTTGTTTGGAACTGTGGAATACTATGAAAAAGAATTAACTTACTATTTTTCTAATATGGATATGAGCAATTCAATGAAGGAAGATGCAACAAAGAAGATATTTATCATGCTGGAAAAAGAAATCCTGAATGTTTTTATGTTCGACGAAACCATTCGGATTAAATGTATTCATAACCTTTTAAAAGCATTTAGCAAGGTGTCAGAAAAGAGTTTTGTAACGTCTTAGTGGAAATTTTAACAGGAAATAGATCTGGTATGAACTTAACGAAGAGGCCCTCGCTTGAGAGAGGCCTCTTTGTTTTACTGCTATTTAGTTTAGGATCGTGATCTTAACATCTTTTCTTCCCCACTGCATAGCTGCTTCTGTCGTTGGGATGAACACGTCAATTTCATTTCCTTTAATTCCTCCGCCAATATCCTCGGCAGTCGCATATCCGTAGCCTTCTACATACACTTTTGATCCTAGCGGAATAACCTTTGGATCAACTGCAATGACTTTTGCATCCGGGTTCTCTAGTAAATTTACACCTGTCTTCGTTATGCCGATACATCCTTCACAGCTTGCTGTATAGGCTGTTGCTGTAACAGTAAGTGTTTTTGATTTTTCAGCGGCAGGCTTTGCCGTGCTGGCCGATTTTACAACTGTTTTGGCTGGAGCTGCTGCTTTAGTCTGGCCTGCTCCATTTTTATAGATAATCAGCTCTAAGCCTGGTTTAATAAGGTCTGAGTTTAATTGATTCCATGCTTTAAGACTTTTAACATTAACACCGTATGTGTGGGCGATATTCCAAAGGGTATCACCAGATTTCACTATGTAAAATTCTTCAGGCGAAACTTCAAGTTTATCATTTGGGTGTATTAAATCTGTTGATAAGCCATTCCAATTTTTAATATCTTGAACTGAAACTTCATGTTTTTGCGTTATAGACCAAAGAGTATCTCCCTTATTAACAACTACTTCTTCTGCTTGTACACTGGCACCTGCTGCACTCCAGATGGTTATTGCCGCTAGCATATAATACAAATACTTTTTCATCGAATAACCTCCTAATAGCTTGTTTTACGGTTTCTATGCTAACACAGAAGATTCTGAGAAAAAGAACAGGGAAGTTATAAATAAATTACGGACATTTCAGGAAGATAACGAGAAAATGTCTAATTAAACGAATATTCAGAATAAATAATCGGAACGGATTAGGTTATTTACAATAATAGTCATAATGTTACCTTTTAATGGGTTAATTGGGTAAAATTTAAAGTTACATGTTATGTTGAGGAATTAATTGGAAGGTTTGAGTTGAGCGCAATTTACTGGTTCTTTGAACCTTGTTGGAACGGGGAGTGGTGCATATATTTTAAAAGTGGTGCATATATTTGGGAATTTGATTCATAAAAGTGAAAATTGATGCAGAAATTAATGAAATTGGTTCATAAATTTCAAAAGTTGTACATAAAGGTGCGATTGGGGGAGATCTGAGAGGAAAATTAGTAGGTTTTTGGTGGGATATTAAAAACACTTGATAAAGTCCATATAATTGT
>JAGGRA010000006.1 GCA_018613035.1 Pseudomonas sp. ISL-84 | reverse complement strand
CACCCATGCCGGGCGCACATAGAAAAAAACCACTCCTCGTAATGAGGAGTGGTTTTTGGAGGGGCGTTATTACATCATGCCGCCCATTCCGCCCATGCCACCCATATCAGGCATTGCAGGAGCTGGGTTTTCTTCTGGCTTGTCAGCAACAACAGCTTCTGTTGTTAAGAACATAGCCGCAACAGATCCAGCGTTTTGAAGAGCTGAACGAGTTACTTTAGTTGGGTCAACGATACCGGCTTCGATCATGTTTACCCACTCGCCAGTTGCAGCGTTGAAGCCTGTTCCGACTTCTTCGCGCTTTAAGCGATCAACAATGATTGAACCTTCAAGGCCTGCATTGTGAGCGATTGTACGTACAGGCTCTTCCATTGCACGCAATACGATGTTAACACCAGTAGCTTCATCGCCTTCAGCTTCAATGGCAGCTACTTTATTGTAAACGTTTAGAAGGGCAACACCACCACCGGAAACGATACCTTCTTCTACAGCTGCACGTGTAGAGTTAAGGGCGTCTTCGATGCGAAGCTTGCGCTCTTTCAATTCAGTTTCAGTTGCAGCACCAACCTTAACAACTGCAACACCGCCAGCAAGCTTAGCTAGGCGCTCTTGTAATTTTTCGCGGTCAAATTCAGAAGTTGTTTCTTCCATTTGAGTACGGATCTGGTTAACACGTCCGCCGATTTGCGCGCTGTCTCCAGCACCTTCAACGATTGTAGTGTTTTCTTTTGTAACAACTACTTTAGTAGCGCGTCCTAAAGAGTCGATTGTAGCAGACTTAAGGTCGCGGCCAAGCTCTTCTGTAATTACTTCACCGCCAGTTAGAATCGCGATGTCTTCTAACATAGCCTTACGGCGGTCACCAAAGCCAGGAGCTTTAACAGCAACTGCATTGAAAGTTCCGCGAAGCTTGTTAACTACCAATGTAGCAAGTGCTTCACCTTCAACATCCTCAGCTACAAGCAATAATGGCTTGCCTTGCTGTACAACCTGCTCAAGGACAGGAAGGATTTCCTGGATGCTAGTAATCTTCTTGTCAGTGATTAAGATATAAGGGTTTTCAAGAACCGCTTCCATCTTATCAGAATCTGTTACCATGTATGGAGAAGCATATCCGCGGTCAAACTGCATACCTTCTACCACATCAAGCTCAGTAGTGAATCCTTTAGATTCTTCAATTGTGATAACACCGTCGTTGCCAACGCGCTCCATAGCTTCAGCAATCAATTGGCCAACTTCATTGTCGGCAGCAGAAATTGCTGCAACCTGAGCAATTGATTCCTTGTTTTCAATTGGCTTTGAAATAGCTTTTAGCTCTTCAACAGCGGTAACAACCGCTTTTTCAATACCTTTGCGGATACCCATTGGGTTAGCGCCTGCAGTAACGTTCTTAAGTCCTTCACGGATCATAGCCTGTGCAAGAACTGTTGCAGTTGTTGTACCGTCACCAGCAACATCGTTTGTTTTGCTTGCAACTTCAGCAACAAGCTTCGCACCCATATTTTCGAAAGCATCTTCTAATTCGATTTCTTTCGCGATTGTAACCCCATCATTAGTGATTAATGGAGAACCGAATTTTTTTTCGAGAACCACGTTGCGTCCTTTAGGTCCAAGAGTAACTTTTACTGCATTTGCAAGGGAATCTACACCGCGAAGCATCGCACGGCGGGCTTCTTCACTAAATTTAATCTCTTTAGCCATTTATATAAAACCTCCTCAATTTTTTTAGCTCTTTTTCTGTTTTAAAATCTACCGTACTTCGGCTATTAGCCAATTACAGCAAGAATATCGTTTTCACGTAAAATTAAGTATTCTTTGCCTTCGTACTTCACTTCAGTACCAGCATATTTTGAGAAGATAATACGGTCGCCGTCAGCAACTTCAAGAGCAACGCGCTCACCATTTTCAAGAACGCGGCCAGTTCCCACAGCTACAACCTTACCTTCTTGAGGTTTCTCTTTAGCAGTGTCCGGCAGTACGATGCCGCTTGCAGTTTTTTCTTCAGTTTCAACAAGCTCGATAATAATTCGATCACCTAGTGGCTTTAACAAGTGAAACAACCTCCTCAAATAATATGTAAATATTTTTATTTATTAGCACTCTCCCTAATCGAGTGCTAACACAATTATTATATTAATGAATCTCATTTCCATTTGCAAGGGTGAAGCTTAAATTTTTTAAAAAAATTTGCACCGTCCAAAAGACGCTAAAATTCGACACAAACAACCTCATAAGTATGCTTCATTTGATTTCTTTTTAGTCAGTAAGCTAAAAAATCCTTTGCTGCAGCGCTGAAATTTGAAACGGGCTCCTTTTTATGAGTAAAATGGCTTTAGTACATGTTTTAAAACCATCAATTTTAAGGGGTAAACATTTTGAAGAAGGAATATTGGATTATTTTAATAGCCTATATTGCTATGCAGCTTTCAAGTCTATTCGGCGTTCCGCTGGTCCTCTTACTTGCAGATCTCCTCGGACAGAAGCCCGAAAACATGCAAATTCTGGCGGTAGCCTACTGGCTTGTCATCAGTTTCACTATTACATTGATCATTACGCTTCTTTTATTGAGAAAAGAGATGAAAATGGGATTGGCACAAAGAGATGCTTCTTCCGCAGCAAGCGCAGTCGGCTGGGCAATTGGCGGCATATTTTTAGCTTTAATCGCTCAAGCTACAGCTGCAAGCATTGAGAACATGATTGGCGTGGAAATGGGATCTGAAAATACACAGCAAATCATACGGATCATAGAAGCCTCCCCTGTCGTAATCTTGATTAGTTCAGTAGTGGGGCCCATCCTGGAAGAGATCGTATTTAGGAAGATTATTTTCGGTTCTCTCCATAAACGATTTAACTTCTTCCTATCTGCCCTAATCAGTTCTGTGATTTTTGCTCTCGCCCATTTTGAACCTGAACATATTCTTTTGTATTCGGCCATGGGCTTTACCTTTGCTTTCCTATATGTAAAAACAAAACGGATAATTGTACCGATTTTTGCCCACGTTGCCATGAATACTCTTGTGGCAGTCATTCAGCTTAATCAGGAAAACTTGGAAAAGTGGATGAAGGAAATGGAAAATGTACAAAGCTTTATCAGCTGTATTGCAGTCTAACACTCAGCGAAGTAAATCGTTTCGCTTTCACTTTATTGGAGGATTTTGATGAGAAGCACACCTTTGTTTTCAGGCATCGTATACATCCTGCTGGGATGCCTTTTTACCTTTATAGCCATTCAGAATATACAGCGTGAAGAAGCATGGAGTTTCTTTACTTATTTTCTGATCATTATTGCCACATTCGATCTTGGCACCGGCCTGAGAATGGTTGGTTTCCATTTTAAAATGAAAAATAAAAAAAACAAAAAATGAGCCCGCAATAAGGCTCATTTTTTATGATTGCTCACTTTCAATTTCCTGAAGCTTCTCTGCTTCCAATACTTTTTTATAGGAAATGCGAGAGATAAAAATACTGACTTCATATAAAAGCAGCAGCGGAATCGTCACCATCATATGGGATAAAAGATCCGGCGGTGTAATAAAAGCCGCTATGACCACTAATACAAAGTAAGCATATTTCCGTATCTTCACCAAATATGCTGGTGTGACAATTCCCAGCCTTGTTAAAAACATGACCACAACCGGAAGCTGGAACAGCACCCCAAATGGAATGGTCAGCTGGAAAAGGAATTGAAAATATTCATTTATCCCGATTACCTGATTGATGGCAAGCCGGTTGGCAATGGAAGTCATGAACTCAACTACAAATGGAAATAAAATAAAATAAGCGAATGCGATTCCGCCGACAAACAAAATGACAGAAACGGGTATATAGCTAAGTGTAACTTTCCGCTCTTTGTCAGATAATCCTGGGCTAATAAAGGCCCATAGCTGATATAAAATCACGGGTGATGTAATAATAAAAGCGATCAGAAAAGCAAATTGCATATAAACTTTAACCGGGTCTGTTAACCGGAAAGCATTCATCGTCAATTCCTTCGCTTCATCCGCTTTTTGCAAATAAACAATCAGCGGTTCAGCCAGGAAAAAGCTAAATATCACGGCGATAAAGAAAAAGATAACGGAAATGACTATCCTTTTTCTTAATTCGCCTATATGTTCATAAATCGTCATATCATTATGACTCATATCTATTCATCCTAACTTACTTAGCATCTTTTTTATCGTCATCGTCCGCTAAGCCTTTTGCTGCGTTTTTAAATTCACGTAATGTATTCCCTGCTGCTCTTCCCAATTCCGGAAGTTTTTTTGGTCCAAATATCACTAATGCAATCAAGATAATGAGTATGAGGCTACCAGGTCCAAGATTCATCATTGCCGCACACCTCCCCTTACCTATAATAGCGAATCCATTACAATCTTCAACTGTTATCTATTGGAATGCAGGATGGATTACGTTTCTGCAGGATAATTTTTTAAGAAATAAACCAGTGACTGCAATTCAACAGCCAGGTCAATATGGTGAATCCGAATGGATGAAGGCACAGTCAGTCTCGCTGGCGTAAAATTCAGGATGCCTTTAATCTTGGCTTTAACCATCCGATCTGTAATCGCCTGTGCAGGCGGTGCCGGTACTGTTAGGATGGCTACCTGAATATCATTTTCTTCAATGACCTTTACCAGATCATCCATATGGTAGACAGGCACATCCCCTATCTTCGTTCCTACCTTGTTCTCGTCCACATCAAAAGCAACTTCTATCTTGGTATTATTATTCTTAAGAAAATTATAATTTAAAAAGGCCGTCCCTAAATTACCTACTCCAACCAATGCTACTTTAGTCAGTTCATCCTGATCAAGGGTTTTACGAAAAAAGGATAGCAGATAATTTACATTATAGCCGTAACCTTTTTTCCCTAACGCACCAAAATAAGAAAAGTCCCGGCGAATTGTTGCCGAATCCACCTTAACCGCTTCACTTAGTTCCGCTGAAGAAACCCTTTGTTTCCCCGAGGAGTGGAGGTTTTTGAGAAAACGATAATATAAAGGAAGCCGTTTAGCTGTGGCTTGAGGTATTTTCATTGGTTCATTGGCCATTCGTCCATCTCCGTCCCTATGATGTATTAGTCTCTTTTAAAATCTCCGTTTTTCCCGCCTGTTTTTTCCACCAAAAAGGTTGGTCCGATTACCATTCCTTTGTCTACTGCTTTACACATGTCATAAACAGTTAGAGCACAAACAGAAGCTGCTGTTAACGCTTCCATTTCCACACCTGTATTTCCTTTCGTCTTTACAGAAGCAGTGATGAACAGAATATATTCTTCCTGCCCAGTTTTCCATGAAAAAGAAATATCTACGCCAGTTAGCGGCAGCGGATGGCACATTGGAATAATATCCCATGTTTTCTTGCTTGCCATGATGCCGGCAACCTGTGCAACCGAAAGCACGTCCCCTTTTTTCATGGTATTAGATGTAATCTTTTCATATATTTCCTTATTAACAGTTATACTCGATTGGGCAATGGCTGTCCGCGCTGTTTCAGGCTTATCGCTGACATCCACCATTTTTGCTCTGCCTTCTTGATTAAAATGGGTAAAATCCGCCATAAAAAAACACCTCTCTCCAAAATCATACACTATTTTTCCCCATCTTTGTACGGGCTTTGTATGCTTCTTCACATATTTCTTTACTATTTTCGTATAAAATATTTCCATTCAGCACCTGCAGGATAAAAGGCCTGCCTCCTTTATTGCCGAACATATATGAATAAGTTACACTTACTCTATACTATAGAGGTGAAAAAAATGATACTTTTACAAGTAAATCAGCTATCGAAAAACTTTGCTGCTGATCCTATTTTAACGAATATAAAGCTTGAAGTACAAACCAGGGACCGAATTGCCCTTGTAGGACGTAATGGAGCAGGGAAATCTACCCTTTTAAAAATTATAGCCGGCCATATGGCGTATGATTCCGGGGACATTATAAAACCTAAGGAAGTAACGATAGGATACCTGGCTCAAAATACGGGCCTTGAGTCCGACCTTTCCATTTGGGATGAGATGCTGACAGTGTTTGAGCATTTGCAAAAACAGGAAAAACAGCTGCGTCGTCTTGAAGAACAAATGTCAGACCCTGAAGCCATGAATAATTCTGATGCATACGATCGAATCTTAAAGGAATATGACAAACTTCAGGTAGAGTTCAAAGAGAATGGCGGCTATCAGTATGAAGCGGATATCCGTTCCATTCTTCATGGGCTGAACTTTAATTCTTTCGGCTACAATACGAAAATTTCAACCTTAAGCGGCGGCCAAAGAACAAGGCTTGCCCTTGGAAAACTTTTGCTGACAAAGCCCGATATTCTCATATTGGACGAGCCGACAAACCACCTGGACATTGAAACATTATCATGGCTGGAGCAATACTTGCAGAGCTATGACGGTGCCATTCTAATTGTTTCCCATGACCGTTATTTCCTCGATAAGGTTGTTTCCCAGGTATACGAAATTTCAAGGCACCAAATCCGTAAATATCCTGGAAACTATAGTTCCTATTTGGACCAAAAAGCAGAAAACTTTGAACGGGAAATGAAGCAATTTGAAAAACAGCAGGAAGAGATTTCAAAGCTTCAGGATTTTATCCAGCGCAACCTTGCACGGGCTTCAACAACCAAACGAGCCCAAAGCCGGAGAAAACAGCTTGCCAAAATGGAAGTGATGGACAGGCCGCTGGGAGACGAGAAATCCGCATCGTTTGGCTTTGATATTGAAAGGCAATCTGGCAATGAAGTTTTAAATATAAAATCACTGGCTGTCGGATATGAAGATAAAGTTTCTGAAAATATTTCCTTCCGACTTGCCAGAGGAGACAGCATTGCCCTTGTAGGGCCAAATGGAATCGGCAAATCTACTTTACTGAAAACGATTGTGAAAAAGATATCGGCTCTTTCCGGGGATATACAATACGGATCCAATGTAACAATCGGATACTATGACCAGGAACAGGCTGAGCTTACCAGTAATAAGCGAGTCCTAAACGAATTGTGGGATGAATATCCGCTTAAGCCTGAAAAAGAAATTCGCACGATCTTAGGCAATTTTCTTTTTTCCGGTGATGACGTCCTTAAAACTGTCTCAACTCTTAGCGGCGGCGAAAAAGCCCGCCTGGCTCTGGCAAAGCTGATGATGCAGAAAGCTAATTTCTTAATATTGGATGAGCCGACAAACCATCTTGATCTGGATAGCAAAGAAATCTTGGAAAATGCTTTAATTGACTATCCGGGGACTATACTTTTCGTTTCCCATGACCGTTATTTTATCAACAGAATAACCACAAAGGTGATAGAGCTTTCCAGCAGCGGTGCAACTGAATATCTTGGGGATTACGACTATTATGTTGAAAAGAAGCAGGAGCAAGAAGAACTGCAGGCATTTGATCAAAATAACAATGATCATTCTGCACAGCCTTCAAGACAGGAAAAAAATAATTATCAGCTAGATAAGGAAGCAAAAAAGCTTGAAAGACAAAGAAAAAGAAGAATGGATGAAATCGAAGAGCAGATAGAAGCGCTGGAAAAGAAAATCGAAGATTATGATCAGCTTCTCTGCGATCCGGAAGTTTATCAAGACCACGAAAAAGTATTGGAAATAACAAAAGATAAGGATGAATTAAAAGCAAAACTGGAAGAACTATTGGATGAATGGACAGTTTTAGCAGATGAATAATGAAGGAAAATTCATAACTTTTAGACTGGTAGGATAGTCACTACCAGTCTTTTTTATTATCCACAAAGATAACCACAAACAAAAGTCGATTATATACGGTCTCCACAGAGTTTTCCACATTATCCACAGAAACACGGTAATTTATCCCCATTATCCACATAAAATTCAGAAAATGAGCATTTTATCCACAAAAAAAGCCCCCGGGCTACCGGGGACTTTTACCTATATTATTTATTGTTGTGGATAGCGATATCTAACCCTGGATTTGCATTCAAATCTAAGCCGGAATGAATGCCCTTTTCAAATAAAATACTGCCTGCTGCTGCAATCATGGCTGCATTATCTGTGCATAAAGATAGCGGCGGGATAATGAGCTCTATATCCGGATTACAGGCAAACTTGTCCTCCAATTCTGCACGCAGTCCTTTGTTCGCTGCAACACCGCCTGCCAGCAGAAGCTGCTTAACTTTATATTCCTCCACAGCTCTTTGCGTTTTCGTTACAAGTACATCTATTACACTTTCCTGAAAACTTGCCGCAAGATTCTCAGGGACAATTTCTTCCCCACGCTGTTCTGCATTGTGGACAGTGTTAATAACTGCAGATTTTAAGCCGCTGAAGCTAAAGTCATATGACCCTTCTTCCAGCCAGGCCCTTGGCAAATTGATCGTAGGCTTCCCCTCATGTGCAAGCTTGTCTATATGCGGTCCTCCCGGATATGGCAGGCTTAACGTTCTTGCTACCTTATCATAAGCCTCCCCTGCAGCATCATCCCTTGTTTCGCCAATCACCTCAAAATGGCCATGTTCCTTCATATACACAAGCTCTGTATGGCCTCCTGATACAACAAGTGAAAGCAAAGGAAACTTCATTTCAGCAACTAAGCGGTTAGCATAAATATGCCCTGCAATATGATGCACGCCAACAAGCGGGATCCCATGGGCAAAAGCAATGGCCTTTGCTGCATTTACACCGATAAGGAGTGCCCCAACAAGGCCAGGCCCTTCAGTTACAGCAATTGCAGATAGATCCGAATAAGTAATTCCTGCGTGGTTTAATGCTTCTTCCAGTACTATAGTTATTTGTTCGACATGGTGCCGGGAAGCAATTTCCGGGACTACTCCGCCGAACCGTTTATGGCTTTCTATTTGGGATGCAACAACATTAGCCGCAACCTCCCGGCCATTCTTTATGATGGCAACTGCTGTTTCGTCACAACTCGTCTCAATTCCCATGATCCATTGATCTTTTTTATTCATAAATTCACCCACATTACTAAAGCATCCTCTTGATTATCAGTATAATAGTTCTTTCTAATTGCTCCATCCTGGAAGCCGAGTTTGCGGTATAAGGACTGTGCGGTGAAATTGGACACTCTGACTTCAAGGGTCATCGTTTTTGCACCCATTTCAACGGCAACCTCAATTATCTTGCGCATTAGTGCTTCACCAAGTTTCCTCCCCCTATATTCGGGCAGCAGTGCAACATTGGTGATATGAGCTTCGTCCACAACTATCCATACTCCGCAATAGCCTATCACTTTATCATCTTCTTCTATAACTACGTATACGGCAAACTGATTCTGTGTTAATTCGTTATAAAAAGCTTCCCTGCTCCAGGGAGTAGCAAACGATTTATGTTCAATTTCCAAAACATCATCAATATCCTGCTCATTCATAAAACGGAAAGTTAAGGACTTATTCATGCTTTCGCTTCCTCACCACTATAGCTTTTTTTCTTTGTTCGCTTCTATCCAATTGGCCTCAGCTTCCGCAAGACGAATATAATTCGGAACAAAAGAATGAACTTCCTCACCCTCTCGGTCTCTGCCTAATAAAGCAAGTTCCGCAGGCCGTGGGTTGTGTTCGGTTGGTGCTGCATATATAGCTTGATCTTTGAGTGTTTCCTCTAAAACATTACGATGCAGCGGCAAATCGTTTCCTATGAAAAGTACCTTCTCATGTTGCTTAGAAAGCTGTTCAGCCCAATCTTTAGAAAGAAGCAGCTGGTCCTTTACAAGAGAAACTAACTGACCTTCCGTATATTGATACAGACCAGTATAAATCTGTCCTCTCCTGGCATCGAATAAAGGGGATACTACCCCATCAAAATACCTTCCTGCAGAAGCAGCAAAAATTTCCAAGCTTGATACTCCTACCAGCGGTATATTTAATGTCCATGCAAGTGTTTTTGCTATAGTCACACCAATTCGAACACCAGTATAAGAACCAGGCCCTTTCGCAACCACGATCTTATCTAAATCAGCTGGTTTGACATCACATTCTTTCATTAACATATCAATAGCCGGCATAACCCGGACAGAGTGATTCTTCTTCACATTTGTAATATGCTCGCCTATTACCATATCACCCTCGAGGAGGGCCACTCCTAGAGGGTAATTAGATGTATCGATGGATAGAACCTTCATGACATAATCTCCTTACACAATTCCTCATATCTCTTTCCTTTTGGTTCCAAAATTAGCCTTCTTGATCCTTTGTCTCCCAAATATAAAGAAACCGTCAACAATTCATCAGGAAGCTGGTCTTTAATTAAATGAGCCCATTCTACAACTGTGACCCCATTGCCTTCAAAATATTCATCAAAACCCAGATCTTCAAAGGAATCTTCCACTCTGTATACATCCATATGATAAAGAGGCAATCTTCCCTGGTATTCCTTGATAATTGTAAAAGTTGGGCTATTCACATTCCTGATTACACCCAGGCCCTGTGCCAGTCCCTTTGTAAATGTCGTTTTACCTGCACCTAAATCACCTTCCAGAGCAAGAACATCCCCCGGCCGGAGCAGGCTGCCAAGTCTTTTTGAAAATCCCATGGTATCCTCTGGCTGGTTCGAGATAAACTCAATCTGATTCATATTATTTCATCACCTTTAGTGGTTTAATCTGCGTATGAACAAAAAAACCTTAGGATAAATCCTAAGGAGAATAATCTATATGTAGTGTACATCATTTTAAATCAATGGGCAAAGCATGCCCTCTTTCATTAGTTGGTTCACTAGAAGGAAGACTAAAAAAGACATAAAAAAAGACGAAACCTTGTTTCGTTCTTTGAATTAAATCTATAAAAATGGCGGTCCGGACGGGACTCGAACCCGCGACCTCCTGCGTGACAGGCAGGCATTCTAACCAACTGAACTACCGGACCGGATTGCGGGGGCAGGATTTGAACCTGCGACCTTCGGGTTATGAGCCCGACGAGCTACCGGACTGCTCCACCCCGCGATAGTATTATTTATGTGATTTTTCTATGCTCACATATAGCATAAGGACTGTCCCGATCTCAGGAAGCTAAACAAAGATGCGTCTCGATCGGTACAACTCGCAGAATATTCTTGAAGCAACGCTCGTTGCTCCACCCCGCGATAGTGTTATTTATGTGATTTTAAAAATGTCCATATATAGCATTTAGAAAACCAAAGCCCGGCAGCGTCCTACTCTCACAGGGGGACAGCCCCCAACTACCATCGGCGCTGAGAAGCTTAACTTCCGTGTTCGGTATGGGAACGGGTGTGACCTTCTCGCTATCGCCACCAGACTATTCTTCAAAGACACGTTTTATTATACCGTCTTTTTAAGATTTTTCAAGAGGAAATTTAATATTTTTCGTTCCCTCAAAACTAGATAATGAATGAAGAAGAATTGCCGAGTAACACCAA
>JAGGRA010000068.1 GCA_018613035.1 Pseudomonas sp. ISL-84 | reverse complement strand
TCACACATGGATGCGCGGAGATATTTTATTAAAAGCTGACAAAATGACGATGGCCCATTCACTTGAACTTCGTGTTCCTTTTCTAGATAAAGAAGTGTTTGAGGTGGCTTCCAACATACCGACCAGCCTGAAAACGGCAAATGGCACAACGAAGTACATTCTTCGCAAAGCGGCAGAAGGTGTTGTGCCTGATCATGTGTTAAATCGCAAAAAGCTTGGCTTCCCGGTTCCAATCCGCCATTGGCTGAAAGATGAAATGAACGATTGGGCAAAAAATATTATTCGTGAAAGCAGCACAGACCATTTGATCAACAAAGAATATGTGCTAAGGCTTCTTGATGATCATTGTCAGGATAAAGCAGATAACAGCCGTAAAATCTGGACTGTTCTTATGTTCATGGTATGGCACCAAGTGTATGCAGAAAAGAAATATTCTTTTGAAAGTGAGTACTTAGCGGATGGAGATTTGCAGCCTTTGAAAGGCTAAAAAAACCCCATCAGGTGGCGCCTAGCGGAATTTCTACTATTGTAGGAAGGTAGGTTATACCCTGTTTTCAGATAATCAAGTTATACAAATAGACCCTGCTTCACGGTATTTTGTTTACTGAGCTCAAAGCTAACACAGCAAGAAGCTATTCTTATTAGGGGAAGTGACATAACGATTAAACCAGAGCGAAACATGACCATTATGCTTCGCTTTGGTTGTCTTATGCTAAGGTTAGCCCACCCACATGTTTGAATTGATTTTATGGAAAGTATTCGAGGTTAATAATCTTCTCTTAACTGCGAGTACTTAGATAAGAAGTTTCTAAGAATCTTAAAAAACTTAATGATTATATTTTTAATAGGGAGAACCTTTTACAAAGTTATAATTGGAATTTTTTGTATCATGCTGCATATGCTCTGCAAGCATGTGCACAATGCAGGCAAACTCTAGCACAATGCTGTGACATAAGATCAGGGAATTTTGCGCACTCATTGCCGCAAAGTTCACAAATATAAGCACATACACTTGCCAGTAATTTTGCGTTACAACTGTTCCGTGCAAGATACTTGGCCATAAGGGTACATATGTCGGCACAGTCTCTTAAAAGCTGTATTTGAAAATTTCTTCTTTCACCATGATGATGACAAATCAAGTGGGTGACCATATGTTCACATGTTGCTTCACAATGCTGGATTGTGTGCAAAAGTGAACCGCCTTCTTTCATAAGTCCCCCAATATTTCCTTTATATTGCGTCGGTTGATTGTCTGGATACATACTTCCATACCTCCCTTTATTAAACCATTTTATTTATATGTAAGGTTTAAAATGGCCGTTACTGCATATTTTCTGCATAACTGAGTTAAGCAATAAATTTTATTCTGTCCTCTTACTGCTGTCAAAGTGTATTACTAGGATCAGGTTATATCTAAATAAACCACAAGTACTTCATAAAAAATGCACACATTTATAGGAATATTAGTAATGAATGCAAATCAATAATAGATTTCAATATCAGGAGGGAAAAAATGGCTAAAAAGAAGAAACAAAATAAAGAGCAAAAGTTTGGCTTAGGCTGGCTCTTTCTTGTGGTAATGGGGTTTTTTATTATTCTTATCCTTATTCCTAATAACGGAGGAAATAAAATTAAGTTTCCTGACTTACATGGCCTAAGCTATTCAGGTGACGGTCAGAAATTAGTTGCTGCAGTTCATGATGGCTTAAGGGAATATTCTAACGGGACTTGGTCCGTACCAGATGTTCCGAAAAATGATTATATGGGGTATTCACCTGTAAAGAATGGGTTTTATAGCAGCGGCCATCCAGCTCCTGGTTCCAACTTGGAAAACCCGTTAGGTATTGTCAAAAGTAAGGATAATGGTGAAACCGTGGAAATTGTTGATTTGGATGGGGAGGTAGATTTCCATGCATTATCCGTGGGGTATGAAACGGAAGAGATCTATGTTTTTGCACCTGAACCTAATTCCAAAATGAAAGAACAGGGATTTTATTACACGTATGATCAAGGAGAAACATGGAATGTAATGAACATGCAGGGGGTTTCCGGCTCTCCTTTAGCCATAGCGGCTCATCCTTCAAAGAAAGGAGTAGTAGCAATCGGAACGGATAAGGGTCTTTATCTTTCTGAGAACTACGGGGAAACGTTTGAACAGATTTTGTCAGACTACAGTGTGAGTGCGGCAGTATTTGCAGGTGATGATAGAGTAATTGTTGGGACAAATAAAGGCGACAAAGAAATTATAGGAATCAATATCCAAAATAAAAAGTCATCTAACTACACAATGCCCAAAAATGCAGACGGAAATATCTCATATATAGCTGTAAACCATAAAAACAATGAAGAACTCTCGTTTGCAACAGATCAACTAAACGTATATACAACGAAAGATGAAGGCAAAACATGGGATACCATTGTTGAAGAAGGGGCAGGTAAGGAAGTCGGAAAAGAATAGAACGTAAAAAATGAAAGGGTTAATGAACGGGAAATATAATAGTACATTAATCAACTAGATTCCTTAAAAGAGATAGATAAATTAATTAATATTAACAAGAAACTAACCACAAAAATGCTCAGAGTTTTTCTGTTATGAGCATTTTTTTGTAAACTCTTTGAACTAAAACACCAGGACTCGGAGAAAATGACTGCTGAGTTGCAATAGCTAAAGCAAGTGACGTTGGAGAGAGCTGGAGAAAAGGTATGATCTTTAACTCTTACTACACCTCGTTCTTATACTTCCCCCCAGGGGGTGTCTTTAATAGGAGAACATAATAATTATTTCACAAAAGGAAGTCAGGAATTATTTATTTGATTAAGCAAATGAATTCACTCCCAGTTAAACTAAAATAATTATTAATAATAAATTGGATAAAGGGATATTTGTGGCAACAGGTCATTTCCAGCAGTCGTTTATCACTGATTATCCTCATCCTCTATCAATATAATCCTCTGAAGAGCGAATAGGAATGTTGTAATCTTTCGCGATCCGAGCTCTCTTGTTAACCGCTCTTAAAATAAAGTAAGGTTAGCTGAAAAAAAAGCTATCCCTATAGCAATATGAAGGGATAACCATTCTTAGTTTACTGTAATAGTACCTATCATGCCATTTTCTTTATGACCAGGAATAGAACAATAAAATTCGAATACCCCGGACTCAAGAGGTGTAAATTTCAAAGTGGCTTCACTCTTTCCAGATGCATGCAGGTGAAAGTCAGCCTGAGCAGTTCCATGGTTAGCATGTTGATTGTTTTCCAATTTCTTAACGGCCATTTCCTTTATTTCAATGTCATGATCCGCATTATCTAGATTATTTAATGTAAGAGAGGCTTCTTGCCCCTTTTTAAGCGTTATTTCTGAAGGGGTATAGGAAAATTTTGATGGATAAACCGTTAAGACGATTTGATTTGCATTTAAGTTATTAGTATTTTCATGCTCTCCATGACGCTTCTCTGTCTGAGACGTATTAAAGTAGGAGAATGCTGTGCTTTTATCTAGCTGGTTTCCAAAATAAAGAAAAGAAAAGAGAAGGACGAAAGTTAAAATAGGCTTTAGAAACCACTTTTTCTCACTAATAGGATTCTTCGCTGATAGGATATTATATAGCAATAGTGAACTTGTTGTAAGAGTGAGTAAAATATTAAGCAGCGTGGATGCTTGATCCTGAGAAACCATTTCCCCAAGCATGGCCCCCATCATCCCTCCCATTAAACCAGACATAAATCCTTCTAATGAAGGCAGGATGCCAAACACTATTCCGCTTGCCAATCCAGCAAGTACCCCAATTCCTGCTGAAACCAGTGTAGAAGTATATAAATTACCTTGATAAAGTGATCCAAATAAGACTCCAGCAGTTAAACCAATATTCATTCCCATTGCCATTGAAATAACCATTGCTTGCATTTTAGTTAATCGGTGCCTGAATTTTATGGATAAGATAATGGCTGCGATTCCCGAAGCAGCTATTGTTGTTAGAACAAATAACTGATATAGTCCCAAAATTATCAACTCCTCTTTATTTGCTACATGATATGTAAGCTTCAGACAGGCCATACCAAAAAATCTATGAATAAAAAAATAAAATAATTTTTCAAAACATTCGGTATTTACAAAATAGTAAATTAGTTTTATTATAGTTTTTAATACCCATATACGATAGTGGGGTACTGTACATGAGAAGGGGGAAATGTAATGTCAAAAGGTCAAAAAATCTTATTTCTCGGTGTTTATGGAATGGAAGTAGTTGAATGCGGAGGAGCATTAGCCAAAAATGTTTTAAAGGGGGGAGAGTCATATGCTAGCATTATGCTTTGCAGGGAACCGAGCCAGCCTCAAGTTAAAAATGCGGCAGAGATTTTGGGGGTAAAGATTTCTTTCTTAAATTTTGAGTATGGGACAGTAGATTTAAGCAAAGAATCAAAGATTAAGTTGATCCAGTTAATCCGTGAAGTGAAGCCGGACATAATTATTACTCAAGATCCGGAACACTCTTTCCATGATTTAGATCCTGACCGTAGACCAGCCATGATTCTTTTGCTTGAATCAATCGCACTTGCAAGCAGAGACTATGCCTTAGAAGAAACACCCGGTTTGTCCCCACATCCAATTCCAACCATCTATTACATGACACCAC
Organism: Pseudomonas sp. ISL-84; assembly: GCA_018613035.1. Classification (GTDB taxonomy): domain Bacteria; phylum Bacillota; class Bacilli; order Bacillales; family Cytobacillaceae; genus Cytobacillus. Next base: position 118,509 of record JAGGRA010000068.1, on the reverse strand, counting down.
ATCACCCAAATACAGTCGTTGATATTTCTCAAGTTTGGGAGAAAAAAGAAAAGGCCATGGATATGCTTGAAAGCCAAATGGAATTCAGTGGTATGCATTTTGATGAAATGCTTGATTCCAAAACTGTTGAAATTTTATCTCCTGGATATTCCCAATTAAATAGCCTCCAAGAAAAAGGAAGAGCCATGCATAGAGTGCTAGACAAAGCTGTTCATGTTTATCATGGCCTGGCAACTCATGGACATTTTGCTCTTGCTGAAGCATACAGGAGAGAAGGTAACTTTCATTTACAGGAGCTAATCAAATAAAAAAATAGATTATTAAAAGGGGGAGTGAAAATGAAGAAAACATTTTTTATTGTTGGATTAATAATTTTGTTATTGTTATCAAATTTCAATCCTGCTCTAGCGGAAGAGAAAGTGCAATCATTGAAAGTGGGCATTACAAAAGATGAGAATGGATTAAACCCATATACATATGTAACTGGGTATCCAGGCTTAGATCTGGTTAATTTACTTTACGATACTCTTTTTAATTTAGATGAAAATAATCAGCCGGAACCTTGGCTGGTAAAGGATTACAAAGTCAGCGAAGATGGGCTAACCTATGAGCTAACACTGCATGATAACGTAAAGTGGCATGATGGTAAACCTCTTACTGCTAATGATGTTAAATTCACAATGGACTATTTTATTAAATACCCAAAGTCAAGATTTACAAATCCTTTAAAAACAATTAAGTCAATAGAGGTAAGCGGTGAAACTGGCATTACATTAACTTTATCACAAGCTGACCCTAACTTTATGATTCAGCCTCTTGCTGATTTGCCAATTCTGCCTCAGCATATCTGGTCTGAAGTAAGTACTCCTGATGATGAAACGAATGCACTTGGAAGTGGACCTTATATTCTGGAAGAACACAAATCAGGCCAGTACTACAAAATGAAATCAAACGATGATTATTTCAAAGGTGCTCCGCCAATCAATGAGTTAATATTCCCAATCATTGAAGATACGACCGCCATGTATAATGCCCTTCGGGCAGGGGAGCTGGATGTAATTTCATCAAGTATATCTCCTGAACTTGTTGAACAATTTAGTTCCAACCCTGCTTTGAAAGTAGTAAGGGGGCCAGGATATAGTACAAGCCTGTTTCAAATTAATGCAGAGAAGTATCCAATGACGGAAACCGCATTTCGTCAAGCTATTGATTATGCCATTGATAAAGAAAATTTAGTGGAAACGGTGCTGCTTGGATACGCAGAAGTAGGGAGCCCTGGTTTTATTCATCCTTCCTCAGCGTATTACAACTCCGAAGTAAAGCCGGTTTTTGATAAGGAAAAAGCCAAACAAATTCTAGAAGAAGCTGGTTTTATTGATAAAGACGGTGATGGGTTTAGAGAAGACCAAAAGGGAAACAAAATTGACTTAACCACTTTGGTTTATTCAGGCAACCCAATTAGAATAAGAACTGCCGAATTAATATCTGAAGCATTAAATGAAGTAGGAATCAAAAATGCTGTGAAGGCAATGGATTCAACTACAGTAGACTCATTAATGTGGCCTGATTTTGATGTCAGCAAAGGAAGAGATTACGACCTTGGTGTCTGGAGCTGGTCCAATACCATGCAGCTATTTCCAGATCGAATGAATGATCTATTTCATTCTGATCCAGCTATTGGGTCTGTCAATATTGGGGGATACAATAATCCTGAATTTGACCAATTAGGGGAAAAACTTAAACAGACATACGATGAAAATGAACGTCTAAGTCTAATCAAGGATATGCAAGCCTTTGTTGCTAATGATGCTCCTATTATCCCTCTTTATTACCAAGAGATTGTTGGTGCTTTTAATCCTGCAAAATATGATCAGTATGTCTTCCAGGTAGGCAAGGGAATTATCAACAAACTATCCTTTGTTTCGAGTGAAAAATCTGATTTGCCTGATAATGGGAAGGCAAGCAGCGACACAGCTGTTTCAACAGATAGCAAAACAGCAAATACAAGTACAGAGAATGAAGGGAATAACACTTCATTATACGTATTTGGATTAATACTCTTAGTGGCTGTCATTGGCTTTATTCTATTAAGAAGAAAGAAAAAAGATACAGGCAATGATGATTTTGATTTTTAATTGAAATAATTTCCCGTAAAAGCAATTTCTTTTACGGGAAATCTTATTAAAGACATTTACATATTTGGAGGTGAAAGAGTTGGGGAAATTTATTGCTGGCAAGCTTTTGCAATATTTCATTGTTATTTTCCTAATGTTAACGCTAAATTTTCTATTGCCCCGTCTTATGCCTGGAAATCCATTGGTTTTTTTAGCAGGAGAAGATGTGGGATTTATGTCCAGCGCTGAAAAAGAAGCTATATTAGACAAATATGGCCTAAATGATTCCATCTTGGAGCAGTATGGAGCTTATATAAAGAATATTTTCACTGGTGACTTTGGATATTCCTATCAGCAAAAACGACCTATCTCAGAACTTTTGATGGAGAGACTCCCATGGACAATGCTTCTGACAGGCCTGGGGCTGGTACTCTCAACCGTTATTGGTGTCATGTTTGGTGCAATCTCCGCATGGCGCAGGGGAACCAGAACGGATGCCAACCTTCTTACGGTCTTTATGTTTTTAAGTGCCATGCCTTCTTTTTGGGTTGGCATGATATTAGTATCTATCTTTTCTGCCCAGTTAGGATGGTTGCCCGTTTTTGGAGCAGAAAGCGCTTGGTCAAACTATACCGGAATGGATCGGTTGATTGATATTGGAAAGCATTTGATTCTCCCATTGGCCACCCTTATCCTAATTTCTGTTACAAGCACCTTTATGATTATGCGGTATTCAATGCTGAACGTCCTGGGCGAAGATTATATTATGATGGCCAAAGCAAAAGGAGTAAAAGAAAAGGTAATCAAATATAAACATGCCATGAGAAATGCACTACTTCCTGTGGCTACTGTCTTTATGCTTAGCTTAGGATTTACCTTGGGCGGTGCCACTGTGATCGAAACCGTCTTTGCGTATCCGGGTGTAGGCCGTCTTATGTTTGAATCGGTATTAAGCAGAGATTATCCTCTTATCCAAGCGACATTCCTGATTATTACATTCAGTGTAGTCATTGCTAACTTTCTGGCAGATTTAATTTATCCTTTACTTGATCCAAAGGTGGGAAGCCGAAATGGTTAATTCAAGATGGAAGAAATATTGGCAAGTTCTCACATCTAACAATATTGGCATGTTTGGCTTAATTCTTTTAGTGATTTTTTTGCTGATTGCCCTTTTAGCGCCAATCCTTGCTCCATTTGATCCAACAGATCGAGTTGGAGCTCCTTTTACGAAGCCTAATAGCCAATTTTTGCTGGGAACGAATGATGTCGGACAGGATATCTTAAGCGAACTGCTATATGGCACGAGGATTTCTTTATTAATTGGTATCATTGCTGCTTTTATTTCCATTCTTCTTGGCTGCCTTGTCGGAATCATTTCAGGTTACTACGGCGGCAAAGTAGATGCATTCTTAATGAGATTGGTAGACTTAGTGCTTGTTATACCTTTTCTTCCTTTAATGATTTTACTGGCCGCCTTTATTGGCCCTAGTTTTTGGAACATTGTCCTGGTTATTAGCCTAATTTCATGGGCGAGTCCGGCAAGGGTAATAAGATCGCAGGTTCTAACTCTAAAAACTAAAGGATATGTGGAGGCTGCAAAGTCAATCGGCACAAACATTAAAGTTATCTTAGGGCGTCACATTCTGCCAGGGGTTATTCCCATAGCACTTTCCCAATTTGTTTTAGCGGCAAGCCATTCAATATTAATCGAAGCATCATTAAGCTTCTTGGGGCTTGGGGATCCATTTACAAAAAGCTGGGGGACCATTTTATATTATGCTCAGGCCAGAGGCGCGTTTTTAACAGATGCATGGATCTGGTGGGTTCTTCCTCCCGGATTACTAATCACAACACTGGTCATTGGATTCGCTTTTACTGGATACTCACTTGAAGAGATCCTGAATCCCCGATTGAGAAAGGAGCGTTAATTTATGAACACCGTGTTATCAGTAGAAAATCTTTCAACCTACTTTAAAACGGATAAAGGCATTGCAAAGGCAGTAGAGAATGTTTCTTTTTCACTCAATAAAGGGGAAATGCTCGGTTTAATAGGTGAGTCTGGATGTGGAAAAACAACAGTTGCTCAATCCATTTTAAGGCTAATAGAATATCCTGGAAAAGTGGTATCGGGACGTGTCCTATTAAATGGAAGAGATCTCATAAAGGCTTCTGAAAAGGAACTTGCTTCCATGAGGTGGAAAGAGATTTCGGTTATACCCCAAAGTGCAATGAACGCGTTGAATCCTATTTTCACAATAGGAGATCAAATTATGGAATCCATTTTGCTGCACGAGAATGTAAGCAAACGGGAAGCACTTCAGCGCACGAAGACTCTTCTCGAATTGGTTGGTATTGATGGGGAGAGGTGGAGGAGCTATCCGCATGAGTTCAGCGGAGGAATGAAACAAAGGGTTGCCATTGCTATGGCATTGGCCTGTAACCCCAAATTGGTTATATCTGATGAATCCACAACGGGATTGGATGTTTTAACGCAAGCACAGGTAATTGCCTTAATCAAAAGCCTTCAAAAGAAAATGGACCTATCCGTCATCCTGATCTCTCATGATTTGCCGATGGTTACAGCTATATGCGATAAAATAGCCATTATGTATGCAGGCAACATCGTAGAATGGGCTTCCACAGAGGATATTTTAAAAAATCCTAGACATCCATACTCACAAGCACTTTTAAACGCTTCACCTGATTTAGGCAATCCGGAAAAGGAAGTCGTAACTATACCGGGAAGTGTACCAAATTTGGTGAATTCCCCTAATTCCTGCCGTTTTCATACTAGGTGCCCCCATGCCTTTGACAAATGCCGGCAGGAAAATCCTGAATTAAGAGAAATCAAAAACGGACATTACACAGCCTGCTTTTTAGAGGAGGAAGGAAACCATGGATAAAAGCATCCTTTTAAAAGTGAGCAATTTGAAAAAAACCTTCATAAAAAAGTCGGGAACTTTTTTAAAAAGAAAAAAAACCGAAGTCTATGCTGTTAATAATGTCAATTTTGAAGTCAAGCAAGGCGAAATACTTGGAATTATTGGAGAAAGCGGATGTGGCAAAACGACAACTGCCAGAATGGTTATGCGGCTTATGAAAGAAACCGAAGGAGAAATATCCTTTGAAGGAGTTAATCTTTGCAATCTAAAAGAACCAGAGACTAACAAAATCAGAAAAAAGATGCAAATGATATTTCAAGACCCTTACGATACATTAAACCCCGGTATGAGAATACTTGATATTTTAATGGAGCCGATCAACGCTCATGAAAAGGATTTGCCCTACGAAACGAAGTATCAAAAAGTCATAGAAGCGATTGAGGCTATTGAGCTAAAACCAGCTGAAGACTTTATTAATCGATACCCACATCAGTTAAGCGGCGGGCAAAGACAGAGAATTGCCATTGCGCGAGCTATAATATTAAAACCTTCATTTATAGCGGCAGATGAACCTACGTCCATGCTTGATGTATCAGTAAGAGCTGGAATCCTGAACCTGCTGCTGGATTTAAGAAAGAAAATGGGCCTTACAATGATGTTTATTACCCATGATTTATCTACTGCCAGTTATATGTGTGATCGAATTGCCGTCATGTATCAAGGGAAAATTGTAGAAATAGGACCTACAAAAAAAATTATTCAGCATCCTTCTCATCCCTACACAAAAGCGCTTGTGGCTGTAGTAAAAAATTTAAACTATTTTATTAAAAATAGGGAGAAACTGATTCTGGATGGAGAAGTGGATTCCACAAAAGAAGAAAAAGGCTGCCCCTTTGTTGCAAGATGTCCTCATAAAGAAGCGGTCTGTCATACACAAGTACCTGTCTTGGAAGCTATTGACAACGGACATTCCGTCTCTTGCCATTGCCATTCCGAATTATTAGAAAAGACTTCATAAGAAGGGAGAAACGTAATGGGAAATCAGAGAAAGAAAATAAAATTGGCTGTAAATGGAGGCATTAATTTTGGTGCAAAGCTAACTGCAAAGCAGTTGCTTATCATAGCAAAATATATGGACGATCAGGATGAACTTGAGCTGACTACTTTTCAGCAGCTATATATCGACATATTAGAAGAGAAGAAAGACGAGATTATCTCAGAGTTTGAACAGGCAGGGATTAGATGTTATCCAGTAGGAAGTTTTGTAAAAAGTTTACGGACATGCAACTTTTGTAAAGGAGAAGAAGAAGAAGGTATGCCGGTAGCAAAAGAATTGAATGACCGTATAGCAGGTATTCCTGTCCCTTTCACATTAAAGCCAGCCTATACAGGCTGTCCTGTCGGCTGCGGTGAACCCCTCATAAATGACATAGGCATAATGAAGGTAAAAGATCATTATGATTTATATATTGGAGGAAAATCGAAAGGGAAAGATGCAGAAGCCGGGTCCCTATTCATGAGTAATCTTGAACCAGAAGATTTATATTCAGCCGTTGAAAAGATCATTGAATTTTACCAGCAACAGGCGAAGAAAAGAGAAGCGTTTCATAAGTTTGTTAACAGGATCGGGAAAGAGGCGGTATTAAAGGAAATTAATATATAAGTTATTCATTGATTTTATCGTTAACAAAAATGACATATTTTACAAAAAAATATATCTCCTCTATTTACATAGGGTACGGGGGTATGATATATTAAGCGTGTAAGGGGGAAACTAAGTGCTAACTGAAATTAATAAGGATGCATTGCTAATTGAAGAAGAAAGCTGCTGCGCTAGTGAAAGTGAGAGAAAAAGTCACCATTCGGATAAGGTTAAAAACAATCTTGTCGTTCGATTAAACCGAATTGAAGGACAAATCCGCGGTATAAAAGGTTTAATTGAAAAAGATGCTTATTGTGATGATGTCATTACCCAAATATCGGCAACTCAGTCTGCTTTAAACAGCGTGGCAAAAATTCTTTTAGAAGGGCATTTAAAGGGATGCGTAGTGGACCGCCTTCAACAAGGAGATTTGGATGTATTAGATGAAGTACTTGTTACTGTCCAAAAATTAATGAAAAAATAAAGGAGCTGTTAATAATGGAAAAGGTTACATTAAATGTAGAAGGAATGTCTTGCGGCCATTGTATTAAAGCGATTGAAGGCAGTGTCGGAGAACTACCTGGAGTTTCCAATGTGAAAGTTCACCTTGAAAGTGGGAAAGTTGACGTTGAATATAACTCCACACAAGTATCTTTGGATAAAATAAAGGAAACAATTGATGATCAAGGCTATGATGTAAATTAAATAAAAGATGGGGTGTGCTGAACGCAGCACCCTCTCTTTTTAAATTAAATATACCCATATTGGGTATATTAAGAATCCAAATTCAGTAAGACTTAAAGAAAATTTATCCTCACATCCAGTTTAAAAGGAGGAACTCAAATATGGCTGAGCAAACAATAGCCAAGACGCAAACTGATGCTGCCGGTGGAAATGTCACATTGAGCATAACTGGTATGACATGTGCAGCATGTGCAACTCGTATTGAAAAAAACATTTCGAAGGTTCCAGGTGTACAAAAAGCGAGTGTTAATCTCGCTACAGAAAAAGCTTCTGTTACGTATGATCCTAATACAGCTACTGTAGACGATGTCATTGCAAAAATAAAAAAGACAGGTTACGGGGTCCAGGAGGAAAAAGTCCAGCTTGACATTATAGGAATGACATGCGCAGCGTGTGCAACCCGTGTTGAAAAAGGATTAAAGAAGGTCGAAGGGGTAACAAGTGCAGCTGTCAATTTAGCAACTGAAAAAGCAAATATAGAGTTCATTCCTGGAAACACGAATATCGAGCAAATAATAGCAGCTGTAAAAAAAGTCGGCTATGATGCAAAGGTAGTTGGCGAAAGAGATGAAGATTATGAGCGGAGTGTAAGGGAAAAAGAATACAAAAAGCAAATAAGGAAGTTTACTGTAGGGGCCATTTTATCCGTATTCTTTTTAGTTCAAATGATATCCGATTTTGCCATGGAGTATGGCAATGGAATGTTTTTTCATATGAGTCCCTGGGTCCAATTCCTTCTTGCGACTCCAGTACAATTCTATGTAGGCGGCCATTATTACCGTGATGCATATAATGCGGTTCGCGGCGGTAGTGCCAACATGGCTGTTTTGGTTGTACTGGGAACTTCAGCGGCTTACTTTTACAGTCTGATTGTCACGATTATGGGAACAGGGCAATTTTTATATTATGAAGCAGCTGCCATCGTTATGACTTTGATTGTTTTAGGAAAACTCCTTGAAACAAGAGCGAAAGGACAAACATCAGAAGCTATCAAAACATTGATGGGACTTCAAGCAAAAACAGCAAGGGTAATTCGGGATGGAGAAGAACTCGACATTCCCCTAGAAGAGGTTCAAACAGGTGACGTGATTTTTGTTCGTGCAGGAGAAAAGGTACCTGTTGATGGAGAAATAATTGAGGGAAACACTACCGTTGATGAATCTATGCTAACAGGGGAAAGCATGCCTGTTACAAAAGGAACAGGGGACACAGTCATTGGAGCAACGGTAAACAAACATGGTTCATTTACATTTAAAGCTACTAAAGTTGGTAAAGACACGGCACTTGCTCAAATTATTAAACTTGTCGAAGAAGCTCAGGGCTCGAAAGCCCCTATTCAAAAACTCGCTGATAAAATATCCGGAATATTTGTCCCAATTGTAATTCTAATTGCTTTGGCAACTTTCGTCATTACTTATTTCATTGCAGGGTTTACTCCTGCCCTTGTCAGTACTATCGCTGTACTAGTTATTGCGTGTCCTTGTGCGTTAGGCTTGGCGACTCCGACAGCTGTAATGGTCGGTACAGGAAAGGGTGCTGAAAATGGACTTCTTATTAAAGGAGCTGAACACCTCCAAACATCACAGAGCGTAACTACCGTAGTTCTGGATAAAACCGGCACGATTACAAAAGGCGAACCAGATGTAACCGATATTATAACTTTTGGAAAATATTCTGAAGATGAATTACTGCAGGTAGCAGCTTCAGCAGAAAAAGGATCGGAGCATCCTCTTGGGGAAGCAATTTTAAAAGGCGCAAAAGAAAAAGGCCTTCAGCTTCAGGATACCCAAAACTTTAATGCCATCCCAGGGCATGGAATTCAAGTTAGTGTCAGCGGTCAAGAAGTTTTTATAGGAAATAAAAAGTTAATGATCAAAAATAATGTAGAGATAGGTTCTGCGTTAGGCCGGATGGAACAACTTGAAGGGGAAGGAAAAACTGCTATGCTAATAGCAGTTGATGACAGCCTAGCCGGAATAATAGCAGTGGCTGATACAGTTAAAGAAACATCTGCCAATGCCATTAAACATCTTAAAAATATGGGTATCGAAGTAATTATGATAACTGGCGATAATGAGTTGACAGCCGAAGCAATTGCTAAGCAGGTGGGGGTTGATAGAGTACTTGCTGAAGTACTTCCTGAGGACAAATCAGCCGAGGTTGAAAAATTAAAGAAGGAAGGAAAAATTGTAGCTATGGTTGGGGATGGAATCAATGATGCGCCAGCACTAGCTGCTGCTCATGTTGGAATTGCAATTGGAACAGGGACTGACGTAGCAATGGAGGCAGCAGATATCACGTTAATGCGCGGTGATTTGATGGGAATAGTTGATACAATCAGCCTCTCCAAATCTACGATGAGAAAAATCAAACAAAATCTTTTCTGGGCGTTTGCGTATAATGTTATATTGATTCCTGTTGCAGCAATTGGCCTTTTAAACCCAATCCTCGCTGGAGGAGCCATGGCTTTCAGTTCTGTCTCGGTAGTTGGCAATACATTATTTTTGCGAAAATGGAAACCTGTACGCTAGGTTGGTAATTAAAGTTGATTAGTTATTTAGAAAAAGAGTATGACTCACATTAATTGTCCTGAGTCATACTCTTCTTTTTTCGTAAGAATAACTTATGGTTACCTTGATACTTTATTTTGGACTAGTCAATTAGTGCTCATGTTGAGTGGTAAAATAGTAGGTTAAGTCTGCCTACAGCATAAAAATAAAAAAATGCCTCACAGGATATATACAAGACTCAATTAAATTGCTTTTTTATTATTCCGGAGAGTTTATTTCAAGGTAAAATACTTTTGGTAAAACTGTTTCTTTTTAGGTATGTAGTGTATTACATACTTTTTGGTCTGTTAAATATGGTCAAAACACCAGAAATATATGCAGAGTTTATGGAGTTTTCACCTATACACCCAAGGGAAAGATACAACTGGAAATAAAGTGATGGAGGTATGATTTGGCGACATTCCTCCAGTACTATTTGTTTTGTTCGTTTTTTCTAGGCACTGAAATTTGGGTGTTTTTAATTAATTAGGTTATTGACAGGCGTAAGAGTAGGATCAAGGTGCAAAATAGGAGGCTATCTAAAATTATGGTTAAAATTCGTGAGGCATTAGATACTGAACTAGAAATTATTCGTGAAAGAAGAGTGCAGGCGTATGAAGAACATATAAACAATATTCCCCTGGGTCACTGGGAAGCTCTTAAGATGGCTATATCCTCGGATGCTGACGAACAGCTAGGGGTTGAACTTTTAGTAGCTGAAATAAAGGGAGAAATAGCTGGAAGTGTGGCTTTATTCCCTCCGAAGTCAGATGCGTATAAGGGGCTTGCCGATATGTTAGAATATCCAGAAATTAGAATGCTTGCAGTTAGCCCAGAGTATAGAGGCAGAGGTATTGCAGAGGCCCTAGTGAGAGAGTGTATTCAGCGAGCAAAAGCTAAAGGCTTTCCGTGTATTGGTTTACATACTGCAGAGTTTATGAAATCTGCCTTGCTGCTATATGAACGTATGGGTTTTGTCAGAATACCACAATTTGACTTTCAGCCAGCAAACGACGGGATCATTGTGAAAGCATTTCATCTATCCATTAAATGAGGTGCATCATAAAAGAAGACTCAGAGTTGGGATACATTTTTCTATATGACCGAATTTTACATAAAGTCCAATCGAACTCCATAGGTAGTTAACCTTAAATTATGGAGTGATGCAAAACTTTCAGGTGTCTGTCATTTTCAGGCTTATAGAACAAATAAAAGTCAAAAAAAGGGTGCAGGCTGAATTAACAGCTGCATCCTTTTTCTTATCAAATTCTTCTGTAAATAAATTATGCAAACCTTCTTAAATGGTTCAAGAACCCTTCTATAAATAATCCTAAAAAACTCGCCAATAAATAAATTCACTGAATTTTACAAAATTTGTCTGAAGAAAAAATAAAAAGGAGTAGGCACTCCTTTTTTTAGACTATTAAAATAAGAACTTTAAAACTGACCAGCTCATTAAAAAAAACGTGCCCACGGAGGCTATTAATATAGTAGTTAACTGTCTTTTTTCTTTAGTTTGAAGGCGTATATATTCTTTATAAGTAATAAGGCCTTTTGCAAACTGTAGCCCTGCTTCATCTGCATTGACAGAATAACACCTTCCATCAGTATCTTCAAGTATGACCTTTGTAACCAAAGGCAAAGTTTCACCTGGAAGTAAATATAAATTACTTTGTATAGGGATATTTTCTTTAATTTGAATGCTTTTACCACCAGTAGTGGCTAGACTAACCAGTTTATAAATAGAGTGTTCCCTAATCTCTTCACATATTTTAAGGGCTTGTATTTCAATTACATTATGAGTAAAGCACAAGTTCTTCACCCCTTTTTTAGATTATAACAGGAAAGTCAATTCCGAAATATTGGGCTTAGATATGAAACAGTGAAGACAAACGCAATAAACGTGTGTATTTCCACATTTGTTATTATCTTTTTTCTGTTCTCAATAATATGCAAGGTAAGAAATATTGTGTATGCATAATTTATGCAAATATATTAGGTATAAGTAAGGTACAGAGAAATCAATCTGCTTGGAACAAGAGATCAAGAACTCGAAAAATCAAAAAAGAAAGCCACTCTAGCATTTGGGTGCAGTAACTTGGTCAATCACTGCCCGATGTACCACTTTAATTTTGAAGCAGTAATAAGATTGGAGATATAATAAATGGTCTTTTTATCCTGGATTTTTCAAACCTTGATCATACTCATCATAATTATTATAGAACAATTTGACAAGGAGCAGCCACTGTATCGAAATAAAGTAATTATTTTTTTGGCACTAGTTTCCGGAGCAATAATATTGTTTATTACTTTCTGGCTTTAATTGAGTAAAATATAAGTTTTGAGAGTTTTTAATTCCTATTAGTAAGCACAAAACGCAGTTCAAATGAGCCGGAATATGTGGAATTTATATCTGGAGATACCAATGAAGATGTTGATAAATGACTGTTTAGGAACTAATCGAACGACTAAACGAAGAAGAAAAAAGTTATTATTTTAAGAGTTTACTAATATTTTACTATTAAAGAAATTTCAGAAGCCCTTGATTCACCTTTGGGAAAAACAAAGACAGTTTTATACAGAGCTTTAAATAAGCTCCGTAAAGATTTGAAAGGAGATGGTTTATATCAGCAATAAAATTAAACAAGAAAAGAATAGAATCCAAATGCCAAAAGAACTAAGTGAAGGAAGTAAAATGGACGTTTCAAAAGCGAAATTAGAATAGGGAAAATCAAAACGTAGATGGTCTTATATTATAGGATCCGTAATGGTAGCCTCACTTGTTTTAGGAATTTTCGTACCTAACTACTTTACAAACAATCAGCCTGATAATCCTGTTATTAGAACCATAAATATTGATTATGTTATTGATACTTCTAATCCAAAGGCAGTTTTAGGATTTTCTGATAATGTGTTTTTAGGAAAAGTTATTAAGCAAGTTGGTACAAAATCATTAAGTACATATCCAGAAACACAATTTGAAGTTAAAGTTATTGATAATATAAAAGGTGAATTAAAAGGCATAGTTAAAGTTAATCAAGCAGGTGGGGACGAAGGAGAAAATTTGTTTTTAATGGAAAATGATAAACTTCTTATCGAGGGTTATACGTATTTATTTGCGACAAGATACTTAAAAGAAGAAAATTGGCACACTGTAATACCTGTTGGCGGGGATATTCCTTTTAATAGTGATGAAGAAAAGAAAGAACTTGTTGAAAAATACAAGAAGGCATATGAAGAAGAAATCCCTTTTAAATTAAAGTAGGCAATAAAAAAACGCTTGGAATTCCCAAGCGTCTTTATGTGCTAAATCAACTGTTAATCACAATAATATTTCAATTGTTTTTTAAATGAAAAATTTACTGCGCATTTGGATTTCTCCACATTATCTGAACTACTTAATATTCACAACGTTCCTTTTTTACGTTAATTGAATTAAAGATTTATTTTTGATTTCTTAATTGCCATTTTAACTGCAAAATACACTACAATTCCGATTAGGGTTAGATTTAACAACCAACCTATCATTCCAAAACCCATCATGCTAATCCCGTATCCGCCCATCACTTGGAATCACCCCAACTAAAGATTATTCATCATGCTTTCAGATCCGCTTTGTTGCATCATACTATCCTTTCCATGGCATGAATCAAACATTTCTTTTTGCTCCTTTGTTGAGAGGTCAGGATGCATCTCCTCGATCATAGGCTTCATTTGCCCGAAGTTTAAACCTCCGTTTCCGTTTTCCTCTGCAAATGCATATGTTCCTGCCCCCAAAATAAACCCTGCACCTAAGACGCTAATCACAAATTTTTTCATAATTATTCATCTCCTTTCTTGATTTTAGAATAATCTAATGAAATGGAGATCTTATGGAGAACTTATGTGGTTTTTATGAAGATTTCGATTCTAATAATCAAGGATGTTAAAATAAACACAAGGAGTGGTTAGACGTGACAAAAGTTCTTCTAATAGATGATGAAGATATGATCCTTGAGGTATTAAAAGCCTATTTTGAAAAGGAGGGATGGGATATTCTGACGGCTTCAAATGGGATAGATGCATTAAAAGAAGCAAAAGCAGATGACGTTGATATTATTATCCTAGACCTAATGCTTCCTGATATTTCTGGTGAAGAAGTTTGCCGTTTAATCAGGAAAGAAAGCGATGTACCGATCATCATGCTTACTGCAAAATCAAACGAAGAGGACTTATTAAATGGAATAAATCTTGGAGCGGACGATTACGTTAAAAAACCTTTTAGTCCAAGAGAAGTAGTAGTGAGAGCTCAAGCTATTTTAAGACGAGTGAATAAAAGGATATCAGCTCATGAGCTTGTATTTAATGAGAAAAAAATAATTATTGACCCAATAAAAAAAGAAGTACAAGTGAAGGGCGAGATTATAACACTCACACCAATAGAATATAGACTCCTATTTACACTGGCAAGCTACCCAGGCAGGGTTTATAGTCGGGGGGAGTTACTTGAGAAGTGCCAGGAGGACGGATCTTATTATGAGGGATATGAACGAAGCATAGATACTCATATAAAGAACCTTCGCAAAAAGATTGAAAGCAATGCACGAAAGCCAGAATATGTTTTGACTGTTTTTGGAATGGGCTATAAGTTTGGAGGAAAGCCTCATGCGCAAAACCCTGCGCTCTAGAATATTACTTTATTTTTTAATGGTTTCGTTATTAGGCATTTTATTTACAAGCTTTTCGATATTTTGGGGATTCCAAGACCATTTTTATAATTATCTACAGGAAGGCAGAGAGAAAAATATAAATCTGATAAAGGAAGAAATACTTAAAGAGTTTAAACAGACCGGTTCACTACAAAGTGACCAGGTTCTAAGTATGCTTCATGATCAGGCTATGACGGAAAATTTATATTACGAAATATATAATTCTGATGGAAAAATGCTAATAGAGACTATCACAATGAAAAAAATGATGGAGAATATGGGGGAGGGAGCTCGGCAAAATTCAGAGGGGGACTATAATACAGATACTTACCGTCTTTCAATAGATAACGGTAACATTGGCAGCATTAGAGTGTATTATCAAGATGAACTACTTAATGAAGATTTTTCCTTCTTCCAAACTGTTAAAAGATATATTTATGCTGCTGCTTTTTTTACATTAATACTCTCAGCTTGCTTTAGTATTTTATTTTCCAAAAGGCTTTCTACTGGATTTAATAAACTTTCAGTTGCAGTACAGGATCTCCAAAAGCATAAATGGAACACCCGCTTGAACGTAGAGGAATTGACCGAGGAAATGCAGCCTCTTGGATTCTCCTTTAATAATTTAGCAAGTTCGCTTTCTAAAGAAGAAAATCTTAGAAAGCAGTTTACCGCAGACCTTGCTCATGAACTTCGCACACCGCTTGCAACATTGAGAAGCCAAATGGAAGCTTTTCAAGATGGAATTTGGGAGCCAACTCCAGAAAGGCTACAGCAAAGCCATAATGAGTTAATGCGCTTAGTGCGTCTTGTAAATGAGCTGGAAAAACTCCTTGCTGCTGAGAACCCTCAGATTAAACTTAATAAAATCGATTTAGAGGCTAATAAAATCGTCAATATTTTAGAGGAGCTGTTTGCTCCTTCTTTTCATGAGAAAGTAGTAAAACTCCAAATACTTAATGCTGAGGAAGAACTGTGGTTTCATGCCGATCCGGACCGAGTTATTCAAATATTAACTAACATTATTCATAATGCTCTTCAACATACTTCACCTAATAAAAGGG
Source organism: Pseudomonas sp. ISL-84 (assembly GCA_018613035.1). Classification (GTDB taxonomy): domain Bacteria; phylum Bacillota; class Bacilli; order Bacillales; family Cytobacillaceae; genus Cytobacillus. The sequence goes on along the minus strand of JAGGRA010000068.1, from coordinate 102,826 downwards.
TAATCATTTCAGTTCTTCAAAGAAATGGCCATATAGGTTTTTCGGTAGCTGATGAAGGAGTTGGGATAAAAAAAGAGGACCTTCCCTATCTTTTTGAACGTTTTTACAGGGGAGATAAATCCAGGAACAGAAAAACAGGAGGAATTGGTATTGGTCTATCCATAGTTAATGCACTTGTGAATGCGCACGGGGGAGAAATAAATGTAGAGAGTGAAATAAATGCCGGCACCACTGTGACTGTTTTATTCCCTAATAATAAAGATAAAAAATAATCTGTTGTCAATTTTGCAATACAGGATAGTCTTTCTAAAAGGATATCTATTTTATATAATGCACTTGCTTTTAGTCTAAAGTATTTAGTATTTACCAATAAAATTGAAAAAATAAAAGGAATAAATTATTTTCTAGTGGGAAATATTTAAGGGCAATGTTTTTATAACTGTGCTTACATCACATTTTCTGCACAGTTTACAGGTATGATATTTTAAATTGCTAAAGGAGGAGTTATTTGTATGTTGAAAAAGGAATTAAGGAAATCAATGTTATTTGTATTGCTTACAGCTCTTTTATTACTTTTGGGAGCCTGTTCAAATGCAAATGATGAAAACACGGAAAGTAATGAAAGCACCGAGACCGAGAACACAGACGAGAGCCAAGAGAATATGGATGAAGATATGGAAGGCATGGATCATAGTAATATGGATATGTCTGGATCGGGCGAAGTTCCTGAAGGTTTAGAAGAAGCGGCTTCCCCAACTTATGAAGTTGGAAGTAAAGCGATTATTGAATCAGACCACATGTCAGGTATGAAGGGCGCTGAAGCAACTATAGTTGGTGCATATGATACGACGGTTTACACTATATCGTATACCCCGACAACTGGGGGAGAAAGAGTAGAAAACCATAAATGGGTAATTCATGAAGAGTTAGAAGAAGCCGGTGATGAACCGCTTGAACCTGGAACAGAAGTTACTGTAAATGCAGAACATATGGAAGGTATGGACGGAACAACAGCTGAAATTGATTCTGCAGAACAAACAACTGTATATATGGTAGACTTCACACCAACTACCGGCGGGGAAGAAGTCAAAAATCACAAATGGGTAACAGAAAGTGAGTTATCACCTGCTGAATAATTTGATCAAAACATTAATAGCATAGAAAATAAACAGTCGATCCCTTATCAAAAGGAATCGACTGTTTATTTTGAGTTTAGTTAGTTAAAAAAATCTGATTAATACATTTCAAAGTGTTTACTACGAAAAACAAAAATTTCTCTTACATTAGCCAAAGCTACTCCTTTCCTGTCCACTTATATCCTACGCCCCAAACGGTTAGTAAAAATTCATCTGCTGGAAAGCCTGCCTTCCTGAGCTTTTCCCGTATATTTCTAACATGAGAGTCAATAGTGCGGTCCTCAATTGTAACGCCATATCCCCAAACCGATTCAATTAAATGATCTCTAGAGAAAACCTTGTTCCGGTTATTCAAAAATAACTCCATCATTGCAAATTCTTTAGGTGTTAGCAGGATTTCTTTATCTTCAAAATAAAGTTCATAAGAATTTTGTTTAAGAAGCAGACCTTTAAATGAGATAATCTCTTCTTCTGATTTTGTTCTTCTAAGCACAGCCTCAATTCTTGCTACAAGTTCTTCTTCATCAAATGGCTTTAATATATAGTCATCCGCCCCTATTTTTAATCCTTTTACAATATCAGGTTTTTCGCTCCTTGCCGTAAGCATAATGATGGGAATATCCCTAATTTTCTTTATTTCTCTGCACGCTGTCCAGCCATCCATTTCAGGCATCATCACATCCAATAATATTAAATCGGCAGGCTGGGATTCTATAAACGTGATTGCATCTATTGCAGATGACTTTTTGACGCAATTATAACCTAATGGGGTTAAATACAGGGCAAGTAAATCCAGCATTCTAGACTCATCATCAACTAATAGTATCGTTTTCATTTTTATCTGCTCCTTTAAAGACTAGTTCAAATTCAGTTCCTTTACCTTCCTTACTTTTTACAGAAATTGTACCCCCATGGGCCAGAACAAGCTCCTTTACAATAGCGAGCCCTAAACCTGTTCCCCCTAAAGATCTAGTTCTGGACTTATCTACGCGATAAAAGCGGTTTAGAATATAAGGCAGGTCTTCTTCGGGGATCCCTTTTCCATTATCTCGAACTTTAATATGGACATCCTTCTTTTTACTGTTCACAGAAAGGGTCGTTTTGGCCCCAGATGGAGAATATTTAATAGCGTTATCTAGTAAGTTAAAGATGATTTGCTCAAGCCGTATTGGATCAGCCATAATAACTGCTCCTTCTGGACAAATTACTTCCAATTCCATTTCTTTTTCGTGAAATGCAGGGGAAAATTTCTGCTCTATTTTCAACATAAAGTCTGTTAAGTCTATGGGTCTTTTCTGTATAATAAAGGAGTTTTTGTCCATTTTCGCAAGATCAAAAAGGTCCTTAATTAAATCAGACAGACGATTCGCTTCCTCATGAATTATCTTTAAATATTTATCACGGTCTTCAATGGTTAAATTGCGTTTTTGGACAATATCAGCATAGCCCTTTATATATGTGAGAGGTGTCCTGAGTTCATGAGAAATGCTCGCTAAAAAATCGTTTCGCTCTAGTTTTAAATAATTTAAATCGCTAGCAAGCCGAGAAATCGAATCAGCTAAATCGCCCAGTTCGTCATTCCTGTTTTTGGGGAGTGAGACAGTAAAATCTCCCTTGCTAATTTGAGAGGTAGCTTCCTTCATTTTTATTAAAGGTTTTACAAGGCCTTTGGAAAGAAAAATAATTACGGTTAAGGTTAAAATAACAGCAATCAATCCTGTTAATAAGAAGTGCTTATTTAGTCTCTCAATTAAAGAATGAATGGATTCTGTTTCTTGAAACATAAAAACCATGCCAGCAGTTTCGCCATCTATTTCAATTGGGCTAACGGTTGCAATATACTCTCCTTCTTTCCAGTTATCCTCTACTATTTCCCCAGTTCTTGATATTTCTGAATTGGGATTTTTCATGTATTCTAGAATATCGCTGCTTTTAGCTGATGAACCAAGAAACTGTCCATTCATGTCGGTAATAACGACATCGGTATTTGCTTCCGATTCCATTAACGTTACATGAGAGATTGTATCTGAATCAAAGTGTTTTTCCAGTATGGCCCTATGGGCGTTTCCTCTCGCTTGCAAAGAAAGAAACTCTTCTTCTATTCTTGAATCCACTAGGGCTGAATGCAAAAAGAAAAACATAAAAATTTCAAGGCTGAAGATAATTAGGAAGAATACGATTCCAAGTTTAATTGAAAGTTTTTTCATTTAATTCACCCGTTTCTTAAGAAACTGCTAATTTAAATTATATTTCTTAAATTTGAAGAATTTATGCAGAATGAGACATATTTTAATGCTTGAAGAACTATTTTTATTTGTACGTTTAAACAGAGTATATTTAAAATATCAGGGATCGAACTATTGACAACCTAGTTATATTTACTTAATATTATGAGTAGTTATTTGATTTTGAATTTTCAAACATTATAATATGCAATTCATATATAGTCTATAGTTATCAGTTTAATTAAGGGGGCTATATCGAATTTCTTTATGCATTTCGCATAGGTTATTCGATATGCTTCCTTTTTTTATTATTAAATTAATGTCGGAGGTGATGTTAAAAGTTCTCAAGAAACAAAAGTTTCCGCTGTTTAAAACGATGATAGGGGGATATGTAATGATTAATTTTAGAAGTCGATTCTTGTTTCTAACCTTCTTTTTTGTAGTTACCCTGCTTATAAGTGCATGCAGTAATAATAGTCAAGTAAATAACCAGACAAATAATGGAAGCAAAGATTCAGAAAAAAATTCAACAAAAGAACAGGTGATAACAGTGAATGCCTTATCTGAACCTCCCAGCCTGGAACCCGCATTAATTGATAACCAGGTAGCGGGGGATATATCAAACCAGTTATTCGAAGGTCTTGTCCGCTTGGATAAAGAAGGAAAGATAGTTCCGGGTGTGGCTGAGAGATGGGAAATTTCAGACGATGGCACAATTTACACGTTCTACTTGAATAAAGATGCGAAATGGTCAAATGGTGACCCTGTGACTGCTCAAGACTTTGTCTATTCCTGGGAAAAGGTATTAAGGCCTGAAGTAGCATCTCCGCTAGGAAGTAATTTATTTTTTATCAAAAATGGTGCAGCATATAATGAAGGCTCCTTGAAGGATCCTGCTAAGCTTGGTGTTAAAGCTGTAGATGAATATACCCTTGAAGTTACTTTAGAAAAACCAACTTCCTTCTTCTTGGGACTGACAGCCTTTTTCACATTATTGCCAATCAATGAAGAAGTTGATAAAGCAAATTCAAAATGGGCATCAGAAGCTGACACTTTTGTTTCAAACGGCCCCTTTAAAATTGAGAGCTGGAAGCACGGACAAGAATTAATAATGGTACCTAATGAAAACTATTGGGAGAAAGATGTCGTTAAACTGGATAAGCTAAAGTGGGTAATGGTGAATGAACAAAATACTGAATATGCAATGTACCAATCAAATGAGCTTGACTTCTCTACGAACATACCAAATTCGATAAGAAATAAATTAATTTCTTCTGGAGAGGCAAATACAGCACCAAGTGCAAGTTTAGCTTATTTACGTTTTAATCATAAAAATGACATTCTCGCGAACGAAAAAATCCGCCAAGCATTAGGTCTAGCGCTGGATAGAACTCTTTTAGTTGAAAAAGTAACACAGGGAGGAGAAATTCCAGCTCTAGGTTTAATTCCAATTGGATTGAGCAGCGGCGCAGGAGAATTTAGGGATTTAGCGGGAGAATCCTTGTTTAAGGATAATGATGTGGAAACAGCAAAACAAAGGCTGCAGGAAGGGCTAGATGAGTTAGGCCTTTCCTCGTTACCGAAAATCAATCTACTATTCTATACCGATGATACGTACAATAAGCTCTCCCAAGCCATGCAAGAAATGTGGAAGAAAAACTTAGGGATAGAAGTTGAGCTCCAAACAATGGAGCGTAAAGTATTTGTTCAAAATGTTCAAGCAGGGGATTATCAACTAGCAATTTACAGTACGGGTGCGGACTATGATGATGCAAGCAATTTAATGGGACAATTCATGACAGGGGATGTCTATAACTATAGTAATATCTCTATTCCCGAGTACGATCAGTTAATGAAAAAAGCAGAAGCTGAATTAAACTTGGAAGAGCGGGCTCAGTATTTGGTGGAGGCAGAAAAGGTTCTTATAGATCAAATGGCTATTTCACCTCTTTATTACCGAACGAAGGTATACCTGCAAAAGGATAGTATTGATGGAATCTTTCAATATACTATCCAAGCCATTGATTTCCGGGAGGCATATGTGAATTAAAGATCAAAACAATAAATCCGAAAAAAATTTCAGGTTTTTGTTAGAAATTCCGCTGAAAGAGTGTACGAAAAGTACACTTTTTCAGTATTTTCAGACCAGATCTGCTAAAAAATAAAGGAGGGGGATTATGCGCCAATTTCTGGTTAGGAGGATTATTAGTGTCTTTATGACACTGTTTGTTATTATTTCGCTTACCTTTTTATTAATGTATGCCATACCAGGAGATCCTTTTACAAGTGAAAATCGCATACCAGAACAGGTAGTCGAAAACTTAAAAGAGCATTATGGGCTTAATGATCCCATGTTAATTCAATATATTAAATATCTTAAAGGAGCATTATTATTCGACTTCGGTCCTTCAATCAAATGGGATAATCAAACAGTAAATGAATTAATAGCAAGTGGTTTTCCCGTTTCGGCCATGATTGGTCTGCAAGCCATTCTGATTGCAACGTTTTTTGGCATTGTATTAGGAATATTTGCTGCTATTCGCCATAATAGTGCTATTGACTATTTTTCTATGATTATCGCTATTCTTGGCCTTTCTGTTCCCAGCTTCATATTCGCAACAGTTTTAATCAACTTTTTTGCCATTAAGCTGCAATGGTTTCCAGTTGCAACATGGGGGACATGGAAGCATTCTGTCTTGCCAAGTGTTGCTCTTGCCGTTACACCAATGGCGTATATTGCCCGCCTAACTCGATCGAGCATCCTTGAAGTTTTATCTATGGATTATATCCAAACTGCAATGGCAAAGGGTGTAACCGGTGTCAGATTCGTATTTAGGCATGTGCTTAGAAATGCGATGATTCCAGTTGTAACAATACTGGGACCTATAACGGCCACTGTATTGACAGGAAGCTTTGTTATTGAACAGATTTTCGGTGTGCCTGGATTAGGCAAGTATTTTGTGGAAGGAATTACAGATAGAGATTATCCACTAATCTTAGGGACAACGGTGTTTTATAGCGCTATCTTAGTATTCTTTATTATATTGGTTGATATTGCATACGTTCTGATTGACCCAAGAATAAAACTTATGAAAGGGAGGGGATAGCAGATGCAGCCAGTGCGGGATGAACTCTTTGTATATAAGAAAAAAAACAAAGAGGAGGATTTTCTAAGTAAACCGAGTGTCTCTTTTTGGAAAGATGCATTGGGGAGACTAAAACAAAACAAGTTGGCTATGACAGGACTTGGAATCATAATTTGTTTAATCACGATGTCCATTATAGGTCCTATGCTTGTACCTTATTCGTATTCTGACCAAAGTCTGTTAAATGCTAATCTCCCTCCATCAAAAGATAATTGGTTTGGAACAGATGATTTAGGAAGGGATATATTTTCAAGGACTTGGGTAGGCGCCAGAATATCCCTCTTTATTGGGATAACAGCGGTTTTATTAGACCTAATCATAGGTGTAATATGGGGAGCGATTGCAGCTTACAAAGGCGGAAAAACAGATGAAATCATGATGAGAATCGTAGATATTCTTTATGGACTTCCTCATTTGCTTGTAACAATTTTATTAATGGTTGTATTAAAGCCAGGTTTACTCACAATTATTATAGCTATGGCTGCCACTGGATGGATAGGAATGGCACGTTTAGTTAGAGGGGAAATTCTAAGATTGAAAGAGTCTGAATTTGTGTTAGCATCGCAGGTATTGGGAGGAAGTTTTTTCAGAGTACTTTTTAAACATCTTATTCCGAATGCGATGGGTCCGATCATTGTAAGCATGACATTATCTGTTCCTGGTGCAATATTTGCAGAAGCTACATTAAGTTTTTTAGGGCTTGGTGTGCCCGTTCCGCTTGCAAGTTGGGGAACTATGACGTCAGAGGGCCTTGTCACCTTATTGACAGGTGAGACATGGAGACTATTTTTCCCTGCATTGTTTATTTCCTTAACCATGTTTTCATTTAATGTGCTTGGAGATGGTCTACGAGATGCCCTGGATCCAAAGCTGAAAAAATAAGATACCTGATAATTTAACTCATACATTAAGGGGAGGAGATAATGTGAACAGACTGCTAGAAGTGAAAGACCTTCACGTTCAATTTCATTCTAAAAACCAGCATATCCAAGCTGTCCGTGGGATTTCCTTTCATGTCAATAAAGGGGAAGTTCTTGCTATTGTCGGTGAATCAGGCTGCGGGAAATCTGTTACTGCAAAAAGCATTATGAAATTGCTGCCTGAGAAATCTTGCACCATCCCAAAGGGATCCATATTGTTTAACGGCGAAGAAATAACCACAATGAAGAAAAAACAGCTATCGAAGATTCGAGGGGCAAAGATAGGAATGGTTTTTCAAGATCCGATGACTTCATTAAATCCGACAATGAAGGTGGGCGACCAAATTGCAGAGGGGCTCATTATTCACAAGGGCTACAAAAAAAAGTTAGCACGTGAAAAAACAATTGAAATTATAAAGCTAGTGGGGATACCCAACCCTGTACATTGCTGTACCAAATATCCTCATCAGCTCAGCGGAGGAATGAGGCAGCGAATTGTCATAGCTATGGCGCTGATCTGTGAACCCGACCTTTTAATTGCGGATGAACCCACGACAGCCTTAGATGTCACCATTCAATCACAAATTCTAGATCTATTAAAGGAACTCCAGCAAAAAATGGGCATGGCGATTATTCTTATTACACATGATTTAGGCGTTGTGGCAAGATTCTCGGATCGAGTCAATATTATGTATGCTGGAAAAATAGTTGAAAGCGGAACAAAAAGTGAAATCTTTTACAATCCTAAACACCCCTACACTCTTGGATTATTAGAATCTGTACCCAAACTTGATCACAGCCGAAACCAAAAGTTAACGGCCATTGATGGTACTCCGCCGGACCTTGCAGAACCTCCAAAAGGCTGCGCTTTTTCTCCACGATGTCCTTTTGCAATGGATGTTTGTGATGAATATAATCCGGAAAAAACGGTGCTATCACGTACTCATTATTTAAATTGCTGGCTAATGGACCCAAGGGCTCCGAAAGTCGCATCTAACAAAACAGTATCAAAAGCGGCTAATGAATGAGAATTATACATATTAAAAATGAAAGGAGACCTTGATGGAAAAAATCCTGGAAGTAAAAAAATTATCAAAACATTTTCAAGTGGGGAAAGGATTAGAGTTAAAAGCGGTTGATGATATTTCGTTTGATATTTATGAAGGAGAAACACTTGGACTAGTAGGCGAGTCCGGCTGTGGTAAATCAACAATTGGAAGGACCATCATCCGATTGTATCAGGCAACATCAGGTAAGGTAGTTTATAAAGGAAAAGATGTGCATAAGTTATCTAAAAACGATAAAAAAGACTTTCATAAAAATATGCAAATGGTATTTCAAGACCCATACGCTTCATTAAATCCGAGGATGACAGTTGCAGATATTATTTCAGAAGGACTAGATATTCACCGTTTAAAAAAAGGTGAAGAAAGAAAAGAGGCAGTATATCAGTTACTAGAAACCGTAGGCTTAAAGCGAGAGCATGCTAATCGTTATGCACATGAATTTAGCGGTGGCCAAAGGCAAAGGATAGGCATAGCACGGGCATTGGCTGTTGAACCACAGTTTATTATAGCGGATGAGCCTATATCAGCGTTAGATGTTTCCGTTCAGGCACAAATTGTAAATCTTTTGATGGAGCTTCAGCAGAAGAGAAAGTTGACCTATTTATTTATTTCTCATGATTTATCCATGGTAAAATTAATCAGTGATCGAATCGGTGTAATGTATTTAGGAAAATTGATGGAATTAGCACCTAGTAAAAGACTCTATGACAACCCGCTTCATCCATATACTACTTCTCTTCTTAAAGCGATCCCGATCGCTGACCCAGATATAGAGGAATCTAAAGAAAAGATAGCTATTTCAGGAGACTTACCAAGTCCAACCAATCCTCCCAGCGGCTGTGTTTATCGAACAAGGTGTCCTTTTGTAACAGAGAAGTGCTTTCAGCAAAAACCTATTCTAAAACAGGTAGACGAACAACATTTCGTAGCTTGCCATTTAGCGTAAACAATTGTTAGAAAATTCAATATTGACAAAATATTAATCTATTAATAAGATTAATATAATCCTTTCGTCATACAATCTAACAGAATTGTGAGTGTCTGCCCAATGAATGTAAGTCCTGATTCAAGAATTGGAAGAAACGCAATGCTTTTGGCCCTTTTAGGCCAGGAGAAGCTAGAACCTGCATTTATTAAAGATTTAAGATTACAAGGTTATATATATTGTCAAGGTAAAACCGGCTCGATGGAAACTCAGAAGGTGGTGGCTGCGATAGAAACAGCTGCCAGGCAAAATCAAGTCATTGAAAAAGACATATACCGTGAAACGCATGCTTTATATCATGCAATCATGGAGGCGCTTCATGGGGTTACAAGAGGGCAAGTGCTACTAGGAACTGTTTTACGAACTGTAGGATTAAGTTTCGCTGTAATAAGAGGCAACCCATATAGTTCCGAGGAAGAAGGAGAATGGATAGCGGTGGCCCTTTACGGAACAATTGGTGCTCCAGTAAAAGGTTCTGAGCATGAAGCAATTGGTTTAGGTATCAATCATATATAAATAGTCCATAGTGATTAAGTTATCAGGGGACTATATCATCAGATTTCTACAGTATGAATCTGGTGATATGGTCTCCTTTTGTTTTTTATTAATACATTCTAGATCTAGTATTATCTCACTGACTATTAATTTGACAGAAAGGTGGAAGAATTTTGATTGAATTGACAGGAAATTCATTAACCATGGAAAAAGCATTTAAAATTATATTTGAAAATGAACCTATTTTTGTTCCTGATGACATTTGGGATCAAGTAAATACAAGCAGAAAAGCTGTAGATAATATTGTAGCCAACCAACAGGTAATATATGGAATTACAACTGGATTCGGTAAGTTTAGCGATGTTTATATACAGCAAGAGAATGTAGAAGAGCTACAATTGAATTTAATCAGAAGCCATGCATGCGGGGTTGGCGAGCCTTTTTCTGAAGCTGTGACCAGGGCTATGGTATTGTTCCGCATTAACGCTCTGCTGAAAGGTTTTTCAGGCATTCGAAGGACGGTAATCGAATTATTAATAAACTTATTAAATTATCAAATTCATCCCGTTGTACCTCAACAAGGATCACTAGGAGCGAGCGGAGATCTTGCTCCTCTTTCCCACATGGCACTTGTTTTAGTGGGGGAAGGGGAAGTAATATATCAGGATAAAAGAATGGAAACACTTGAAGCATTTAATAAAGCTGGGCTACAGCCTATTTTTTTAAAAGCTAAGGAAGGGTTAGCGCTTATTAATGGCACCCAAGCAATGACTGCAATGGGATCAGTTTCATATATTGAAGCAGAAAATCTCGCATTGCAGGCAGACTATATCGCCTCGCTTGCTTTAGAAGGACTTCAAGGTATTATAGATGCATTTGATGAGGACATACATTTAGCAAGAGGGTACAAAGAACAAATAGAGGTAGCTGCAAGAATCCGGCAGGTTTTACATGGCAGCCAGCTTGTAACAAAGCAAGGTGATTTGAGGGTTCAAGATGCTTATTCACTGCGTTGTATTCCTCAGGTCCATGGAGCAACATGGCAAGTATTGTCTTATGTTAAAGAAAAGTTAGAAATTGAAATGAATGCAGCCACAGATAATCCGCTCATTTTCGATAACGGGGAAAAAATTTTGTCTGGCGGGAACTTTCATGGGCAGCCAATTGCCTTTGCAATGGACTTTTTGGCTATTGGAATGTCGGAACTCGCGAACATCTCAGAAAGGCGTATTGAACGCTTGGTGAATCCCCAATTAAATGATTTACCGCCTTTTCTTAGCCCTGAGCCCGGGTTGCAATCTGGTGCAATGATCATGCAGTATTGTGCTGCTTCTTTAGTATCTGAAAATAAGAAATTAGCCCATCCAGCTAGTGTAGATTCAATTCCTTCTTCTGCTAATCAAGAAGATCATGTGAGTATGGGTACCATAGCATCCAGGTATGCATATAAAATTATCAATAATACAAGAAACGTCCTATCTATTGAATACATTTGCGCTTTGCAGGCAGCTGAATATAGAGGTATATCAAAAATGGCACCGTTTACTCACCAGTTATATGAATTTGGACGAACTTTAGTGCCATCAATTAGAAAAGACCGAATTTTTTCAAAAGATATAGAGCATATGGCAGCCAGGCTAAAAGCTTCGCATTTCAAGCAAGACTGTCTTATACAGGTAGAGGATGCAGTGGCCATAAAAATAATTTAGCGTTTGCCCATCCAGCAGAGGTTTTAACTATAACTTAAAGCATATCTTAAATAAGTTATCAAAATTAGGATCTGTTCCCCTTGGATAAAAAGAATCCCAAATTAAATCTGGGGCCAATCTGAAAAAAGTATTTGTAAATCCACCCTGTAAGAATGAAGAGTCTTTCTTACAGGGGTTTTTAAAAAAAAGGGTAGCCCTTTTAGAGATAATACATTTGTAAATTGGATTTAACCAATAGGACTTTATTCCATTTATTTTGGGGAAGGAGCTCCGTATTGAAATTGAATCACAAAAAAGCGGTTTTTAATATGTTTGTGAGTAATTCAGAGCCCTCTATTGATTTAGACATTTTTCTTTTCAGTAGATATATTGATCTTTTCGGTACAGCTATGTCTGTATGAAAGGGGACAATAATCACTTCATTTTGCTGGATTAAACGTTTAGCAACTGTATTGGGAAGAAAACCAAGTCCGTTTCGTGTTTTCAAGAATTTTAATAAGAGTGAAACATGGTCAATTTGTATATAGCAATCTTGATTAGCAGAAACTTCTCTAAACCATCCTGTAAATGTTCCTCCCCAGTTTAGATGTATATAATTTTGATTCCTCAGGTCCTTGCTTAAAACGAAATGATCAGGAACAGTAAAATTCGAGTCGGCAACCAGAACAAAAGAATCCTCAATAATTAGCTCCATAGTGATATTTGCATGATTAATTGGATAGAAAACGATTGCGATATCGATTAACCCATCGATCATTTTTCTAATTAGGATATCGGAATGTTCCGTTATTAAAGATAATGAAATTTCAGGGTGTGTTTGTTGAAAATTATCGATGGATCCAAACAACACATAATCCCATAATGCGTGCGTTGTGCCTATTATAAGATGATCACTAAAGCTATTTTCTAATTGGACAGCCTTTAGCCCTTCATTGTTTAATTCCAAAATCCTCTCCGCATAAGGGAGAAAAACCTTTCCCGATTCTGTTAACTTGATGTTTCTCTTATCCCTTTCAAATAAGTCTTTTCCTACTTGCTTTTCAAGCATTTGAATTCTAGTTGTAACAGTAGACTGTACAACATTTAGTAATTCTGCTGTACGCGTAAAGCTTTTTGTATTGGCCACAAATAAAAAGGCTTTAAGCTGTTCAATATCCATCAAAGTCCTCCTTAGACTAATTCAAAAAAACAAATTACAGTAATTCAAAATATTCGTTTTACAAATAAATAGCTGTCCTTTAAGATTATCATATATTCTAATAATTCTAAATATTTTAAATTTAAGGAGGGGTATTGTGCAGGTTTGGAATACGTCTGTGAAAGTTTTTGAATGCATCAAATGTAACCAGCCTTTTTCACCAAATGATTACCTTACAGGCTGCCCTGTATGTTTGGAAAAACAGCAACCTTCAAGTCTTAAGGTTTTGTATGATCAAGACATCTCATGGTCCATTAACAAGTCAGCAAAAGGTATGTTTCGATACGCAGACCGGTTGCCCTACAAAACTTTTCCTACTCTTGGTGAAGGGGAAACTCCCATTATTAAAATGAAAGGCCTTGAAAAGGAACTAGGCATACCCGAACTTTGGTTGAAAAATGAGGGGCAAAATCCCACTGGATCCCATAAAGACAGGATGAGCCCACTTATTGTTGCGAGAGCAGCCTCGTTGAAACGTTCAACGGTCATTGCAGCTTCAAGTGGCAACGCAGGTGCATCTTTGGCAGCTTATGCAGCTGCAGGAGGATTACACTGTAAAATTGTGACTACTCCAAAACTTAATGGCCCATGGGAAAAAGCAATTCGTCTTTCCGGAGCAGAAATTATTAAAGTTCAAAGTTCATTAGAAAGATGGGATACAGTCCGAAAGCTGGTAGAGGAAGAAGGTGACTATCCGGCCACGAACTACAACATTCCCCCGGTAGGAAGCAATATGTTTGGTGTTCAAGGGTACACAACAGTTGCATACGAAATTGTTGAGCAAATGACCGAGTGCCAGCCTACTGCTGTTATTATCCCTTGCGCAAGAGGCGATCTGCTTTGGGGAATTTGGGAAGGATTTGTTGAATCACTACGGCAGGGATGGATTACTTCCATACCCCGTTTATATGCTGTAGAACCTTTTTCCCGCTTAACTTATGTTCTTCAAGGAAGGGATTACAGAGGGGAATTTAAAGGAGATTCAAGCCTTTTGCCTTCTATTGGAGGAGAAACAGTTACATTTCAATCTTTAGAAGCAATTAAATCTTCAGGAGGAGGAGCGGTTGTAGTTACCAATACAGAAGTGGAAAAGGCTCAAAGGGATTTAGCTAAAAGAGGGGTTTTTGCTGAGGGATCAGCAGCTATAACATGGCCAGCTGTCTCAAAACTGGTCAAATCAGGAAAGATAGATGAAAATGACCGGGTTCTTTTGATGATTACATCACATGGCTATAAAGGAGTTTAATTTTTGAAGGTACAAAAAAATTGCTTTAACATTGCTTATTTCAAAGGGGGAACAAGGGGTGAAATTAGCAACCAAAACGCTTATTGCTATTATGTTAGGTGTCCTAGTTGGGTTAGGGCTTAGTATTTTTTCTCCAAATCTATACGGCATATTAAATTCCTATATTTTTAGTCCAGTCGGTGAATTGTTCATTAAGGCTATAAAAATGATTGTTATTCCTCTTGTATTTTCGGCAGTTGTTTTAAGTATGATCTCCATTGGCAGTCCAAAGAAATTAGGACAATTGGGAGGAAAAACGGTTTCTCTATTTGTGGCAACGACTATGATTGCGTGTACAATAGGAATTATAACGGCTATCGTAATTGGACCTGGAAAAAATGTAGTAATCCCTGAAAGCTCTTCAATACCACAAAGTGAAGACCATAGCGGCCACGGTGCTTCAGCAACTGACTCAGTAGAAATCCCTACACTAAAAGACACAATTTTAAACTTCATTCCAAGCAATCCCTTTGAAGCTTTTGCTTCTGGAGATATGTTGCAAGTCCTAACCTTTTCTATATTTTTCGGCATTGGTTTGGCATTGCTCGGAGATAGGGCAAAAATTATAAATCAGTTTATAAATCAGCTTAATGAGCTAATGATGAAACTTGTTCAAATTATTATGAAGACGATCCCTTACGCGGCTTTCGCACTTGTTGCTACATCAATGGGTACTACAGGCTTGGAGCTTGTTGGATCAATGGTAAAGTATCTAATCGTTATTGCTGTAGGATTAATTGTTCATGCGTTTATTACTTATGGCTCCATGATATCTCTCTTTACAAAGTTTAAGCCTGTTCAATTCTTTCATAAAATGACACCCGCCATTGGGACTGCTTTTGCAACAAGCAGCAGTGCTGCCACACTCCCGGTCACAAAAAGCTGCTGTGAAAATGACCTCAAAATATCCAATGATGTAAGTTCTTTTGTTCTCCCTCTTGGAATGACTATAAATATGAATGGTGCTTCTTTAAGCCATGGAGTAGCTGCCGTTTTTGTCGCACAGCTCAATGGGATAGATTTAGGCCTTGCTCAATACTTGACTATTATTTTTATATCCTTACTAGCTTCAGTAGGTGCCCCTGCAATACCCGGAGGAGGAATAGTATCCCTATCAATGGTTTTCCTGTCAGTAGGTTTACCGATTGACGGGGTAGGAATTGCGATTATTTTAGGGTTATTTAGATTAGTTGATATG
Source organism: Pseudomonas sp. ISL-84 (assembly GCA_018613035.1). GTDB lineage: Bacteria > Bacillota > Bacilli > Bacillales > Cytobacillaceae > Cytobacillus. Next base: position 87,462 of record JAGGRA010000068.1, on the reverse strand, counting down.
GCCTTAACATCTGTAAATGTATTGGGTGATGCAGTTTGCGCTAGTATTGTGGATGGGAGACAAGGAAATTCCAAAGAAGTTATCAAACAAAATTTTGTATCTTAATTCCTAACTTACAAAGATTAATAGCTTGCAATTAAGTTTTATAATATAATAAATCAGTCATTTTCACAAGAATCAGAGGAAGGATTTCCTGACCTATCTGTTTAACTATGCATACTCTAAAAAATAGCGACATGTATTCCTTGTCTAGTCTCCTGGATTTAAATATCCAGGAGATTTTTTTTGTAACAAAGAAATTGGTTACGCCCTATCGGATATGTACCTACCTAGGTAAGTAAGAGAATGCCTTTACAAATTTATTTGAAAATCATGAATTTTAACAACCCATTCTTATTAATGGACTATCCAAAGAATAAAAAACTTTTTATCTCCATACTTTCTCAAAATAAATGTGCAATAATATTTTTTTTAGCAATATCCAAGTTACAAGGAGGAGCAATGTGGATAATATTTTTGGGGAATACAGCTTAATGGAGCTTTGGAATCCATATTTATTTATTTTTACGATCATTATCTTTGCATCTTATGCTATAACAATTAAAAGTTATGAGACATCTGTAAAAAAAACATTCTTTTTTTCGTTTGCAATAATCCTACTTTATCTGTCCTTGGGTAGTCCAATGCATTTAATAGGTGACAGATACTTATTTAGCGCCCATATGCTTGAGCAAGCATTGGTGTATCTCGTTGTCCCGCCATTATTATTGCTTGGAATTCCAAAAGAAATTGGTAAAAAAGCTGATGAATGCATAGGGAAAAATAAATGGTTTTCTTTTATAAGAAGACCCCTTATTTCTTTACTATTATTTAATATCATATTTTCACTCTATCATATCCCCGAAATCTTTAATCAGATTGTCAGCAATAATATGCTGCATAATTTTACGCATGTAACACTAGCCTTTTTTGCATTTGCAATGTGGCTGCCGATCATTCCATTATCTCAACGCATGAATCTTCTGTCTGGCCTCCAAAAAACAGGCTATATCTTTGGAGCCGGAATACTATTAACACCGGCCTGTGCTCTTGTTATTTTTGCAGACAACCCTATGTACATTCCTTATGCCGAAGCTCCAAGGATTTTTAGTTATCAGACTCCGCAACAAGATCAACAATTAGGCGGCATTATTATGAAGGTTGTACAAGAAGTGGCATTTGGATTTATGATTGGACATATCTTCTTTAATTGGGCAAGGGAAGAGCGTTTAAAAGATGCTGAAGAAATCAAAGGGTGATAACAGTTTGGTAAATAGGTTCATCAGCTTAGATCAGTCATTTGTTTGGACAGTTTATTTTCACACCATAATATCTATGAAAGGCTTATAAAAATGACCAAAAGAAAGAATATTTGTCTATTAGTATGTATATTGCTGCTTACCATCACTGGTGCTTCTTCAATTTTTATAGGTGCCCACACTATTAAAAATGTGGATCACAATAAACCTTCTAAGTTGACAGGGCATGGAAAGACCACTGTATCAAGCGTTGGAATATTTGGCAAAAATACTTCAGTTACAAACAAAAGTGAACCTTATATTCGAATATCGGCTACACAAATAAATCCAGCTAATATGTCTCTTGAAAACTTGAACCAGATTGCAAGTTTTAATGGTGTAAAGGAAGTCTATATAATCCTGAATGCCACAAGCAATTATGGAGAAATTTTAGGTATTGATCCAAAAAAGATGACAATACCGAAAAACGGGAATCAGTTTATTGATTTACAAGTAATAGAGGGAAGACTACTTACTGAAGAGGATAATGAAAAAAACATTATAATAGTAAATGATTTATTTGCACAAGGTCAAAAAACAACGGAAGGCGTTGCAATTTTAGGGAGGTTAGGCTATCATTCAAAAAGCTTTATGCTAGGAGAAAATGAAATGAATATCGTGGGGATTTTTTCCAGTATTAAAAGTGAGAAAAAGAGAATCATCATGCCGTTATCTACCTTAGTAAACCTGAGTGGAAAACAAATTAAATTGAAGAAAATGGAAACGTTTGTATTCTTAGAGGAATCAGCTAACTTAAATGCATTAACTCAAACAATTAGAAATAAAGTCGATACTCCTAATATTTCAATGGAGATTTTTACAAATACCGAATAATATTCGATAACAAGTCTTAACAATCTGTTTAAATGGAAGGTTATGGTCAAAATCGAAAACTAGACGGAGGAATACCATGATTTTATTTCAGAAAGAATAAAAGATTGAAACCATTTGAATATTATTCGATAGAACGGAGATATATATGAAGTCAAAAATCTATTTTTCGCTATTTGTTGTCAGCTTTGTAATCATGGGGCTGGAAATGACTGCCACAAGACTGATAGCACCTTCATTTGGTAACACTGTTTACACATGGGGAATTATTATTTCAATTTTCCTAATTGGCTCAAGTGCAGGATACATAGTTGGAGGGTATCTAGCTGATAAAGCAAGCATTCGCGAAATCTTGTTGTTTATTTATCTTATTGGTATTCTTTCGATAGCCATTATTCCCTTGATTAAAACTACGCTCTTTCCATTACTTGAAGCGCTTTCAAGTACTTCCGGTACTACGCTCGGTGTGCTATTGCTTTATTTAATCCCTAATTTTCTTCTAAGTATCATCGGGACTGTTCTTATGAAGGATGGTATAGGAGAAATGGCAAGTGGAAAAGTCATTGGCAGCTTACATTCAGCATCAGCTATCGGAAGCGTTCTTGGAACACTTGTGACAACTTTCTGGCTGATTCCATGGACTAATATCAACTCCATTATTGGGCTCCTTGCGGGCTTAGTATATTTAACTAGCATTTTTTATTGTGATACTAAAACAAAGATGCAAGGTTTTTTATTGATCATTCCTGCTCTGTTTATTGTGCTTCCTTTTCTTTCAGTTGGAGAGAAATCCCAAGATATTCTTTTGAAGAAGACAAGTCTTTACCATGATATTTATGTATTGGAAAGGGATTTCTATCAAGGCAGAGAAGGAAGATTTCGCTCACTTACCTTCGGAAATAAAACAACTATTCAGGGAATGATGGATATGAATCAGCCTGATAAACTTCTCCTTGATTACTCAAAAAGCGTGTGGGAGGTTTCTAAGAAATTTGCTCCAGAGAGTAAAGAAGTCTATATGATTGGCCACGGTATTGGAACATTAACACGTAAGTTTGAAGATGCAAATAAAAATGTTCTCGTTGCGGAAATCGACGAAGAGGTATTAGACGTAAGCCGTCAATATTTTCAATACAATGGAAATAGTGTAGAGATTGGTGACGGGAGAAAAATTCTAAAAGAGCAGAAAAATGGATTTGATCTAATCTTTTTGGACGCTTATAACAATACAACTCAAATTCCATTTCATCTAATTTCTAAAGAATTCTTTGAGCTAACAAGTGAAAAGTTAAATAGTAATGGCATTTTAGTTATTAACGCAATCGGTGAACAGAAAGGAGATTTGCTGATTGAATCAATGAATAGCACTTTAAAATCAGTGTATCCCTATGTTTATATCTATGGGATGGATGATGGAAAAGGAATTCAGAACATGACAATTGTTGGGAGTAAATATCCGATTAAGGATAATAAAATAAAGGGACACAACTTGATCAAGGTTGGAAAAGGGAAAGTGATTTTAGATGGAGACACTAAATTAACTAACCTAAATTAATTGTATAGTTATTTATCAAGTTACAGTCCTATTACCGCACCCAAGAAAAATGAAGAATGTAACCTATGTATTCATCCAAAAATAGCTGCAAGCCGCCTTTGGGGTTTGCAGCTTTTAATTTTAAATTTAAGGATTTCCATGCTGACTTTGCACAAACATATTCCTGAACTTACTTCGACACACTTTCTCTTTAACTATGCATGAACGGTATTATTTAAAATACTAACTAAAAAGCTCTTCTAATCAAAAAACTATAAGGGTCTTCATATTTTCTTGACATCTTTTTAGTAATTTAAGTTTTAAAGCTTTGTAGAGTATTTCTTTGTATACACGTCTTCAACCCTCCTTCTTTTAACTAACTGTGTTTGGCCAGCGGGGTTAAGTCACGGTAAGAATGTTGTATCACCTATATCAGAAAGTTCACTTGAAAATATATAGGAGGTGTTTAAGATTAATGTTTTGAAATGGAGTATACTTGTATCGGGCTTAGGGGTAATGCTATTAGGGTGCTCAAAAGACGAGAATTACAATGAAGGATTCCGTTTCACCGAAGTTATTGATAGAAACATAGAGCATGTTCACGGTCTTGGGTACACCGTGGAAAAGGATGAAATCTTTGTCGCTACTCATTCAGGTTTATTGAAGTACTCAAATTGGCGCTGGTATGAAACCACGGCCAATAAACACGATTATATGGGATTCCAAGCAACGGATGATGGATTTTACTCGAGTGGTCATCCCTACACAGATTCTGATTTTAAGGATCCTTTTGGCCTAATAAAAAGTAAAGATAATGGAGAGACTTTAGAAAAATTAGCATTTTACGGAGAATCTGATTTCCATCACTTAGCGGTAGGGTATTACAGTCATGCGATTTATGCCATAAATGAAGTTCCTAATTCTAAATTATTCACAGGGATCTTTTTTTCGGAGAACAATGGTGAAACATGGAAAACAAGTAAACTGAACGGCCTAACTTCTAAATCAATTTCCAAAATCGCCACCCATCCAAAGGAGGCAGCATTGGTTGGAATTTCCACAGAGGAGGGACTTTTTTATTCGACAGACTTTGGTGACAACTTTCAGAAAATAAGTAAAACAGATATGATAACCTCCCTATATTTCGAAGAAGAGGCCCTCCTTTTTTCCTCAATAGCAGATGGTGATGCTCGATTGTATGAGTTAGATTTATCCACTAGATTGCAAAAAAAAATCCGGTTACCGGAGATTAATAGTAACGATGTAATTATTGAAATAACTTCTAACCCATTGAATAGAAATGAAATAGTGTTAATTTCTCAGAAAAATGATATTTTCCTAACAAAAGATAGAGGATATAAATGGAAACAAGTAGTGTCAAACGGAAAAGTTGGATTGTAACAGCTGAAATTTGAAAAAGAATCTCCATGATTAATAAGCTGAAACATCCAACCTATCCTAGATAGAAAGATCTCAGGTTATAAAACAGAGAGTTACTCAATACTGATTCAAATGGTGGAAAATATCCTTTGAAATGGAATTGGATAAGTTATGCTACTCTATTAACATCCTGGTAGGAAAATATTTCTTTAGATTCCCATCGTATTTCTCCTGATACAGGTTGGTGGCCATTCTTATATCTTGGTGTATTAAATTACTTAAGGTAATTATCCCTCAGGCTCCAAACAGAACAATATAATATTTTAGTGATCGATAGGTATCAATAAGGTTCCATTTAAGAAAAGTGCGACATAAGTGAGATTTTTTTGTTACCATGAAAGAAAAAATGAAAAAGGAATAAAGCTGGTGAAGAAATGGAAAAAACGATTTTGGTCGCAGATGATGATCGGGATATCGTAAAGCTAATCGCTGAAAGCTTGAAATTTGAACAAATGAAAGTGATACCGGCCTATTCGGGAAGGGAAACTTTATCAATTTTGAAAGAAAACAAAGTTGATTTTGTCGTGCTAGATATCATGATGCCGGAAATGGACGGTTTGGAAGTTTGCAGGAATATTAGAAGTGAGTACAGCATCCCCATTCTGTTGCTAAGTGCTCGTGACAGGGACATGGATAAGATTATTGGATTGGAAATAGGCGCTGATGATTATATGACCAAGCCATTCAGTATTCAAGAGTTGACCTCGCGGATAAAAGCTCATTTCAGAAAGGTGGACCGCTTGTATAAAGAATGGAACCGTCTCAGTCAGGAAAGAGAAATGAATATTCAGGTCGCAAGTTCACCGCTTGTACTGAATGAAAAGACGTTTGACGCTTTTTTAAATAATCAAAAGTTGGAGTTATCGGCCAAGGAATTTCAGATTTTATCCTTTCTCATGAAGTATCCTAATAACGTCTTAACCCGGGAACAAATTTATGAAAATGTCTGGGGAGATGAGTTTGGAGATTTGAATACCGTTACAGTGCATATAAAAAATATCCGAAATAAACTCGGCAAGGAATATAGTTTTATAAAAACCATCTGGGGTGTCGGATACAAATATGTTGAAAGGATGGAATGAAGATGAGGCTGAAAATAAAGCTTCCTTTACTGTTTCTGCTAATGTTTATGCTTACATTTGTGTTGATCGGCATCTTTTTAATTTTATATATAAAAACGTTAGTTGCAGATGAAGGGCATATGTGGCAAGGAAATATATTTAGTCCGCTTCATTTTCAAATGCTTTTTTTTCTAAGTATTTTAATGGGCTTGATGTTTGTTGTTTTAACCGTATTTTTTCACTTCAATATTACTAAACCGATCCAAACACTCAATTTAAGACTAAAAAAAGTAAATATCGGAAACTTCCGAACCCCCTTGCATTCAAGAAGGAAGGATGAAATCGGAGACTTGTATAATCATTTCAATGAGATGGAAGAAAGACTATATCAGGCTCACAGGGAACAGGTTGATATGATTGCAGCTATCGCTCATGATTTGAAGACTCCATTAACTACTATAACAGGTTTTGTGGAGCTTCTCTCCATACAGAAAGATCTAACTAAGATGGAAACACAGGATTATTATGAGCTTATTATGAAAAAAACAAAACACATGGTGGGGCTGATTGATGCTTTCTCCATGTATACCAAGAATGAGGCAATGTTTGAAACCATTGATATGAAACCAATAGCAATTCATAAATTGTTTGACACTATAGCATCTGAATATGAGACTGAATTATCTGGATTCGATTTCAAGCTTACATGGAAACATACTTTTAACCCGAACCAGCTCATTAGTATTAATGAACACATGATACGGCGTGTATTTGGTAATCTTTTCAGTAATGCGGTAAGATACGGCAACAATAATGACCTTCATGTCTATTTGACCGGTTATGCACAGGAAGGTTATGCATACTTTCAATTAGAGGATAATGGCGTTGGAGTACCCAATCAGGACCTGTCTTCACTGTTTCATAAATTTTTTACGGTGGATAAATCTAGACAAATGAATAATGGCGGCTCAGGACTAGGTCTAGCCAGCTGTAAATTAATAATTGAATATCATGGCGGCCAAATTAATGCTTTTCATTCAGATCATGGGGGATTGGGAATCCGGTTTACACTCCCGCTTTCAGTATAGGAATGTGATCTGAAGGACATTCAGTTGAAACTGAAGGTTTTTTTGGTTTAAACACCACTTCATAATTCTTTATATTTTTTTATAACTTTTTTATTTTCATTTTATCGGAGTTTTAGTTTTCTCTTTTACAATAAGTCTGCCAGGATCGCTATAGAGCATTGCAGGATTTTACAATAAGTTTTTTGATCAATAAATCAAATAGGAGGAAACCCCAATGAGTAAATTATCAAACTCCAATAACGACAATGGTGGGAAGCAAGCTAAGGAGCCGCAGCCTGGCATGCCACGCTGGGTAAAGGTATCTTTAATCATTGCCATAGCCCTGCTCCTGCTTTTTGTTATCATAAACATCACAGGCATCGGAGGCAAGCACGGACCTATGCGGCATTTTGGCCAGACACCGCCCGCAGAACAAATGAGGGCACAACACCCATGACTATGAAGCCTGGACTCCGCAAGTTCGCGCTCACCGCGCATGTCACTTGCTCCATTGGCTGGCTTGGAACAGTTATTGCGTACATAGCTCTCGCCATTGCTGCCCAAACCAGCCAGGATATCCAGACGGTACGTGCCGCCTGGATCGCGATGGAATTAATCGGCTGGTACGTCATCGTCCCGTTGGCACTTACTTCGCTACTCACCGGTATTATCATGTCACTGGGCACCCCATGGGGCTTTTTCCGGCACTATTGGGTTATATTCAAACTCTTGCTAACGGTCTTTTCTACTATCGTCTTGCTGCTGCATATGCCGTTAGTGAGTTCTTTGGCACGCTTGGCAGAAGAAGTGGATCCTGCAGGTCTAAGCAGGCTACCGAATGAATTGTTTCATCCCGCTGTCGGCTTGCTGCTGTTGCTGATTATCGTGATATTGTCGGTGTACAAGCCGCGGGGTATGACCCCATATGGGTGGAAAAAGCAGCAAAAGCAGCATAACCGTTTGTAGTTGTAGCAGTAGCTGAAGCACTCCATCATAGAATTCTGGCAGAGCCGACATATATTACATATACTTTGACCCTGTCCTATGGTACAGGGTTTATTTTTAACGCGAGGTGAATTAGTTGAGCTATCGGAATAGTGAACTTACTACAAAGTGTGGTATCAACAAAGTATCAATTTAGGAGGTGAGCAGAAGAGAGTGTCAGTCGTATAAAGTTCATCTAATGGATACAAAATTTAGGATTTACTTTAGTTAAAATCTCCAAATTACTTGGAGTCGTAGACAAATACAATAAACGATGTATAAAAATGTACAATTTTGTGTTAATAAAATAATTGAAAGTTAGTGATTTAAAAAAGGATTGGGCATATGCTGCTTAATCTAAAAGAAAGTTGTCCTTGTATGAGTGTCCTATAATGGAAACTTTAATGATTGACCAGAAATAATAAGGAGGTCAAAATATGGTCATACAATCTAATATGTCTCCAAAATCCATAGTTGAAGTTTGGAAAGATACAGCACCTATTTTTTTAAAATTTAATATACCTCTCACTGAAAAGACATTGGAAACTACTTTGGGAAAGGATACTCTTACATCACTTCTTATTGATTTAAATGCTGCAGTTGAAAGTACCACTGCTACCTGTATTGAAGGTGGCTGACAACTGCCAACTAAAAAGGAGTAGTTACTCCTTTCGAAGGTTTGTTTAGCATTTGACGATGCCTAATTACTCGTTAAATATCCTTATTAAAAAAACAAAAGGGTGCTTTCTTAATATAGGACTTGATTATCCTATATGATATACTCATTATGTACAGCAAATAAGCAGGGTGGGCAGCGGCCGCCTCCAATCCATTAGGAAAGGGGGTGCCGCTGATGGTTACGTATGAAGCAATGAACTTGATGGTGAGCTTTGCTACACTTATCGTTGCCGTGATCGCTATAGGTATTTCTTCAAATAAAAAGAAGTAACCTACCCTGCATCGCCACAATGTGAGAAGGATTACTTCTATTCGGAACTGGCCGCTGCACTTCAAGCAGCTTGCTGTACATTGAGATCCTGGTGACAGCCGGGATCTCCTTTTTTATTATATGAACTATATACTTAAATTATAAACATAAAATGTTATCAAGTAAAGCAATCAAGAGTAGTTGAAGAGTATCTGCACTATATAAGTTAGAACATCGTCAAAAACAACTATTGCATTAGATGTAATACAATTAGGTGTATGCTATTATTCATTTTGGCCGGATGTGGTGAAAACCAATGCCTATATATTTCTTCATATATTAGTATTCCAAAAAAACGCAAAGTATAAGAGTGGTTTTGATTTTTGATTGACAAATTCCTGTTGAATATTGTGATAACCTTTAGAGGAACTGTTTGTATCCTAGATATTTGTTATATAATTAAAGAAAAGCATGGAGGTTTTTAGACGTTGAATACTAATGCGGAATTAATAATAACCGAACTTTTAATTGAAAAAGTTTCACCTTTTTTAATTGTTTTATTTGGTTCAACCGTCAATGGAAACATCCATAGAGAGAGCGATATAGATATTGCTTTTTTAAGCAATGAAAGAAACTTAAATAAATATGAATTGTTTATGGCCGCTCAAGAACTTGCAGCCAAATTAAACCGAGAAATAGATTTGATTGATTTAAGTAAAGCCAGTACGGTTTTTCAAGCTCAAATTGTCCAGACAGGTAAAACCATCTATTGTACGGATAAACGAAAAAAGGAGGAATTTGAGTTAAGAGCATTAAAGATGTATGCAAAGCTAAATGAAGAACGTTCAGAGATAATAAAAATGATAGATGAAAGCGGGACTATATATGAAAAGTGATGTGATTCTAAACAAAATAAGTATTATCGAACGTTGTATTAAAAGAATACATGAAGAATATGATAATAACTCGAAAAACCTAGAGAATTACACCAAACAAGATTCAATAATATTAAATCTTCAGCGGGCTTGTGAAGCGAGCATTGATTTAGCCATGCATATTATTGCTACTAAGAAGCTAGGGCTTCCGCAGAATAGCCGGGATGCATTTTCGATATTAGAGAAAGAGGGGATTTTACAACCATCTCTATCTCAAAAAATGAAAGCGATGGTTGGGTTCCGAAATATTGCAGTTCATGACTACCAAGAAATGAATTTAGAGATATTAAAAAAAATACTTGATGATCATTTAGTTGATTTTTTTGAGTATACAAAAACAATATTAATGTTTTAGTTTATAGCCTCAAATTAATGTAAATGAACTAAATCAAGCAAAAACTAATGTCACTCAAGAATTGCTAATAAAAGCAATTGAAAAAGCAAGCTTCGATCATCCACTTGCACAGGAAGCAATTAAACAGGCATCGAATGAAATTTCGTCTGCTTTAACTGCCGTACACATCTAAACGAATTCAACAGAATGATAAAATTGATTTTACCAAATATTACTGAGTAAATTAGTTGTTATTAAATCCCCATGACATAGTCAAGTGGATTATTTTTTGGATGTTATTAACAAAAAGAGACCAGAAGATGAACAATTTTAATAAAAGAATAAGATGGCAGCTCTAGCCCTGAGTTAGGAACACAAAAAAGAAAGGCTTTTATTTGAGTAAATTTTAGGTGTTATGTTTAGCTGAAAAATAGCATAGTCCTCTCCTAGACTTGGAGGGGACAACTATGATTTTTTTTTATTTATTCGTTATTATTGTCCAATTACTGCATTTCTTTGGTGATTCTGCATTTAGGTGTTGTTAGTTTTTGCTACATTTCGCAATTAAAAAAAGATAAATATAAAATATATCTGAACAATTTAATTACAGAACATTTATTCTCATCAATCAAGCTTTTACTTTTCCCCAAACACTATACAGTCGTCTTCTTCACTTAACTCGGCAAATAAAGGATCATTGGATTGTTCGTTGTACTTAAAGTAATCCTCAATATTTAAAAAGATGTCTAATGATCCACTATTTTCAAATTCAATAGAGGTTCTTTCGCAATTGTCTTCTTTATTAAACATAAAGGCATAATGTTTTACCACATCCAAGTTAATTTCTAAGCTGACATCTTTATAGCAAATAAGGATTATGGAATTCCCTGATTTATTTAGCTTCAGCTTTTTGGAATTGCAGTATAACCTGGAGCTTTCTGTCTTCAATTCAAGGAATACTTCCTTATCCTTTAAGGTTTTTAAACAATCATATACTCTATCAGCTATTTTAGGCATTTAATCCCCTCCCTTTGTAACATGGATATTCGTTAGGAAAAGGCTTCATTCACCTAAATAACAATTTTTAACAGCGTTTTTATATAGTTGGTGTTCTGTTGCGTCCCTATTAAGCTTCTTTTCTTCTCTTTTTTGTTGAAACTCTCTTCTTAAATATTCTGATATCTGGGTTGTGGGTACAATCTTTCGTTATTCCCTTCCCAGTTCCACAAGTTGATTTTGTTGTTCTCACACCGATATGTTAAGTTCATTTTCATAAAAATGCAAAAGTTTTCTTAAATTTAATTCTAAAAGATAAAACAAAGAAATCGAACAGGATATTTTCTTCATACAGTTAATTGGAGAATCTGGACCAGGTGATAAACTTATGGAAGCAGAGCTAAATTCCATATACTTCAATCCGGCATATTAATTTAAAATGAATCTTCAAGGATAAAATATCTATAGATAAGTCGAATATTCAAAGGAGAGATAAACATGCAAAGAGTTCAAATAGAATTATATTCAAGACCAACTTGACTGGATTGTAAAGAAGCGAAGGAGTTTCTTTCGCAGCACGGTATTAAATACATTGAATATGATTTAACCCGGGACCCTGATAAAGAGGAAGAAATGAAAAAAAGAACGGGTTCACGAATTGTGTCTGCTTTTGTTATCAGAGATACAACACTTCCTAGTTTTATTAAACGTCCTAAAATTTTTATTGGTTTTGAGGTGAATAAGAACAAAATTATTCAGCTGCTTAAAGTGCAAAATAGAAATTAGAAAACAGATAAGCGAGTGGAAGAGGATCCAGAAGCTTTAATTTTCACTTCACGTTAGTAACAAATAAATTTTCTTTAAACTTCATGTTATAAATCTAAATTGATCATATTAAAAGTTTACAACAACAAAACAAAAACAGCCCTACGTGGTCCCTTTAATTATTATGTCTCATTATTGAATCCATAAGTTACCCACACGCTTACATCATTTTGAAGAAATAATGAATTCGCTAGCGGGTTGGACAAATTTTTAATGTTGGATTAGAATTTTGTCTTGATAGTCTGAACTATTCATCATCTTAAAAAGTTTATATCTGGGAGGCTTTACGATTGCTGCATCGTTATAAGATTTTCATTTTGTTTGTTGTGGTTGCTCTGCAATTTATGATTCAGGGTAATCAAACATTTGCCCATTCTAAATTGGAAAGAACGTATCCTAAAGAAGGGGAGAAGATAATACAAAGCCCCGCAGCCTTTGAGGTTTGGTTTCAAGATCCGGTTGTAACCTATTCAGATTCCATCCAAATTTTAAATGCAACCGGGAAGATTCAGGAGATGGGGGCAGTTTCAGTTGACCCGGAGGACAAAACCCATATCCTGACAACATTTAAAGATCGGTTGCCCAATGGTAACTATTTGGCAAAAATCAAAGTCATTGCTTTGGATGGGTTTGTTATAAATGAAGAGGTACGATTTACTGTCAGCCATCAAGAGACAGTCCCGTCGGAGAAAGCCTTAGAAATTATTGATTTCTCACCAGCTGATGGAGAAATTTTGGATACTTTTCCTCAAAGGATTGATTTATGGTTTAACCAGCCTGCTGATATCACGGCGATTGGACTATTTGATGATCTTCAACAGTCTGTTCGGTTAAAAAAACCCTACGCTGACCCAAATAATCCATCTCATATCATTGTGGAACTGGAAGAGGAACTGTCATCTGGAACTTACCAGGTGACGTGGCATGCCCGTCAAGTGGATTCAAAAGGCCAAGCACAGCCTGACCGATTGGATGTCTTTTATTTTGCAGTAAATCATTTTACTCCGATTACCCAGAAGAATATGGGAGGACCGACCATCTCCTTTGGATATCATAATTTAGGCTTAAAGCAAGTGGGGTATTGGTTATTTTTTATCGGGATTACAACGCTGTTCGGGGGAACTTTTTTTCATACCGTCGTATTGAAAAAAACAAGTACTAGTAGATGGAATAAAGTAGCACTCCTTCTTCTCACATTCGTCCTTGTAGGTTGGACTTTCATATTCACCGTTCAGATGCAAGAATTACACTCACTCTCTTTCGAGCAACTTCTTTCAATCAAATTTATGTGGATACCCATATTGCAGATCATTTTGCTTATTATAGGGTTTTACTTTCATAAAATAAAACTTCTTGTTTATTTTGCAGCACTCATATTGTCAGTATTTGTTATCGGTCACGCACCATATCCCAGGTATGGTGGCTATATAACAATGGCAGTTAACGCCATTCATTTAATAGCTGCTTCAATTTGGAGCGGTGGGTTGTTTACGCTCATTGTTCTTCCTAAAAAAGAAAGAATAAAAGAATGGCTTAAAGATGTTCTTCCGGTGTTTTCAAAATGGGCATTGATTAGTCTGATTGCCATTATTGCCACTGGTTTTATAATGGTTACTCAATACGTCCCCTCTTTCACGGTCGAGAGTTTCTGGAAAAGTGAATGGGGAAAATCGATTTTATTAAAAATTGTATTAACGTTTATTGTGTTACTTATTGGAGTTTTTCAGTGGAATTCAGTTAAACACATAACAACAAAAACCGTTAATGTTGTAATCACGCGGGCGAAAGTGGAAATAATTTATGCTGTGCTGATTTTGTTGTTTGCATCCTTTTTGGTTGTTTCTACACCCAGTGCAGCGGAACAGGGGGTTTATCCATCCTCAATAGAAAAGAAGTATCTTGGATTAAATGTAGATATCGCTCCTTTCTACCCAGGATTAAATGAACTTTCTTTACAGTTTGATAAAGAGGATATTAAACAAGTAGAAGTGACTTTGAGCATGCCTCCAGATTATAACGTGACTTATAGTGCTTTTTACGTAGGTGGGGGAGAATTTAAGCTAACTGGGAATTTACTGCATGCTGCTGGGACTATGTCCATGAATGTGAAGGCAACTTTGAAAAGTGATGAAATACTGGAATTACCATTTAAAATTGTAGTGCCAGGGGAAATGAGACTTAACGAATAATTCTTTTTAGGATACCATTTAAGGACTTTTGTTTTCATAGAAGTCCTTTTTTATATGTAAATGTATTGATTATTTAGCAGACCAACTTAATTTTTAAGTGAATAAAATTCTATGTCAAACACCTATTTTAAAAATATTTAAAAAATATTTAAAAATAATTAACATACGATAGAGGGGTATAGTATTATGTGGTTAAGGAGGTGAGGCAATGTCGATGAATTCAGGAAGTCTTGATGAAATGGTTGAAATCGATCAATGCTGCTCATCAGACGGTAAAGAAGAAGCCACCACTCAGATATAGTGAAGAATATCTTAACAACAAGATGAAATCGAATTGAATGCCAAATTCCAGGAATAAAAGGATTAATTGAAAAAGATAGGTATGGTGATGATGTCATTACTCAAATATCTGCTACTCAATCTGCTTTAAAAAGTGTTGCTAGTATTTTACTTGAAGGGCATATGAAGGCTTGTGGTCTAGAAAAATTCAAGGGCATACGGAGATTTTAGATGAAGTAATGGTGACAATTCAAAAACTAATTAAAAAATTAAAGAAGATTACGATAAGGAAAAAATGACTTTAAACGTAAAAGGGATGTCATGTGGGTTTTGTATTAATTCAATTGAGGGCAGTGTAGGGGAATTAACCGGAGTTTCCAATATGAAAGTAAACTTGGATTCAGGAACTGGAAGTGTTGAATTTAACCCAAATGAAGTTACCCTTGATAAGATCAAAGAACCAATTGACGATCAAGGTTATGATGTGCAATAAACTCAAGTAAAGAACGTACAAATAGGCACGATTTCTTTTTCAGTCAATTATACAATACTAAGGTATAGTAACAATGATCTGCAGATGGGTAAAGAGCATGAAGAACATGAGGATTATCCACTAAAACTGATATAAACTTAATTAAGACAACGAAAAGACAGTTGAATTAACAACGACAGAACTAGGAACAAACAAACATTAAACGTTGATACTAAGGGGAATATTCTAGATCCATATCTGGGGCTTTATGCCATGTTGTTATTTTGGGATGATATAAGGGTGAGAAATTTGTTCATGTGGACCCTATTCAGAAGAAAAGACACTATTTGAAACAAAGTTTTATAACCTAGAATCAACAAAATATGGGGAGAATATAAATTTGATGATAAAGTAGGCAGCTATCCATTTGTAATAGAGGTCAAATAAAAAGGAAGAACAAAGGGGAATTCTTATGAACTTAGATGGAATAAGCAAACATCTATTAATTTGCACCGGGAAAGCATGCACGAAAAATGGGGCAGAAGAAGTAACAGAGACCATTAGGGGTGAATTAAAAAACTTAGCGCTGCAAAAGGAGATTCACACAACAAAAACATTATGTAACGGCCAATGCAAGCATGGTCCGATCGTTGTGCTATATCCGCTAGGAACTTGGTATAAAGAAATGAATAAAACAAAAAGTGAAGAACTTATTCGTCAATTAAATGAAGAGAGAAATGTCAATTTAGGCTCAGAACTTTACTACCATAATGGAAAAATATTTAAGAACCATGAAAGTGAAATATAACATCTAACCTAAATATCGAAAAAGGCGTTGCTGTATAACAGGACGCTTTCTACTGTAATAAGTGTCAGTGAAAATTGCAATTAAGTAAAATCTTTGCCGTATTTTGTAGATTCCAAAGTAGAAACCGGTTGTTCTAAGTATTGAACGACTGGAGTTTGATAATGCACAGTAGCTTCTAATACAACTGAAGGTTTTTTCCAGACTCTCGTTTCGCCTCCTCAAGAAACGCTACAAGTGAACTAAGCTCATAAGGGTATGTTCTACTTTAAAGCTCTTTCCATACGGTTTACCTTTACCAAGAAATGCTTGCACCTGACTTTCTCCTTTAGAATGAATCCAGACCTACTAGATTCATTCTAAATCTCCTCCTAATTTTATTGATTTTCCAGTAACTCCTAATCCTCCATGTAGTATCACAGCTTCGGTTTGTTATACGAGATCTACGTCCCAACAACCTCAATCATGTTTCTACGGCAGTTACACTCTTCTATAAAGTAAAAATTTGAATTAATTGCAGTCACAAACGGGTTCAGAGGAAACGAAGCAACCCAAGTCCAATAGAAGGTGGAACCAAGTGGCCTAAGATTTCTTTACATTTTTTAACTGATTTTTACAAAACTCAGATTTCCCCTTAATATTTTCCCTTTAATCTATTACTAGATTTAAAATAGATAGATGGGGAGATAAGGACAATGACTAATCAAAAATATAAAAATGGATTGAACAGACGAGATTTCTTAAAAGCGGGAGGAATGAGTACACTTGCCCTTACTCTTGGATCGACTGGAGTATTAACACTCGGTTCAAAAGCATTTGCGGATGTTACTGATAATCCAACCAGCGGATTTGGCGGGTATGATGATTTGGTTCCGGATCCAAATGGTATTCTTGATCTTCCAAAGGGTTTTCATTATAAAGTTATTTCTAGAGAAGGCGGCATGATGACAGACGGAACCAAAATCCCTGGTGCTTTTGATGGAATGGCAGCTTTTGAAGGACCGAACAATACGACCATTCTTGTTCGTAATCATGAATTATCTGCAGGTCCAGCATTTGGAAGCAATCCTTATGATGCGAATGCTCAAGGTGGTACAACGGCTCTAGTTGTAGGTGCAAATCGTGAAGTGATCAAAGAATATGTTACCTCTTCAGGTACAATCCGAAATTGTGCCGGTGGAGCGACACCTTGGGGCACTTGGCTAACTTGTGAAGAAAACCGTTCCGAGGGACACGGATATGTATTCGAAGTGGATCCGACACAGCCAGAGAACGATATGTCCAAAACTCCAATAAAGGAAATGGGCCGTTTTGCACACGAAGCCTGTGCAATTGACCCAGCGACAGGATATGTATACTTAACCGAAGATTCAAGCCCAAGCTACTTTTACCGTTTTATCCCAAATGACTTGAGCCAAAAGCCGGGTGCGTTACAAAAAGGCGGTAAGCTGTATGCGGCTGCGATTGAAGCGGTAGCAGACCCTTCAGCAAGCACATTTAAAACAGGCCAAACATTTAAAATTGTTTGGAAGGAAGTAAATCCTCATTTTTGCCGGGAGGAAGCTGCTGAACAAAATTGCATTAAGTTCTCTAGACTTGAGGGAGCGTTCTTCCAAGAGGGAGTTTTCTGGTTTGATGACACCTCTGCCGGTGACAAAAAACTTGGACGCGTTTATCGTTATGTTCCTCACACTAATACATTGGAGCTTTTCTATGAGGGAAATGATGCAAGAGAAATGGAATATCCGGATAATATCTGCTGTACTCCTTGGGGCGACCTTTGGTTTGCAGAAGATGGTTCTGGCCAAGACCGCATTATGGGAATTACCCCAGAAGGCAAGGTCTATCCTTTTGCAGCCAACCGTTTAAGTGGTTCTGAATTGGCAGGCCCAACCTTCTCACCAGATGGAAACACACTTTTTGTCAATATTCAAAGCCCAGGCAAAACATTTGCCATTTGGGGCCCGTTCCAACGCAGAAACTCTGCGCGCGCAAGGGAAATGTCCTTTGCTGCTCCTGCGAATCTTGCACCGCAAGTTTCGGAAAAAGTGGCTAAGACTGCCGAGGCGCAAGGTATGTCCGTTCTAGAAGCAGCAGCTTTTGAGCGCCACGGAGTAAAAATGATTTAAATTGTTTTTCAGGATACCATAAAAAAGATGTAAGCTAACACTTTGTATGGTTTACATCTTTTTTTACATTCCAGGTATTTATTGAAGGTGTACATCAAAGTGGAACACATATCCAGGTAACCTACACTTTGATATTAAAGGGAATTTTTGCATTGTGGGAAATTTTGAAGCGACTGAATCTCACGTTTATGCCGTATTTAATAACTCTCGTTTGTTCATGATTCCAATAGACTCGGCCCATTATGGTAAACCAATTCCAGTTTGCATTGGATCCAAGAGAGTACCAAGTTACTGGACCTTGGTTAACACCAGATGAACGTACTTTATTCTTAGACGTACAGCACCCAGACAAAAGGAATCCATATCAAGACTATAAGTTCGGACGTTCCTGCTTAGTAGCAGTGTAAGATGGAGATTTCAGATAATCCTGGACTAGGGGGACAGGTTTCTTGTCCCAAGATGTTTTCTTGTTGGGACAAGGGACAAAGGGATAGATTTCTTATTACAGCATGTTTAACTAGTAATCTATTAAAAAGCGCAGGTGTAATTAAGAAGTTATCATTATACCTTCGGCTATTTTTTCTTTCTATGGAAGGTGCATATAAAGTGGTTTTAGTTTGTAAACAACATGTTCATAAAGTCTTAAAAACGATTTTTCTTCCACATATTCAATCTATCTCAGATGATTTCTTGGAGAGATAAAATGCCAAGTTTGTTGTAAACAGGCAGACTATAAATATTTTATACCACAACGAAAAAGGGCTATCTAACAATGGAGGCTATGTAAATGCTACAGAATATAGGAATACCTGGGTTAATTCTTGTTCTTGTCATTGCATTAATTATTTTTGGCCCATCCAAGCTACCTGAAATTGGTCGTGCATTTGGATCTACTTTAAGAGAGTTTAAAAAATCAACACGTGAGTTGGTATCAGATGATGTGTCACACAAAGACAAAGACGAATCACAAAAAAAGAAAAGTAGTTTCAATAAATAAGATATTTAACCATTTCCACTCTATAGAAGTCGCAATTGATATATTTTTGTATTATATAAGAAATACTTATTTAACAAATTTAACTTATAATAAACTTGTCTAATGATTTTTCATTTGACCCCCTAAAATAATATATTTCTCGTCTGACCATAACTGAATGGTCGGATCTTTTTTATTTTTGGGAAATCATATAGCTTATTGAGAAGGTGAAATTTTTGATTTCCTGTCAAAAAAGAGGCAGCATAGAATGAAAAAGTCCGGGGTGAAGAGAAAAAATTTTTCTTATTAAAAAACCAAACTCAGTGAAAAGTTTGGCTTCGTTCAAGTACAAGGAATGTTTATATATATATCGGATGCCTACTTACTATCTCTCCAAAGGTTCCTGTATCCTTTATATATTTTGGTTGGAAAGTGAAACAATCCACGTGCTGAATCTGCTCAAACATTGTATCTGTGTGAACCCTATCACTTTTCCACAGAGGCTCACCGCATGGACCGCAATGAGGATGTATTTTACCATTAAACTTTAACATATGATCCCCTCCCCCACTTAATACTCTCTTAGAACCTATCTTGACACGAGCGGGAAAAAAAGTTCCGAGATAAAGGAATTAATTTTCAATATGGTTCAGAACAAATATACAAGAAATAATTACACTTTGGAATAGAGTACAGTGAAATATCATTGGTGGAACTAATAATTGCGGGGATGTAGCGGGAGAAAAGACCTTATTATCCCCTAAAATCCGGATTTTCAAAAAGGGAAAAACTCACAGTTAGCTGGTTCTAAAGTAAAACCGTTAGTTATGTGAAATACAATTAGTTAAATGCAGTGTAGGACATTGCCATTTATAAACTAGACAGGCTTTATTATTCATGCGGGTAAATGTATACTAGCTTCTAATTCTTCTTCAATATTGGAGAGGCAGCTGTTGATAGCATCAATCTGTAACTGACTATGTGAGCTTGATTCTCTGCTCTCACCCCTGGAAGATTTCTCAGCTGCACTTTTAATCACCTTTGTAATATCCCTTTTATTAAACTTCATTGTCTGGGGTTCCCTTTCTGTTTCCATTAATAATGACTTTCCACAAGATAATCAGCGTAAACATACTCTACTTCCTAGTAAAAAAATTCTATATTAAAAAATTGTCTTTCAAAGAAACCCTCATAATTTACATTTAAATATCCAGTGTCTATAGTAGAGCCTTAAATTATTGATGACCAGTTTTTTAGCTTCAAAGAGTTTATTTACCAAAGTCTGGAGTCAACCATGAGAATTCGGGGTTATCCCCTTTTATTTTTATTAAACAAAAGCCTCTTTGAAATAAGAAAAGCTGCCTGAAATGGCAGCAAAATTAAAATCGATACATCACCAAAGAGAATGGACAATGAAATAATATTAATGATATCTTATAAATATATCAATATTTCATTAATGTCATATACAACTACATATAC
Source organism: Pseudomonas sp. ISL-84 (assembly GCA_018613035.1). GTDB lineage: Bacteria > Bacillota > Bacilli > Bacillales > Cytobacillaceae > Cytobacillus. The sequence continues at coordinate 66,858 of JAGGRA010000068.1, read as the reverse complement.
TTATATTAATTTTTATTATTAAAATTTTTTATTTCTTCAAGTTTCAAGTTTAAAGATTAAGATAACTTTATAATAAAAAAAATGCTGAAAAGGCTTTAATAAAAAAACAATATAATTTCGCAGGAATTATTGCCTGTAGGATAGAAAATAATATCCGTATTAACAATACTTACTATTATGGGGTGATTTACATTCAGAATTCATAAACAATAATAGTGTTATTAAAATATATAATGACATATATATTATTGTTAATTTTAATCTTATATTCCTTTTTAATTATGATATTAAAATAGATATTATAATTAATATTTATATAACTTTATAATTTAATTGATTATTAATATATATAATAATATATGCTATAAGTTTAATTATAAAATCTAAATTAATTATAAAAATAAAAACGTTATGGGGAATGCTATATTTTTATAACACAATGCTAAATAAAAATTAATAGATCAACTAACAACAACTTTATCCTATTCATCAAGATATATGATGACATATATAATAATGTTAATTATAAAATCCAAATTAATTATAAAAATAAAGTTGTTATGGCTAATGACTTTATTTTTATAGCACAATGCTAAATAAAAATTATAAATCAGCTACAAGTTAATGATAATTTAATTATACGAATAATATATATGATGACATATGTTATAATGTTAATTATAAATTTTAAATTAATTATAAAAATAAAATCGTGTTTGTTAAAGTTTTATTCATATACATATACCCTAAATTTGACTTTGTTTTCGATATAGAGTTATATATTAATGATGAAATGATTATTAATGTTAAAAACAGAAAAACAGCTACATCAAGTCTACCAGTAACGGGTCCGTGAAAATGTAAAAGTTCATATCGATATATATGATGACATATGTTACTATATTAATTATGATAACTAATTTAAATGTAATAATAAGATGGTTATCGCTAAGGATTTGGTTATTTATAATAATGTCGATTTTATATTAGAAAAAGAAGTATTCATAAAATATAAAAGTGGTGTAAATGTTTGAGAGCAAAAATATATTTGAAATCAGGCTTTTTTTAGCAAGTAGCAGGATTAGTGAATGTTAATATAGAAATTAATATATATGATGACATATGTTTCGCTATTGATAACAACTTCTACCTTAATTATAATAATAAGATGTCAATGTTGGTGTTTAATTTATATAAGATGATGTTGAGTTTATAATTAAATTAAAGGTATATATTAAATATGAAAGAGGTGTTAATATTGACAGCAAAAATAATAACATTTGGAATCAGTAAGGGCGGATGCTCTAAATCTACCAGCAGCGGGATTACTTCTTATTTATTAAGCCGCGATGATAAGGTTTTAGCTATTGATATGGATGGGCAGGGTAATTTAACGAGCTTTTTAACTGGAGAGTATGACATTTGCAACGTATTTGAAGAAAAAACGGTTTTGGAGGCTATCCTAAATGAAGATGCTCGTTCTTACATTATTAAAATTCAAGAAAACCTGGATTTGATACCTTCAAATGATTTCCTGGCCACATTGCCAAGAAGAATGTTTGAAAAGGGGTTAAAATTAGATGCTCTGCAGAAAGCTCTTGAACCTGTAATGGAAGATTATGATTGGATTATCATCGATACACCACCGGCTCTATCGGAACAAACCGTTATGCCTTTAAGTACATACTCAGAAGCTGGCAGTTATGCCGTTGTCATGTTTGATGGATCGATGTTTGCCTACTATGCGATTCCTAAATTTTTGGAAATCATTGAAGGGGCGAAAGAACGCTATAACCCAACATTGGAAACATCCGGGATATTGTTTTCTTTGATTGATGCGAGAGCAAAAGAAAATGAGGTAATGGAAGAAGCGATTCAGGAAGATTACCCGGGATTAATGTTTAATTCAATTATACGAAGAAAGGCCTCCACTAGACGACTTGCGATTTCAGGATTTGATGGGAACTCTGAATTGAAAAATGCTTTAGAATACTACATTCCCTTTGTGAAGGAGCTGAAAGAACGTGTCCAACAAAAGCAGCCTCAAAGATAAGATAAAAAAACCAAATGCAACTCAAGCCTTTTTTAATTCATATGATGAAGACGAAACCGGTGACATCGACAGCAAGAAGGGTGAAAAAAAAGATGTTGAAAACGAAAACAACAATAAAAATGATGTAGATAAAAACAACATAAATGATAATGATGTGAAATCTAAAACATATGTCAATGAAGACAATGTTATCGATGTTAATGTTGAAGATGAAGATGACGATTATCTTCGGAACCTCGCTTCCGGAAAAAAGGCGCTTAAGAAAAAAGCCAAAAAGGTTTTTACCTCTTTTTATATGGATCCAGACTTAGCAGCTGAAATAGATAAAATCGCAGCAAGAGGAGAAAAAGGGGATAAATCAAAATTTATTAATAAGGCTATCAGAAATTTGTTAGAAGAGTATGGAGTCCTAGAAAAGAAATAATTCATTTATTAATTTGAACGAAAGCCGGCAGAGCCGGCTTTTTATATACGTTTAGATTTTGCTTTAAACAGCGATGAACGTTTAATACCAGTTCATGTTCTCGAAAGCTTATTTTGCAAATATCATCTAATTCTCCATTAAATATTGAAAATGCTGTCTGCTAACTTCTACTACCTGAGTACCGCACGTTTGATTGGTTGACTCTGATATAGTTTTTTTAAATGAAAATAGCCATTGGTTTCTCCTGCTTCAACAGGAATCTATAGTTTCGCACGGTTTTCCAGGTGGGTTTTCTCTGTTCTCGAGAACAAATAAGAATTAGCCGTACTGAGGTTCTAATCCTTTGTCATTGTTTTTCTTTGTTATACTACTTAGTTGATCCAGTGTGATAAAGAGTCAGGAACCTTTTGAATGTTAATAAAGTCTAACAGTCTAAGTTATCGGCTCAATTATACATAAGAATGCCGGAATGCATCTTTTGAAGGCCAACCCTCGAGTGGGCCATCAGGGCTTCCAAATGTGTTGATTCTTTAAGTTCTTAGTTATTGTTAAAACCTTAGATTTTATATATGTTAACACATATGATGATTTTGTTGTTTATGATGTTGCCATTTATAATAATGATTAATATGTATATATTAATTAATGTGCTCTATTGAAAAAACAAACAACCAAAGGGAGCTTGATGATCTACACAAATAGATGAATCCCACATGTTTAAACATAGAGCAGTGATGAAAGAGTTAACCGGAAGCTTTTTAAGAATTTTACGGTTCATAGAATCCCTGCTTTCATAAGTTCACCTTTCGAAGGATTATATACTATATTATTCCCTGCCCTTTAAACGTTGTTTTTTTAGGGCTTTTTTAGTATAGAAAAACGTTTAATTTCGAGCTTTCCATTTAGAAGGTTATTTTTATAATTCCAGCCCCAATCGAAAAGTTCCCAATAGATGCTATTCATTAAATTAAATGCTTAATATACATCCTCTCTAAGTAACCAACGAGGTCTCGTTTGGTTGTATCGGGAGAAGGCCAACCTTAAATCGGTCATATGTATATGTCACTTTTCCCCTGTATTTTACTTAACATTTTTAGATTGGGTTTTTCCAAACTTCCTCTCTTTTTTTAGTAGCCTCCATTAGTGCATGAACAGCCTTTATTAATGAAACAAAAACTATTCCTTGAGGTTTTTAGTTCCTAACTGCAATCAAAATAAACAACAATATATATATTAACTTTAATTACAAATTATTATAAATAATATTTTTAGAATATATGATGACATATATTTTTATTCCATAATATCCATTTTGTAAAATATATAGTTAAGCTGCTTGTCAGGAATGGAATTCTGACATAACCATTATTAAGACTTAGATATTCAAGAATAAGTTCTTCAAAGAAATAACATAGAGTTACTTTCATTACTGCCTAAGAATAAATTTCATATATATTTAACAAGAAGATCTGAAAAAAATACAAATTTTTCAAATAGTACTTTATAACATTTTGTTTTTAGTGTAAAATTACACTTGTGTACTATAGTGAATTTGTTTATTGATTTAGGATATCTAAATATAAAAAAACGATGGTGGCATGATGAATGGAACTAATGTTAATGATCAACTAAATAATTTAATAAATACATACAGTGATGATCTAAAAAGGGTGGCTTGGAGATATGTTAGGGATCAGCATTTGGCAGAGGATATAGTGCAAGAAGTTTTTCTTAAATGCGTTATGCATAAGGAGCAGCTTAAAGATATGCGCTCTATAAAGTCTTGGTTGATTACAGTCACGAAAAACCAATGTAAAGATTATATTAGTTCAAAGTACCATCAAAACGTGATTCCCTCGTCTGAACTCTTTTCTTCATATCAAATTACACCCGAATTAGAATTAATGACTAAACATACACGAGAAGAAATTTATCATAATATTACTAAACTTCCAGGTATTTATCAGGAGGTCCTGTATCTTTTTTATGTTAAAGATCTAAAGCTGCTAGAAATCCAGCAGCATTTAAATATTAATATCTCCACCGTGAAAACCAGGCTTCTTCGAGCAAGACGGTTATTAAAGTCTTCAATATTAGTGGATCATATCTATTCTTAACTATCTTTGAAAATCAATGAATTTGAAAACAGTAAACTGGCAATACTAGTTTGTATCCCCCCTTATACAAGCATCTGCACTCTGGCAGATGTTCTTTGTTATGTCATTTTCATCCGGCGTAACTCCTGCTCGCAATATGATTCGGCTGAAGATGTACTCCAGTATTTTACACCGGCAACGATTAAATCGGGAACGGGAATTTTTCCGCGATCATAGTAGTTCTTCACTTTGGCCCGATCGTATTTCAATCCTCTTTCAGTTAAAAACGCCGCAAACTGGCTTTGGCTCAGATAATTGTCACTTTCTTTCACAATAGCAAGAGTAGGATGCTGAATCAGGAATGTATCTTCTTTAAAGAACTGGGCTGTATATTCGAGAGCTAATTCAAGCCAGCCATCTTTTAAATGCCGATAAAGAAGCATTAAATCAAAACTCTCTCTAGTCGGATTCTCAAAAAAACGAGCTAATTGTAAAAAGGTACTTTCAATGTCATTAAATTGATCTGCAGAAGCTGCACTATCCTGGTCTTGTTCCAATATGGGATTTTTCAAATGGGGAAACAGCATAACAATTTGGCTCGTAGCTTTTTTCATTTAAATCCCCTCATGTAAACATTGTTTACTTTAGTTTATCACTAATTCTCGCTCTGTAAACCTGTTAAACAGTGAATATATATTTAATTCAATAGACGTTTCCACATCTTGGTTTTAAATGGTTAGCCTTAACCCCTTAAGAGCCCGTTTCATTACTTAATTTTTACACTTACTAATTTTACACCGGCTTTCTCGGCCTTTTTCGAAGCCTTCTGAATCTTCTTAAGCATTCCCTTATCATTGCGTTTTTTATTTAACATGATCTACACCCTCTCCTAAAGTCTCTCTAGTCGCAGTATTGACGGGTTAATCTAAAAATATACAAAATATAGGTTCTAAACCTCGTCCTCCCTTGCTATATATCTATAAAAAAGCGGAAAAGTGGAAAAATGACCTTATGGTAAATACTAAATTTGGTGAAAGTGGGGGAGAGGATGGATTACATCAATCCGTTATTTGACAAACCAGCAATAACAAATTCTAAGAAGCCGATAGCGAAAAGGCCTCAGAAATCACATAAGCAAAGATCTGTTCGAAAAGATAAGACACATAATATTAAGTTCCCCGTTTCACCCTTAATCCAGATGAAACTAAAGAGCTTTTGCAAACAAGCAGCAAGGATTGAAAGACAGCGGGGGAGGGAATCCATAAGTCAAACAAAATTTAACACCATACTGCTTCGCTTTGCTCTGCAGCATGAAGAAATAATCAATTGGACACATGAATACTCCGATACTAAGGTGTATATGCACACCAATATATTGGAAACCGAATATACAGAGGTTGGCGGCCCTCATGGGTTGGCTATAAGAAAGAACCTCTCAGAACGAAAAGTCGTTTACCACATGATACATTCTGTTTTGACATGGATGGAAGGAGAGGGGTCACTTGAAAAAATCTTATAGCAGTTTAAACATCCTTCAAAAGCGCTTATCAGGCGCTATGGATTCTAATGGATTACTTGGTACATTACTGTATGGGCGGAAATATATAACCATAACCATGCCTTATTATGATTACATAAGGGGAAAGGTGTTTATCCAAGATCTTCGCGATAATTATGAAGACGAAGTGCCTTATCATTTTGATATTGCTGTACTTCTCTATATGCTATATGACGATTTCCTTACTCAAGTAAAAAAGGGAGCAAAAAACGAGCAAATTGCCAATTACCTATTTGCCGGCAAGAAAAGATATTTTCAGAAGAAGACCAAAGCAAGACGGATTATGAAGCCACTTACACAACATATATTTCAATTTGAAACAATCGAAGAGGAAGAGGGGGATGTTAAGGTCCCAGAAGAAAAAACAGCTTATATTGAGCTTAGAATGCGTGAATCAGAAGTCTTGCGTGGGGAAGTTTTAATTCATGATGTTTTACCTTATACAAAGGATATTGAGATTTCGGTAGAAGAAATGATTACAATTGTTTATTTAGATTTTATTCAAAATGTAAAGAGTGATGGGAATTCTCTGAAAGTGCAGAAATCAATTTTGGCTCATTTAAAGAAAATTTAATCTTGAAAATGCTGTGTTATGGCTAGAAAATCATATAGAGTATAATAATAGATATTTCGTTTTTTTGGATAAGCTGAGGCAGAGTTAATCTCTTGGTGACTTACAGGTTTTTACCTGGAGATTGAAAAAGTAACCTGGAATGAGAAAAATGACATTACTGAGGACGTTAAAGAGATACAACCTGCTATAGCTATAAAGGATGATTTACCTTTTTAAAGTTCACAGAAAATACACAGACCAGCTAAGAAAAATAAGGTAGAATTTGGGTAGTGATACCGCCAGACACACATGGGTGAATGATAGTTATGTGGTATAGCTTTCATGTTGCTTCTCCTTATTAGAAACCAACCAGTTTCCCGATGGTTGGTTTTTTAATTGTAAAAAATTTTCCCCTCTCGAATGAGAAGGCTTTTCATTTTTTATTGAACGAAGGGGGCAGGTTTCTTTAATAAGAATCTATGCTGTTATGTCACATTAGACACAAATAGCGACATAAAAAAGAGAGATTTCTTCCTCTCTAAGATAAAATCAATTATCAAAGATAAAACGATCTTGAAATTTCCGTTCATTTTGCCCTTTGTTGTCTATGGTCCAAGTAACTATTACTTTCAACTTGGCTCCATTTAATAAGGGGAAGTTATGGTGATGAAAAGAGGGAGTTATGGATTCAATGTTCTCAATTGTGAATAGCTCTATATCTGATTCTACATCCGGGTCATCCCGATAGGCTTCTATCCTAACTAATTTGATGTTTTTATCTCCGATATTCTTTAAGTCCATACTGAAAAAATTAAAAATATTAGGATTTTTTGATCTGTTAAGTTCAGGATTCATATTATCTGGTCTTCCTATCTGCAAACTCCATTGTTTAGATGACATTTTTACAGGCAACTTCTCTGGTGATACAGCAAAGGAGTTCACGGGTACCAAAGTTAGGGATAAAACAATAATTAGTATTGATGTTTTCAATTTTTTCATGGTTCAACATCCTTTTTTTCTTAGGATGAATCTCATTTAAAATAATATACAATTTATTTAAGTAATGCTTTAATGCACATTTCGAAGAAAATATGCACTAAAGGAGAAGGTGGTTTTTCAACTAAAGGATGCTTTAAAACAATAAACGTTATAACAAAATAAGGACGATACAGTCACAACTACATTTTTTAAATGCCAAATACAAAGCAAATTTGACTGTTTTTTGTTTAAATGACTGCTGTAGATCTCTTTAACCAAACTTTACTTAAAACTGAACAGGTAAATTATTTTTAATTGGAGTGCTAGGTTGCTAATTGCTTGAAAATTAATGAATATATATTAATGAAAATGCACAAGTTAATAACATTATTAACATATACATGTATGATAGTTCTAAAAAAGTCCTCTAAACCGTTCGGTTTGTTAGAGGACTTTTTTACTTTCTTTAAGCCAATTAAGCATTTTTTCGTCATTATTTTTATTTTGCCGTTTATTCTCTTTCCGAATATACCGAGAGAGAGTAGTATGAGCAATCCCGATTTCAGCAGCAGCCTGACGAATGCTCATATTTAGTGAATCAATCATTTCTTTCATTGCTTCTGGAGATAAAGTGACTTTCTGTTCTTCTTCATAATGGAAAGATTGCTGCTCAAAGTTTGCCTTTATATTTGTATCCTTCATAGTATTTGCAGCTTCCATTGAGGCAGCAACTTCTTTTTGTGACGGTTCAAAGGTTCTAGGTAAGAGAGACTGTTCAAATCCAGCAGATGCATTTTCCTGTGTTATTTGATTCATCTGATCAATTATCCTCTTGTCAATCTGATGATTCGTCTGTATTAAAAAGTTCTTTTTATTTTCCTCTACCACCATTTCGGTTGGCAATATAATTACACTGAGCTTTGACCAATAGTCTTTAAACCATCCCTTTTTTCCAACCTTGTCCTCGTTTATTTCTTCGGTATACGCCCAGCTTCTGATTACATCATCCTTTTGAAGTTCATCTAATATGTTTTCAAATTTATCCCTTACCTGTACGCCATTATATCGAGCTGAGATATCTATGACCTTAAGCAGAGTCGAAACCTTAAACGGCTGCTGGAGTGTGCGTTTAATGGTTCTGATTTTCCACTGGAGATTTAAATACCTCGTTAATCGTTTTTGCTCCCTCTGGGTGTAATGGCTGTACTGGAATACCTTAAGGTCCAACATGCCAATGGATCGATTGGGACCAACCAGATAAGGGGTAAGAATATTAGTGGGCTTAACCTGAACGGCATATATTCCTTTGGCTTCACCTGTTTTCTTATCGTATGCCACCCTGACTTTCCCAATTTCAAACATTTTTTGAAAGTCTTTGAACTTATAAAGTTCGTTATCGTGCATTTCTTGCGTATTTATGACTTTAACTTTATGTTCGCCCAAAGAAATCCAAATGCTTGAGAGAGCAGCCACGCGCTTCATGATATTAAACCGGTCTTCTTCACGGAAATCTAGTTCTCGTCCATTCGCAGACCGTTTTTTTAAATTCCTAAGACGCAGGGCATCATTGCTGTGAAATTCAATAAAACCATCACTGCTTTTGGGTGTAACCATCCAAAGGTATGTAATTAAATCAAATAGGTCGGCAGTCATTTCATCCAAGGAGTTTAATGTGGATTCAATTAACTCCAGCCACATGGCCTGCTGGTCAGAGGCTAGCTCAGTCAATTGCGATTCATAAGGCCTCAATTCCGCCAAACCTCTGACTTTTCCCCGGTTATCGATGATTTCACTGGCCAAGTAACCAGGTTCCACTTCTTTAAAGTCCTTTTTCTTTGTAACGATGTCTCTCATAAGGTGGTAGTCGATATCCATACTGCCATAGATGTAATCACGCTCCAAAGCCTCGTCAATCTTTTCCTCATTTATACTCCGTTTTATTTCGTAATGAGGAAACTCATTCAGCAAATGGCCAGCTAATAATATTTTTATGGTGTCTTTGTATCTGTTTACTGCATCCCTTATCATATGCTTGGTTATCTGCTTTTCAGAGTAAAGTGTTTGTGTGAAGAGGAAAAATAACGCACGGAAACTAGGTTTCATGGATTCGTCAGGTGCCTGTCTTTTCAGTTCTTCTTCCGTCAGCACATAAGCGATTTTTTCCCACTCATCTAAGATGTAAGAACGATCTTGGAATAAGGATTTTACTTCTTCAAAGATTGAGATTTTCAAAAATTCATAGTTAAGAATCAGATGGTCTGGTAAATCATTGTATTTCATTGCAGAGCATCCTTTCTGATCATAAATATTAAAAGAGTGTAGCAAAGAAATAGGAAAATGCACCACTTGATAGTATTATACCAATAACTTATTGATTATTGGGAAGGAAATGCACCAAATACTACACAGGTTCCGCTATAGTTTCTTAAAAATGCACCACCAGGTAGTAAGCTTTTAGAAATAAAAAACAGTTATGCTGGTGATGATGTAGCTCTTCATTTTATAAATGAAACAATGTCTCTAGTTCCGGTAGCTCAATACCCTATGCCATGGCGTGCTTCGTTAAAAATAGTAATGGGGGAATTGTTAAACCAAGATTAAAACATTTTAACTAGTAATGAGGTGGCCTTATTAAGCTAACTTGTAGCTTATGTTGTTAATTTGGGGAGAGTTTTCTATAGAGGCTTCACTGATGATTGAAATTTCTCACCTCAAAACATCAGACCTGGTATTATAGCATCAATATCGTTTTTTATTATCCCTTTTTAAAATACGTATTTTAAACATAAGAATTTTATATTCATTAAAAAAGGATAAGTAAGGGGGTTCATATATTGAATAAGGTTTTAATTTTGACTCTTATATTGGTGTAATACTTATTGTCTTTACCTTATTTCGAGACACAAACAACAGGCTAGGGTATTTACACTAAAGAGTTTTATGAATGCTCATCATTTGGATGAAAATGAGAGTCAGAAAAAAAGCTTATTAGATATCAAAAATGATTGTTTTAAGGATATTGATAATGGTGATGGTACAACCAACGATTGTTTTGATATCGGAGACAGCGATGAAGATGGTGAAGATTAAAATCAATACCCTAATATTTACAAATGAAGATCCGGTTGTTGTACTCATGGGAGCTTGTGTCTTATAAAGGGCTGCTTGGCTTCAAACGCAATAATGTAAGGTGTTAGGATAATTTGTAGTGTAACTACGCTAACTGAACGAGGGCTCGAAGGGTACTGACTAGTAAGGAATCATTGGCTTCAGCAATCGGGCGCTTTGATGGAATAGAAAAAAACTAAGATATAAAGCTGATAGAGGATGATTAACATTACAGAAATTAATTTCCACAAACGACAAATGTTGGAATATTAAGTGTGTACAGTCTGCACCAAATCTGCACCAATTTTCTTGAACGAGCGGAACCTGTATAGAAAAAAGAATGAAAATGCACCAAAAATCTTCTTTGTGTACCAAGGTTAAGCGGAACCTGTGTACTAAAAAAACCCTTTCAAATCAGCAATTTTACGGACTACCTGCAAAATTTTGAGCTAAAACATCAAATAATCTGGAACAAATCTTGGAAACAGAGCGAAACCTGTATGCCAAAAATGCACCAACAACCTTAAAAGTGAGCGAAATCTGTGTGGTATATCTGGAGCCAATTTTCATTAAAAACGTTGATAATACAGCATTCTTTAACTTGTTATCCAAACATGCACCATTTACTAGTGGTACATTTCCGGATAATTTGGTGCAAATAGCGAGCGAAACTTGCATAATAAAAAATTTTTAACTTTTTTTTCATCCCTTGAGACTCTAGGTCTCAGGGGATGTTTTTTTTTGGTGCATTTCTCTTAGAGAACGCATATTTCCAAAAAACGATTTCGTTATACTTGTTTCAACAAAATATTCCAATGATTTTAGATCGTTTACAAGGCAGGTGTTGGGGATGGGATTACAGGCAGAAGAGAATAAAAGATACATAGTTTCACCAGTTGAAATTATGCAATTCATGACCCATAATAGCCTTCATCTTTATAAAAAAAAGGGATCCCGCGCACCTATCCATAAAGTTGCAGAATACGAGAAACATGATAGGCACAACCCGTACCAGAAAGGTGCGGTTTTTGTCTCACCTTCAAAAGCTGACCTTCTGGAAGGCAGAGGCTATGTGGTCACTTCTTATGAAACATTGCAGGACAAGCATCAGCAGCTGACCCACTGGACCCCGAATACATACCGGGGAGGAACCTACTATGACTTTAAAAACCGAGTCATTAAAGGGCATACCCGTGAAAATCTGAAACAGATTAATGTGATTGGTTTTGACATCGATACGAAAAATATCGACCTATATGCCATTTATTTGGGATGCGAGGAATTAGGGCTGCCGCGTCCAAATTTACTTTTGGAAACACCTAGGGGATTTCAGGTGTTTTTTGTCTTAAGCACTCCTTTTTACATACATAAAAAACAAGATTATAAGTCTTTAAGAATTGCAGAGCGATTATCTGAAAATATTCGGAAAGCCTTAACCTCATACATGCCAATTGATATGGGCTGTGTTCCATTTGGTTTTTACCGCATTCCCAAAAAAGATAATATCCTTGATTTTTACGATGAACCAGCTCAAACAAAACAGCTACTGTCCTGGTCAATGGAATTTGAAGAACAGGAACAAAAAAAGTTCCTCCATGTTGTCTATGATCATAATGCTTCACCATTCGATCAAACGTCTTCAGACTGGTACCGAGCTCTCATCTGTGCAACCGGCATAGAGGCTGGCCACCAATGCTCAAGCCGCAATAATGCCCTTTTGACGCTGGCACTTGCCAATTACTCCAGCGGGAAATCAATGGAAGAAGCATACGATGTACTTGATCAATTTAACAGTAATTTAAAGCAGCCTTTATCCAAAAGTGAGTTTGAGCGCATCCTCAAAAGTGCTTATTCCGGAAAATATAAGGGCGCAAAGCGTTCATATGTTGAACCGATGCTAGAGCTTTGGACGGATGGGACCGCTCAATTTCAGGGAAGGGAAGGGTGGTATAAATTTAAAAAGCCACGAGAAGAGCGTGTACGGTCCCATTATGACGAAAGAGAAGAAGATATCATTGCTTATTTGGATGCTCACACAAGCCCTGAAACACCGTTTCTGGAGGGTTCTTTAAACATGCTTGCTGAAACCTTTGGAATGGCTGTCTCTTCACTAAAAGAAGTCTTAAAACGTACCGGAAGGCTCATGAAAAAAACAATTGGGCGCGGACGTGGGGCTGTGACGAAAATAATGAGCAGAAATATGCTATTCAAAAGTTTATTGCATATGAGAAGAAAACAAATTCAGCATGCCCAATTAGCATTTGCAGAACTGCTGCCAGCTCTGCATTCTAACCGACTTGGAAAACCTCTTGAGATACCAGAGTTAGAATCCCAATTATTAATCCATGAAATAGACATCCTTTACCGATTCGGATCACCTCCGCCGGCTAAAATAACTAGCTGAAAATAAATGAGCCAGTCTGCCATTACATATCTATAGTATCCTATCCCTTTGGATTTACAGGAAGTTTTATATACTGGCTTTTGATTGCATTTTTTAAGTTCTGATTAACTATTTGCAGTTCTCATCTAGCATATGCTTATTTGGGACACGCATATCTGCAAATTTTATTATGAGTATGTTTATTGTTTTTCTATGTATTTAAAGGGGAAGCCTTAAATTTTATTAGACTTTAAATATACAAATTACATGCATTTCAATGCTGCTTGGAGGAGGCTTATAGGAAGTTATCAAATTGAAGTGAAGTTTATTTTTTAAAGACAAGGAGATAATTAATTTAATCCTGAAAAGTTAGAATGCGTTTCAAGGGGAAGAGTGTGGTCACTTTATTATTTAGTGTTCCAGGTTATTTTTATACTTTTTATAGGTGTTTTTACTTATTTGAATAATCAGATAATAGATATTTGGAATCATTTCCCTTTACAATCATTGCCAAACATGTGTACGTGTAGTACAGTGTAAGCAAGTTGAATAGACTGTAAATCTTATAGATTTATATGAGTAAATAACAAAATACTCAATGTCTTTTTGATTTATGGTTTTTTAATACTGAAACTCTTTATCACACAAGGGCGGATGGCCTCCTGTTTAGCCTCGTTGCCAGCAGAAGACCTCGCCTATACTACGTAAACATAGACGAGGTCTTCTGCTACTCGTCTAAAGGCGGAGGCCATCCAATATGTGATAGGGGAGATTAAGTAATTTTTGGTGTTGCCTGGAAGGAGGAGTGCTCATAAACTTAAGTGATAAATTCAGGAATAGTCAGTTCAAGTATAAGGTCAGGATCTAAAAATGTGAGTTCAATTTCTGTAAAAGTTTCAAGATAAAAGATAAAAGTTATGCTTAGCCGTAGATGAATATAAAAAGTTAATTAAAAGGAATAAAAACTAAATGAGATTTTGTCTTTGAGTGGTTCCTTGGTTTGCTATTCAGATTTACGTATAAAAATACGTTGATTCAAGATCTTTTAAAGGTTAATTTTGTGCATTAAAATTTTTAAACACAATCTGTCTTTCTACAGGCCAGCGTAAATATTTTTAATAGTTAGACATGATGTTTACGATAATGTTTACAATTTTGTAAACTGTTATAAGGGAGAGTGATTCCTAGATTTGTAGAAGAGGATGATTTTAATGATTCTGAAGTATACTTCGCTTAAAAAGAAAGATTTAGATTACCTTTCATTTATTCTGAGGAATGGAATGGTAACTGCGAAACAGATAATGCTGAAATTCAGGGAGCCAAATATACATCGGGTTTATCGCAGACTGCGAAAGTTAGAGAATCAAAAATATTTGAAACATGAACGGATTGCCCATAAAGTCGGGGTATATATTGGGACAATTGAGGCGAGGAAAATCACTGATATGCACGTAACAGTTCCTAATAAAGCAACGATCTATACGATGCAGCACAATCTTTTAATAACGGATTTAATTCTTTTTTATGAGATACAGTCTGAAAAGCAGGGCGTTGAATTTCAATATAGGACTGAACGGGAAATTCGCTTCTCTATGATTGGAGGGGGGGATAACCAGAGCAAATTGAAAGCTTATAATGATAAGCGGGACCGGATACCTGATGCTGTTTTCTTTTTTAAATCAGGTGACGGCAAGGTAACGACTACCTGGGTTGAACTGGAACTCAATAAGAAGGATCGAAAGCGGTATGATGATAAATTTAAACTGTTCGACGGAATGCTTTCAGGTGGTCAGCAGAATGATTATCTATACGCGTACGATCAAGTGATTTACTTTTCGAATGACCTTAAAATTCATAATGCCATTAATGAGGCAAAACAAAGATTGATTAATTCCAGTAAGATTACCGTGAGAAATGTCCCTTCTGTTATTCTGGAAGAACGCTGGGAAGAGGTGCTGCCTATTGGAACCCTTAATGGGGAATAAAGAGGAACCGAGACAGACGGAAACTGATCGGCTGATTGGAGATGCAGTGCTGTATGGCCTAATCGGGATACTAGGAATCCTATTTTTTCTTCCTGCTCTCTTTGGGATGCTGATCTTTGGTCTTATACACATTTTTAAGCGGGATTGGCTTCCATATGTGTCGCTTGGAATCGGGATTATCCTCTTGGTTTGGGAAGTTCAAACAGGACAGATTTTGAGCTATTTTGGGTTAATATCGGAAATGAATGTTCCATACATGTCCGCCGGTGTTGAAAAATTAATAAACCAAGGTAATATGATTGCCGTTACCGGTCATTCCTATGTTGTTTTACTGGGTTTGTCGCTTCTATTCTCGTTTGGCTATTTCATTTTTGCCAAGTATTTTTGGAAAAGGCGTGTGACGACAAAATCCGGGATGGTGAAGCATCGAAAAGAAGAACAGAAATACAAGGCTTTTCGAAGAAAACGGGTAATGTTTCTTGGGAAAAAACAGCTGCAGTACCGAAGAAAACGCTCTAACGAGGTTTTTGTGGGCTACACTGACTTTAAAGAACGAGTGCAGCTCGATTCAAAAGAGCTTAATTATCATATGCTGGCAACTGGAGGAACGGGTACGGGAAAGACCACTTTAATTGCTTCGTTAATGGAAGCAGCCCTCAAGCAGGGGAAACCGGTTATTTTTATGGACGGAAAAGGCGAAAGAAAGTCTATGCTTGAATTTAAAGCCCTATGTGAAGCATATGGCCGGAAAGTGTACTTGTTCTCTGAAATGGACGATCTCACATATAACCCGATCAAGAATGGAACACCAACTGAAACACGGGATAAACTCATGTCACTTTTCAGTTTTTCCAATGAGGGGGATGGAGCTTATTATACGGATATTGCCTCCCGTTATCTGCAGCTGGTCGTCAAGTTAATTGATGAAGCGGGTGTTCCCAGAGAGATTCGGACTATCGCAAAGCTAACTGATTTTAAATACATGAGTGAGTTTTTCAAAGATCACAGCATCCAGGAAGAAATTGAAGAGGAATTTCAGATTGAAACAGAAGAAGAAGTATTGATCGAACAGACAGGGAAAGCATCTGATGACGATTTAAGCGATTTTTTTGTTCCCTCAGAACCTAAAACAGAAACGGTCAAAAAAACGGTTACTCAAAAGCGAAAACGTTATGTTACGAAACTTCAGGAAGGTTTGCAGCAAATAAAGGAGACTCTGGATCATGAATTTCCAGAGGATATAGTCGAAGGCTGCCTTACCCGTTTGAAAATGCAGCTGGGTGAGCTGCTAGAGTCCGATTTAGGGCATTTATTTACGGAAAGCGAGAATGGGATTAACCTTCAAACTATTACGGATCAGAATGATGTGGTGATTTTCAGCATTTCTGGAAGCCGTTATGCTGATTACATTAAAAAGATCGGGAAAATGATCATCCTTGATGTGAATAGTCTCGTTGCCTATAGACAAGCCCAGGGACGGAAATCGATTTTTGGAGTCTATGATGAGTTTTCTGCTTATGGGGATCGGCGGATCGTTGATATCGTCAATAAGTCACGTTCAGCAGGCTTTGAATGTATTATTTCCACTCAAACGCTATCTGACATTGATGCCATAGATCCTATTATGACAGAACAAATCATCTCTAACTGTAATATTATTGCCACTGGCCGGGTTAACTCGTCAAAAGATGCGGAGCGGATTGCACAAGTATTCGGCACTTTTTCTGACCAGGAGATCACTCAGCAGATCGAAAAGAAGTATCCTCATATCCGTTATGAAGCAGCCATGGGAACCGTTCGCAATGTTGAACGATTTAAGGCAAATCCAAGTGAGATTAAAAATTTGCAGATTGGTGAAATATTCATCAATCGCAAAATGGTTGAGGAAGATACAGGTGATACTTATTTCCGACGGGTATATGTGCGAAATGCTCTAGAATTAGGAGGGATTCCATCCAATGAAGCCTCTTGAAAACCTAAAGCAGGGGTTTAAGCATCATACAGATCAAGGGCGCAAAAAGATATGGAAAGATGATAGACGGTTAAAATCATCTCGTTTGAATGGAAGACTTTTGTTTAGTATTGCCTTTTGGGCCGTGTTCGCCGGGGCGATTTTCTTTACTTTCCAGTCATGGGCCCGGACAGGTTTTTTAAATGAAAAGGTAAATGGCTATCAGGACAAAGCATCAGCCCAGATTGCGAGGCTCAATGAAGCGGGATTTGCCAATTCACCTGCTGGAGAAGATTATGCCGCCCAATTTATTGCCGCGTATATTAATGTGCCCTATAACGAGAAAGAGAGAGAAGAACGATCCAATACGCTTCAAAGCTATTTAGCAGAAGGGTTAACTGCTGGACAATTAGAAGACCTTTCAGCATTTGGGGGAAAACGAGTTTTGAAGAGTGCTAGCTTATATGATGTGAAGAATGTTTCCAATACAGCCGCGAGCTATGTGTATCGTATAGAATATGAACTTTTCAAGATTGTGGAGAAAGAACAGGAAGCAGAAAAAAAGGAAGGCAGTGAAGAAATAGCGGGTGAGGAGAAAATCACGGCTTATGAAGAAGCCCTCGGCAAAAAGGAGCAAATGATTGTCGTCCGTCTAGGTACTGACGGAAATTCCTTCAATGTCATTGAACAGCCTTACTATGAAGCTCTTCCGGCTGTAACCCGGCTAGTATCGGTTCAGGATAGTACGGATCAGGCGAATAGGAATACAAAGGCTGAAAGTGCTCTTAAGCAGTTTGCCTCCCAGTTTTTTACCTCCTATACGACTAATTCTATCGAGGAAATGTCCTATCTCATGGAGGAACCGGAAACGCTTCAAGGCCTTTATGAGTATAGAGGATTAGAAGACTTTGTGGTTTATGATGGAGAGCAAAAGGGGCAATACATTGTGAAAACACTGGTGCTTTTACAAGAGGGGGATGCCGATTTGCAGACGAAACACCCATTCACCCTTATCGTGACGAAAGAGAACAATAAATTTTATGTTCAGGACTTCAAACACACTATAGGAGGATGATTCCAAATGCCAGATATAACTGGTCTAACGGATTACGTGTCAGGACAGGTTGCAGCTGTTTTATTTATTGTTATGGTTGTCATGATCGTACGAGCTTTTATTTCGCAAAGATGGGGCATGTTCTTTTCCAGTTTTATTTTTGCGGTTGTCTGCTATGTAATTGTGTCTAATCCAGGAGAATTCGAAAGCTTGGCCAATGCCCTTTGGAGTCAAGTAAAAAGCGGTGGGCTCAATTGAGATCAGCCGCGTACAGTTACCGAAAGTTCTTTAAGCACCCTTTAAAAATTTGGAAAATTGGGAAAGGTGAAAAATCACTTGTTTTTTCCAAGGGGATTGAAATTAGGCAAATCATAGTGGCCCTGCTACTTTTCGGCTTTCTCTTTCTTTTTAGAGGGAGCATTAATCAGGTATTGCCTGCAACCTTGCAGCTAGCTTTTTATGCAATGCTTCCGTGGATCATCGCCGGAGCGGTCTGCCGAAGCAAATTGGACGGAAAACGTCTTGACCGTTTTTTTATCGGGTATTTCCGATACTTATATAACAGGCGTTTTAGCTACAGCAGCCATAAGCCTGTTTACCAGCCACAGATGAAGAAGGCACAGTCATATGAGCGATTCCAATAAGGTGGTGGTATCTTGCTGCAATTTCCGATTCACTCCTATAAAGACAATGTAGTTTATACACATGATTCAGAGGCCTGGTCTTACTACCGTCTGCATGAAAACACGGTAGGAATCAATGAACAGGAAGCTGAAGACAATTTGGTTAACCGGCTTCAAAGGCTTGCTTGGCAATTAGCATCCTTTGAAGAAATCGACTATAAAATACTACCTATTCCAGTGGATATCGATAAACGAATGGACAGCCTGAAGGAACAATATGAAGGCAAATATGCTGACATTGGGCACTATTATGCCGAGCGGGCAGCAGAGATCCTGCGTGAAGAGGCAAAACATGTCGTCGAATACAAATTTTTTGTAGGCATTAAGCTGAAAAAAAGAGAGACTGAGGAAAATCTCATCGATGCTTTCTCCTCTTCTTTTAAGAGCATGAACCGATATCTGCAAAAACTTGCGGGTTTTAGAGAAAGTGAAGTAGACGATTTAACATCCAGACTGTTTGAAGAATCTGAAGAGGATGCTTATACAACCCTTAATAATTATCTTGGGGCTTACCGGCTGAAAGAAAAAGAATTGCGCTATCTGATACGTCATCAATTTGTCAGGGGACAGGAACAGACTGGCAATGAAGAAAGCCTGTATAGCCTTACAGAAGGCATTCTTGACCCAGGGAAAGCCGGATATCTTCATATCAAGCAGCTGGAGAACGAATCGTGGTGCGCGTTTCTTCCAGTATCGGATTTTCCGATTGATCTTCGATATAAAGAGTGGGCATATTTTTTTCAGTCTTATCACTTTCCAGTAGAAGTCAATATGCGTACGGTCTACAAGAAGAGAAAAGAGGATGAAAATCAAACCAATACCATTAAAAAGCGCTTCCGTGATCAGGATGCCCAGCTGATCGAAGCAAATGAAGATGATGACAGCCTGATTAATACAGGGCGGGAACTGCTTCATCAGCTTGAAAATGAAATCAGAAACCAAGGAAAACCACTTCTAAGAACTCACATTCATTTTGTTGTTTACGGCCAGACAAAAGAAGAAGTCCGAAAAAGAGCCAGAAGGCTTAAATCGGATTTTAAAGATCAGCAAATTGAAATTGAACAGCCACTGGCCGACCAACTTCTTCTATTCCATCAATCTTTACCTGCAGCTAAAATCACTGCTGAGGATTGGGAGCAGATCCTGACTCCTGAATCATTTGCCGAATCTCTTTTCTCTCTTACTCGAAAAATCGGAAATACTGTTGGTTTCTATCTCGGGAAAAATATATCGCATACCGGCGAAAGCATTGAAAGCTCACAATCTCTTGTTTTTTATCATCCCTTTTTAGCTCATCTGGGTCTAAAAGGCTCCAAGTATTCTTCGCCGCATGTCACAATCTCAGGACCTACAGGGATGGGGAAATCGTATCTTCTAAAAGACATTTTACTGAATGCTGTCTTTTTTGGAGCGAAGGTTCTTATGACTGACCCGAAAAACGAAGTAGAAAAGAAATTCAAGCAGGCCCTTACACCTGAAATGGAGCAATCAGCTCCATTCTTTAAAGAGCTGATTGAAAGCTTTAACTATATCACACTATCTAGCGAGAAAAAGGATGCTGGAAAGCTTGATCCCCTCACTTTCCTTGAAGGGGAAGAGGCACAGGATGCAGCTGTGGGTGTTCTGGAATATTTATCTGAACTCCAATCGAATGAGCGGAATGTGAAAACAGCCATTTACAAAGGTGTTCGTCACGTTCTTCAGCAGGATGAGAAACCAGGGCTGTTAAAAGTGGTTCGCTATTTGCAGGATTCGGATGATCCGGAAGTACAGAATGTGGGGGATTTGCTTTATGAAATCGGAACAAACGGAGTTGCCAAACTAATGTTTTCAGAAGGCGATGCGGCAGGGATCAGCCTTCATGAACAAGTAAACATCCTGCAGATTCAAAACTTGAACCTTCCGGCAGAGGGGGAAAAAGCAGCAACAAGGGATGAGCATATAGCCGTTGCCCTGATGCAGCCTTTGGCCAAATTCGCCACCAAATTCGCACGGGATGATTCCGTTATTAAGATGACCATTTTTGAAGAAGCATGGATGCTTATGAATACGGGGGCCGGCGACCGGCTGATCAATGAGCTGCTGCGCACTGGCCGTTCCTTAAGATCAGCTGTTTATATCATTACGCAGTCCACTTATGAATATAACAAGCCGCAGATCAAAGAAAACATTGGCACCAAGTTTGCTTTTAAAGCTAAAACAACTGAAGAAGCAGCCAGCATCATAGAGTTCCTGGGCATGGAAGATAACAAAGCAAACAGGGATATGCTTAAGAACCTTTCAGAAGGCCAATGTATTGTAGAGGATATGTATGGGCGTACTGCCAAGATACAGATCGATGTGCTGTTTGATGAGTGGATCAGCGCCTTCAACACTAAAGAAAACGATCGTGGAAGAGCAGAAACAGAGGAGGCGTTTATGTAATGAGAAAACTAGTATTCTCTTTATTTGCCCTGATTCTACTAGTAGCTGGGTGTAATCAAGGCCCAGCTTCAGAAGATATTGCGAAACTGGCTTATGAATGGGAGAAGGCAAATTTTGATCGTGATTATGAAAGAGAGCAAGAGCTTATTTATGGAAAAGGTTCATATGAAATTCACAAAACTACAATAAAAAAAGAGTCAGGATTAAAATATGAGGATATTCGTTATGAAATTTTTTTTGATGAAGAACTTGAACGCTATTATGTTTTTGCAGATTTCAAAAACCCTAATGGTGAAAATTCAGTAGAAGATAATATTGTCTTTCGAAAAAAAGATGATGAATGGAAAGTAGATGTGAAAGAAAGTGTGGATGTAGTACGGGAAGATATAACAGACCAGCTTGACCGAGAAGCTTGCATTAACTGCGAATAAGGAGGGGTTGGATGAACACCCTTAAACAAGGCTTGGGCTTTTGTTTATTGATGTTATTTCTTCTAATGCCAACGGGTTCACTAGCCGAAGATCCCGCTCCCACTGTTCAGAAAAGAGAAGAAATGGTTGGCCGGGTAACACTGGAAAGCAAAGAGTATCCTCTCGATCACTACAGAATGGAAGCAGATATCGGGGATGGCATCAAGGAAGCTGGCGATCATGCCTTGCATTCTATAAATCAAGGGATGTGGGGGTTTAACAAGACAATTGCAAGTTTTACCCTTTATTCCGTTAACCAGCTGATGAGTTTTGATTTAATTAGCACCATTGTGAATGAAGCAGGCATCATGAGCGATCGCATCTATGAGATTATGTCGGGAACATTCTTATCCTTGTTTGTCGTTATTGCTGGTGGAATAGCTGCCTGGAGGTATTTTGTAAACCAGCAAATGGGGTATGCGGTTAAAGCGATTATTGGCGCTTTGGCCATCATGACTCTTATGTTTTGGTTTTACTCTAATGCGACGGGAAACATTAAATGGCTCAATGATCGGGGAGCGGAACTGGAAGGGATTGCGAGCTCTGCCAATGTGCTGGTCAGTTCTGACGGGTTTGACAGTAACGCAGCCTATGATTCGAAGGAAGGAATTGCCGTACTGGAAAATCAACTCTTTAACCTTATGGTCAAACGGCCATATCTACTCTTAAACTACGGATCTACAAAGGAAACGGAAGTTGTAAGCGAGGATCCAAATCGAGTAGATAAACTTTTAGAAATCAGACCTTACAATGAAGAAGGTAAAGAAAATAGGAAAATTATTGTTGATGATGAGGCTTCGAACTTTGGCAACAAACAAATGACACCTGATTTTAGCGGTGAACGCTTTGGTTATCTTATTGTAACAATCATCTCTACCATTGCACTTTCCATTCCAATCTTGATATTAGGGATCTTTAAGTTTTTGCTTCAAGTCTGGTTCCTGGCTCTGGTTATTTTCACTGCGATTCCCTTAGTACTTTCCCTAATTCCGTCCTACAGTGAAACAGCATTAAATCATGGGAAAAAGCTTGTTGGCGTGCTCTTGATGAAAGCTGGATTAGTTCTCTTGATTGCTGTTATTACAGGCCTTGTGACCTTGCTCTATGAATCAATTAAAATAACCAGCGGGGTAGAAGGATATGCTTTTGTTGTCTTCTTAATCTGCATTACCATTTGGGGACTGTTTAAATACCGTTCTGAAATCTTCGAGGTTGCATCAGCCGGCATGATTCAAGGCCAGCAAGTGGCTGAGCGAATGGCGTATGCAACAACCAGTTCAATTGGCGAGGCAGGAGAAAAAGGGTATCAAGGTGTAAAACGGATGACAAAAGGTTCCTATTTAGCTGGCGGGATTACAAGAGGAATTCTTAATCGACAAAGTGCTGAAAATGATACCTCTTTTGCAGCTCCTTCTAAAGACGTAATAGGGCAGTCGCAGGTTTCAGGATCCAAATCAGCTAAACGAGGTCCCAGCCGACAAGAGGAACTAAGTAAAAGCACGGCTGAAATAGCTAAAGGAGGATCAGCTGCAGGGTTTGCGGCAGCCACAAATGCATCCAGACGATCGGCATCACGAAATGCTGGGTCGGCCATTGTAAATTTAGCTGATTACAAAAAGGAAAAAGATGAGGGTCCTGCTAATAATGCTTTCTCTGGACCCAAAACCGGTAATACAAACCGCAAGATTTCGGAAGCTCGGAACCACAGTTCGGAAGGTCATAAGGAGACTGCTAAGTCTAACGGCCATCAAACAGCAAGATCAACTTCCGGCGACCGGAAAACTTCCTCTCATCGGAAGCCTTCATCCAGAATGGAAGGTCCAAAAGGAGCAGCTGCAACAAGGGAATCTGGTAAACATCTAACACAGTGGGAAGCCCAGCAGCAGATCAATGCCCGAAAAGCTGACTCATCTTCCGAAACGACGAAAAGATCAGTAAGCATGAAACCAAAAGCCGAGGAGTCAGATCAGGAACGCTGAAGAAGCGGAGAATATTGCTGATCATTCGGAACCGGCTATGAAAGGAGTCCATATGCAAGGAGTCTTGAAGAAAGGTGCAAAAGCTGCTGGAACCCTAGCTGTTCTTAAAAACCCTCTTACTTGGATACTTGCAGGCATCCTTCTTCTTACAACTATTTTCGGAATCACCTTATTTCTTTCTATTAGCCTGGGCGGTGAAAAGCAATTTGAATTGGGCTTGTCTGGAGAAGGAGCAGAAGGTACGGCCCAAGTATCGGCTGAAGTTTTGCGATATGAACCTCTTATTCGAAAATATGCAGAAAAATATGGGATTGGTGAATATGTGGGCCTTATTATGGCGGTCATCCAGCAAGAATCAGGAGGAAGACATTTAGATGTCATGCAATCTTCGGAGTCCATTGGACTTTCTCCTGGAGCTATAACCGACCCTGAATATTCTATACAAATTGGTGTCAGATATTTTGCAGAAGTGATGAAGCAAGCCAAAGGCGATATTCATCTGGCTTTGCAGGCCTATAATTTTGGAAATGGATTCATTGAATATGCATTAGAGCGCGGAGGCTATTCCAAGGAAGCAGCCATTGAGTTCAGCAATTTGATGGCTGCTAAAACAGGATGGCCCCGATATGGTGATGTAAATTATGTTAACAATGTGCTTCGCTATTACTATTCTGAAGACGGAAGCGCTGCAGTTATCAGCGACGGTGCCCAGCGTTTTGATGTGGAGGAAGTCCATGCACTCATGAAAGAGTTCCTTGGCTTGCCTTATGTATGGGGCGGCAGAACACCAGCAGCTGGGGGATTTGACTGTTCGGGACTGCTGGAATATGCATTCGCACAAGTGGGAATTGATTTATATGGAACAGCACAATCACAATATAACAAAACAGTACCTGTTCCTGAAAATCAAATTAAGCCTGGCGATTTAGTCTTTTTCTCCACCTACAAGCCTGGAGCATCGCATGTTGGTATGTATGTCGGCGATGGGAAATTCATAAATGCCAATGGCAGCAGCGGCACTTCATATTCTTCAGTTGAAGAATGGAAAAAGTTATATCCCTTCTTAGGCTTCAGGCGGATTCAGTAAAGAGGTGAAGGTTTGTGGAACCAAATCAAAAGAAAAACTACATCTTACTCATGATTGGGTTTATCGTTGCGGTTATCGTCATTCTATATGTCTTCAGTTTACGTACGCAGCTGCAGGAAGTCAGGGCAAACCAAAGCAACTATGAAGAGAAAATCGATTCTTTATCATCCATTCAGAACACGGACGCATTAAAGGCAAACCAGGAGTTTCTAAAAAAATTCTTCAACTATCAAACGACTGCAGAACGATATCAAAACATTAAGTCTTTCATGACTGATCACGGATATAAATCCACACATCCCTCAGGCACCGAGCTGCCAGATTCAGAACAATCGGTGAAATCCTCTATAACTGGGTTAAAGCCATTTGAATATCAGTCGTCGAAGACAGAGGCTGAATTCTTTAATGAATTTAAGCTAAGCACAGAATATAATGATATTGCTAATACGGAAACGGTCATTGTCAAAACCTCTTTGATCTATGTTATAGATCAAGGATGGAAGGTTGATGATGTTGAGTTTATTGGACAGTTTACGGGCAGAGATTAATAAACTTTAATAAACGATTATATATTATTTTATGGAAAACATAGGAACTTATTGAGTTAATATTGGGAGTTTAGGGTATCTTGCCCTGAACCGTATCATAAATAACGGTAAACCTTAAGTGAGTGGACAAAATGAGTTTGTCCACTCGAGTAATTAACCAACATTATGTACACCTTGTAATACATTTAAAGTGCGTTTTACATACGTAAGTAATTCTGTATGATCTAGTTGTTCGGAATCGGCATACGGATTTTTGTCGTGGTGGAATTTTTTACTGTAATCATTAATATCCTCAAGTTCCGTAAGTTGATTTTTCATTCTCTTTAAGGGCTCAGTCTCTTCCTGCCTAACTTTATCAATAAAATTACCTAGCCACTCATTACTTTTAAAGTCAGCTGGAAAACGAATCCGTAAGTTTCCCTCAAGTAGCGGGCGAATACATCTTGCAACTGATCTAGGATCGACTTCAGTTTTTCCTTCCAGAAAATCAGCTAAAGTAAAATAACTTTGGTAATAATCGGATTTAGTTTCAGATTCAATGTCCCAGTTTCCTATTGTACTATCTGTGGTACCATCTCTTTTGACACACAATTGAGTTAATAAAGTTTTTTTATCAGCATACTTACTCCAGAGCGCTCTCGCGAAGTAAGTGTCATGTGTTAATACTAATACTTGTCTTGCAAGATTAGAGTATCTAACCACTTGATCTGCTGTATAACCTTTCCTATGGTTATCCATACTTGAAATCGGATCATCAAAGATGAGTATTTTTCGTTCAATGTCAGGATCAGTTTCTAATTTTGCCAAGAAGAATGCAAAAGCCAAACTACTTTTGTCTCCTTCACTCAATGTATTTTTAAAAGAAGCAGTGGTTAATGGTGATTTTTCATTTCCAAGTTGGACAGGTATATTATTAATTGATAATGAGAAATTACTACTAGGTTTTCCTCCTAAGAAACTTGATTTATAATCAGAAATTTTAAAGCTAGCTCCACATCTTTCTAAATGCCAATTAATTCGTGTTTCGTATTTTTGAAATATCTCTTCAGTATATTGATTTAATTCGTTTTTGACTTGTGTTTTTAATTTACTTAACTTTTTTATTTTGCCTAATAATTCTTTATAGCTATTAATCAATTCAGATTTTTCACTTGAATAACGTAGTTGAATGTTTTTTAATCGTTCTAAAGAGACTTTTTGATTTTGTAAAGATAATTTGTCTAAAGATAATTTTCTTTCCTCAATTTTTTGATTAATAGATTCAACTTGTTCATTGTATCTAGATAGATTATCTAAAATGGCTTGGTATTGCTTATGCAATTTAACTATCTCTTTTGAGATTGTTACCTCTTCTAATGGAGAACGCTTTTTAATATCTAATACTTCTGTAATAGCAGAAGTGAATAACTCCCAAGTGTTGTTTATACTTTCAATAGTTAAGTTTAGGTTATTGTCTAAAACAATATGGTTTTGCCAGAATGATAATAAATTCAGGTTTTTGTTTAAACTTGTATTCAAGGAAGAAAGTGTATTAAACCCAAATTTTTCTTTGAAAGAAGTACTGAGAGTATTTATAAATTTAAGGGATTCTTGATATTCTGAACTAAAATATGTTTTAAATGCAGCAACGATTTCGATTCCACTAATATCCTGTTTACAGAATGGACATTGGTCACTTTCCAATTTAGTGACACCATATTCAAGCCAATTTTCTCCTTTCTCATCGAGCAATTCCTTTATATGTTGTTTTGTTAATACCTCTGCTTTATTACTTATTAAATTGAGTGAAACTCCCGACAAACTAGCTTCAAATTTATTAAGATCAAAAGATGGTAGGCTGAGTTTAGTAAGCTTCTGTTTAGTTTTTATTTCTGATTCTTGTCCAAGTGAATACAAAGATTTCTCAATCTTTTCGATTTCCTCTTCAAGGTTTTCTTTTTCTGGTAGTTTAATAAAATCTTTTACTGATAGCAGACCTTGGATACCAAGATTAATAGATTTTTCTAAATCCTTTTTATTTACATTTTCTATTTTAAGTTGAGATTCAAGGTCATCAAGCTTTTTTGCTTTCTCAACGCCAATTTTCCCAATCGTTAATAGGTATAACTGTTTCTTTTGATCATGTTCTATAATATTTTTTGAATAGATGTTATCTGTGATATAAGTAGAATCGAATATTTCAAATTCATATTTGGGTTTATTATCCCAATTACCTCCTTTAAATTTATAGCTCTTTGTATCGCATAATATATTTATTGACTGTTCTCCAGAACTGCCAAGAGTTTTTCTACCAATGATAAGTTCAGGATTTTGGTCATTTAATGAACGTAAGATATGTGATAGTGTAGTTTTTCCACGTCCATTTTCGGAATATATAATATTCATCCGATTAAAGTTGTTAGTACCTTGTGCAGATAATGCACGGAATTTCCCAGTGTTTTTTATACTAATAATTTTTTGGATCAACTCATAATCTCTCCTTTCTAAAATCTTGCTAATACTTTTATACATAATTGTAAAATTCTACATAATTTGATATAATACCTTCTTTTTCTACATAAAGTTAGATTGTTAAGTTATTAATGATTATGTTGGCTTGTTTAAATATAGGATATTTATAAAACACATTAATTAATTGACCTTACACTATTGTAAGGTTTTCTCTATTTTTCGTTTGTTAATGTGCTATAATAAAATTGTCTTTTTTTTACATAGCTAAGGAGGACTTTGTATGATTATAAGCTATGATAAATTGTGGAAACTCTTGATTGATAATAAGATGAATAAAACGGAATTGAAGGAGCAGGCTGGAATTACATACAATATATTAGCTCGCCTTGGAAAATGCCAACCTGTAAATCTAGAAAGCTTATATAAAATTTGCAAGTGCCTCGACTGCAACATTGGAGACATTATGGAATTTGAAAAAGAATAAGCAATTTTGTGGAAATAAGGTGAAGGGGTTGAGCTAATGGGAAAGAGAAATTTATCTGAAGAAGATATCAAAGCTAGATATATCACACCGTCAATCATTGATGCGGGCTGGGACATAAATAAGCAGGTTCGACTTGAATACGCCTTTACGGCTGGTAGAATCATACTTCGTGGTAATGTAACTGCCAGAGGAAAAAAGAAAAGAGCGGACTATGTCCTTTTTTACAAAAATAACTTTCCTTTAGCAGTCATAGAAGCGAAAGATAATAATCATCCAGTTGGAGCGGGTTTGCAGCAAGCAATTGACTATGCTAAAGCACTAGACATATCCTATGTTTATGCTTCTAATGGGGATGCCTTCGTCGAGCAGAACTTGATTACTGGTGAGGTAAGGGAACTAAGACTTGAAGAGTTTCCATCGCCAGAAGAATTATATCAAAAATATTTAATTGATAAAAATATAAATGAGGCTGAAGAAAAGGTTATCTTAGAGCCTTACTATTATGTGCCTAATTATAAAACTCCTAGATATTATCAAAGGGTCGCAATCAATAGAACAGTCGATGCCGTTGCAAAAGGACAAGACCGTGTGCTTTTAGTTAGTGCTACAGGTACCGGTAAAACTTTTATGACCTTCCAAATTATTTATAGGTTGTGGAAATCCGGTTTAAAGAAAAGGATCCTTTTCTTAGCAGACCGGAATGTACTAGTTGACCAGACTATTTCAGGAGACTTCAAGCCCTTTAGTGGGAAGATGACGAAGGTGAAGAATAAAGATCTTGATAGTTCCTACGAGATTTATTTAGCTCTTTATCAGCAGCTTACTGGTGACGATGGAGAAGAGACGTTTCGTCAGTTCCAACCGAACTTTTTTGATTTGGTTGTGATAGATGAGTGTCACAGAGGTAGTGCAAAAGAAGAATCAGCATGGAGAAAGGTTCTTGATTATTTTTCATCGGCTACTCACGTTGGTTGTACAGCAACACCAATAGAAACAAAAGAAGCGTCAAGCCAGACTTACTTTGGTGAGCCCATTTATGAGTATTCTTTAAAACAAGGAATTAATGATGGCTTCTTGGCGCCATATAAAGTCATCAGAATTGGATTGGATCGAGATCTTGAAGGCTATCGACCGGAAGCAGGGAAGGTTGATAAATACGGCTATGAAATTGAGGATCGAGAGTACAATGTAAAAGATTTTGAACGTTCTCTTGTGATTGATGATCGCACACGAGTCATAGCTTCTAAAATCACAGAGTTCTTAAAGAAAACGGATCGCTTTAGTAAAACGATTGTTTTCTGTGTAGACATTGAACACGCCGAACGAATGAGGCAAGCTCTTATTAATGAAAATAAAGACTTGTATGCGCAAAATGATAAATACATCATGCGTATTACGGGGGATAATGATGAAGGAAAAGCGCAACTAGAATACTTTATTGATGAAGAAAGTGATTACCCAGTTATCGCAGTAACCAGTAAGCTTATGACTACCGGTGTAGATGCAAAGATGTGTAAGTTGATAGTTTTAGAAAATAACATCAATAGTATGACCGAATTCAAGCAGATTATTGGTCGTGGAACAAGACTTCTTGAAGAATACGGAAAGACCTACTTTACCATAATGGACTTCCGTAATTCTAGCCGACTTTTCGCTGATCCTGCATTTGACGGTAAACCTGAAGTGGTAATTGAACTTGGAGGAAACGACCCGGTCGATGAGCCAGAACCACCGATAGATGGTGATGGAGAAGGCACGGGAGAAGATACTGGTAATGATGGTGTCAGAGAAGATGAAGGTGAGTATGGAAATGGAGACACACCACCTTTTAATGACGAGGGTGAAGATAAGCCCCGTAAATATTATATAGGGGATGTTACTGTTAAGGTTCTTTCAGAGAGAGTCCAATATGTCGATAAGGATGGAAGGCTAATCACAGAAAGTCTGACTGACTATACAAAGAAAAATATCTTGAAGCAATATGCAATATTAGATGATTTCTTGAAATCGTGGACAAAAGCCGAGAAAAAACAAGCAATAATTGATGAATTACAAGACAGTGGTATTTTGCTAGATGCGATCAGAGAAGAACTAGGCCAATCTGAACTAGATGATTTTGATCTTATCTGTCACTTGGCATACGATAAACCACCCCTAACAAAAAAAGAGAGAGCAGAGAATGTGAAAAAACGTCACTATCTCTACAAGTATTCTGATATTGCACAGCAGGTAATTGAAGCATTGCTTGATAAGTATGCTAATGACGGGATTAAGGAGATTGAAGATACCAAGGTACTTCAACTAAAGGAATTTGCTAAGATTGGTAGTCCAATGAAAATAGTCAAAGCCTTTGGTGGAAAAGATGCATATTTAAAGGCAGTAAAGGAATTAGAGAATGAGATTTATTACGCATAATTAAAATAACAACAGTAGACAAGGCAGGTATAAGTTATGGCGATAAATAATTTAGTTAAGAGAATTCAAGATGTTATGCGAAATGATTCGGGTGTTAATGGAGATGCTCAGAGAATTGAGCAAATCGTGTGGATTCTTTTCTTAAAGATATATGATGCAAAGGAAGAAGCATGGGAGCTTTATGATGACAACTATAAGTCCATCATTCCCAAAGGATTAAAATGGAGAGATTGGGCAGTTGATTTAAAAGACGGTGAGTCACTTACAGGAGATGCTTTACTTGATTTTGTAAACAACACGCTATTTCCTACTCTGAAAAATCTAGAAATTGATGAAGAAACACCGATGAGTCAAATTATTGTTAAATCCGCTTTTGAAGATGCCAACAACTATCAAAAAGATGGAGTACTGCTTCGTCAAGTAGTTAATATCATTGATGAAATCGATTTTACAGAATATAAAGAGCGCCATGAATTTGGAGCAATCTATGAATCGTTCCTTAAGGACTTACAAAGTGCAGGGAATGCTGGTGAGTTTTATACGCCAAGAGCTGTCACAGACTTTATGGTAGAAGTGGTGAAACCGGAATTAGGGGAAAAGATTGGAGACTTTGCATGTGGTACTGGGGGCTTTTTGACCTCTGCTTTATCTGCACTTGATAAACAAGTTGGTAACTCTCTTGAAAATAGAGAATTCTATAACAAGTCTGTATTTGGAATTGAAAAGAAAGCACTACCGCATATGCTATGTGTGACCAATATGCTGATTCATGATATAGATGATCCAAACATTCTTCATGGGAATGCATTAGAAACAGATTATAAAGAGCTTCGGAAAATGGAGCCTTTTGATGTGATTTTGATGAATCCACCATATGGAGGAAGTGAGAAAGAAAGCGTAAAAGTCAATTTTCCAATGGAGCTAAGAAGTTCTGAAACAGCAGATTTATTTATGAATGTAATCATGTATCGATTAAAGAAAAATGGCCGAGCAGCAGTTATTATTCCTGATGGATTTCTGTTTGGAACTGATAATGCCAAATTCAATATTAAGAAGAAATTATTCAATGAATTCAATGTCCACACAGTAATAAGGATGCCTCATAGCGTTTTTGCGCCTTATACATCTATTCGAACTAATATCTTGTTCTTTGATAACACCAAATCTACGGAGGAAACTTGGTTCTATCGTGTTGATATGCCAGAGGGGTATAAGAACTTCTCTAAGACTAGACCGATGAAGCTGGAACACTTCAATGAAGCTTTAGCATGGTGGGATTATAGAAAAGAAATCGAAGTTGATGGTTTCCCTAAATCGAAGAAATATACAGTCAGTGAGATTGTAGAAAAAAGCTACAACATTGACTTATGTGGCTTTCCTCACGAAGAAGAAGTTATTTTGGAACCGATGGATTTGATTCATCAGTATCAAGAAAAGCGAGCTTCTCTTAATGCTGAAATTGACCATATTTTAGAGCAGATTACTTCTATGCTTGGAGGTAATTAAAATGGATGCACAAGACTTAAAAAATAGTGTCCTTCAACTTGCTGTCTCAGGGAAGTTGGTGGAACAGCGAGAAGAAGAAGGTTCTGCTAAAGAACTGCTAGAGCAGATAAAAGTAGAGAAAGAAAAGCTGATTAAACAAGGAAAAATAAAAAAGCAAAAAAAACTGCCAGATATCAAAGAAGATGAAATTCCTTTTGACATTCCAGAAAGTTGGGTATGGGTTAGATTTGGTGAAATTGTAAATGTTGTATCAGCTAGGCGTGTCCATCAATCTGATTGGAGAAAGGAAGGTATTCCTTTTTACAGAGCTAGGGAAATTGGTAAATTAGCTGAGTTTGGAAAAGTAGATAATGAGTTATTTATAGACGAAGAATTATTTAATAAGTTTGCAGAATCTGGAGTACCAAAGGCAGGAGATTTAATGGTTACTGCTGTAGGAACTCTTGGTAAAACTTACATCGTTAAAGATAATGATATATTCTATTATAAAGATGCAAGTGTAATTTGTTTAGAAAATTTTTGCGATGTGTCCTCAGAATATATTAAATTAATTATGGAATCAAAACTCATGGAGACACAAATAAAAAATAATTCAGGAGGTACAACAGTATCGACCTTAACAATGGTAAGGATGAATATGTACTGTCTGCCACTCCCTCCACTTGAGGAACAAAAGCGTGTTGTAGCAAAGGTAGAAGAACTCATGTCTTATGTGGAGAAATACGATAAAGCATATACAGAAGTAGAGGAGCTGAACCAAAAATTTCCGGGGGATATGCAAAAATCTATTTTGCAATATGCGATCGAAGGTAAGTTGGTTGAACAGAGAGAAGAAGAGGGTGCTGCTGAAGAACTGTATCAGTTGATTCAAGAAGAAAAAGAAAAGCTGGTTAAAGAAGGCAAGATAAGGAAAGAAAAGTCGCTTCCAGAAATTAGAGAAGATGATATCTCATTTGAGATTCCAGAGAGTTGGAAATGGGTTTCGATAGGGCAAGTATGTTCCAATATTATGTATGGCACTTCAAAAAAATCTTCTAAAGAAGGAAAGATAGCTGTACTTAGAATGGGAAATCTTCAAGGTGGTAAAATTGATTATAGTGACTTGGTTTATAGTCTCGATGATGGCGATATTGAAAAATATAAATTGGAGAAAAATGATTTACTATTTAATCGTACTAATAGTCGTGATCTTGTTGGGAAAACAGCGATTTATAAGGAAGAACTTCCAGCAATATATGCAGGATATTTAGTTAGACTTACTCCTGTGATAGTGATTAGTGATTATATTAATTTTGTTATGCAATCAGATTACTACTGGAGATATTGTCAAACTGTAAAATCAGATGCGATTGGACAATCGAATATAAATGCCGAGAAGCTTAAAAGATTTGTTTTTCCACTTCCTCCACTGGAGGAACAAAAGCGTATTGTTGCAAAAATTGAAGAACTATTACCATATAACAAACAATTAATAAACATTATATAGAATACTCAATATCCTGGGGGTGGTCATATCTCTACACCTTTCAATATGAAGACCACGTCAGGACCACACGCGAAAAAGCGCATAATTCTGGGGTACCCCAAAATCGCCAAAAAAAGCCACATAGCCTTGTAAACCTTGATATTAAAGAGTTTACGGGTCATGTGGCTTTTTTTTCGTGTAATAATATGGTTTTTCTGACCATTTTAACACTGATTTAGGATATAGTGGAGTTTAAAACTAAGTATGAAATTCAAAATTATTAATACGGAAAAAAGTTAATTATCTTAAATGATTAGTTATAAGAGGATTTAAGACACCCGAATGGCATGATTTATTATAAATGCTGTTAAAGAAATCCTAATGAATCCAATATACATTGGCAAAATCAGATTTAATCGCAGAGAAAACTGGAGTGAGAAAAGAAGAAAGGGGGTGAATAAAAATCCTATTATTGTTGACGGTGAGCATAAGCCTATAATACCTATTGAATTATGGGAAAGGGTCCAAAAACTGTATAGTGAAAGGTCCAATAAACCTAATAGAATATATAGCGGTTCTTATCCTTTAACCGGCCTTATAAAGTGCCCTATGTGTGGAGGGTCTATGGTTGCTGGTAGGGTAAAGAAAAAGCATAAAGATGGAAGCTATGTTATCCACAGATATTATCAGTGTGGAGCATGGAGGAACAAAGGAATAGCAGCTTGTAGGTCAAATAGTGTAAAAGCAGACGCAGTGGAACAATTCGTGTTTGATAAGATCCACCTCAGCTTATTTAACGAAAATATATTAAAAGACCTTGTAAATAATATTAACGAGAAAAGAAATAGCACGATTAAGCCTTTAGAGGATCAGATGCAACAGATTGAAAAGGAGATCTGTGCATATGATATGAAAAAGAGTAAGTGGTTTGAACTATACGAAGACAGCATGATTTCAAAGCCGACCGATCCATAGCTTCGCATGACTCGGCAAGCTCCATCTCGTTAAGCTGCAGAGCAGCTGGAACGGATGGAGCTTTTCCTTTGGCAGCTTCCGGCATCGAGCCGGCGGCTGCCAGCCGGTGCTGATCCCTTCGAGATCCCCCGCCCCGGAGGCACCTGGACTAAGTGCTTCATGGCCATCGGGCATCGAACCCTTGGCCAAGAGGCCGGTCTCAAGCCTTACGGCCTAAAACGACCGCCCGCTCGGACGGAAAGACTCCTTCTTTGTTCTTCCTATTATAATGAGTGGGCTTATGACCGAATGAAGGGCTGGCGCCAGGCAAACAAAATCGGCCAAGCCAAGTTAGGCTAAGGGGCAGATAAAAAAGCCCAATACGCTTTTTAACTTCCCCTAAGTCATTGGGCTTCACTCGATTTTGAACGACAGCAGGCAAAGATCAGGCCTGCTGTCTATGCCTGGCTGGCGAGTTCGCTTCTTCGTAAGCGAACCCTTCACACGGTTTGCGCCCATCATTGCTTCCTTATCAAACAAAGAAAGGAAGTGCTAAAAATAGAAAAAGTATATGAAATCCAACGTATTAAGCAAATCATTCAAGAGGTAGAAGGCGGCGAACAATATATCGTACGCAGCCCGGAAGATGGTGCGAAAGCCGCAGCGAAGTTTATTGGGGATGAGGATCGGGAAGTATTCTTTGTCATGTGCCTGAACACAAAAAATCGCATTATAGCTGTTCATCGCTGTCATGTTGGCAGCCTGAATGCCAGTATCGTGTCACCGAGAGAAGTATTCAAATCTGCCATTCTGAATAACAGTTCTTCCATTATTGTTAGTCACCAGCATCCTTCAGGAGACGTTCAACCATCGAGAGAAGATATAGAGGTTACGAAGCGGCTGGCAGAGTCCGGCAGCATCTTAGGAATCGAGGTACTGGATCATCTTATCGTGAACGATAAAGATGACTATTACAGCATGAAAGAAAAAGGATACATGTAAGGAGGGAGGAAGGGGGCAACCTCTTCTTCTTTTTTTATCATGAAGTTTCGGCTAGCGGGGGCATTGAACCCCAGCAAGCCGAGCTTCATCAGTGTTTCACCCTGATGAAGCAAGAAAAAACTAAAGAGTTACCTATACTCTTTTATTTCTGCAAGTTAGAGGTAAAACACTTGTGGACGATACGAGAAAACCCGTGAGTAATGTAGATTTACGTAAAAATGGTCGAAAAAGACGATTTTAAATTAAACTTTCTTATAAAGGGACTTTTAATTGCGGTATATCTTTGTACTGTGTATTAATATTGGTAGAAATTTGCAACATTTTAACCTCTTTTGTCGAATCCGTTTATCCCCTTTGCTTTTTGTCGAAAAGATAAAAGTAAATTCTATACTACTGCAATTCGACAAAGGAGAAATTAAGTTAATGAACATAACGGCTACTTCGGGTAACATTTTAGATGAAATTTTAAAGCTTAGAAAAAAAATGATTACCTCAGGAATTCAAAATGGATTAACTCACCCTGAAACAATTAAATACAGCAGAGAATTGGATGAGTTAATTTATAAATTTCTAAGTGAGAAATAATAATTTTAAATTTTTATATTTTCACCTTCCTATAAATTCCAAATGGTAGAATTGAAGGTACCTTTCTTCTTTCAGGAGGTAGAGAGATTCTGATTTAAATATAAACTAATTATAGCAATAGTCTTTGGTAAGTACTTGCGGAGAAAAGGAGTATAGAAGTAGATAGCCTGATATTTATCTATTTTAGTATTTTTTTACATTAACTTAACATTAGCTATACATTCATTCAGTATTATTCGACATAAATAGCGAGACAAGGGAGAGAAACTATGAAGAAGAATTTATTTTTAAATAGGCTAGCCATTTCGACACTTGCTTCCTTAATAGTTGTTGCAAGTCCACTAGTGCCAGAAAGCGAAGCTGCAAAAAAGAAGGAGGTTCAAGAGCATTCAGAATCAAAATTACGTGTACCAGAAACAGGATTCCGTGTATTACCCTATTTGCAATCTCCAACGAGTACTTCTATGACAGTTAACTGGGTATCTGAGTTAAATGAACCTGGTAGAGTCATTGTAACTGGTCCTGGAATGATGGCAAAAAAAGTGGCTTCTACTCCACAATACATGGGGTTAATGGAGTATACAGAAAAGGAATTAGAACAAGAATTAACTTATAACAGTGGCAATGGCGTAATAGAAACGATTCCACAGGGATCATGGCTAGAATCAAATTCTAACTATAAACATTCAGTAACAATTGATGGGTTAGAACCAAATTCAACATATACTATTATCATAAAACAAGGAAAAGAAACCCATACTTCTAAATTTGAAACTTTTCCTGAACGTGAAAATTGGGATGAATTGTCATTAATTGCCTTTTCCGATACAGAAACAGAACCATATGGGGCATTAGAGCATCGTGAGTGGGAATTGCATACTGTAAATTCCTATGCTCCAGGTTCAGAGGAACGTCCTGGTGAAGGATCTGATTTTGATAAGAAATATGGAAATAAAGCACGCAATAATACATTTTTAGTGCGTTATCCACTAGATCAACAAACGGCTTTAAATGAAAACCTAGCTCATATTGAAGCTGCTGACCCGGATGCATTAATTATTGCTGGTGATTTAGCACAAGGTGCAGGATACCAACCTGCTTGGGATGAGTTTTGGAGGCACTTTGCAGGTGAGTTTACAAATATATCCTCAAATACGCCGTTATTACCAGCACTAGGAAACTGGGAAACTTATGCATCCATTAATGGTGGATATGGTAGTGATAATGATCGTACACCAGCAGTAATTTCTCGCAATAAGTACCATGAATACTTCGACACTCCTGGTGATGCGGAAAATCCTCAGTATAAAGATTCATATTACCGAACAGATATTGGTCCGGTTACATTATTAACCTTGGATTCAACAAATGGAATCCCTGATGAATCAACCAAAACAAATACTTTTACAGGTACAGTATATAGTAAAAATGACTCTGTATTAAACGAAGCAGTCTGGGCAGGACAAGGTGTAGAAGGTGATCCGTACATTACTACAGATACCCAAGGTGAATTTACATTTAAAGCTTATAATAGTGCATATACAAAGCTTTTCAAGGGTATAACATCCATGGGTTCAGACTTACCAAACTTTAATCCAGGTACTGAGCAATACAAGTGGGTAGAAGAACAATTAAAAGATGCCCGTGAAAAAGGACAAATCATTCTCGTACAATTTCACCATTCTGCTTATTCAAGCGGTGTTCATGGTGCGCCGCCAAATCATGAAAAAGCAGACAACCAATCTGGTGTGGCAATGCGTGTATATTCGCCATTATTTGAAAAGTATGGTGTAGCTACCGTTATTTCTGGACATGATGAAATGTTTGAACGCAGCTGGGTGGATTTAGATGGAGATGGCACTGGTTTTCATTCTTACGACGTGGGTGTAGCCTCTGATGGTTTACGTGGAGAAAAGATGATTAAAGATGAAAACGGAAATTTTGTGCCACAAGACTATAATACCTACACTCAATGGAGTGCAACTCAAGATGAGCCGGAATTATGGAAAACGAATGAAAATGGAGTAAAACACTTAATTGATGGTGGATTACATTACGGACATTTACAAATGGACTTCAAAAAAACTTCATATGGCGCAGAACTAACATTAACACCAGTCTACATCTTCCCAATCCTAGATGATAACTATGATTTAGTCCGGACAGAACGTCGTGTATATGATGATGTTCAAAAGATTTATTTTGATGAGATGGGAAGTATTATTCAAGACTTTGAGCCAGAAGGTTGAACCGAGATAGTTTTAGATAAGAAATAATATAGTAATAGAATTAACTATACTTCCAAGTTCTAAAGGATTACCACATACGGACGGTAAAAAACAGCATGGGAATAAACCTAATGCTGTTTTTTAGTTGGAGAAAAAGGAACCGTCAAGGAAAGCGATTGTCAGCTTCCTTCCCATTGATTGGCTTGTTAAGAAGATGAAGGAAGGGTGAGGTTTGATTGTTTGATTGATTGATTGAGTCCTAAGCTAGCATGCTTATTGTCAATAATCAGTGTAAATCCATGGTATAGGTGTATTTGACAAGCAAAAAATGCATGAAACGGCAGCTAACTAAACGGGCAAATAGTTTTTTCGTTTTTCAGTTAAAATAAACATGATACTAAAAAGTCCTTGCAAAATAACCTTCTGTTTTCATGACTTTGGATGGTTTTCTGTTATTTAGTTGGATTTTATAATGATAAGATAAAAGGCTTATTCTTCCCATTTTGTTTTATGCTTCAATACGGTGGGGAAATACACTATGATTGGGGGTGGGAAAATGGAGTTAATGTTCCGGAGTAGGGAATTTCCTAAATCGGGTATGATCATTCTCCCGACACGTTGGAGAGAAGCTTTTGGATTTTCTTGTGGTGAGCATGTAGATGTAATTAGCTCAAATGGAAGGATCATTATCAAAAGGCCAGATTACCGTACTTACGAACATAAGCGGTATGTTTCCCCAAAGGGTGGAGTTACAATACCTACAGAAATTAGAAAACAGTTGGGTGTAAGTCAGGAGAACGATTATTGTTTATATGTAGATCCTGAAGAGGAACAATTTGTAGTCGTAACACATGATAAAAGAGAACATTAGGAGTACAGTTTCCTAAAGGGTCTAGAAGGGCTTTTTTTATAACTCAAAAAGTCAAAGTGAGATTGGCTTGATCTTCCTCAAGATGTTTTTGAAAACCCGACCAGTTAACCGGCCTCGGCAATTTCGTTTACAAGGTTTTTACCAGATCACCTAGAAATATCTAAGCAAAAACATAAGTGTTTGGTAGTGTCGAATATTATGAATTATGTTGCTGTTGATGTGCAACTTCCTTAAAGAAGGAATACAAAACCTGGGGAGTAAATTATCTCACCAGGTTTTTTCAGTTCACGACTAAGTTAGCTATTGTTCAAAAAGGAAAAAAATTATTTTTTCATAATTTTATTTATTTATAAAGTATCGAACATAAAGAGTGTGTAACCTATCATGCTCACATTAGAAATAAAGGCTGGCACATACATTCCCGAAGGGTAATTCAATAAAGAGAATTAAAAAAAGATACAATATCCCTTATCCAAATGCAGGTTATTCAGGCGGTTATGAAGGAAGTGGAAAAAATCTAAATTATGTTACAATTGTTGTTCGGGAAGGGACAAGCAATATAATTACAGGTTATCCTTCACAGGGTAGATAAAGGAGAATGAATTTTTATGTATCAAGAAAATATTTTTAAAGTAAAATGGTGTCCTATTTGTGATCAAGGTTGGGTTGAGATTGTAAAAGATAGCAAAACTGGGTTACTATATCTTTTATGTAGTGAATGTGAAAATGAATGGGAACACCCCAAAAATATTGCTGTTGATACAGCCCGAACAGAAATTAATTATGAAAATCCAGTGGCATCTCCTACTGTAGAAGATGTAAAGAGAATAGAATGGGATAATTATATACTTTAAATAAAGTAAACATTTTTATATCAAACCCCTGTTACATCCTCAATTAACAGGGGTTTGGTATTCTCTACTTAAAAGATTTAGAGCTGGTTATATGGTGCAGGTTGTTTCTATGATTCTGAGGAAATATCTCTTTCAAACGGGAACGCAGGCGAAAATCCATACAGTTATACAGTTTAATGAAATCAACAATATTAATTGCTAGCGCGATACTATAATCCTGATGATGCTGTATTTTTATCTCTAGACCCTTTAAGAGGAAATTTGGAGGAGCCAATTACTCAAAACGGCTATATTTACGCCAATAATAATCCAGTTATGATGGTAGATCCGGATGGAAATCAGGCAAGAGCACGAAGAGAACAGACTGCAGGGGGATTAGTGGGAATCCTTCTTTTGGCAGTGGAACTGGAAAGCGTGCCTTCAATGTGAAAAAACAAGAAAGCCCTATTTGGAAAGGGTTTAAAAATGTGAAAGGAAGATCGTTAAAGACGAATGGAAGTAGTAGAAGTCAACGTTTTTATTCGTGGGATCATACACATAATGATATTGTAGTATTTGATAGTAAAGGAAGGTACTTACGCTCAATGGATCCTATAACAGGTAAGATGTATAAGGGTCCTGTAAAAGGAAGGAGTATAAAATTTGACTAATATTTTGTCTGGGTTAATAGATGGTACACTGACTGAAGATGAAGCATACGATTTAATGGAAGATATTATTGATAAATTTCATTCTGGTGAAATAGAAGGAGAAGTCAAAGATTTACTGGGTTTAAATAACTTTGAATGGACAGCTATATGTCATGCTTTAGATTTAAAGACACTCGCAGGTTGGCGAAGGCAAGGTTGGCCAAATAAATGTAATATTTGCGGCTCTAAAATAGAATACAAAGAATATAATTGGACAATAAAAGAAAATAAATCAAAATGTTTGAAATGCTAATTTAGAGATTCACTTTCACTTAATGACAAAATAAAGTTAATAGCTGGATGCCCGTACAAATCAGATTGACCTGACCTCTACTTCTTTTTTAAAACTTCGGAGAGAATTACTAGTCAACACATGTCTGGTTGCCTCAGAGGGTGAGCTAGCGGTGAATAACAAAGGAAGTAGCAAGATACTTTGGGATTACTCCACAATCGGGCGCTTTTCTGTAATAAGAATAGCGCTCTTTCTTTATGATTTAGCCATATTTTTGAATAACTTAGTTCGCGTTATATGCAAAAATTAGCAATAAATTGTCAAGTAATGTACTAAAGTAACGGGGCGGGCGTGCTGCCGAGCCTAGGTCGTATTATACAGCGGGTAGGATTCTCGCCGAGTAAGAACTAGCCATTCGCTCGTAGCGAGTCTTGGAGGGCTAAAGGTGACTTTGGCCTTTAAGCGTAGACAGTTAGAAAGCGGGCCGAAAGCCATGAGGTAGAAGGGATGATCTCCATAAATGTTAGTAAATTGAGAAGGCTAATGCCTTACCTGCGTACAGAATGCTAGATTTTACCCTTCGTCAAAGGCAAGAAGGGTAAAATCTTTCTGGAGTCAGAGACCTTGGGACGTTAGGTAGTTTTTATTTTTTAAAATTAGAACCCGGCCAAAAGGACACTATAAAAAATACCGCACCTGGGTACGGCATTCACTGATTATTGAGGTCATTAACAATTGAAGGTTCAATTTCAACTTCTTCATGAAAAGCTTCAGGGGAGGTAGATTCACTGCAATTCCAACAATAGCTTCTAATGCTTTCCCATTTGGTCAGCGGTTCACCACAATAAACGCATTCATTTGGATTCGATGGATACATAAACCGTTCCTCCTTCCGCATTCTTCACAAGGCAAGAGAAATGGAGAATGTTTACTGCAGTTAAGATAGAGGGATTGTCCTTGTTTATTTGTAGTTTCCCCGGGTCATTAAACTCTAAACTTCATTTTTAAAATAATTATTCATCTAATTGTTTGATGACAAGGGTAGATTTTTAGATGACTAACAGTGGTTGACTAAAAAGACGTACCGAAAAGGTAATAGTAAGAGGTTTTTAACAAGCATATGTCTATTTATAATTTGGATATCTTACCTTTTATGACCAGTATAGATATTGAGCTTTAAAAATATAAAAATATAAAAATATAAAATAAATACATAATCGTTAATGAGTGCAAAATATAGATATAACTTATGATTAATATATATGTATATATTATATTAAAAGAGTCATTCCCTGGTAGAAACTTTTACCCAGACGGTATGGATGTCTAGTTTTCAAGAGTTCGGTTTTTAGGAGAATCGAACCCTTAAAAGTCGCCCGAACCCTTGCTTTGTATGAATCGGTAAGCTCCATCTCGTTAAGCTGCAGAGCATCTGGAACGGGTGGAGCTTTTCTCTTGGCAGCTGCTAGCCGGTGCTGTTCCCTTCGGGATCTGTTCACCCCGGGTCATCCCGCCCGGACGGAAAAGGCAAGAGCAAGGGCTGAACTTTTTCAAATTGGATGGAGATATAATACCCTTACCCTGCTCCTTTAGTATGAACAAAGTAAATACAAATATACATTTGACACAATATGTTCAATTAAACACAAAAAAGAACACATTAGGTGTTCTTTTACCGTCAGTGGGTCTTTTTAGGAGGCTTGCTGTGTTCGTATTTAACTAACTCAGCAGCAGGAGATTCGTTAGGTAGATTTTTCATTGTCTGACGGTAAGGTGCTACAGCAAAATAAAGAGTGTCTAACCCTAAAATTTTACCATTATTGTAACTAGGCAATAATTTGATTTTCAAAAGATAAGTATATTTTTTTTCGAAACCTTTGTATTGAACGCCTTTTTCAAATGGTTTTATGGAAACCATATCATAGTGAGGAGGATTAGGCGTTCTATACCCAGAAATTTTGTCATCTTTGTAGTAATCTTTCATTGCGTGCATAATTTCGGAATGGTATAGATCGAGCATAAAATAACCAAAAGCTTGATTTTTCTCTTTGCTTGAATACGTGAATTCAGGCATTGCATCAGCGGAGCTATTTAAAGCATTTGTACTAAGGTGAGATACTGCTAAGAAACCGATTACACAGATAAGAAATACAACAATCCACTTTCTTTTCAATGTATCACCTGCTTTTTGTTTTATATAGCATATGGAAGGTTCGTGCATATAATACTATGCATTTTTAAAGGAATTACGTTACCTATACTAGATAAACCCTTAATATTATAAATGATCTCATTGGATAATAGCTAAGTCTATCTAAGGAATCTTCCTAAATAGAATCAATCCTGGATCCTGTTTGCTTATTAAATAAATTGAGGTGAATAAGCAGTTGGAAGAATTATCATATCTTTATCATTATACGAGTATTGAAACTCTCGCTTTAATCTTGAAAAATAAAACGATTCGTTTCAGTAGTCTATCAAGAGTGGACGATATTGAGGAACGGAGAACGGAGGATTATGGAGATCTTGGAAGGTTCTGTTTTGTCAGTTGTTGGACAAATGAAACAGAGGAATCAATTCCATTGTGGAATCTATATACACCAAATATGACTGGCGTAAGGATTAGAGTACCAACCGGTCCATTTAAAACTGTAAAAATTGATCCAGATAGAAGTATATTAAAGAAAGTTATATAACACATCCATCACTAACCAATGAAAAACTTTCGGTTCACGGTTGTTCGCTAAATCTACCTTATTTGGCGGGTCTTTATCAAGTACAATACACCGGATAAGTTAAACCGAAAAGTATTAACGGTGATAAAACCAGAAGCCAAACTAGAAAATGGCG
Organism: Pseudomonas sp. ISL-84; assembly: GCA_018613035.1. GTDB lineage: Bacteria > Bacillota > Bacilli > Bacillales > Cytobacillaceae > Cytobacillus. The sequence continues at coordinate 22,938 of JAGGRA010000068.1, read as the reverse complement.
TAAAAAAAACAAGTTGGGGAAAAAGCATAAACCTTGAAGGCATTGGTATATATAATAATATACAATGGGAGTTTCAAAAAGAGTACCGATATAGGTTTTTTATAGTACCTTGGACAATGAACGACTTAGAATCAGCAAAATCATACGAAGATCAGGTCAGATTGATTGATCGTTTAGAAACAGAAAAGCTAAAGAAGGATTTTTTTGATCTTGATTTTGATGAACAGGCCTTGAATGATATGGAAATCTTAATTGGTCCAAGGGCTAACGATGCCCAAAAACAAATCGTTAAAAGCCTGGTTAATGATTTGAATCCAACTGCAGTAATCAAAGAAAGTAACCTGAAAATACGTTAAGATAAAATTTTATGGAAGAGGTAGAGAAGTGAACCCTCATCCTATTTTTTGCTTCTTGACTTATTATGATGAACGGTATTATAAGTTAATAAAAAGAGCTCTCTAATTCTTAAGAATTCGGCTTTGGGGGGCATCGAACCCCCAAAAAGCCGACCGATCCCTAGCCTCACATGACTCGGCAAGCTCCATCTCGTTAAGCTGCAGGCAGCTGGAACGGATGGAGCTTTTCCTTTGGCTGCTTCCGGCATCGAGCCGGCAGCTGCCAGCCGTTGCTAACCCCTTCGGGCTTTTCTCGCCCCGGGGGCGCCCGGACCAAGTGTTTCATGGCCGGCGGGCATCGAACCCTTGGCCAAGAGACGGTCTCAAGCCTAACGGCCTGAACGACCGCCTCGCCCGGACGGAAAGACTCTTTCTTTGTTCTCCCCATTATAATGAGTGGGCTTATGACCGAGTGAAGGGCTAGCGCCAGGCAAACAAAATCGGCCAAGCCAAGTTAGGCTAAGGGGCAGATAAAAAAGCCCAATACGCTTTTTAACTTCCCCTAAGTCATTGGGCTTCACTCGATTTTGAACGGCAGCAGGCAAAGGTCCGGCCTGCTGTCTATGCCTGGCTGGCGAGTTCGCTTCTGCGTAAGCGAACCCTTCACACGGTTTGCGCCCATCATTGCTTCCTTGTCAAACAAAGAAAGGAAGTGTTAAATATGGAAAAAGTATACGAAATCCAGCGGATTAAGCAAATCATTCAAGAGGTGGAAGGCGGCGAACAGTACATCGTACGCAGCCCGGAAGATGGAGCGAAAGCTGCAGCGAAGTTTATTGGGGATGAAGATCGTGAGGTATTCTTCGTCATGTGCCTCAACACGAAAAATCGCATTGTAGCTGTTCATCGCTGTCATGTTGGGAGCCTGAGCGCCAGTATCGTGTCACCGAGAGAAGTATTCAAGTCTGCCATCCTGAATAACTGTGCATCCATTATTGTCAGCCACCAGCATCCATCAGGAGACGTTCACCCATCCAGAGAAGATATAGCGGTTACGAAGCGGCTGGCAGAGTGCGGCAGCATCTTAGGAATCGAGGTACTGGATCATGTTATCGTTAACGACAAAGAGGACTATTACAGCATGAAAGAAAAAGGAAACATTTAAGGCCAGAAAGAAGGGGGCAACCTCTTCTTCTTTTTTTTATCATGAAGATTCGGCTAGCTAAGGCATTGAACCCCAGCTAGCCAAGCTTCATCAGTGTTCTACCCTGATAAAGCAAAAAAAAAATAAAGAGTTACCTATACTCTTTTATTTCAGCAAAGTTAGAGGTAAGGCTCTTGTGAACGAAACGAGAAAATACGTGCGCAATGTAAATATATGCGAGTTAAACGCTTTCTTAGAAAGGATTTTTAATTGCCGTATATCTTTGAACTGTTAAATTTAAGTACATGTTAGCTAAGAAATTGAAAAGATGTGCATATTAAGTTGAAGAATTCGGTTTGTGTGAGGGTGAACATCTTGCAAACATCATTTGTTATATTTTTTATCATTATCAGTTTAATTTATGGCGAGTGGGAGCGGTGGAATGAATATTAACCCACATTATTATTTTGGATAATAGGAGACCTTCTTTATGCTTCCTTGCTTCAGAATATTAGGGTTTGGGAATTTCGCCCAATTTGGATTGACCACTATATTCTTCCTACCCATCCGATCATTGCTACCGCAACAGCATTTTTAATTTACCCTTCTGTCATTGTTGTTTTCTTAGGAAGATTTCCTAAATCAAAATTAAATAAACTAGGTTGGATTATTGTGGGCCCTCATTTTCCAAGCCATCGAATTAATTGCTTATTTAAACAATAGTATTATCCATAATCATGGATGGAATCTTTCCTGGTCATTTATTTTTAACTTGGTGACATTTTCTTTACTGGCTATTCATAAATGGAAGCCGTGGGTTACTTGGGTATTTGCTGCATTAAATGTCACTATACTGTTTATTATATTTGATCCACCAATGCCAAAATAAAACTCTTAGTTGTTGTGCATAATGTGTCTGTTTGACCTTCGAATTGTTCCTTAGCTTAATTGCGGGTTTCGCATTAATAACTTCTCGATTTCACCTCTGCTGTTTTAAATCACGCACGAGTATGTGAAGTTTGTTCTTTTTCAAGGTGAAGAATGTCAAATTTCTCTACTCTCCCATACTCATCGGAGTATAGGACTTTTTTATATTCCCATTTCCCACTCCCTTAAAGTCTCTCGGGTTTTTTATTAATTATCGAATTGTGAATTAGTATATATTTATTAAGTTAAAGGTACACCTTGTGTCATAAATGAATGTTTTTGTAAATATTGGAAATTGTAACTAACAGAGTAAGGGCGGCGTCAGTTCCTTCCTTCAGGCCTTAAAAGTTTTTAGCCCTTGCTCGCACTCTTATTTGTTTGAGGGCATATACTGCAAGGCATGAACCGCTCACAATTACCGCAGACATGCGGTTTTTTTATGGATAAAACCTGCTTAGAAAGTCCCTTAGCTGTTTATTTATTATGTAAAAGCTCATTTTCATAAACAATAGGGACAAGATCTATTCCCAGCTTAAGAGCTGAAATATAGCGTGTGTAGCCGTCGGTAAGGATCATTGTATTCCTGTTAATCGTAATGGGTTCATCTAAGACACCTGTGCGTTTAACATAATTGATAACTTTCTGTATTTTATCAACACTTGGAGTTGTATTTAAAAACTCTTCTGAAACAATAATCTTATCTAGTAGAATAAATTCTTCTGTTCCATCTGATTTCATATTTTTTCACCCCTTATTAGTTTCATTATATGTTCTATTAAGCTGTTATAAGAAGTCGAAATTTTAAAAATAGAAAGCTTTGTTAGAGAGTTTAATAATAACTAATAAAAATGATAGAAACACACCTAAACCGTTTATTATTTAGGGAAAATAAACAAATGAAAAAGATAATATATATTTGACATATTTATTATAATTTAAATCGTTAGTAAAATTAAAGAACACATATATATCATAATGCATATTAACATATATATTAATGTTATGCTTTGGTGTGGGGCTATTAGGGTATAAGACAAGAATGTTGATGTTCAAAGGAAAAGATAGGGTTTTTTCACAGGGCTTTTATAAAAAAACAAATAAGAAAGAGAGAGTTTCATTTACTAAAGTGCCCAGCTGATAAGTGTATAATCTCTTTAGGTGATAGGGAAGTATAAAAGCTGCCATTCTTCTGGTTCGGAAATATCAATAAGCGAAAAACATGGTCAAAAAAAATAAAGGGTTGCTTTGGATTTTAACTAAAGTTTGATCAAAAGTCCTGTAGATATTCAGGATTTTTTATTCCGAAATGGTGCCAGATTGTGGAAAAGTTCATTGAAGAAAATAAAACTCTATAATTCATTAATTAAATCAATCTTCTTCTATTTACCAGTGTACATAAAGCTGGGTTATAATAATGCTAAAGTCTTAGTAATAGGGGAAATAAATGAGTCCAAATATTACTATTGATACACTAAAAGAACTAGCAATATCAAGGGGCGGAAAGTGCCTATCTACTGAATACATAAATAGCCAGACACCTGTTGAGTGGGAGTGTGGAAACGGACATAAATGGTTTGCTATACCGGCCAAAGTAAAGTATGGAACATGGTGTAAAGTTTGTGCAGGAAGTAAAAAGAAAACCATAAAAGAAATGAACCAACTTGCCGAAAAATATAACGCTATTTGTCTTTCAGAAACCTATTTGAATAATCATTCACCTTTGAAATGGAAATGTGATAAAGGACATGAATTTAACGCTTCTTACTCAGGAATAATGAGTGCGATTAAAAACAATGGATTCTGTACTGTATGTTCCGTAAAAAAGAGGGGAGAAAACAAAAGGAATACAATCGAGGAAATGCAAGAGTTGGCAAAATCAAGGGGTGGGATATGTCTTTCAGCCGTATATACAGATGCTCATACAGCCCTAATCTGGCAATGTGCAAATGGACATATATTTGAGAGCAAACCTAACTCCGTTAAGAACGGACATTGGTGTCGCTCTTGCCGTTTTAATTTAACAGAAAATAAATGCCGCTATATAATCGAAAATCTAACTGGTCTTTTTTTCAAGCCGAACAAGCGGGAATTAGATGGACTTGAATTAGATGGATATAACAGTAATATTAACACGGCGTTTGAGTATAATGGTATCCAACATTATGAGTTTGTAGAGTTTTTTCACCGTTCCCAGGAAGAATTTATGCGTCGTAAGGAGACTGATGTTCATAAACAAAACCTTTGTAATGAAAAGGGAATCAACCTTATCATCATACCATATACCATTACCACTGATAGCGAACTGATACATTTTATACATGCAAAATTAATTAGCTATAAAGTAAAAGTTATTACACAACCTGAAAATATTAATATGGATCCACACTACAGAAGTTCTGCTAAACTTGATGCGTTAAGAGAACTTGCTATCAACAAGGACGGTAAACTGTTGTCTAACCATTATCATAATAATAAAACAAAACTTACTTGGCTGTGCCAGCATGGTCACGAGTGGGATGCAAGACCAAACGATATAAAGAGCGGTCAATGGTGTTCCGTTTGTAACGGTAGCCATCCATTATCATTAGAAGAAATGTATCAAATAGCTAAAGAACATGGCGGTAAGTGTTTATCAACAACTTATATAAACAGTAAAGAGCATTTGGAATGGGAATGTAGTAAAGGGCATAGATGGTTTGCGTCTCCAAGTGGAATAAAAGGTGGTAACTGGTGTGAAAAGTGCCGAAAAAAACAAGCAGCTGCAAAAAGGAAACTAACAATTGAGGAAATGTACAAAATCGCCCTTTCAAGGGGAGGGCAATGTCTTTCAAATGAATACATAGATAGCCAAACCCATTTATTATGGCAATGTAGCGAAGGACATAAATGGAAAGCAAAACCTAACAACATTAAACTAGGAACTTGGTGTCCTCGTTGTAAAAACAAAAAGAACAACTCGTAAGAGCAAGCGTATCTAAATACATTACAAAAGATGAATTATTTATTTTTTTTCAATTATTAAAGATTACGGTTATTTTGGATTATTAATTAATGGAGATACAGAAGTCTTTACTGCCTTAAAAGCTATTTGCAGTTCAATAATTTTCACGGGGCGCATTTATAGAGTTAAAGAAAGGTGAGGTGAAATTGCGTAAATTTCCAGAAGAAAACGACTTTCTTTCGTTATTCGAATCGGAACCAATGTTATTAGATTCTACTTCAAAAGACTTACCATTTTATTACAATGAAGCAACATACAGATTTTCCAATGAAGAGGAAGACTTTATTGTTAAGCTCTCTCCTTCCTATGGTGAAGTTAAAGTAAAGGTAACTCAGCGTAGTTCAAATAGATTGTTATCACTTTTAGATCTAAAACGAGTTGAAAAATTAGAAATTACAGCAGATAAGAAAGAACGTGCCAGTATGCTATTAACAGTAGTTAATGAGGACTCTCAACAAACTATCGAAATTGATTTTAAGCCGCATTTTAAACAGATTTTTAAAGAACATTTAACTCGGTAAACGAATTCCTAATTAAGCTAAACCAGCTATTAGAAGATCCTTATTGTTCCATTGAAAAGGCACATATCTGTAATAAGGTAAGTGCCTTTTTTTACGGAAAAAAAGATTGAGTTGAATGACAGGTTTTGAAATAATTGGTATTAGCAATAGGGTAGGGTTGTTAAAGAAGGAACGTAAAATTAATATTCTAATTTTTAAATTAGGGGTGTTCAAATGAGTGAGAATAAAGAAACTCCTGAAAGAAGAAGAGAGAGATTGAGACAAGAAGAATTGAAAAGAAATCCAACTGGAAATATGAACGATGCTTTTAATAAAGATAACAGCGGATTTCTTGTAGATTTAGTAGGCAGTTTAGGTTGGAAAGGGACAGGGATACTTATCCTTGTAATCATAATAGGGCTTATAATTACATCATTCTTTTTCAAGTAAGCCAGCTAATATAATCTCCTCAGTTTCAATTAAAGGGCGCAATTGTGGAGTATTACAGTTAGAAAATGATCAAATTTTTATAAAGCAGAAAAATAAGTCTGCTGGAGAAGACCCTATTTTGACCAACCTTTTTTCAAAATGGATTCTATTTATCCAAAGTGCCAGCTTATAGACATTACCTGGCAATATCTTGATATACAGGAAACGAAAATGCAACTTATAAGTCTCTAGTCATGCTGATTTTTCTATACAGGGCTATAACCGCCTTATTTTGGCTTTCCCAAGCTACATTAATGGCTCTTTTGCTGCTCCGTGAATGATTTCCTCATATGCTTGGTTTATCTCTGCCAATGATCTCGTTTGTGTTCCTTCCAATGGTTCTCAATCTCTAATTCTTCATCAATCATCTTCTTTAACTGTGTTTCATCAATAGATTGAGGACCTTTTATCAGAACGTTTAAAGCCTCCCTATATGTATAGGTTACTTTAAAAGATGGGCAATCAGGAAGGTTTTCATACTGTCCGCTTTTCCATTCCTGCTTCAGTCTCTCATATTCAATATCAAACCATGTTTTTAAGCTGTTTATGGCGTGGTCATCTACTAGCATTATTGATTTCCCCTTTCTTTTTCTTTAGCGATTTTCAGTGTTTCATCAGAATGCCTCTGCTTTCACACGTTTTTTCTTTGCTCTTATTAGGGTGCTTTTACTAATGCCCGTGATCTCCTCTGCTTGTTTATATGAATTTCCTAAACAGCTGCAGGGCATGTTGTATTTGCTTCCTTCTGGATTACTGGTCTGCCTTCTCGGAAATCGTCATGCTGCTTGGCAATGGATTTTCCCTCCTGGGTGCCGTTCGACAATCATATTTCTTTCCAGCTCGGCAATGGCAAGCAATGTATGCAGGGAAAAGCGTCCTATTGATACATCCTTAAGCAATCCCGCATTTAATATATGTACTCTTATTCCCCGATTAAACAGTTCTTTAATGATAATAATGTCCTTGCTCTATCTTTCTGGCTAAGCGGTCTCATTCACTATATCATTTATTATGTAATCTGAACTATACTCCTGCATTACTGATAGAGAAATTATGGGTCAAGGATTCATAAAGATAAATTGAATGGACCATGTAGTCAATATTGGAGCGTATGTAATCAAATACATGATTAAAGAAGATGCGGACCCTCAATTGATTGGGAAAAAGATGTATCAAGAAACTTGGAGAACCAAGGAATTGGTTTGGGAACAAGCTGGTTTCATCTTTAAGAATCAGGCGTATTTTTAGACCAATACGGAAGAAAATGATCATACTTTTTTTAAATACGAGTTCGTTAGGTGATTTAAGCCAACTATTTTCCAAACCTGCACTTGTTTAGGGCCTAAAGGTCTGCTCATAGACTGTAAGATTGCCAAAACCTGCAATCCAACAGTCTATGGCATCTCGCTTCCCTCTAAAATCCAAGCGATCATCAGGCTGTATGGCAGCAAAAAAACTCTGCCTGACATCCTGATGTTCCATTGAATTTCTTCACGAGTGAACGACCCTGAAGACCGAAAGAAAAAGATTAAAAATAAATAATAAGAACAAAATGGAAGCAGCCGGCCGGCTGCTTTTTATTTTGGTTTTTCCACCCTTTTGCGCTGCGAATCGTACAAGCACGCAATCCGGTCTAACCTTCCAGCAGGCTGAGCCTCCCAGGCTCACGCCCTCCACCTGCTGAAAGCTAAGCCGGATAGTCAGCCAGTCAAGGGGCAAAAAACTTTTTTGATTAACAGCACTTCGCAACATCAAAAAACTTTTTATGCTCATCCCTTGACCATCTGCCTATGCTCCTTGTTCGTTCTCCACGTCAAAAGGGCGAAAAAAATCCCTCATGGGGAAGAATCGCTCACAGCCCAAAAAACAAGGGAGGAAAAACAAATGGCCAAAAACAAAGCATTGGAAGAAATCAAAGAACAATTAGACCAGGGCATTCAGGAGGTGATGACAAGTGAAAAATTTCAGGAGTGGCTGCGGTTTCTTTCCAGCTTCCACAGCTACAGCTTTAATAATACCATCCTCATCTATATGCAAAATCCCAGTGCGACGTTTGTAAAAGGGTACCACGATTGGAAAAGATACGGCCGATACGTCCAAAAAGGAGCCAAAGCGATTAAAGTGCTTGCTCCCTTAATAGGGAAGAAAAAAAGGAAAGAAGAAAAGGATGAAAAAGAAGAAAAAAGCGGCAAAGAGGGAAAAGAAAAAAAGGTTCTTTATGGCTTCCGGTATGTAAATGTGTTTGATGTTTCTCATACAGACGGAAAAGAGCTTCCAGCTCCAGCAGTAAAAACACTTGAAGGCGGCGGGGGACAAGAAGAAGCCCTGCTGAAGGAATGGATTCAAAAAATTGAAATACCTGTCAAATTTAAAGACACAGGAGAGGCAAACGGCTATTATCATCTCTCCCAGCAATACATTGCACTTCATAAAGAAAGAAGCAAAACCCAGCAGCTGAAAACATTGATACACGAATACGCTCACCATTTATTGCACAGCAAAGGCGCTAAATTTGAGGAAGAAGAGAGCCGGATTCGTGAAGCTCAGGCTGAAGCCGTTGCATATGTGGTTATGAACCATTTCGGATATGAGACAGGAGAGTACAGTTTTGGGTACATTGCCGGATGGAGCCAGGATATCAGTATTATGAAACAGATTGGGTGTGACATTGTCACATGCAGCCATGAGGTCATTGAAAAGCTTACTCCAAAACCCATTTAATGAAGCTGCAGCTGCCAAAAGCGGCTGCTCCCCTTGGCGGGGGCCAAAGTGCATGGAAATAATCGGCCCGATTATTCTGATTGCAGCAAAGAAATAAGAGGAAAGGATGATTCTGGATGAAAACCTGTGCCTATTGCGGAAGCACTGTTAAGAAGATGGATCTGTGCGATTACTATTGCTCGTTTTGTACAATGAAGCTGAAGCTGGCCGATGTTCTGGAGTATGGGAAACGGAAAAACCTTATGCCGGCTTCACAGCCCTCGCTTTCTGATCTGGATAAAAGCACGTCAGAACTTATGTGCTTTTCAACGATAGAGCTGCTGTTCCTATTGAAATTTGCCCGAAAGGACCGAGCGGACATATATAAACAGCGGTTTATCATTATTCAAGCGATGAAGGAGGGAGAAGGCTCCTTTACAGAAGCAGAGCAATACACTTTCCGTGAATATGAAAAAGCCACCAGGAAATGCTTTGTTCTTGAAAATCTACTACGGGAGCGGATTGGATACTATCCTGCTAAACTGACAGATTCTTATATTCAATCCCTTGCCTCAAGAATGAAAGATTCCACTAAAAAGGACATGGTCATCCGAAATCCTAAGACTGTATTGTAATGTCTTCTTTTAAAACTTGACCAGTCGGAGTTAAGTTTATCAATATGTATTTTCTCTTCTTATTTTTAGTTCTCACGCATACTTATTGTAAAAAAAAGCGGGGGGATTACATGAATAAAACGCGCCAAGACTCATGGACAATGGATGAAGATCAGCTTTTAGCAGAGGTAGTACTTGGGTATATCCGGAAGGGTGGAACCCAGCTTCAAGCCTTTAAGAAAGTAGGTAAACAATTGTCTAGAACATCTGCAGCTTGCGGTTTTCGATGGAATGCAAAAGTAAGAAAGAACTATTGTATGGAAATAGAATCAGCAAAGCAGTATAAAAAAGAAAAGGAGAGCCGCTTTTCTATTAAAAAGAATCAAAAAACCAGCATAAAGGTACAAGTTCCTTCATATCCAAAGGGAATAGAGGAATCTGCTCTAGAACTTGAACAGGTATTGAGCTCGATAAAAAATTTATATGAGGTGGCACAATCCAGTCAAAAAGCGAATAACCATTCCGAGGAGAGCATACAGAAACTCAGTAGGAAAATTCTTCTTCTGGAGAAGGAGAATAAAGAAATAGCTGCCAAGAAAGAAAAAATTGAAGAAGAGTATCTTGCTCTAAAAAAACTTATAGTATGTTACTGGGGATGAGAGTAGAGAAAAGAAAAGCTAAATCTTCGGTACTGATTATTAATGTGAAGCATAGAAAGGGTATGGTTAAAAGTTAGCCTTCATTTTATGTCATATCTCTTAAACAATGAACCCCCTTGGAAATGATCAAGTGTCTCATTATGGATAACTTGCGGTAAGTAGTGTTGTTAGTTTTGGTTAAAACCTTCACCCTTTTATTTTTTGTAACATTGTTGTTTAACAATTAGGGAGGAAGCCGACTAAAATTAAAGAGTCTAACAGAAAAAATTTAAGGAAGGGTTTTTCTTAAGAATAAAAATAAAACAACCTCTTACAAAAAAGATGGTGTTATTGACATGTTAAATGCTCTGTGCCTGATACAATCCTAAATATACGCTTAAGTGTTTCTAACTCAGAAGCACGATCGTTTAATGCTCTTGGTATTATAGGTTTGCGATTTGCAAACTTGGGAAATAGTAATCAATACAGCTAGAATGACCACCATAGAATAGTTTCATTTCAAGGACTCTACTCATGCTAGGGTCCTTTTTGCGTTTTGTTATCTAACCATTTTCTGACCACTTAATATCCGACAGAGTTAACTTTAGCATTTGGTTCTTAAATTGTATTTACATGATAGTGCGTGACTATACATTTGGTGTTTACTATTTCGCGAAAAATTAGCCTTCTAGGAATAGTCCCTAAAAGGCTGAATAAAATTTTAGTAGGGTAATATCATAGTTAACCAAAAGGGTTACTGTGTTATTCAACCTAACTCTGTTTTTTTTCTGGCAAAAAATTAAATGTTATTCCTACGTGTTTCTTCTATAAATCATCCCTTTAAAGGCCTATCACTGTCGTTTTCGAATAATTCCATTTCTTCTTTTTTACAGATGAATCTCATTTTTTTAATATAAAGAATGGGGTAGAATATGAAGAAATTCCACCACATAACAATTTTCCTTTTATTTCAATACCATGAGAGTAAGACGAACTCTAAGGGTGATAATAGATATTTATCCCATTTATTTGCACGCTTTTACATAAAAGTCATTAGGCTAGCCTTTTTAAGGCATGTCGTTCCTCTATACGCTTATCAATCCTTTCCAAAGCCTTTTTGTCATTTAAAAGATCCTGTTTATTCTCTTCAATAAGCTCTTTCAATGATTTAATATCTTTTCGCACCTAAACCAACTCACTTTTAATATATTTTTATCGGAATATTCTATATATAATCATATACCAAATGGAATGTCGCTTAACCAAATACATATGAACAATGTGTGAACGTTTTAACATATGAGGGAGCTTAAAAAAGGAGAATATAAGGGGCTTATTGAGTGTTGAACTGGATTTTCAATATACACATCCTCTCAGGGAAACCAAAGCCCGTTGTCAGTGCCGCATTTATAAGGTTCCTAATCTTTATTAAAAAACAATTCTATTGAAAACTTAGTACAGCATCCTTTACAACGCCAAATCACCATAAGAATCCTTCAAATTTCTACTCGTAGTTGCGATATTGCTGTGACTGGTCAATTTTTTCACTTTTTTTAATATCATTACTTATAGCCTTCTGCATCCATTTACGAAACGTATGCCTGAGCAAATGAGGGGTCAATTTCTTTTTCGGCAAACTGCATCCTTCAAATATTGTCTGTACTCCACGTACATTAAACCTCGGTGAATGCTAGGATGTTTAAAAAAGGCTATAAAAGAGTGTGTAAAGAACCGTTATTAGAGTCTTAGGTTTAAATTTCACAAAGCTATCCGGATTTTGGGAAGAATTGATAATTGAATAGTATATCCTGAGCAATTTTTTATCATCTATTAGTCAGATATACTCTTCTTTATTTTCGCTATAAATATGGATTTTCAATTTATCATTACCATAAAAAAGGATTATAAAATATACTAAAACAAAATATATAATATCAATTGTAAAAATAATTTTGTTTACACATTATTGTATATGTATATTATATATTTCATTAATGAATTTTCTAATTAAATCATAATAGGACTTCTGATTGTTAGGCTGATTCAATTTTTCATCTGGATTTTTTCTTAATCCTAATTGTAAATTCATCTTTTTTTATTTTTTGTAATGCCCTGTGTAGTGATTGCAAACAGCATTATACCTTGCTAAATTAACCTTTCATAATTGAAAAAACATTGTAGAGTAGTCCTTTAAAATGATGAAAATAAGCCAATCAAAGGAGTTACAGATGAGCTTTTTTGAATGGTTATAAAGCAAAGCTATTTGATTTAGATGACACCTTACTTAATAAAGATCAGGCAGTAGATAAAATGTTTTTAATTATTTTTGAAAAGTGTAAGGGTGTAGCGTTAATTTATAATGTCGAAAGAAAATTTTATTGATAAAAGAACAAGCCTTAGTATTCATGCTTTGCATATACCAACGCCTTCGAGGTTTGGAAAGTATGATAGCTATGAGATATTAGCATTTAATCTGAATGAAATAAGTTGGACATTTCCACTAACTCGATATGCCGAGAACAATTGGGCGGGAATATGGGAAGAGATTTCCCCAACGATGATACCTACCCGTATCAAGGTTCGAACAATAAATTCAAATACGAATGTGTTTGGTCCTATTGTACTAGAAGGGAATATTTCATGTTCAAAATAAAAGTCGTTTATTAAACAAACAGGTAGCAAAAAAGTATCGCCTTATCAGTAAAAAGGAGTTTTTCACATAGCAGAACATGATAAATTTTTTCGGTCGGGTTAAGAAGAAAGTAGAAGAACTTTGTGATAGGCATGGACCGAAGATAAAGAAAACAACACGTTATGGCAGCTAGTTAGTGAAATATGCAAGGATGATGTAACGGATTAACCCCTACCAATTCCTTTTTATGACCTATGTATAAGGTCATAAATAATAATACCAGTCATTAGCTGCGCAGTAAAACGATACTGGCAATAGAATAACCAACAAAGATGGACGGTTGCATTCAAAGTGGTTGTCTTTCTTAGTTGACCAAAACCATGACTGTCATATTCTAATACCATTAGTGAATATATTATAAAAAATATGAAAGCTGGTGGATAATGTTTAATAGAAGAAAGAAAATGGATGAGTATTATATTAACAGTATTGATAATCTTAGGGAGATAGTTGATAACTTAGAGGAACGCTTTTTGGTATTACAAGAATTTATTGAGTATTTCAAAGGAAAGAATTGCGAGGTAATTGGTTTAGAGAAGATTAATGATGAATGGTCTGTGCTATATAAGCTAGATACTGGAACATCTTTGTACATTATGCTTAACAAATTAGAAAAGTTTAGACCAGACTGGAATTTTGGGATATTATCAAGTGTTTATTCAGATTTTCATTATAAGTCTGAAAAACAATTTAAATATGTTCATATCGGGGATATCCAAGGCAATGAGAAGAATAATGGATACGGTTCATTGTTAATGAAATACCTCCAGAAAGAAGTTGTAAAACAAAATTTTACACATATCCAAGGTGAAATTGTACATAGGGATTGGGATCACATTGATAGACTAGAACATTTCTATAAGAAACATGGATTTACCGTAAAATTAAATTATGATATTGAAAATGGTGAAATTAAATGGGTGAATAAGGCATATGAGAAATAAAAGTGAAGATATGAAAGTTTTTTGATTTAACAGGGATATAGTTTTGAAGTCATTTGGATATAGTGATGGAAAAGCTTTAATTGTAGGCTATTTTTCCCGAAAAAATTCAAGAAAGAGTTGTACATAAACTTGAAGTGAATGTTTTGGCTAGGAAATTAGGGAATATCTTGGAAAGTGGTTCTGTTTTTTAATAGGGCAATAATCCAATGTAAGAAGAGTTCCTGGATTTGGCTTAATCCACAGGAAAAAGCAGCTTATGAAAAAACCTTCCAACGATATTTGGAGGGTTATTTGGCGTGTCTTCAAAAAGTATAACACGGTAGAAAAAATAATTTAATAAGAAGTTCTTGACTCCTATTAGCTGGTTTAGTGAAACAAGAAAAAGTAGTGAAGATCTTCAATAATCGGACGCTTTCCTGTAACATGGATTAGCGCTTATTTTCATTTTAGGGCAATCAAAAAACCCCACTTTTATAGGCCGCTACCAGGGAACATAAAACGCAACACGATATTTTTTAAAGATAGTTAGTAGAAATCACGAAAAAATGAAGCAGTTTTTTTATTATTTTGTTCTGTTTTCATGTTAAATATTCATAACTTATGATAAAATGTTATTAATGGATAACAAAAAATGTTATCCTTGAATAAAATATCGTATAACTGAGAACACTAGTCTTAATTATGGATGTGGTTTTATTGGCAGCATTCAACGGAGCTACACAGGCCCAAGTTGAAGACATTTTAAAGAAGATTGTTGATTGTATTCATCGGGGAAATGACCATTTTATCCTTTTAGCACAAAGAGGTAAGAACGAAGCTACTTTGTTGGAATTAGGATTTAGAGCCGCAGATGTAAGGCGAATTGTTGAAGAAGAACTGACTTATGAAGATTATTACAGAGGACCCAATCCAAATGGGAGCAGTAATGTTCCTCCACGATTGCGAAATAGTGATATGTGGGAATTTGGAAAGGTGGTTACTGGAAATGAAACGATGGAAGTTTATATTAAGTTCAGTTTTATTGAAGACCATGATGGCCCTTTTACCTGTTGTGTTTCTTTTCATAAACCAGATCGTACAATCACATACCCCCTCAAGGCATCATGAGTGGGGTATGAAAAACAGGAGGAAAAAGTTATGACGTTACAATTAAAATTCTGTGTTCATTGTTTTGAACGAACTCCGGTTGAACATAAATTTGTTACAGATAAAGTTGAATTGCATGGCGAAACTATCACATATGAAGCTGAACGTTATGAGTGTACAAAATGTGGTAAGTACACAGATAACGACGAATTAACAGATCGAAACTATACTACGATTTATCGTAAATATCAGGAAAAGAAAGATATGTTAAAAGCAGAAGATTTTCGATACGTTCGCAATGAACTTTATCAGGTTAGTACGCGCGTAATGGCTAAATTAATTGGATGGAGCCCTGCTACTATCTCTCGATATGAAAATGGAAGTTTACAGACGAAAAAACATGATACTCATTTTAGAACATATTTAGATCCACGCGCGATGAAACGAGCATTTGATAATTATCGTGATGAACTTGAAGAGAAACCTAGAAGAGCACTTGAAGAAAGGTTATCTTTTTTATTAGATACAGTAAAATCGAGTGAGTTATTAAAGGGATTAGATGACAGGCTTACTTTGTTAAACATAGAAGATATAGATGATGGATGGCACATGACTTCTACAGAATCAGTAGAGAAGTTTTTTATTATAAAAGGGCAAGAATTTAATGAGGAAGATGAAGACGATTTAAGAGTTTCTCCTTTAAAACTTCAGAAATTAATGTATTTCGCTCAGGGATGGAGCCACGCTTTCACTGGACACGATTTATTTGAAGATAATTTCCAAGCATGGCAACATGGTCCCGTAATTCCTGATTTGTACCATCGCTATAAGTCGTATGGTTCGAAGAGCATTGATAAAGATTTTGGTGTATCGATTCATGATTTAGGTTTAACATCTGATCAGTTGAGTATATTGCATTGGGTATGGGATAAATATAGTAAATTTGAAGCGAAATTTTTAGAGGACTTAACACATATGGAGTATCCTTGGCGAAAAACGCGCGCAGATTTGCCTGATGATGCGAGTTGCGATTGGGTAATTAAAAAAGACGATATTCATCATTTCTTTGATTCAATGTATCGAACATTAAAATTGCTACAGAGAAATTAATCTAAAGTTTATGTAGTCTGTGATAAATATAAGCCTTTGGAGAGGTCAATAGTTCCAAAGGCTTTTTATTTCCGATCACAAAGATTTATTTTATGTTGACTACGTTTGTACATATACCTTTGCGGCTTCTTCAACTAAAGGGCAGTTTAGTGAAAAAAGGATTGGTTTATTAAAATGATTATTTTAAAGAAATCTGCTGGAATATTTCTTTATGTTCTGTCTGGTTAGGATGATCACCCCCAGAACAGGAAATCAAGTAATACTGAAGGAAATCCCTACATAAAAATATAAAACATTATAATGTTTTTTTATCTAAAAGTAATTTTTTTGCCGTAAGCATTGATTTTCAGTTTATCAGAAAGGAATTATGCTCATGAAGAAAATTATTAACAGTAAAGCCGTCATCTCGCTTTCAGCTTTTAGCTATCAGACATATCCACTTTATTTAAATGGAAATCTGATCTTGCCCAAAGGATATGAACTGCGATATGTCATTCGTGCCTTTGCTGATGTAGAGAATCCTACCGAACACATCTATGGATTTTTAGCGGAGTCAAAGGATAAAATTATTATTGCTTTCAGAGGATACGCTGCCTATCCTTCCGATCTATTAGCCTCCTATGATATCTTCCAAATACCATATCCTTACGTCCAAAATGGAGGAAAAACCTCCCGTGGTTTTACATGCTTATACCAATCTGCAAGAAATCAATTAATTGAAGAATTAAACAAGTTATCCTCCTCTAAAAAGCTGTTTATTACCGGCCATAACTACGGTGGGGCATTATCTATTTTAGCTGCTTTGGATATTGCAGTGAACTCAAAATTTAAAATGCCATTCGTCTATACCTACGGAAGCCCTCGAATTGGAGATCCCGAATTTGCCATGAAATTTGATCAAAAGGTGAAAAACAGCATACGAGTGGTCAACATACATGACTCTTTCCCAACATTCCCCGAAGAAAGCTATCCGCCTCCGTTTACAAAGGAAGGAATATATTATCAGCATGTCAAAACAGAATATAAACTCTCTTTCCAGTTAAACAATACACCCCGAAATGACAGCATTAACTGTTATTTTAAATCATTAAGCAACCTGAATCCCGACTTTGTAAATTCATTATGTTCGGAGAACCCTGGTTTTTGCCCGGATACAGAAGTGTGTGTTCCTTTTCAGAGAACATGTTAACCATGGGAAATTGAATAGAAAAAATGAAAAAGGAGTCCATCCATGAATAATTTAGACTTTAAGGAAAAGTTGAGCACAGAAGAGGCCATTTTGCTTGCAGGCATGATTCATCAGGCGTATCAGCTTTTTGAAAGGGGAACTCTTACCCTGCCAAGGGGCTTTAGGCTTCGCTATATCATCCGTGCACTTTCAGGGGTAGAAGAGCCGGAAGAAGAAGTATTTGGCTTTATAGCAGAATCCGCGGAAGACATCGTGGTAACTTTTCGAGGAACCCGGACATTTAAGGACAATGAATCGGACCAGGACTTATATCAAGTAGCCTATCCTTATGTGAGGAATGCGGGATTAACACACCGAGGTTTTACCTGTATTTATTCCTCAACTCGCAATGAATTGATCAGGGAATTAAACAGGCTTTCCACAAGGAAAAGATTATTGATTGCAGGCCATAGTTTAGGCGGCAGTTTGGCGGTGCTTGCAGCGTTAGATATCGAGGTAAATACCATGTTCAAAAATCCATTTGCCTATACTTACGGCAGCCCTCGTACTGGTGATCCTGTCTTTGCTTCCTTCTTCAGCCGAACGGTAAAGAATAGCATACGAATATTTAATATACATGACATAATACCGACATTACCAGCCAAAGTGTATCCACCTCCGTTTACAAAGGACGGGTTATACTATCGGCATGTGACTAGAAAATACCCGGTTTCTTTTCAGCTGAATAGCTTGCCTGTCCGCAATCATGAGATTGTCTGCTATTTTCAAAATCTAAGCATGCAGAATCCAGATTATACCAGGGGCTTGTGTGCTGGCAGCCCTGGCTTTTGCCCTGATACGGTAATGTGTGTTCCGTTTATCGGAGGATGCGGCGGGGATATTTGATGAGACGGTTTCACTTTATAGATTTATATTTAGAAGGTAAAGAAGGGCTTCTGAGGTTTATTTTGTTTTTATTAATTTGAAAAGGGAACTTAAATGCTTTTTATGGAATATAAAAGGTTTTCAAATGCTTTTTACAAAGAACGATTTGTGAAAAAATAGGTTTCTTAACTACCGTCATTACTGACTATGATACATTCCGTTTTTTGAAAAGCGAAGGGGAAGTTTTTGTATGAATGGCCAACAGTTGTGCTGACATACGAATAAATATTGGATTTTTGTAGAAGTGTTTTCAACAAAAGTGGCAGCATTCCTGTAATAAATGAACTTAACTTTCATAAGTTAATTATTTGAATTTGTGAAAAAGCGTACTTAAACTACCATGAAAATTAACTTCTGCAATTCTCTAAAAAAGGCAATACTGAAGAAGAAGCAGCTCATTTGTTTTTTTAAAGGGGAGAGCGCCACATTAGGATAGGATCTATGGTAATTAGTTTGACTGGATTAGGATGCTTTAGGCTCTTCCAACGTTACTGTGTATCCTAAGCTTTCGAGTCGTCTAAGAGAATGTCTGACAATCGATTGTAGTCTCTGTTTATCAAAGTAGTATTCGCCCAAGTCTACATACATTTCTTTACGAGTTAAGAGATAATAAGAGATACGTAACATGACGTGAGCGACGACAATACCAGCGCGTTTCTTGCCTTTTCGTGAGGATGTACACCTATACAGTGCTCCGAGATAGTTTTTGGATCCCCTTACCGAATGAGCTGCCTCAGTCAAAGCGGACCTTAAATACTTGTTTCCTTTTTTAGTTTTAGCCGATTTCCTTTTTCCTGCACTTTCATTCTGTCCTGGAACCAGGCCGGCCCAGGAACACATATGGGTTGCAGTGGGAAACTGTTTACTAATATTTTTAAAGAAAATCATTTTAAAACTGAACACTTAGCATCTCTTTTTATTTAATACTGTGTAACCTTGTTCATTAATTAGAATTTCGGAAAGCATCAACCAAATCACTATACCTATCTTTCAAATATTTGCTGGTTGTAGTAATTTTTATTGCTATGCCAGCTATCCTTCTAACTTTTTCAATATCATTATTTGTAGCATTTAACATCCTTTGGGAAAAAGTATGCCTAAACATATGTGGAGTCAGTTTTTTCTTTGGAAGGCTGTAGAGTCAACCATGATCTGGACCCGTGGTCAGTAAACTTAGATGACCTTTGGCTATAAAAACTAGGTCGAATCTACAACATGTGTAGCTGCTTTGCCATTTCAGCCTATTATCCCACCAGCCAGGCCTGTATTTTAACAAGTATATAGGATAGGGGAACCGTCCAGACCTAATCTAAAACAATGGCAGACAATTATTAAATTTAAAACTCATACACACTAAGGCCAGCATAAGTCAGTAGATAAATAATCTTCCGGTCTCTTCGGGGCTTATTTTCGGGTTTACTTCCTACTTTTGACGAGTTTCTTCCTTATTATAGAGAGA
The DNA here is from genome assembly GCA_018613035.1 of Pseudomonas sp. ISL-84. Classification (GTDB taxonomy): domain Bacteria; phylum Bacillota; class Bacilli; order Bacillales; family Cytobacillaceae; genus Cytobacillus. Next base: position 3,186 of record JAGGRA010000068.1, on the reverse strand, counting down.
AGTTTTCAAACTCATCTTCTATGAGTCACATTGTCCCAATTGGCCTGTTGTTAAATCCTGAATATCGGTCATTGGCTTTAGCAACAGCTTATGGTTCTTAGTGCTCAGGGAAACCCGTATTTTCCTGACACTGCTCCAAGGAATTATATATACTCCCCGAATACTTCAGGTTTCCAAGCATGAATAGCATTTCGTTCCTTCTCAAAAATTTTCTCCAAATAAATCATCGTCGTTTCAATTTTCTCATGTCCGAGTGAACGCATAATTTGATATACATCCACCTTACTAATATGTGAGATAATCGCAAATGCGTGGCGAAAAGTATGTGGACCAATAGGGGTTGGCCGATGCATAAGAAAAGGAAGATTGGTTTCCTTTACAGATTTGGTTAGATATTGGGATAAATAGGAAGGTGAATATGCTTTTCCTGTATTGGTTGTGAATAATGGACTTTCTTTATCTGCAACTGTTAAGTCTTTAAGCCCTCTGGCATTCCGAAATAATTGGATGCTTTTCACACTTTTTTCCCTCAAAGGAATCTGTCTCCTTTTGTTTCCCTTTCCTAATACGTTAAGATAATAACCTCCACTTATTGAATCATATTGAAAATCTCCGACATTCAACTTGCATAACTCTTCATTCCTTAACCCAGTTGTCGTTAAAATGTGAACAATTGCAAAGGCAACAGAATGGTTAATATGGCGAAAGTAATCAAGTAGCTGTATTACTTCTTGTGGTCCAAGGTCACGATTAGGCCGGTCATCTTTTCTTACTGTGGCAGTATAAAACCCTTTATGTATCGGCTCATTTATATATTCTGCTTCATACATAAAATGGAGGAAACTTTTTATGATGATTGTTTTTCTTGCTAATGTTGCAGGGGAATAGGAACCTTTCTTTTGTACATAGGGGCTTCTTTCTGCAAGCCATTCCTGGTAACGCCTTATATGGCGAGTTGATAAAGACTTGAATAGAGAACCTTCTATTATATAGTCCATATCGACATCAATGTCTCCAGAATACCGTATCAATTGTTCTACAAACAGTGTGAGCTCTCTTTCATACTCTTTGATTGTTCTTGAGGTTTTATCGTGTTGACGATTTAAATGCACTTTCCGATATAAAAACCACTGAATCATTTCTACATCTGAAAAATCAGCAAATGGCTTCTTTTGATTTTTTTCTGCAAGATCTAATCGTTCTTGTAAAAGATAAAGGGAAGAACTGTCTTTAATTATCTTTTTCCATTCACTAACTTGAATGTATTTATTATTAACTACTAAATTTTGCACATTTGCACACCTTCTTTTTGTATTTCTAATAGAAAACTATCCATTAATAATAAATTTATATATTTCTATTAATATATTCAGTTAATTAAATTATAACAAATAGTAAAATATATAGATATTCTAACCAATATAAAAAAATGTTCTCTTTGTTTATATTAAATTTATTATATATATTTTTCTATTCTAGTTTAATATATATAATTATTGATAATAAAAAATATCTAATTTATGATATGAATATAAAAAATTACATAATTTATTATTAATACTATACTTTTAAGGGTTGTTTTTAATTTAGTATTATTGATGAACAAAAATATCTTTTTTAAAGTGATATAGAAAAGGACTTTAATTTACGTATATCAGAAGATATACAAGTTCATCCATTCCAAGTGGGAGTTAAGGTCGAGTACAAATTTTTGTCACTAAAGAAAGAGTTCCGGATTGCTTTTACTATTTGAAGGAGTTTGGCAGGAAAGCTGTAGAAATTTTTTGTATTAGAGCTGATCTTTCTCTGCAATACAAAGTTAACTTTAGATATATAGTCCTGGGCTGCTAAAAGGGGGATTAATTTATGAATGAATGGTATACACAGAAAGAGGTCGCTGCACGATTAGGTATTTCAAAAGCAACGGTCTATCATTATTCGAAACAAGGAAAAATAAGAAAAATTGCGGATCCTCACAGATTGCACCGAGAAGCTCGCTATTATAAAGAGGAAGTAGATCGTTTATCGAGGGAGCGTGAACAGCATCCAACTGGTTTGCGTCCTTCGGAAGTCGCGAAACAATTAGGGCTTTCTGTTCAAAGTGTTTATAAATATATTAAAGACGGAACTATTAAGGCTACAGAGGTACCTTTTGGAGATGAGAGGATCACTTATGTGATATCAAAAGAAGCATTCGAGGAAGTAAAAGAATTATTTCGGTCTTCGGAATCGGAACGTGTTCGAAAAAGTGAGTACTATGATTCCGAAAATGACATTGCCCTCTTTCAGTACTATCAGTCAAAAGATAGTTTAACTGCTCGAGTTATGAAAGATGAGGAGTTTAATTGGGGATTTTACATCCCAGAATATCAGAAATGGACGGATTATAAAGAGGGAATTGAAAAGTATGGTTTAGAGCCTTGCTATGAGATCCATAATGCTCCATTCGATTATAAAGGATATGTTCATATTCAGATACCAAAGGGAGAGGAATTGTTGTATCCGTTTATTGACTTCATATATGAATCATGGGGTATTGAAAACCTAGGAATCCGCGAACATGATCAAAGTATTTATATTTCGATGAGAGCAGGGGAAAGTTCACTTGAAAACCCTCTGACCTTTAATTTGAATCAGCTGATCCCTTTTATACAGGGAGGGTCGATTAAAAAATTTGAAAACTTATTAATAGTTCGAAGCGCCTATCGAAAAACTAATTTAGAGTTGCCGATTAAGATGTTGGATACAGTAAAACAATTAGCGGAACAGGAGAATATAACAATGAGCCAGTGGGTCGAAAGAGCAATTAATCAATCTCTAAAAATCGATGAATTATGACGTCTGTAAACTATAATTGTTAAGGAGCAGTCGTTTTATATCTGTTGGATTAAACATTTCTATTCATCTTTATGTCATCCCTATAAAATGGGAAGGATAGTTAAATTTAGAGATCCTAAAGGAGAATCTAAAAGTAATGTGTATACTACCATTATTCGAAACTTATGTTAGTTCCTAATCAATTTACATTGTATTTGGCAATTAAATAATGCTGTTAATGGCGGTATGTTTTTTGAATGTAAATAAGCCGAAATTATGCAAGAAATGAATAAAAACTTGTATGTTTTCGGCTTATTAAAAATAGGGGATATTGGACAAACGCACCCGTTAGCATTCCTGTAGTGCGTT
>JAGGRA010000067.1 GCA_018613035.1 Pseudomonas sp. ISL-84 | reverse complement strand
TGGGTTTTGTCCCAGCCTCTTAATGTTTTATTTATTTTTTGCCAGCCAGGCTGCACCAATCACACCAGCATCGTTACCTAAAGTGGCAATATCGATTTCTGTTGATTCCCTGACCCTCGGGAAGGCAAATTTGGCAAAGTTTTCAACAACAGGCTTTAACAGAATTTCCCCTGCTTTTGAAACGCCTCCTCCTAACACGATTTTCTCCGGATTAAGCGTATTAGCAATATTGGCCAAAGCCAATCCCAAATGTAAAGCTGTTTCCCTTATTACTGAAAGAGAAGTTAGATCCCCAGTTCTGGCTGTATCGAAAACATCTTTCGCAGTAATAAGCCCATTCTCATTGTATAACCTGGCAAGCTCCCCTGCTTCACTCACCTGCAGCTTTTCCATAGCCTGCCTTACAATCCCGGTAGCAGATGCGATTGTTTCAAGGCATCCAGTCTTTCCGCAATTGCACTGAGCCCCTCCTGAAGGGACAGAGGTTATGTGGCCAATCTCGCCAGCGGCACCGCTCACACCCTGAACGATGTCGCCGTTAGTGATTACGCCTCCTCCTACACCCGTTCCCAGAGTGACACATACAAGGTCTTTTGCCCCATTGCCGGCACCTTTCCACATTTCGCCAAGGGCTGCACAGTTGGCATCATTATCAATGATGACCGGAAGAGATGTTTCAACTTCAAGCAGATCCTTCAATGGGTAATTATCTTTCCAGCCAAGATTAACAGTATTATAAATGACACCGGTGGTAAGATTAACCGGTCCAGGCGCCCCCATACCAAGCGCTACTATTTTGTCCTTCGTCAGATCAAGCTCTTCCAGTTTGCGGTCTATCGCTTTTGCTATATTAATGGTTATATTTTTTCCTTCTTCACTATTATCCGTGGGGATAGCCCATTTATGGAGAATCTCACCATAGTAATTGATAAAAGCAAGTTTCGTAGTTGTCCCGCCTAAATCAACACCAATTAGCCACTTCTCTGCCAAATTAATCACCTTTTCTGTCTATTTTTTCTCTTTTAAACGCTGAATTTCAGTCCGTATAAGCAAAGTTGCACTTTGATAGTCTTTCAAGTCAATAAGCTGCGAATCATATAGCTCTTTTAATTCCGAGGCCATAAGCTCCAAGTCAGCTTCTCTGTCCCCTATGTATATAATAGTCCCATACTTCTTTAGAAATTGCTGTATATCGTAAATGGTTTTCATGCTTTACCTCGACCTTTATCAATAAGTTTTTGCCACATTAAAGTATAATCTAAATTAACCCCCTCCTCAAGAGGGAAGGAGCAAGCTGTACCTTTTTGATCGCTTTTGCTGCTAATGTCAAAAAGAATCCCTCCCTGAATCTGTCAGGGAGGGATTCTGAAATTTAGCGGTCGGGATCCTTAGGATGAAGAAACCGCGGGCGCCTGTTTTTCAACGGGATTGGCGACCTGACCAAAACATCTCTAAATGCCCTTAAGTTGAAAGGAATAAACGGCCATAGGTACGGGACCCCAAAAGACTTCATTCTTGCAAGCATAATAATCAGCAGCACAATTCCAATTACATATCCGTATGTATGGAATAAGCTTGTTGCAATCAGCAATCCTATTCTGATTAACCGATTTGCCAGGCTCATTTCATAGCTTGGCGTTGAAAAAGTTCCAATTGCTGCAATCGCCAAATAGAGAATGACTTCATTGATGAATAAACCAACCTCAACAGCTACCTGCCCGATCATCAGGGCAGCCACCAGTCCAAGGGCTGTGGCAAGTGAGGTCGGTGTATGAATGGCAGCCATCCTCAGCATATCAAGTCCCAGTTCAATTATGAGAAATTGGACTACTAAAGGAAGCTGCCCTGTTTCATTTGGACCAACATATGATAAAGCCTCAGGCAGCAATTGCGGTTCAACAGCAAATAGGTACCATAACGGCAAAAGAAAAATGGATGCCCAAACCGCCAAAAAGCGCACAAACCGCAAATACGCACCTACAAGAGGTTTATTCCGGTATTCCTCTGCATGCTGCAGATGGTGCCAAAAAGTAGTTGGCGTTATAATAACACTTGGTGATCCATCTACAATAATACAAACATGCCCCTCATAAAGATGAGTAGCTGCCGTATCGGGCCTCTCGGTATACCTAACCATTGGATATGGGTTCCAATGCCGTCCCGATATAAACTCCTCGATCGATTTTTCGGCCATTGGCAATCCATCAGTATCAATTTTCGATATAGATTCTTTTACCTTCTCCACCATAGTTGGATCCGCGATGTCTTCAATATAACTGACAACAATATCTGTTTTAGATCTCCGGCCTACTTGCATATATTCCATGCGAAGAGTCCGATCTCTAATCCTTCTCCTGGTTAGGGCTGTATTAAAAACAAGTGTTTCGACAAAGCCATCCCTCGAACCGCGGACAACCCTCTCAATATCCGGTTCTTGAGGTCCTCTGACAGGATAAGTACGTGCATCGATCAGGATGACTTGGTCCACTCCATCTACCACTAGCGCAGTAGGGCCTGCCAGCACCATATCCACCACTTTATTTAAATCATCGCTTGTTTCAACCTCAACATACGGAATATATGTTTTAATCAGCCTTGAGAGCGTGTCTCCTTCCAGCTGATCTTTGTCCAGGCCTGCCAGCATTTTCATCAAGTAGTGCAAAATATCGTCTTTTACAAAGCCATCTACCAGATAGAGGGCCATTTCCCTCTCTGCGTATTCTACATCAAGCTGAATGACATCAAAACTTTTTTCTACACCAAGTGCCTCTCTCAGGTAGGCAATATTTTCTTTCAGCGACACCTTTACAGGTTCACGTTTACCCTGCTCCATAATCCCCACCTCAGCAATCTATTCCATACTTTTCCTTGCATACTATTCAACAGGATAGACATGCAAAAAAAAAATCATACCAGCAAATGGTATGATTCTAAAAAATGCCTGATTTGAGCAGATATTTCCTAGGAATTAAGAGAAAAAATACTCCAGAGCTTGTGGTGAATTCAACACTACTGCTGCCCAGACGTCTCCCAATCTGCTATTTGATCTAAAAGCTGATGATACTCCTCCTGGCCCGGATTCAAATCAGCCGCTTTTTGGGCGTGCTGCTTTGCTTTCGTTCTATTTTCTTCTTCTATATAGATGAGTGCAAGGTTATAATGTGCCTCATGGAAATCAGCTTTTTGTTTAATCACTTGTTTGAGATGTTCCTTCGCATTTTGAAGGTCTCCCTCCTTAATTTCTGCATAGGATAAAAGAAAATAAACTTCAGCAGAGGCCTCTTTCTCTTTAATAAAATCAGCAAGCAAAGAGTGTGCTTTTTTATAATCCTCGGTCTTAATATACTCCTGAGCCATAACTACGGCTGTCTGTTCATTCATCAAATTTCCCGGTTCACTGAATCCATATTTTAATAAGCCAACAGCTAAGCTAACCGTGATGGCTAAAAATAGAAGCTGCAGCCATATTTTTTTCTTTTTTGGAAAATGAGCGATGCCAGTGGCAAGAAAACCGCCTATTAGCCCGCCTATATGGCCAGCATTGTCAATTCCGGGGATTGTAAATCCGAAGGCCAGGTTTATCGCCAGCACCACAAGTATATTGAACCCCATCGTCCTAAAAAAGAGTTTTGGATAGATGAGCCCGAAGTACAAAAGTGCGCCAAAACAGCCAAAAATAGCGCCACTCGCACCTGCTGAAAGAGCAGGACTAAAAATAAAGCTGGCTAAAGTCCCGCCAAATCCCGCGAGGATATAAATGAATATGAACCTTAAATTTCCGTACACCCGTTCAACTGCTGATCCAAGGTAATACAATGCAAGGGTATTCATTAATAAATGAAGAAGCCCGATATGAAGAACAATTGGAGTAAAGAACCGCCACCATTCCCCTTCCAAAATAAGAGGATTAAATTTAGCTCCATACTTAATTAGTGTAGAAGTATCTGTACTTCCGCCCTTCCATTCCAAAAACAAAAACATCGCTAATTGAATAAATACGAACATATAGGTAAAAAAGGGCTTCCCAAAATTAAATAACGCTTTTTCTTTTTTTGCTTTATTTACGGCTTTTGAAAGGGCTGCATGCTTTACTGCATCGGCGTCAGTTTCAGTATACTCGCCGGCAGGCAGAGTTAGAGGGTCATGAAAGATTGCTTGAATCTTGTCTATGCTCTCAGGATTACTGGAATCAATAATCAGCGTTTGAACAGAAGCCTTTCCTTTTTCAGCCTTAAAAGGTGCTGATATCCTGAATTCATAATCGTCAACAGGCGGGAAGGCTGTAATATATATATTAAAAATTGGCAGTTCCTTTCTGCCAAGCTGCCTTCTGACTGATTCAGCTTTTTGGGCAGTGTTTTCAATATCCCGCTGCATCCAATTGCTCCAATCAAGATTGTATTTTAGCAGCCTTATTACCTTTGCTTCTTTATGTTCAAGCTTTTCAAGCCACAGTTCGTCCTGGCCTTTTGATAGTTGAATCATCCTGTACTCTTGGTCAGAGATAAAATAATGCGCCAGTGTCCAAAATATATAATCCTCTTGAAAGCCCAATTCTTCCCCCACTCTCTTACTTCTTTTATTTAACTATAGGCAAAAAGCCTTCATATTGTAAAAGAAAAAGCATTTTGTAAAAACAGCAAAATAAAAAGACCTATTATGGTCTTTTTACTCATCTACTGCCTTCTGAAGCACCTGATGAAAAAACTGAGCTCATCATCCGATCACGGACACCTGGAAAACTCATAACTGAGCTGACAAGGAACCTGCGGAGAAAGGCATTGCCAAAAAGGACATTTATTAATCGATAGCGGTTCTGGTAGGCAAAATAACCACCCAGCCCAATCATGAATATGGAAAATAATCGAGACATTCGAAATCCCTCCTCTTTATTATTTTGAGAAGAGGGGGAAGGTTTTATCCATATTTCAGCAGAAGTAAAAAAATAACATATCCAAATCCTTAATCTTCTATCGATGATTATTCATTCTTAAAGACTGGTTCCATTGTCTTTTTAAGTACTTCTACTGAATGGGTAAATTTCTCCTGTTCAACTTTGTTTAAGTTAAGCTCAACGATATCCCGTATTCCATTTCTGTTTACGATAGCCGGAACCCCAATGTAAACATCATGATGCCCATATTGTCCATCCAAATAAGCTGAGACTGTCAGCACCGAATTTTCATTTTGCAGGATTGCCTTTGTAAGACGAACAAGTCCCATTGCAATTCCATAATAAGTAGCACCTTTTCGTTCGATAATCTGATAAGCCGCATCGCGCACATTTAAAAAAAGAGAGTCCAAATCTTCCTGCTTAAAAGCCGCCTCTTTACTTATCCAGTCATCTATATTTTTTCCCGCAATATCTGCATGGCTCCATACAGGCAGCTCTGTATCCCCATGTTCACCGATTATGTAGGAGTGGACATTGCGTGTATCCACTTTAAAATACTCCCCAAGCAGATACCTGAATCGGGCAGTGTCCAATATTGTGCCTGATCCGATAACCCTCTCCATAGGCAGTCCCGAGAACTTCCAAACAGCATATGTCAAAATATCAACAGGATTGGTTGCTACAAGAAAGATCCCATCAAATCCGCTTGCCATTACTTGGCCAACAATACTTTTAAAGATCTTTGTATTCTTCTCCACAAGATCAAGGCGTGTTTCACCTGGCTTTTGGTTAGCACCAGCTGTGATCACAACCAGATCGGCATCTTTGCAATCAGAATAATCACCAAACCATATAGAGGTAGGGGATGGAGCGAAAGGCATCCCGTGGTTTAAATCCATTGCATCTCCTTCAGATTTTTCTTTATTTAAATCAACCAGCACCAATTCCTCTGTAACACCCTGGTTTAACATTGCAAAAGCATAGCTGGACCCCACAAACCCAGTCCCAATTAATACGACTCTGTTTACCCGAGTCCTCATCATAATCGCCCCTTTACCTATATCTATTATGTTATTGAATGAATGCGAAAGACTTTATTCTGTTTCCAGCTGCCATTAGTCCGGTTATAGAATTAATATATATAGAAGCATTCCCAATGCCGCTGAAGCTAAACCTGAAAAAAAGTTTACAAAGTCATTATCTGCGAACTGTTTGCCTCCTATTAAGGAAGTTTTTTTTTCGCAATGATTTAGTTTCTCCACTTTTTCTCCACAAACATTGCACTTGTATACGGCTTGCAAGTAAGCTCCCAAAAAGGAATCAATTATATTTCCCGCAAATCCGAAAGCCAATATGAACAAAGCCTCATATGGCGTAATGTGGAACAAATAGAATGATAAAAGGGCAATTGCCGATGCCCCCGCAATTGCAGCAAATGTCCCCAGTAGACTTACAGCTCCTGAAGTACCAGTTTCAATAGGCTTAAAGGTACGGATTGACAAGGGCAGTTTCTTACTCAATGAGCCGATCTCTGATGCCCAAGTATCCGAATTTGCTGAAGCTAAACTGATAAGGAAGCACATGAGCCAAACGGAGGAGGGATCAATAAGATAGAGCAAACTTGAAATACCGGCAATACCCCCATTGGCAGCTACCTGGTGCCAATCTCTGCGTGAACCCTTTTCATGCCTGTCTTCGACTTTCAATTTTTGTTTCCTTTTAAATTTGGACCAGAGGCTTGAACTGGCAAAAAAGAAACCCAGCACCAAAAGGCCACGCAGCCCGAAGCCCCATCCAACAGCAATGCCAATGATAAGTGCTGCTAAGCTCCCTGACATAGATAATAAATTTAAAGAAAAGCCGGCCAGCGCTGTTACAGATATAAAGATTAAAATAAAAGCATACTCAAGCATCGGAGGTTTTCCATACCTGCTCATCAGTAATAATCATTTCCACCGGCCGGTCATGCTCTTCAACCGGAAGGCTGTTAATCACCTGAAAAGCAAATGCCAACGAAACTTTATTGCCTTTATAGCCCTCTAGGAAACGATCGTAATAGCCTCCCCCGAACCCAAGACGATAACCATTTTTCATATAGGCCAAACCCGGAACAATCACCGTATCGATTTCTCCCCCTGGGACCTCCTCCGTTACTGCTTCAATCGGCTCCCATAAACCATAATATACTGACTCCAGGTCGGTGAAGCACTCCAGCCTCCGGAAAACCATTTCCTTTGTTTTTGGAATGCACTTCGGGACAGCAACTTTTTTCCCTTCATCCCATGCTTGTTTGATAATTTGCCAGGTATCAGCCTCTGGCTGGTTGGAAACGGTAATCCCTATCGTCTTAGCTTGCAGCCATAGAGGATGTTGATAAAGCTTGCAGGCTATTTCATATGAGCGTTGTTCATGTTCCGGCTTATTCAATTCTTTTAGCCTTCCCAGCATTTCTTTTCGCAGAAACTTCTTTTCTGTTTCCATTTTATAAACCTCCAACAGAAAAATTCACACACATTTATTCCCCGTACAAAGGAGCCAATACAGGTAAGTTTACCCAATAAAAAAATCAACAAAAAAAGCAGTAGGAATTATCCTACCGCTTATTTTGTTTCGCGATGTGCAGTCGAACGCTTATCTCTTGGGCAATATTTTTTAAGCTCAAGACGATCTGGATTATTTCGTTTATTTTTTTTAGAAATATAGTTACGATCTCCACATTCTGTGCAAGCTAACGTAATGTTCACACGCATGTAATTTCCCTCCAAACTATGTTCAAACTAGTTCGTTCATACGACTTTTCTATAATATCATTTTTTAAATCGAAATGCTAGTACGTTTTTTTAAAAGTAGCCGGTTATACTGAAGAAGCTCTGATTTACTGTCACCGCTCACAATCCATGAATCTGCTTCAACTGTTCCTTTTCCTTCAAATCCAACGTTAAAGGCAAATATGCTTATAGCATTCCCCTTAACCATAGGGTTGTATTTTAAAACACCTTTACGCCTGCACTTCCAAATTTGATCACTGTATAAATTCCAGTACGGCTGAATCGAGCATTCTGCCATGATCTGGCCGTTCAATTGGCCGTTTACCAGAAATACTTTTGAATCAGCCATGTGGAAAATGACATTTTCCGCTGGCGATATAAATGAGAACTGTTCACGAGAAGAATATTCGTGTTTGTGCTGTATTAAAAGCTTCACATTGCGTGGCTTATCGTCATGATTGGTAATATAACTTTTGAAGAAAGAAATTTTGGAGTGAATATGTTCCCGCTTTACATGGACAGAAATATTTTCTTCCGGAAATAATTCCTTAAAACCATTTTCCATCCAATAGGTTTTCCCATCTACCCATAATCCCGGAATCATCCTCAGCTTCCCTTTTGCAGCTTGCTCCATTTCTTCATAAACATCAGATCTGATCCAGTTTAACGTGTTCATCTCCATGCACCTTTTTCTATAGTATTTTAAAGTCCTGCAAGTATTCCAATGGATTGGTAGCATAAATTAAAACTGGTTTTGCAAACTGTTAAACTTCTTTAAGTTTCTGGCTGATCAATGTCTCTTCAAATACCCGTTTGGTTTCTTCCGCTATACGGCTCCAGCTGAACAGGCTTTCAGCCACCTTTTTGCCGTTTGCTCCAATCATATTGGCTCTATCAGCATTTTCCAACAGATAAGCAGCCTGCTCAGCAAAGCTTGATGGATCACCCGGAGTCATGAGCAGCCCTGAAAAGCCATGCTTAACAATCCCTTTCAGGCCTCCGGTGTCGGAGACTACTGCAGGTTTGCCCGATATCATTGCTTCAAGGGCAACAATCCCAAAAGGCTCATAATAACTTGGAAAGACTGCAAGAGTACACTTACGAAACAAAGCAGAACGCTGCAAATCGTTTATAAAACCCGGGAAATGGATGAAAGTCTCCAAATTCGATTCTTTGACTTTTTTCCTATATATCTCAAGCATTGGCCCTTTACCCGCTATGATAAAATATACATCCGGAAACCTTTCTTTGATCAAGTTTGCAGACTCAATCAAGGTATCAAAGCCTTTTTCTTTTACCATCCGGCCAATAGAGAATATCAGCCTCCTGCTTTCCCTTACAGGCAGGCCCTCAAGTATGCTTTGAGGATTCTCCAATGGCACTTCTTTGTTAATCCCATTGGCAATAACCGCCATTCTTTCACTGCTTATACTAAATTGCTGAATCAATTCTTCCTTCATATATTCACTGCAAACAATCACTCGATCTGAGCCGTTCACCAGCTGCTGTTCCTTTTCGCGAATAAATTTTTGAAGCTCTGTGTAAATTCCGTTATTCCTTCCATGCTCTGTTGCATGAATGGTTGTAATTAAAGGCCGTTTCAGGCTCTCCTTCAATGACAGTCCGCAGGCTCCTACAAGCCAGTCATGGGCGTGGATTAGCTCGAAGTCATGATAGGATGACAGCTCCCTGGCTTTTTGTTCCATTGCCAAATTCAATCCCAATATCCAGTGCAAAAAGTTAGGGTCCTTTTCTTTAAGGGGGCGAACACGATGAACCTGAATTCTTTCATTATTTTCATAGCTTGGAAGACTGCCGGGATTTGCTGTCAGAACATGGACTTCGTACCCTTTTTGGTTCAACCCTCCAGCTAGCCCGTGTACATGTCTTGATAAGCCGCCTACTACATTGGGCGGATATTCCCATGTTAGGAGAAGGATTTTTGATATCCCATCATTCTGCACATATTCTTTAGGTTCTGCCGTAATTGGTTCAATCATGATTTATCCCTCCCCTTCACATAAAGTTTCATAATAGGTGTATGTACTCACACTTTCTGTCCATTCTGCAGCCTCCTGGATTGGCTCTTGAGGTCTGGAGATATTCTCAAATCCCATTTCCGATGTATACAAAGCGTCTGAACGGAGCAAAGGGAAGAAGTTATTTTCAGTAAGCTTCACTCCCATTTCTATACAGTAGACCCTGTTGGGTTTTAATCCTTTGAAGGTCCATTCTGTATGTTGGTTCAGGAGAACCACTTCATGGTCGCTCTGGGCATTCCCACCGTCAAAAATAACTCCTGTTACATCATAGATTCGCAATGCCTTTCTCCAAGAGGAGATGGGCCTATTAAAATACTGTGCAACCATATTTTCTTTATAAATAGAAATCTCCCAATACACTTTAATCTTTTCAGCTGAAATGCGAGTTATGTTAATCTTATCTTCAATTATCGGAGCATTCTTTTTATCCGCACCCTGATTAGGCGAACTGGTTTGAAAGGGCTCATCGCTGCTCCGTTTAGCTTTGTTTTGGACCAGCTTCGTCCATTGGTATTGCACCTTGCCCACCGTTGTATCAAGTTCTACGGCAATTTTTCGGAAAGAAAGGCCCCTCCTGCGCAGCTTAATAATTTCATCTATCATACCGGCACCTCTTGTTTTCAATTTTCTTTTTTCTATATCATTAAGCATTCAAGAAAAATGCAATATATGAATAAAGGCGAAATTTTATGACATTTTTTATAACTTAATGTTAGCATTGAAACAGGTTTGCTACAATGAACGGAAATTGTCGCTTATTGCGAGAGCCTATATAGCAGGAGGATCGGAGCAGAAAAAATTTTTATGCGTTTTTACAGGCTGCGTTTCGACAGTTTTGTCAGGGCGGCAACGACAAAATAACTTAAATTTTCCAAGATTTTGGATTGATTATCGAAATTTGTCGCCAATGATGGTAAAATATTTCTGTTCAAAATGAATATGAGGTGACTTTTTTGGAATACATCATGTTGGCACTGTTGGGTTTATCTATTGCTTTATTCCTTATTTCGATATTTTTAAAAGATCCCTATAAAGAACTAAGGGAAGATATAGATCAAATATCCATTCAGCAGATTCAGGAAATGTACCAGATCAAGCAGAAGCTAAAGGTCTTGGAGGAGGAACTGCTAGTCGCGGACGATAGTCTTCAGCCGCCATTCTCTGTAAAGAGTACTCCTCCACCCATTGAGAAAAAGGAAGTTCATGAAATAATAAAGAACCAGGTAGTGATGCTTGCCCAGCAGGGGTTATCCGTTGACCAAATCGCGAGACAATCCTCACTTTCCCCTCAAGAAGTTAAAGCAATTCAAACTGAAATGAAGTTTAGAGGCCAGAGCTATGAATAAGAGGAACACCCGGGCATTTGCTTTTGGAGTTTTAATTTCGGTTTTGATTATGGGCTTTGCTTATTTTTTCAATAAGGATGATCTGCCAGAAAATGCAAAACTGGATGAATCAGCTGCAAAGGCATTTTTAAAACGTGAGGGTTATATTGTATTAACAGATGAGGAGCATGCTAATTTGCAGAAATCCCTCCAGGATCCCAAGGAAACAACGGCCCACGAAGCAGATCAAACTCAAAAGGAGCCTTCGGAATCTCCCACAGCCTATCAGCTAGAAATTGCAAGCGGCATGACCCCTGGAGAAATAGCAGAACAGCTTGAAAAGGAAAACATCGTAGAGGATGCAGCCGAGTTTGGAGATTATCTGGAGGAATACGGCTACAGTAAAAAAATACAGCTTGGTACGTTTGAATTAACTAATCAGATGAGTTTTAAAGATATTGCAAAAACCATAACAAAAAGCTAAAAGGAAACTTTCTCCTTTTAGCTTTTTTGTTTAGTTATTTAAATCATACTGACGGCCTTTAACCATATAGAAAATATGTTCTGAGATATTTGTTACATGGTCAGCAGCTCTTTCCAAATAGCGGCAAACAAATGAAAGCTGGGTAATCTGCGGCAAAAACTCAGGCTTTTGAAGGTTTATTTGCAGCAATTCCTTGATTGTTTCCCCATATAAATCATCTACCTGATCATCCATATCTGCTACCTTTTTTGCTTTGGCTATATCATCATCATTGAAGGCTTCTAAAGATAAACGAAGCATTTCTGTTGAAATCTGATGCATTTGCTTAATATGCTCAATCGGCTTAATTAGAGGTTCAGAACCAATTCTAATTGTAGATTTCGCAATATTAACTGCAAAATCGGCAATTCTCTCGATATCTGTTGCAATTTTAATGGCCACGATGATGCGGCGGAGGTCGATCGCAACAGGCTGCTGTTTAGCAATTAGAAGAATAGCCAAATCATTAATTTCCTCGTACAGCAGATCTGCGTGGGAATCGTCATCCATTATTTCAAGAGCCAATTCAATATTTTGAGTTTCAAGTGCTTCAATCGCTTTATGCAGGGCCTCTTCCGCAAAGTTCCCAATTTCAAGAAGTTTCTTTTGCAGTTCCTGTAAATCATATTCAAATCTTTCACGTACTGCCATCATTTTTATCCCCCTTCATCCTATTCGATATGAATTCATTTTCAATAATTTTACGCTTTAAAAATTAGCCAAATCTTCCTGTAATATAATCTTCAGTTCGTTTGTCTGAAGGGGTTGAGAAGATCTTGTCAGTTTCGGCAAACTCAATCACTTCACCGTTTAAGAAGAAGGCTGTCTTGTCAGAAATACGGGCAGCCTGCTGCATATTGTGTGTAACGATGATGATGCTGAATTCTTCTTTTAGCTCCTGCACAAGCTCTTCTACCTTTAACGTCGAAATCGGGTCGAGGGCAGATGTTGGCTCATCCATTAAGATAACATCCGGTTCAATTGCCAAGCAGCGCGCAATGCAAAGGCGCTGCTGCTGACCGCCAGATAAGCCATATGCATTCTGATTTAAACGGTCCTTTACTTCATCCCAGATTGCTGCGCCCCTTAAGCTTTTTTCAACAATCTCATCAAGGATTTTCTTATCGCGGATTCCGTGAATTTTTGGACCATATGCTACATTTTCATAAATGGATTTAGGAAACGGATTGGGCTTTTGGAAAACCATGCCGACACTTGTTCTTAAGTCTTCCACTTTAAACGATTTATCAAGGATATTTCGTTCACGGTATAAAATTTCTCCTGATATCTTAACAGTAGGGACCAGTTCAACCATCCGGTTTAATGTTTTAATATAAGTTGATTTACCGCAGCCTGAAGGCCCAATAATGGCTGTTACCTCATTCTCATTAATCGCCAAATTAATATTCTTTAGAGCATGGCCTTCCCCATACCACAAGTTAAGGTCCTTCGTATTATAAACAACCTTCTTGTTTTCTTTCGTTCCCGCACCTAGTTTATCTGTTTTTACATTTGGATTTGCTTTTTCTGTCATTACAGGCATTTTAAAAAACCTCCCAGACTAAAATCTTTTTTGAAATTTATTCCGAATCAAAATGGCAATTGAGTTCATTGCGAACAAAACAATTAATAGAATAACAATTGTCGCTGCTGCAAGGTTTGCGTATTCAGCTACAAGGGCCGAATCAATTGTCCAATAATAAATCTGTACCGGCAAAATGGTAAATTTGTCAAAGACTCCGTCCGGAACAGGAATTAACAATGCCGGTATACCGATAACGACCAGCGGTGCTGTTTCACCAATTGCACGGGATAGCGCCAAAATAACGCCAGTAAGAATTCCCGGCAAGGACGCGGGAAGAACGACATTTTTAATGGTCTGCCACTTTGTAGCACCCATTCCATAGGAGGCTTCCCTTAAAAATTGAGGTACAGCCCGGATTGCTTCCTGGCTTGCCACGACAACGACTGGGAGAACGAGCAGCGCCATAGTCAAACCGCCCGCAAGTACAACAGAACCCAAATCCAAAGCCCTTGCGAAAACAGTTAATCCAAGAATGCCAAAAACAACGGATGGAACACCTGCCAAGTTGGAGATATTTGTTTTAATAAATGATGAAATACGTCCCTTTGCGGCATATTCTTCAAGATAAATAGCTGTACCTACCCCTAAAATCATCGTTACAGGAGCGACAACCAGCATGAGCCATAATGTTCCCAATATAGCTCCCCAGATTCCCGCTCTTTCTGGATCGGTTGATAGCCTATTCGTCAAGAAATCAAAGTTAATCCATCCTAATCCATCTGCAAGGACCCGATAAATTAAAATAACTAATACAACCAGGCCAAATAATGTTGCCAAAAAGAAGAGAGTTTTTGCCAGATTATTGGCAAATAGGCGGCTGCCCATTTTTTTATGAACTTGAGTTGAGTCAACATACTTCATATTAATATTCCTCCCTGAACCTGCGAGAGATATACTGAGCGATAAGATTCATAATCAGCGTAAATACAAACAATGTCATAGCAACTGCATAAAGGCTATAATACAAAGTTGTACCTGCCGCAGCTTCACCGCCTGTTACTTCTACTATATAAGCAGTCATCGTCTGCATGGATTGAGTCACGTCAAATGTAAAGTTTTTTGAACTTCCACTCGCAATGGTTACGATCATGGTTTCCCCAATCGCCCTGGAAATACCGAGTACAAAGGAAGCTATGATACCTGAAATTGCGGCTGGAACCACTACTTTCCAGGTTACTTCCAGCTTTGTTGCACCCAATGCAAGAGCACCTTCCCTCATAGCATTTGGCACTGAACTCATTGCATCTTCAGATAATGACGCTACCATCGGAATGATCATGATCCCCATTACAATCCCAGGGCTTAGAATATTTGTTGGTTCAAGGCCAGGAATAATAGATCTTAAGATTGGCGTTACAAATGTAAAAGCAAAAAATCCATAGACGATTGTAGGAATACCTGCCAGAATCTCAAGAAGAGGCTTTAAAATTTTTCTTAGTTTTTCTGACGCATATTCACTTAAGAAAATAGCGGTCATCAGTCCAATCGGGATGGCTACCAGCATGGCAATTGCAGATGAAATAATTGTACCTGTCAATAGCGGAAGCACTCCAAAGACTGCACTTTCCCCCAATGGCTTTAATTTTGTGCCTGTAAAGAAATCTATAAAAGGAACGTCTTTAAAAAAGGCGATTGTTTCCGTTAATAAAGTAAGTACAATTCCAATAGTTGTTAATACAGAAATGGCTGCTATTCCAAATAGAATTTTAGGTATTAATTTTTCCGTAACGTTATTAACGCTTCGAGATTTTTTCTTTTCCTGTATGATTTCACGTACATTCAACTTTTTGTTGTTGCCGTGAACAGCGCTTTTTGCCAAGTGTAAAACCCCTTTCATCCTTCTCATCCAAGGAAGAACTCTTTAGCTTATATTACCCAAGGGAAACCCAAATTAACATTTAACACCAACAAGAAGATGAGAAGGCTTACTTCTCATCTTCCCATTTTCAACACTTTTAAAAACTTACTTTAATCCGTTTAAAGCATCTAGAGAAGCTTGGACATCTTCATCAGATAATGGGGCAAAGCCAGTCTCTGCTGCAACATCCTGTGCATTTTCCATTGTATAAATAGCATAATCAAGCACTTGCGGCTTTTCTTTAGCCATATTTGTATTCAAGTATGTGAATACAGGGCGTGTAAATGGAGCATAATCGCCGTCTTCTTTAATTGTGTCTAATGATGGCTCAACAGGGCCCTTGCCAAAGTCAACCTTAACAGCAGATAACTTGTCTTTATTGCTGTCATAGTAGCCATATCCAAAGAATCCAATTGCATTTTTATCTTTAGACACAAGATCTACAAGAGTTGAGTAATCCTGCTGCAGGTTAATGTTTTCAGGTAATTCTTGTTCTTCCAGGATATTTTCAAACATGAATTCATAAGTACCGTGGTTTTCATTTGGACCATAAGTTTGGATCTCTTCATCCGGAAAGTCTGCTCGAACATCTGACCACTTTTTCTTGCCGGCACTTGCCAGGAAGATATCGACAACTTCTTGTTGTGTAAGCTCTGTAGCCCAGTCATTTTCTTTATTAATTACAATTGTTATACCATCTAATGCAACCTTCATTTCCTGTACATCAATGCCAAGCTCTTCTGCTTGTGCTTTTTCTTCATCTTTAATTTGGCGGGAAGCATCATTAAAGTCTGTTCCGTCCTCTGCCAGGAATTTCTTAAAGCCAGCTGAAGTTCCAGAGCGGCTTACTTCAACAGAGACATTTTCCTGTTCTCCCATATAATTCTCAGCCATGCGTGCCATAAATGGATAAACTGTACCAGAACCGTCAATGACAACACTGCCTTCCAGCTCTTCACCATTAGAACCTTCATTTGTATCTCCGCCTCCGCAAGCTGCAGTAAATACCATTACAGCTGCCAGCATTAAAAACAGGCTCATTTTTTTAAGACTCTTCATTCCTGAATTCCCCCTAAGAAAATTGGTTGTTTTGTCCTACGAGTAATAGAATAAGGGTTTACTGTTAACGCGGTTTTAACTAATTGTAAAGCTTTTGTAAATGTCGACGATTAATGTGTAAATATGTCGAAATAGAGGTATAACGTTAAATTTAGCTTTCCAGTTTAGCCAGCTTCAAATACATTTACTTTTCATGAAAATAAAAAAAACTGCCTCCCGTAAATCTGGGAAACAGTTATCCATAGTTATTCAGTTTCTTCGCGCACTTCTTCTTGCCCTTCAAGCACTTCATTAATATTTTCTACTTTCTGGACAGGATCTTCGCTATTTTTGCCTTCTTTCTGGCGATTTTTTTTAAGGTCAAAGTAAGCATCCAGTACACGTTCGCCGATTTTTTTGTTCGCTCCGTGATCCCGGCCGCCTTGATATGCCCATGGAACCATTACAGCCATTGCTACTTCAGGATTTTCTGACGGAGCATAGCCAACCAGGCTAAGGTTCATTACTTCGGGAGGCTCTTTGCCAAATTTGCTGCGTTCAGGGCCATCATAGAATGCCTCTGCAGTTCCAGTCTTTCCTGCAGGTTTATATTTTTTGTCGGCAAAATAGGTATAAGCTGTTCCGCCTTTTTCTTGCATTACTTTGCGGAAGCCTTCCTGAACTCGGTCCATCCAGCCTTCTTTCAACTCAATTCTATTAAGAACTTTAGGTTCCATTTCTTGAACAATTGGACCCAGCTCATTATTTTCCATTAACGGTTCACGGATTTCCTTTACAATATGGGGCTCCATTCTATTCCCGCCATTGGCGATAACAGAAACATATTGTGCGAGCTGCATATTTGAATACGTATCATACTGCCCAATAACAAGGTCAAGCATAAAACCAGGCATGGTACTCATTCCTTTAAAGCCTGTTTGTTCATTCGGCAAATCAATTCCCGTCCGGACTCCGAGACCAAATTGGGCAAAGGAATCCCTGATCGTATCAAAGCCTTTTGGATCTAGAGGCAATGGGCGGTCAAATTTATATTCCCCATTACCGATTCTTATAGCTGTTTCAAACATATAAACGTTGGAAGAGTATTTTAATGCGTTAATATCATTTAAAGGTCCAAAATTTTTCCAGGATTTTTTCACGGGTGTATTTTTTATTTGGAGAGGACGGTCATAAATGACAGAATTAGGCTGAATAACGCCTTCTTTAAATCCTGTAAGAATGGTCGCTCCCTTTATGGCAGAACCAACATTATAGGTAGTTGTAATATTGCCCAGTGCATCATCCTGCATTTCTGACTTTCCAGTCTTCTCATCCTTCACTATCCTTTTACCGGCCATAGATAGGATCTCTCCGGTATGCGGATCCATTAGAACTACATATGCCCTGTCCAGCAAAGCTGTACCAGGAGATGCTTTAGCAGCACGCAATTCTTCCTCAATGATTTTCTCTACTTCTTTTTGCAGACCCATATCAATGCTCAGCATAAGGTCCTTTCCTCTTTGCCCATCCGTAATCGGCACAGTTTCCAGGACATTTCCGGCCTTATCGGTAATATTTTTCACTTTAGCCTTTTGGCCGTGAAGCACTTCTTCATATTGCATTTCGATATAGCTTTTTCCTACTCTGTCGTTGCGGCTGTAGTCACGTGCCATATAGTATTCAAGCTGTTCAGCAGGAATCCCTTCGTCAGAGCTTGTCACTTTTCCAAGGACTGACTTCAATGTATCGCCAAACGCATAATACCTTTCCCAATCTGTTGTGGTATCAACGCCAGGCAGCAGCTGGAGATTCTCGCTGACAACTGCAAACTCTTCAGGGCTAACTTCTTTATTTTTAACGATTTGCGGAGTTAAGGCGTATCCGCTTGTAAACTCTCTGAAGATTGCCAGTACTTCAAGATCAGATTCTTTCAGTTCATCCAGCTCTTTTTCGGAAATCCGATCCAAAGTAAGCTGGTAAATAGCCTTATCCAGCTCCTTCTGCTTGCCTTCATACTTCTTTTTAAGTTCTTCAATTTCTTTTTCAGAAACTTTCTTTTCTGCTTCATCCTGATTCTTCATGATCCAATAATCTTTTTTATCACGTTCCTGAACTTTATCTGTATCTTTATCAATTAACTGGGCGAGTCTTTCTGCTACTTCAAGCATTTCATCCTGGTTGTAGCCGTTATTGGTGAAGGTAATTGCATTTTGTGGAGTATTATCAACAATAACCATTCCGTTACGGTCAAACATCTTTCCTCTTGGCACAGGACTGTTGACGGTAACATCCTCCGTTCTTTCTATTTCACGCTTGTAATCATCACCATAGACAATCTGAACCATCCCAAGCCTTAGGATCAGCATTGAAAACAATAAAAAAACCACAAAGAAGAGCATATTCAGGCGAAATGGAACATGGGTCTTCTTCTTTTTCTTTCTATTCAAGGTTTCGCACACTTCCTTTTAAAAAGTCTCAATTACCATTCTAAAAGATATCGGCAATTAATTCTATAAAGAACCTTTTTTCGACAGAAATAAAACACTGGAAATAATATCCTGATTTTTTGAAACTTGGAATCGTTTTAGGGTTGGAAAGCGTACCAAGGGTAATCCACAGGAGCGGAATACCAAGGAGACTCCCGAAAGCCCGTTGACAACATGGCCTGAAGCGGTGATCATTCCTGAACTGTTTAAAAAGCAACAAAGTATGCGAAAACAGCCATTAAAAAAGAGAGGGAAGCCCTCTCATGTTGATTGAAAATGTACTTTCCGGACGAAAAAGTAAATGACAGCATGCCCTGCTCCTATGATCACAAGTAATATGGGGATGCTTTTGTCATCATTAAAAAAAGTGACAGCCGTTAAAAAGCCGAGAATGGAAACAATTCTTCCTGAGTTAAGAAAAATTTCTCTGACAACGATATATTCTATTCTCATTTCTGCAGCCTTCCAACCGCGGCCGATTACATCATAAGTTAAAGAAATATAAGGGACAAGCAATAATGGGTATGCAATGGCTATTGTAGCAGCATACATAAGGAGCTTTGGATAAGTAACTTCGAATATGATAAAGAATATGGCGGCATACAATAATAACCCGCCTACGAGAATTGCCCTTTTCCGATGCTGCTTTTTTAGAAGCCTTGATACCAGAAAGTATCCCATAAAGGATATGCTCGAGTTAACCAGACCATAAGTTCCCAGGGCAAGCTCACTCCCTGTTGAGATAAATACATATACCGAAATCACAAAAACAAATGTCCCTTCCCTCAGCCCCTGAAAGAAATGGGCATTGGTGATCATGCGCCAATTAGGGTTGTTTTTTCGTTCAGTAAGGATTCTCCTAAACCAATACCTTCCATTTGCCGGCCGCCGTTTGAGAAAAAAACTTAAAAAGACGGCTATTGAAAAGAGCGTCAGCGATATCCCAAAGATAACAGAATATCCAGTGAACTTTTCCATCCTTGAAATAATGAAACCCGCTGCAATCGGACCAATCATTCCTCCAACGGATGTGAGTATTCCAAGGAAGCCATTGAAGAAATCCCTATTTTCCGGCTCCGTTATTTCAAAAGTCAGCACATTAAACGCAAGCCAGTAAAAACCATATCCCACACCTAACAAAGCACCCAGCAGCAGCAGAAATTTCGAAGCATTCGTACCAATGAATAGCACAGTTAGGTAAAAGGATGCAAGAAAGATAACTCCTATCCTTAGTACAATAACTCTGTCAATTTTCTTCGCCCATCTCCCTGCCAAAATAAACGTTAAAGGCTGCATGATTACGATGGATAAATTGTAAAGCGCAAGATCGCTGAACTCACCAGATTGCTTCCAAAGGTAAATATTTACGAATGTGTTTGAAAGGGCAGCACTTAAAGAATAGAGCCCTCCAATAATCAGAAGCAAGGTTAAATCCCTGGTTAAATCCACATCTCCGATCAGTTTTTTAAATCTGCTCATAAAAAAACTCCCCTTTGGTTCTAAAGGGTAGTTTCCTACAAAGTTTGTGTGCTTATGCAATATTTAAAGATTAGAAAATAACGCAAAAAAAACACGGCAGAGATTTCCTGCCGTGTTTTAATCCTTTATTACTTTGCAGCGCTGTAACGCTTGGAAACCTCATCCCAGTTTACAACATTCCAGAAAGAATTGATGTATTCAGGACGGCGGTTTTGATACTTTAAGTAATAAGCATGCTCCCATACATCAAGTCCAAGGATAGGCGTTTTGCCTTCCATTAAAGGAGAATCCTGGTTCGGAGTGCTTGTTACTTCAACTTGGCCGTTGTTCACAACAAGCCAAGCCCAGCCGGAACCAAAACGAGTTGTTGCAGCTTTGGCAAATTCTTCTTTAAAGCTGTCATAGCTTCCGAATTTGCTGTTAATCGCTTCAGCAAGCTCACCAGTAGGCTCTCCTCCGCCATTTGGAGAAATAACCTGCCAGAATAATGAATGGTTGGCATGGCCGCCGCCGTTATTGCGGACAGCTGTGCGTACAGCTTCAGGAACAGCATCAAGATTGGATACAACTTCTTCAACTGTTTTAGAAAGAAGTTCCTCGTTTCCTTCCAATGCATTGTTCAGGTTTGTTACATAAGTATTGTGATGCTTTGTGTGGTGGATATTCATCGTTTCTTTGTCGATGTTTGGCTCCAATGCATCATAAGCGTAAGGTAATTGCGGTAGTTCGAATGCCATAAAAAATTCCTCCCTATGTATCTGTTTAGTTAGTCCCCGAAACATCCAATCGTTTACAAAATTCTGATTTTAGAATGTTTCTAAGGGTCTTTAACTTAAGATTACCAAAGTTGGATTTTTGTTTCAAACAAAAAGCATTGCTACATATATACAATTGCCTATTTATTTTTTATTATTCAAGTCCTTACCTGCCATTCCCTCAATTTTTTAGAAAAGGAACTGGTTAGAAAACAGTATTCATAAAATCGACATTAGTGTTTTAAAGTGAATGGCATCAACCCTTTCTCATGCATTTATTATCCATTTTATTCTGAATCTCACTTTCAGCTAA
This sequence comes from Pseudomonas sp. ISL-84, assembly GCA_018613035.1. GTDB lineage: Bacteria > Bacillota > Bacilli > Bacillales > Cytobacillaceae > Cytobacillus. The sequence goes on along the minus strand of JAGGRA010000067.1, from coordinate 47,444 downwards.
TTGACAGTCTTCCTATATTTTCTTTAAATCAAGGTGAGGGAGAAAAGGAGTGAAGATAATGGATGGCTTCACAATTTTACTATACAGTTTCTTATTGCATCGTTTTATTGATAAGGGAAAAATATTTAAAGTAAAACCCGGAGATACTCTTTTTGAGGAATTTGAGCAGGTAAAAAATATTTACCTCCTATTGGAAGGAAGTATGGCTTTAGGAAGAACCCAAAAAAAAGGGAAGGAATTCACTTTAAAAATCCTTGATGACGAGGAAGTATTAATTGAATATCAACTGTTTAAGGAGTCACCGAGATATCATTTCCACGCTAAGGCTATAACGGAATGCAAATTCCTTCAAATTAATAAAGATGATTTTGAAGAGTTCATATTGGGCAACTTACAGGCTATGAGCTTATTAACAAAGTGGCTGAGCACCAGATATATTAAATCTCAGCTAAGATGCCAGGATTTGATGATCAATGGAAAGAAAGGCGGATTGTACTCCATTTTAATAAGGCTTGCCAGCCGGTATGGCAAGCGGGTTAAAGAAGGAATCCTAATTGATTTATCCCTAACCCATCAGGAAATAGCTAACCTTACTTACGGTACCCGGGAAGTCATCCAGCGAATGCTGAAGGAGCTAAGGGAAGAGGAGATTATTCTTTATGATGGACAAAAAATCATTATTAAAGATTTGAGTTATTTAAAACGGGAAACAGATTGCCAAAACTGCCCCAGTGAAATATGCGGTGTGAATTAGGAGTGCTATAAAAAAGGAACAGTCATAGCAATACCTTATGACTGTTCCCTTTCATGAAATATTTAAAGTACCTTAATCAGGAAATAAATAATCATGACTGCCTGAATAACTGACTTTGCCGCTACACTGCTGACAAACCCTATAACAGAGCCAAAACCAATTTTTATTGCATCATTCAGGTTTTTTCTATTTACCGCAAGTTCAGCAAGGATCGCGCCAAGGAATGGCCCGATCAGAATTCCTAACACCGGAATCACAAAAGGCCCTATTAAAAGTCCGATTGTACTTCCCCAAACGCCGGCTTTGGACCCTCCATATTTTTTTACCCCAATCATATTGGCTATATAATCCGCCCCGAAAAGCAAAACAACAAAAAGGACCTGGATAGTCCAAAATAGCCAATTAAAGGGCTCAAAGGAAAAGAGAACACCATAAAGTAGAAATCCGCCTAAAATAAACAGGACACTGGGGATAATCGGAAAGATTAACCCAGCAAAGGCGACAACAAACAAAGTTATAATCAAAGTCCAATAAATAATTTCCATCATCAGCACCCTTTTTTTATTGCTTAAAAAACAAAAAGCAAGAGGATATCCCCTTGCTTATTTTACCACTTATTCTTCTCCTAAAACAGCTTCGGCAATATTCACAGCATGATCACCAATACGCTCAAGGTTGCTGACAATGTCAACATACACAATGCCTGCTTGTCCGGAGCAAATACCTTCGTTCAAACGAAGAATATGCTGTTTGCGAAGTTTTCTTTCCATTTTATCGATCTCTTCTTCTTTCTCAACTACTAGTCGTGCTATTTCTTTATCATTATGATCCAATGCTTGAAGAGCTTCCTTCACAGTTGAAATCGTTAGGTTAAACATCACATCAAGATCATCCATAGCATTTTCAGTAATCTTAACCTTATTTGCCTGCTGGTATTCAGCGAGCTCAATAATATTTTCAAAGTGGTCACCAATTCGCTCAATATCTCTAACAGTGTCCATCAGAACTGTATGCTCTTCAGATTCATGAACTGAAAGTGAACTTGTTGAAAGTTTTACTAGATAATCTGTAATTTTACGATCTAAATTGTTAATAGCATCTTCAAGCTGATAAGCTGTTTCCGAATGCTTTTGCTGCTTATTCTTTAAGAACTGATTGGTTTCCTCAAGTCCTCGGACAGCAAATTGGCCCATTCGCAAAACTTCTTCTTTTGACTGCCCAAGAGCGATAGACGGAGATTGCTCGATAAAAACAGGGTCAAGATGCTTAGATTTATATTCTATAATCGAGTCTTCACCAGGTATTAATTTTGTCACAACCAAAGCGAGAACCCCTATAAAAGGAAGCTGTATAAGAGTATTTGTCGTATTAAATATTCCATGAGCAAATGCAATTGTCATCTCATGATTAAGGTTTAAATTCACTGCTAAAGTTTCAATTAATAATGTAAAAGGCTTTAATAACAATAAAAACACTGTTGTACCGATTAGGTTAAACAATACATGTGTTGCAGCAGCTCTTCTCGCGGCAACGGATGCGCCAATGGCAGCTAGAACAGCTGTAATTGTTGTACCGATATTATCACCAAATAAGATCGGCAAGGCAGCATTTAAATTCACCAATTCTTCAGCATAAAGCCCTTGAAGAATACCAATTGTTGCACTTGAACTCTGAACAATTACTGTAAATACAGTACCAATAACTACCCCAAGAACCGGGTTTGAACTCATACTTACAGTAAGATCATGGAAAGCCTCTAAACTGCGTAATGGTTTCATACCACCGCTCATTAGCTCCAAACCATAAAATAATGCTCCGAAACCAAAGACAATTTGCCCGAAGTTGTGTATTTTTTTATTTTTAAAGAAAAACAGAAGAATTGAACCTACAGCAATGATTGGCAGTGCATATTCACCAATATCAATACCAATAATGAATGCTGTAACTGTTGTACCAATATTCGCACCCATTATTACGCCAATAGCTTGCCGAAGTGTCATGAAACCAGCACTTACCAGTCCAACTGTAATAACAGTTGTACCACTACTAGTTTGAAGTAGGACTGTTACAACAATTCCTGCTAAAACCCCCATAAACGGATTTGTCGTAAAACGGTCCAGAATATCTCTCAGCTTGTCGCCAGCTGATTTTTGCAGTCCATCACCCATGAACTTGATTCCATATAAGAAAATACCAAGTCCGCCAAGAAACTCAAAAAGCATTTGTTGAACATCTAGTTCCACAATTTTCAACCCCTATAATTGTTTATTCGACATGTTTCATCAAACCCCATACAATTATTAATGAAAATTGAACAAAAAGTAAAGATTTATTTTATCAAATTTACAATAGCTTAACATTTCTTTTGAATATTACATTTATGTTACAAATACAGAAAATCCCTTGTTTATTAAATAAGCTGAGTTACTTGTAGAGACCCCAAATTGCGGCTAAACTATTAGGGCAAATCTTTTGAAAAGGTGTGTTAAAATGAATATTTTTCTGCAATTTTATAAAAGTTTATATTCTCCAAAAGACATCTCTTTGTTCCGCTTTCAAGGAATCGGGAAAACCATTCTTTATGTTTTTTTTCTTACCCTATTATCCATTATCCCAACCGTTTTTTATTCCAGCACAGCCATAGTGGATAGTTTAAACGCTGTGGATGAAACGATTGATAGTGAATTGCCGGATTTCCAGATTAAAGACGGAGAACTGCTTACTGATGAAGAAGTGCCTGTTACCCTTAACAAAAATGGCTTTGCCATTATTGTAGATTCTACAGGTACTGTAAAGCCCTCTGCCTTTTCCAACAGCGACAATACAATCGCCCTTCTGAAAAATGATATATACATAAACGCTGCGGGGCAGGAACAATCTTATCCTTACTCCATGTTAACCAATGGCACGCTTACAAAAGAAAGCCTATCAGACTATTTGGCATCTGCTAAATCCCTGATGCCCATTGTTATCCCCTTAATAGCGCTTGTCATTTATATTTTTACAGCAGGGGTGAGATTTATTGAAATATCCATTCTCGCATTAATTGGCCTGCTTATTAAAAATGCTTTAGGAAAAAACTTGCAATACCGGCATTTATGGAGAATGTCTGCCTATAGCATCACCTTGCCGACTGTTTTTTTCACAATTATGGCAGCCTTGCATACTGCTGTACCGAATGGAGCTTTCATAAACTGGTTTGTCTCACTGATCATTCTTCTGCTGGCTGTTAAAGAAGTTCCACAACAAGTACAAAAATAAAACGCGCCATACTGGACGCGTTTTTTTGGCTGTATTAAAGAAAAGTAACCATTATTAAGGAGTTTGAAGGATAAACTAAGTAAGTGAAATGGATCAAAGCCCGTCATTCGCGGGTGAAAGACTCAATTTACTAATAAAGTTCTCCTTATTGCTGCCAAATTATGTTCTATTCAAAATAGGACAAGCATACATATTGGGTAAACACGCTAATTACAGGGGGTTTGGCCAATATGATGCGAATTGCTGGAGTCCTGCTTTCTATTCTTGTTATTTATGTTATTTATTATGACTTAAGCCAGGGCACACTCCCCGCTGGAAAAGAACAAGTATTAGAAGCCAGCACACAGCCAGCTGAATCCGGAATTTCTTTTTTTGAAAAAGAAGTGAGTCCGGGAGAGACCGTTCTTTCGATTGTGGAATTAAACCTTGATGGGCGAATACCTGTCAGCATAGATGAGGTTGTGTCAGATTTCTCTGAATTAAACAGCGGCATAAAGCCGGAAGAAATCAAATCAGGAAAAACCTATAAGTTTCCGAAATATAATACGAACAACTAATCTTTATCATCATTCTTGTCAACCGCAGCGGTTCATTGATACAATAAAGTGAACCTTCTTTAACAGCATCCAAAATGTCATGCAGTTATATGAATAGATAAAAAGGAGCGAATCTCCATTGAGTGAAATTATACATCGTACTAAAACACGGCCTGTTAAAGTTGGGCCTTTAACTATTGGCGGCAGCAATGAGCTGTTCATCCAAAGTATGACCACAACTAAAACACATGATGTAGAAGCTACTGTAGCTGAAATAAAAAGGCTTGAGGAAGCAGGCTGCCAAATTGTCCGGGTCGCTTGCCCTGATGAAAGAGCTGCAGATGCTATTGCAGATATTAAAAGGCAAATAAATATACCGCTTGTAGTCGATATTCATTTTGATTATAAGCTTGCTTTAAAAGCCATTGAAGGCGGAGCAGATAAGATACGGATCAATCCCGGCAATATCGGCAAACGTGAAAAAGTTGAAGCAGTCGTTAAGGCTGCAAAAGAAAAAGGAATACCGATCCGCATTGGCGTAAACGCTGGATCCCTTGAAAAGCGGATCCTGGAGAAGTACGGTTATCCTACTGCCGATGGGATGGTCGAAAGCGCACTTCATCATATTAAAATTCTAGAAGACCTCGACTTTCATGATATCATCGTATCAATGAAAGCGTCGGATGTTAATCTGGCAATTGAAGCATATGAAAAAGCGTCAAAAGCCTTTGATTATCCTTTGCATTTGGGAATAACAGAATCAGGCACACTTTTTGCGGGTACTGTGAAAAGTGCTGCTGGCCTTGGTGCAATCTTAAGCAAAGGAATCGGCAATACTTTAAGAATTTCATTAAGTGCTGATCCAGTTGAAGAAGTAAAAGTAGCGCGGGAGCTTCTAAAAGTATTTGGCCTGTCATCGAATGCAGCCACACTGATTTCCTGCCCAACCTGCGGACGGATTGAAATTGACTTAATCAGTATCGCAAATGAAGTGGAAGAATATATCCAAAAAATTAAAGCACCGATTAAGGTAGCGGTACTTGGCTGTGCGGTTAATGGACCGGGTGAAGCACGGGAAGCTGATATCGGCATTGCCGGAGCACGCGGAGAAGGTCTTCTATTCCGTAAAGGCCAGATTGTAAGGAAGGTTCCTGAAGCAACAATGGTCGATGAACTGAAGATCGAAATAGATAAAATTGCTGAAGAATACTTCGCAAAACAAGCAGAAGAAAAAACAAAAGCAGAAAGCATTCAATCATAAAAAGAAAGCCTGGCAGGTTGCCAGGCTTTTACTTTGTTCAATATTCTTTTAAAAAAACGGCAAGATAAACATGCCCACAATGATCGAAATGGCTCCAATTCCTATGGCCCAGCCGCCAAGGCTTTCTGATCCTCTTCGGCGTGCTATAAAACCAAGGACAATGCCTGTTGCTCCAAACAGAACCGGCAATACAAACAGAGACAGAATGGACAATGCCAGGGCCGCGTATCCTACTCCCCGGCCGGCAGCAGCTGTTTCACTCTCTTCTTCCCTGTCCGTCGCCCTGTCATAGACACCTGGCGCTGCAATTTCAGCAGCGGTTTCTTCTCTATAATCTGTATTAGCCTTGTCCCTGTCCAAATCCAAATCCCTGTTATAGACACCTGGAGCTGCGATTTCAGCAGAGGTTTCTTCTGTATAATCTGTATTAGCTTCCCCAATTCGCTCGCTATGGCGAAGATCGTACTCTTCATTGGTGCGCTCTTGGTCTGCCATCATGATCCCTCGCTTTCTTTGCTTGTTCCTTCAAAAGTATTGCTTAATGGAGCATTTATAGTGTTTGCGATATGCGTTCTTTTTAAGATGTTAATGTTTGACTATCAAATAATGCTTCCCAGGACAGCAATACTGCCATTACTCTTTTGCCTGGAAGGGACTTTTGTTAAGATAAGGGATATATGTATTTAAAGGAGAGCAAACCATTATGAAGAAGCGCTTTGGAATTGACATTGATGGCACGGTTACATGTCCATCATCCATGATTCCATACTTAAATAAAGCATTTAATCTGAATATAACCCTGAATGATATTAAGCAATATGATTTAACTCCACTTGTGGATATATCTGAAAAAGAATTCGCGAAATGGTTTAAAGAAAACGAACCAGTAATTTACAGGGAATCGCCCCTTGCAGAAGGAGCAAAAGAAATCCTGACAAAATGGAAACTTGACCATGACTTATATTTTATTAGTGCACGTGGTTCACATCTTCAGCAAATTACAGAGGAATGGTTTTTGGAGAACGCTTTAGAATTTGATCATATTGAACTGATTGGGACACATGATAAAATACAGGCAGCAAAGAAGTTTGAGGTAGACATCTTTTTTGAAGATAAACATGATAATGCAGTTATGATTCATGAGGCTTGCAAAATCCCTGTCATTTTATTCGACACCCCCTATAATCAAGACCCTCTCCCAAATGGAGTCATTAGGGTTAGCAGCTGGGAGCAAGCTTTTAACTGGGTCGAGGAATGGTTAAAATAAAATTCACCAAATATAAATAAAGCATGGGACTATAACAGCAACGGGTTCGGTTTTCGAGTACAAAAACTTAATTATCAAACAAATCAGCAGTCCAATTCGCAACTGAATTGGACTGCATCTTTTTTCTTGAATATTAAGGCTTTTTATAAATGTAATGGTATTGTAGGTTTTTTGATATTCAAGTTAGAAAAGACTCTGTTGTTATTCATTGTTGACTTTTTTGCGGAGGTATAGGAATTCATAGGCGGAGAAATTCCGGTTAATGTGTATAGTAGGGGTACAAGAAGCAGATATAAGCGGATATATTCCGATTAACTTCTATATATATAACTAACTCTAAAGATTAGGTTCATATAAGCGGAAAAACTCCGCTTATTTTGCGAGAAATGTTGGTATTTCCCAAAATAAACGGAATTTTTCCGTTTATTTTTCAAACTTAGTGAAATCAATGCTCTATTATTTGTTCAACTATAGAGTGCCAGATAATGTAAAAAATGCTTGGAGACACGATGTTCCAAGCATTTTTGCTTATCAAATTGTCTGCCTGTTAATTTAAGTGTGAATTACCGTTTGAATAGCAAGGTTAGTTCTAATTTTGTACTTCAAAGCCGAACTACTTACTCTCTAATAGAGCGTGGCGTTTTTTGCTATTTACCAGAAACTGTAATGGCGATAAAGTTTGCAAAGAAAAAACAAAGTATTTAAATAATTATTAAAATCACCGATATATATATTGATATACTTTCTGCCAATCCTATAAAAACGTAAATGAAGGTGGAAAGTAAAGAAAATAGATGGAAGTTCGTTTTTTAATATAAGGATTTAGAAAAAAGGGGTCATTAAAATGAGTCAATTAAGCTACATGCTTCGGACGTTAATCGTCATAATACCTACTGTCATTATTATCAGTTTAGTCGTGAGTATCGGAAATAATTTGGAAGGGCAGGCTTTTTGGATCACAATCGGTTTTATCGCCAGTTTAGGCTCGCTTGCAGGTATTTTATCTGCTTTTATGAATTACCGAAAATTCATAGCGCCAATTGCTAAAATCAATGCCCATTTGGAAGAGCTGGCGGATGGAAATATGTCGAGCCGCCTGGATGAAAACTCGGTTGGCCAGCTAAAATCCATTGCTGCTGCACTGAACCATACGGCTGCTGTATGGCAGGATGTGCTGAATAATGTTGTAATCGCATCAAATGAAGTCACACAATACGCTCAGCAGCTTTCAACTGGTGCCCAGCAAACAAACATGGCAACAAGCCATATTGCCGAAGTGATAGAAGAAGTGGCAGCAGGGGCAGACAATCAGGTGAAAGGAGTTAACACAGCATCTGATGTGATCATGCAAATGTCTGACAGCCTGGGCCAGGTGGCAGCCAATTCTGAACAGGTGACAGAGCAAATCAATGATTCTCTTGAAAAGGCAAATCATGGCTCGCAATCCATTTCAACAGCAGGCTGCCAAATGAATTCCATCCATAACAATGTCCAGGATTTATCTAAAGTTGTCAAAGGATTAGGCCAGCGTTCACAGGAGATTGGCAAAATCATTGAAGTGATAACAGGTATTGCTGCTCAAACAAATTTATTGGCTTTGAATGCTGCCATCGAAGCAGCTCGCGCAGGCGAACAGGGGAAGGGGTTTGCGGTTGTCGCAAATGAAGTCCGCAACCTGGCAGAAAAATCTGCTGAGTCTACTTTGCAGATTAGCCAATTGATTTCACAAATTCAGGAAGAAACCAATCAAGTTGTTCAATCGATGGAAACGGTCAATCATGAAGTGACGGAAGGAATGGATGTGATGAAGGATGCAGGTGATTCTTTCAAACAGATCCAGCAATCTGTCAGCAGTGTTACCCAGCAAATGGAGGAGGTCGCCACCGCTATCCAGCAAATGTCTGCCGGCTCCCTGCAAATGGTTCAGTCCATGGATGAAATTTCTCATGTTGCGAACGAATCGGCCATGGCTACCCAAAGCGTACTCGCTTCCACAGAAGAACAGGCCGCTTCCATGGAAGAAATCTCAAACTCCGCAGGTCGGCTCACAGGCATGGCTGAGGATTTAAAGGAATTAATCAGCAGGTTTAAGTTATAGAACAAAAAGAGTTTAGGCCATGCGGACCTAAACTCTTTTTCATTAATTATTTATTTTATCCAGCATGCTGATCGTATCGACAAGGTGATTATTAAAAATTTGCCGTGCCACAGTAAGAAGATCAATAATCATCGGATCTCTTAGCGAATAGATGACCCGGTTGCCGTCCTTCGTGCCCGTAACAATATTTTTAGTCCGCAGTACTGTAAGCTGCTGCGAAACGGCAGAGCCTTCACTGCCAACCAGGCTTTGAATTTCATTTACACTTTTATCGCCCTCAGCTAAGAGTTCTAATATTCTGATTCGGAGCGGGTGGGCCAGAGCTTTGAAAAAGTCTGCTTTGAATTGCTGCATATCAAGATTCAATGTATGGTATCCTCACTTTCCTGAGTCATGGCGCTGATATCGCTTTTTCTCTTGCTTGATAGTTTGATCCGGATAGTTTTCCGCATTCCCTGAATGCAAAGTGCCTGCACCCCATGCACTTATTTTCGTCGATTAACCTAAGTGCATGGTTGATGGCATCTCCGGTATGCTCAAAAATATGCTCATCCCCAATCATATCGTATAATCCCGTTTTCATTAAGATGCTTTTAGGCTGGGGCTGAAGACCGGATATTAAAATAATGCCATGCTTTGAAAAATTTTGCACGATATGAGCAAAGTTGGACTCACCGGTTGTATCCATAAAAGGTACACGGCCCATTCTCAAAAGCAGGATTCCTGGCTTGTAATGAATGGTATCCATAATGGTTTGCGAAAAAGTTTGGGCAGCACCGAAGAATAATGGTCCCTCCACATTAAAAATACTAATCTGCGGGCAATCGTGATGCTCGGAAACCATATGAGATTGTACCTTTTTGTGTTTATTCTCCGGATTCGGCAGAGCTTTTACGGTAACAAGGTGATCGCTCATTCTCTTCGTAAACAGGATGACAGCCATTAATAAACCGATCTCAACAGCAACTGTTAAATTGACAAAAACCGTTAATAAAAAGGTTACGACAAGCACAAGTGAATCTTCGGTCTTCGTTTTTAAAACGTGACAGAAAACTTTTCTTTCACTCATATTCCAGGCTACGACCATTAAAATTGGGGCCATGCTGGCAAGCGGAATATTAGATGCATATGGTGCAAAAAGCAGTAAAACAAGCAATACCATAATCCCGTGAATAACTCCGGAAAGAGGAGAGGCTGCGCCATTTTTAATATTGGTGGCCGTTCTCGCGATCGCTCCTGTAGCAGGTATCCCGCCGAAAAAAGGGGTAATCATATTGGCTATTCCCTGGCCTGCCAGCTCCCGGTTGCTGTTATGCCTTGTGTTCGTCATCCCGTCTGCTACAACCGCAGATAGCAGTGACTCGATCCCGCCTAAAATGGCAATCACAAATGCGGGACGAAGGAGCTCGATTACTTTTTCCAAAGTAACATCCGGGATAGCGAATCTTGGGAGAGTCCCGGGAATTTCTCCAAAAGAAGAACCGATAGTGGCTACCTGATTTGGAAAAAAAACAATTGCTGCGGCAGTGGAAAGCAGCAATCCAATCAGAGGGCCAGGTACCTTCGGAAAAAATTTAGGTATTAGCAAAATCCCGGTCAGGCAAATGCTTGCAGTCAGAATACTATAAAAATTGACGGTATGAATATGCCTCGCAATCTCTCTAATATTATCGATAAAGTATTCATGGCTCTCAACACCCTTGAGCCCTAGAAAATTTGAGATTTGGCCAGTAAAAATAATGACTGCTATCCCCGATGTAAACCCAATCGTGACAGGTTTCGGGATAAATTTGATCAAGGAACCAAGCCTGAAAACGCCCATTAAAAAGAGCATAACACCAGCAAGAAAACCTGCAATTAATAAATTTTCATACCCATAAGTCATCACGATACCGAACAAAATGGGAATGAATGCACCAGTCGGTCCGCCAATCTGGTATTTTGAACCGCCAAGAAGGGAAATCAAAATCCCGGCAATGATCGTCGTATAGATCCCATACTCAGGCTTAACCCCCGAAGCAATCGCAAAAGCCATCCCCAGCGGAATTGCAATAACACCGACAATAATCCCTGAAAGTAAATCCCTCTGAAAACTTTGCAGTGAATACTCCGAATACCTTCCAGTAAAAAACCACTTACTTTTCATTCATAACCCTTCTTTTTGTCGTTATGTTTAAATATTAGTATATCTGATTATTTGAATATACTATGATAAAAATACACCTTTACTTTAAAAGAGTAAAGAGGTTTTTTAATAATTTAGTTGAATTAAATAGTATTAGACAATTTTTTACTCAGGAAATTTAAAAATGATTTGTGAAGAAAAAACTCGTTCTTATGAAAAGTCTTTGAACTGAGCAAGGAGGAAATGATGACTGAAAAGCGGCTTCCATTAGAAGGCATTCGAGTTATTGAACTGGGCACTCTTTTAGCAGGTCCATTTACCGGGCGTCTGCTCGGAGACTTTGGAGCGGAGGTTATAAAGGTTGAGCCTCCCGGAAAGTCAGATCCCATGAGAAATTGGGGGAAATCCAAAGATGGTTTTGGCTTATGGTGGCCGATCCAATCAAGAAATAAGAAGTCTATTACTCTAAATTTACGAAAAGAAGAAGGTCAGGAAATTTTAAAGGAGCTTTTGAATGAAGCTGATGTGCTGATTGAAAATTTCCGGCCTGGCACCATGGAAAAGTGGAATTTGTCTTATGAAGAATTATCCGAAATAAATCCGAAACTGATTATGGTTCGGACATCCGGCTACGGGCAGACAGGACCATACAAGCACCGCGCAGGCTTCGGAAGTGTAGGTGAAGCAATGGGGGGATTAAGAAATGTAACGGGTTTCCCGGATCGGCCGCCTTCTAGAATCGGCGTCTCCATAGGCGATACATTGGCTGCTTTGTTTGCCACAATTGGCTGCCTGGTTGCATTGCATGAACGTGAACATTCCGGGAAAGGCCAGGTGGTTGATACTGCCTTGTATGAATCTGTTTTTTCCATTATGGAAAGCATTATTCCTGATTATTTGCTTGCGGGCTATATTAGGGAGCGGATGGGAAATATCCTCCCCGGCATTGCGCCATCCAATATTTATTTTACAAAAGATAAAACATATATCGTCATTGGAGCAAACGCTGATGGAGTTTTTAGCCGGCTCTGTGAAGCAATGGAGAAACCTGAGTTAGCGGAGGATCCGCGGTTTTCTACCCATAACGCAAGAGGCGAGAATATGAAATTGCTGGACTCTATTATAGAGGAGTGGACCAAGACACTTACAGCGAAAGAAGCTCTTTCCATTTTGGAGGAAAAAGGCGTCCCTTCAGGATTAATTTATAATGCCAAAGACATATTGGAGGATCCTCAATACAAAGAGCGTGAGATGATCATTAAAGTCGAGCACCCGGAACTAGGTGAATTTCCTATGCCGGGAATTGTGCCAAAATTAAGCAGAACGCCTGGAGAAGTAAAACATGCAGGAGCAGAGATCATGGGGAAACATAACATAGAAATCTATTGTAAATTACTCGGTTTTAATGAAGAAAAATTGGAAGAATTGAAGAGGAACCACATTATTTAAACCGTTTTAAATCAACTATAAGAATGCTAGAAAAGAAGTGAAGATATGAAACATGCACATATAAAGAATCAGGCTACCTTCATCTCGGAACCATGGAGAATGCTCATTTCCCTTTTAATTGCGCAGTTAATGGTCGCTTTTATCGGGAGAAGCATCGGTCCGCTGGGCGTGTTAATTGGAGAGGATCTTTCATTGTCTAAATCCCAGATTGGCATGCTTCCTGCTGCTTTGTTCATGGGTCAGGCCATAGTATCGGTACCTGCCGGATATTTAACTGACAGGCTGGGATCGAGGAGGTTGCTGCTGGCTGCAGCTTTTATGATGGGAATCGGTTATTTATTTACCACTTTTCTCACTCATTTTGGGATTCTCCTTGTATTGGTTGTAATCGGCGGCCTGGGATATGGCTCCATGCATCCTATTACAAACCGGGGAATTATTTACTGGTTTCCACAAAAACAGCGTGGTACCGCAATGGGCATTAAACAAATGGGGATTACAGCAGGGGCGGCGCTCGCAAGCCTTATCTTATTGCCATTGAGCACAGTATTCGGATGGCGCCCAGTATTATTGATTGCCTGTGTCATTCTTCTATTCGGAGGAGTCATGTCCTATTTTATCTATCGGGACCCGCCTCAGCAAAAACAGTCCAACAACCAAACACAAGGGCTTGTGTCTTTCTACAAAGAAATGTTTAAAATGCTCAAAAATAAACGTTTGCTGCTGGTAAGTTTTAGCGCCATGGGGCTGAATGGCTCACAAATGTGTTTAACCACTTATATTGTCTTATTTTCATACGAAAAACTGGGAATTTCCCTGTTTTTATCAGGTATGCTGCTCGTTATTTCTGAAGTATTCGGCTCATTTGGGAGAATTGCATGGGGAATCATCAGCGACCGAATCTTTAACGGAAAAAGAGTCATAATCTTAATGATTATCACTGGGATTACCGCTGTATCAAGCTTGACTGTTGCATTCATTTCATCGGCTTCATTCTGGCTGCTGGCTCCTATTATTGCATTATTTGGCTTCTCTGCAGCAGGGTTTAACGGAATATGGATGAATCTCGCAAGTGAACTGGTGCCTCCTGAGAAAGCAGGAATATCAAGCGGCATCTCTTTAACAATGGGCTCCACCGCCGTCATCATTGTTCCGCCTTTATTTGGCTTTTTAGTGGATTTCACTGGAGACTTTATGGCTGGATGGCTGCTGATAACCGGGCTCATGGTTATGGTGTTTTTTATGTTAAGTGCATTGACCGTGATGAACCAAAAACAGCAGCTTGCCGCATAACTTCATTAACGCGGCCCCTCACAAGTTATGAAGTGGAATAACCTAATCAAAAGGAGCTAATTTGAGTGCTGAACAACATTGTTCGGCACTTTTTTATTAATCATTCATCTTTTTATGCTATCCTATCTACAAAGAAAGCATGATGAGGTGGTCATATGTATCACATTGGTGTAGTTGGACCGGAACAGTCGGTGAAGAGAATTTTGGATGTTGCAAAAGAGTTTGAAAAAGAGATGAAATTTCATCCATATACATATAAGCAGGCTGTTGAGACGAAAGAGATTGTTGTCGCACATAAGGATGGGGTTGATGCCTGGCTGTTTTCAGGACCAATTCCGTATGCCATTGCAAAAGGCGTTTTAGGCGATGATGAAAGCCTGCACGGCGTATTATTTTTGGAAACAGGTTTATATAAATCGCTTCTTAATTTGCTTCTGCAAAACAGGGGCTTGAAACAGCTATCCGTTGATCTGCCTGAAGGGGCCAATATAAGCGGTGAGGCATTATCACAACTGGAAGTACCAGTGGAAAATCTCCACATTGAAACGTTTCCTGCCGATATTGAAGAGGATCAAATCTATGAATATCATTACAGGCTCTGGGAAAATAGGGAGACCGAGGGGGTTCTGACTTGTTACCCTGGGGTAAAAGAACGGCTGAAAGGGCATGGCATCCCGGTTTCATGGATCACCACGACCCGGCTGGAAACGAAGCAGACCCTAATGTCCCTTTCCGAAAAAGCAAAAGCCCATTATTACCAAAATACACAGGTGGCTGTTTGTTTTATAGAAACGGAAAATCCGGAGCTGGAAAAAGTGAAGGAAGAATTGCTGTATGATATGCAATGGACCGAGCTGAAAATGGATGAAATTCTCCTCCGGGCGAGCCGAAGTCTGAATGGCTCTTTTCATAAAACCGGAAGAGGAGATTATATGATTTTTAGCTCCAGAGGGGAAGTATACCATCACATTAACCTCCTGCACGATACCATTGATAAAATTCGCGAGGACTGGAAGCGGCCAGTTGCGGCAGGTATCGGATTTGGGGATTCTGTTTTAAAAGCTGAATTTAATGCCCGAAAAGCCGTTCAGCGATCGAAGTCATCCAAACAGGATAAGATTATCTTACTTGACGAGCATGGGATTGTGGAAGAGTATCAAAATGATCAGGTGATCCTTTCTTATATTAGCGAAAGTGATGAACCCGAGCTGGTCAAGAAGCTGGGTGAATATCATATAAGTGTTCAGCTTTATAATAAAATAAAAAGCTATGTGGGGCGGAAGGATTGGGATACATTTACTTCTAAAGATATTGCCCTTGAGCTTGGCATGAGCAACCGCAATGCGCAGCGCATTTTGCAGGGGCTGCGTAAAGCAGGGTTAATTGCAGAAGTCGGTGAAACGAAAAGTCATGATAAAGGGCGGCCGATGAAATTATATAGTTTTACACCTTGAAAACAGCCATTCTAACAGGCTGTTTTTTATTTTGGAAAAATAATCTTGTGAATATTTATTGAAAATTTTCTATAAATTCTATATTATATATTTAGCGCATATGCGTTAATTAGTCGTTATATAGGAGTGGAACAAATGGATTTCAGCAAGATTTTAACTAGAGTAAATGAAGTTTACGGTGAAGTCATCGATTGGCGCCGCTATCTTCATGAAAATCCGGAATTATCCTTTCAGGAAATACATACTGCAAACTATGTTTATGAAAAACTAGAAAGCTTTGGCGGCTTGGAATTGTCCCGTCCGACAGAAACAAGCGTTGTTGCCAGATTAAAAGGTTCCAAGCCTGGAAAGGTAGTCGCTCTTCGTGCAGATATGGATGCTCTGCCAATCACAGAGAATACGGGCTTATCTTTTTCATCCAAAAATGCGGGCGTTATGCATGCATGCGGCCATGATGCTCACACTTCCATGCTGCTTGGAGCAGCAAAAATTCTCACGGAAGAAAAAGAAAATTTGAGCGGGGAAATTGTCTTTATTTTTCAGCATGCCGAAGAACTTCCTCCAGGCGGAGCAAGAGAAATGGTTGCCGCAGGAGTAATGGATGGCGTCGATCAAGTAGCAGGTCTTCATCTTATGTCAACCATTCCTTTTGGAACCATTGGCATTCGCGATGGTGCCATCACATCAGCAAGCGACATTTTTGAGATCACGGTCCAGGGTAAGGGAGGCCATGCTTCAACTCCTGAGTTAACCGTTGACCCTGTAGCAGTTGGCGCTCAAATCGTATCCGGTCTAAATCATATTGTTGCACGCTCTGTTGGACCGCTTGATTCAGCTGTTGTATCTGTTACAAGATTTCATGGCGGAGAAGCCTTTAACGTTATTCCCGATACAGCCGAAATTGGCGGATCAGTCAGGGTTTTAGAAGAGTCAACACGTGAATTAATTAAAAGTCGCATCCTTGAAGTTGCTGAAGGAATCGCTAAAGCTCACGGTGCGGAGGCGAAGGTAGAATACACGTATGGATACAACCCTGTCATAAATAACGAAGAAATAACGAAAGAGCTTACAAGCATGCTGGAAACTCATTTTACGGACAGAAAAATTGAGTGGATTGATCCCATGCTTGGCGGCGAGGACTTTTCTGCTTTCAGCGAAGCCAAGCCGGGCTGCTACGTGATGATTGGTGCAGGAAATGACCAAAAAGGGATTACCTACCCTCACCACCATCCAAAATTCGACCTGGATGAAGAGGCGATCAAAGACGGACTTAAATTTCATATTTTAACAGCCTTGACGTTAACAGAAAAATAGATTAGGAGGGGTTTTATGGCCCGGGACAACAAGAAAGAAAAAAAGACATTTTTTGACCGGATGCTCGATTCGATCGAATATGCCGGGAATAAACTGCCAGACCCAATTGTATTGTTTTTCATGCTATGCGGGATCATTTTGGCAGCATCCTTCATCGCCGGATTGTTTAAGGTATCAGCTACCCACCCGGTAACAGGGGAAACGGTAGTTGCCAATAATCTTTTAGATGGAGCAGGAATCGTAGACATCCTCACTAAGATGGTGACCAACTTCAGTGAGTTTCCGCCGCTTGGCATGGTACTCGTTATGATGATTGGTGTTGGACTGGCAGAGCAGAGCGGATTTTTCGATACACTGATGAAGCGTTCCGTTATTGCTACACCAAAAAAAATTATTATACCAAGTATTATTTTAATTGCCATTGTTGGTAACGTGGCTGCCGACGCGACTCAGGTCGTCTTGCCTCCAATTGCTGCAACGGTCCTTATGGCATTTGGCTTCCATCCAATGGTTGGTTTAATCGTTGCTTATGCTTCAACCACGGGGGCATTTTCAGCCAACTTAATGATCGGTATGACTGATACGCTGGCTGCAGGATTTACCGAGTCAGGTGCACAGACTGTTGATCCTAATTATCAAGCGAACCCGGCGATGAACTATTACTTTATTGCGGTTTCAACTTTTTTCCTTTTAGCCGTTTCGACATGGGTAACGTATAAATTTACGATTCCGCGTTTTGGTTCTTATACAGGGGAAATTGAAACAGTCACAACCGTGACCTCGGAAGAGAGCCGCGGACTAAAATGGGCCGGAATTTCAGTAGCTGTGTTTCTTGTGGCAGTATTAGCCATGATCCTTCCGGAAAACGGAATTTTGCGCAACCCTGAAACAGGTTCAATTATAGAAGGTTCTCCGCTTATGAACGGAATCGTACCGCTATTGACGATCTTTTTCCTGCTTCCAGGCCTTTTCTATGGTTTAGGAGCAGGCACTGTAAAAAGTTCAAAGGATTTTGGTGAAATGACTGGAAAAGCAATGAGTACAATGGGGCCATATATTGTTCTCGTCTTTGCATCCGCTCAATTCCTTGCTTATTTCAGCGCCTCAAATCTTGGTCCGATCATCGCGATAAAAGGAGCTGATTTCCTTGAGTCGGTAGGCTTTACAGGAATACCGCTGTTTATCGTATTTATCCTATTTGTCAGCTTAATCAATATCTTAATCGGAAGTGCATCAGCAAAATGGGCCATCCTGGCACCGATTTTCGTGCCGATGTTTATGTTCCTGGATTACCATCCAGCATTCACACAAGCATTATACCGAATTGGGGATTCCATCTCGAACCCAATCACGCCAATGCTTCCGTATCTTGTATTGTTATTATCCTTTGCGAAAAAATACGACAAGAACATGGGCTTGGGAACCTTAATATCAGCACTATTCCCATACACCATCTTCTTTGGCATCTTCTGGATTATATTGATCGTCGTTTGGTACCTGTTAGGTATCCCAGTTGGGCCGGAGGGACCGATCCATTTATAAGATTTGAGGAACACCCAGGGGAACCTGGGTGTTTTATTTTTTTAAAAGGAAGTTATTTTCCAAAAATGTGAACTATACGAATAAAGTAAGAAAAACTGCGAATAAAAAAACATGCAGCAATTTTCTTACTAAAAATAGAGCAAATAACCTGGAAAGAAGTCCATTAAACTAATTACACTCTTTACATGAATTCAGTTTTTTGCAAAAAATTTCGATATTCAACCTAAAAAATGTATTTGCTCTATTATGAAGCCTTCTGAATTAACTTCGCGAATTTCGGCATTGCTGTCAAAGCTTATCAGTGAGAATTTTACATAGGAATACATAGCAGTTCTTGAAGGTGGAGTCGAAGCAAGCACAGCTCATCTGAACGAAAAAGTGGATTATATTTTCTTTACAGGCAGTGTGCCTGTTGGAAAAATTATTATGGAGGCGGCTTCCAGGAATCTTACGCTGGTGACGCTTGAGCTGGGCGGATACAGCCCGTGCATTGTTCATGAAGATGCTAATCTTTTACTCTTTTTAAAAGAAGATAACGGCCCTTTACTTATTAAAAGGAAATAAAAGGCCACTGTTTTTATCTAACATTAAAAAATGAAAGATCTAATCTCAATTTACAATTACACTTCTTTAATTTAATCTGAAAATATCCAATTACAATCTTCTCTAAGTCTAAGATCTTCTGATAAGGCGGCTCTTGCTCTATACATTTTTTTAAGTTTATTAGCATCTACAAAGTGCTGTTTACCCCATCCTCTCCTTTTATTTTTTATAGGAATTCTTTTTTGAATAAATAGCTTTCTTTGAACCATGGCTTTATTCCAGGGACTAAATCCGAACCAAAGGACGAATGCTTCAGGATGATTCTTTGCTTTAGGATGCTTTGAAGAATGACGCCCAATTTTATAAGCACCATCCGGAAATTTATGGATAAATCTGTCTCTTTCTGGTACACGATGCTTCTCTTTTTCCAAATAACCGTGAAACCTTTGTTGAGTTAAAGGTTTATCGGGATCTGGATCTGATTTATAGTAACCAATCGGATCAGCCATGATAATACCATTTGCCCTATAAATGGAATCACCGCTTTTTTCTAAATCATTCAAAAAATCATCTTTATTTTTTACGTATAGAAACTCCGTTGTATTCAAAACTGTTTTCCATCCTTTAAATTCCCGTTCTATTTCCATTACTTCTTTTTCACAAGCTTCTATATCAAAATTAGGGTTTCGAGATTTGCGTATTTCCCAATTAGGTGCCAATTGACGAATTAGATCATTAGATTTATCGGTTGATCCATAATCAATCATAACTCCATGATTAAAAAGCTTAGAATGATGTTTTAACCACCACGAAAGCAAATACTCCTCATTGTAATAATGGCAAATAACAGTAAAGTCAGCAGCCATCACCAGCCCTCCTTTTTCTACTAATATATGATAATTACCTATAACTTTTGCAGGAAATGAGAATAGAATATCTTATGCTCAAATAAAAAATAAGGCAGTTGAAGTTTAATGAGAATAAGCACTTGTCGTTTTTGCGGGGGAAAGTTAAGTATTTCTTTTGCGAATTTGGGTGTAACTCCCTTAGCAAATTCCTTTTTATGCCCAGGGGATGGCAGTACGAATGAACAATATTACCCTTTGAATGCCTTCGTATGTAATCAATGTTTCCTCGTTCAGCTAGAAGAGATTAAAAGCCCAGAACAAATCTTTAGAGATTACCCATACTTTAGTTCTTACTCTAATAGCTGGCTCAACCATTCCCGCAGCTATGTTGACATGGTTGCTGACCGTTTTTCTTTAAATGAAAGTTCACAAGTTGTTGAGATTGCAAGCAACGATGGCTATTTACTGCAATATTTTAAAAATAAAATGATTCCCGCTTTCGGAATAGAACCAGCTGAAAATATTGCAAAAATAGCAATAAATAAAGGAATTGAGACACGAGTACTATATTTTTCTGATGCGGCTGCACAAAAATTATTAAATGAAGGCATCCAATCTGATTTGCTTATTGCTAATAACGTATTGGCTCATGTACCTAACCTGAATAGTTTTATTAATGGATTAAAAATTCTGCTATCTTCTAAAGGAGTAATTAATTTAGAATTCCCTCATTTATTAAACCTCATTAAGGGTTGCCAATTCGATACCATCTATCATGAACACTATTCCTACTTTTCTTTATTAACTGTCCAATCTATTTTTGAAGCCCATCGTCTTAAAATCTTTGATGTAGATCAGTTACCCTACCATGGTGGATCTTTACGTATTTATGTTTCCCACTTAGAAGATGAAACAAAAGAGATATCTGATAGAGTTCTAAAATTAATTAATTATGAGAAAGAGTGCGGTTTAAATCAAGTAGAAACCTATTTGAACTTTGAAGAGCGAATAAAAAGCATAAAGCAGGAATTACGTTCAAAACTATTCCAATTAAAAAGTAACGGTAAAACGATTGCAGGCTTTGGCGCTCCTGCGAAAGGAAATACCTTACTGAATTATTGCAGAGTGGGAAAAGAATTTTTGGAGTATACCGTAGATGAAACACCGTATAAGTTGGGATTATTATTGCCAGGCACTCATATTCCAATTTATTCAGTAGATAAAATTAGACAAACCAGGCCGGAATATATTCTTATTTTGCCTTGGAATTGGAAGCATGAGGTTATGGAAAAGTTAAGTTATATAAGAGAATGGGGAGGGAAATTTATTATTCCTATTCCACAGGTGGAAATTTTGTAATATTTGGAGAGGGATATTATGGAAGTCAAAAGGATTGGAATAATAGGAACTGGATTTATTTCGAAGGGACTTGTTCAAACATTGGGAGACCATTGTAATTTATCAGTATCAAAAGTTTTAACACGCAGAAACATTGGAGATTGTATTGGATATCCAAAAAGTGAGTTTTTAACGAATGATTTAGATGATTTAATAGAACAATCTGATCTTATAGTGGAGTGCAGTGGAGACGTTATACATGCGACAGATGTCATTGATAAATGTTTTAAAGCTTCACTCCCTGTCATTACCATGAACGCTGAATTGCATGTAACCACAGGTTCCTATTTTGTTAATAAAGGCCTAATAACTGAAGCTGAAGGTGATCAGCCTGGGTGTCTGGCAATTCTTAAAGAAGAAGCAGAACTAATGGGATTTAAACCTTTGGTCTATGGAAATATTAAAGGATATCTAAACCGAACTCCTACATTAAAAGATATGACTTATTGGGCAAAGAGGAATGGTATTAGTCTCCAAATGGTAACCGCATCTACAGACGGAACAAAAGTGGAAATAGAACAAGCACTTGTTGCCAATGGATTAAATGCCGAAATAGCAGGTAATGGATTAATGGGAATCAATACAGAGGACGTATTATCAGGTGCAGCTGCTTTGGCTGAAAAAGCAAAAAAAATAGACTCTCCAATCAGCGACTATTTACTTTGCTCCAAACCCTCTCCGGCTGTATTTATCACTGCTGAACATCATGAAAATCAGCGGGAGGCATTAAGATATTTTAAGATGGGAGACGGCCCCTACTATACATTATTTTCTCATTATCATTTATGTTATTTAGAAATCATCAAAACCATTAAAAGAGTTTTAAACGGAGGGGGAATCCTGCTTAATAACAGTGAAACGCCTAGGATAAGTGTCGCAGCTGTTGCAAAACGCAATATCAAGCAGGGTGAATGGTTAACCCATGGCATTGGAAGTTTTGATGTTAGGGGCAAAGCATGCAGGATTATAGATAATATTGGCCATGTACCGATCGGTCTGATAAAAAATGCCTTAGTTAAAAGAGATATCAGTCACGGTCAAATAATTCAATTTGATGATATAGAAATCCCTGAAAGTTTGGCATTAAGTGCATGGAAAATCATTGAAAACCGGTCAGTTAAACTCAGGGGAAATTAGAAAGCACGTGTAGAAAAATGGCTTTCAAATAAAAAGATAGCGATTTTAAAGGAGTTCATTATTAAATCCAAAGACATTGGTAGCTAGTTTTTTGAAAAAACTGGAATATGGAACTGGGCATACAGTAGAGTTACCTAAATGCTTCAGAGAGGGTGGTCATTAAAGCAAGCCATAATCCTCCGAATATAACAGTTTTAAAGCATTTGGGGGAGATGAAGCCATGGGCGTGAACATATCTGATATGCAAAATCTATTTTCTCAACTTAAAATGTTAACAGGTTATTATTCTGTAATTTTTTTCATCCAGCACCTGAATGGAAAGCAACCTGGATGTTTTTATTTTTCTCAAAAAAGAAGGTGTTTTCCTAAATTGTGAACTTTACGAATGAAGTAAAAATACATGCGAATAATACAGGAAATTTTGCGAATAAGTTTTTTAATTTGCGAAGAAAATAAGAATTTTACCAACAAACCTATTAAACTTGCGAGTAAAAAATATGCAGCAATTTTTTTACTAAATATGGAGCAAAAGCCTTGAGATAAATCGATGAAACTAATTACACTTTTCATGGTTTCTCATTTTTCAGGAAAAAATTCCGATATCCGGCCTAAAAGATGTATTTCCTCCACACCTGGTGATACTATATCCTTAATAACTTACCGAATCTGGAGGCTTTACATGGAAAATTACGCAGATTTGATTCAAAAACAGAGAAATTTCTTCTCAAATGGGAGAACGAAGGAAGTTTCCTTTCGGATGGAGGCACTCGGACGGCTGCGCATGATCATAAAAGAGCATGAACAGGGTTTGATGGACACATTAAGAGCAGATCTCAATAAAAGTGAGTTTGATGCTTATTTAACGGAGATCGGAATTGTGCTGGAAGAGATCCGTTTTACGATGAAGAACCTGAAAAAA
The DNA here is from genome assembly GCA_018613035.1 of Pseudomonas sp. ISL-84. Classification (GTDB taxonomy): domain Bacteria; phylum Bacillota; class Bacilli; order Bacillales; family Cytobacillaceae; genus Cytobacillus. Next base: position 24,245 of record JAGGRA010000067.1, on the reverse strand, counting down.
TGGGCAAAGCCAAGGAAGGTTAAATCGACGCTAGCTCAAGTCGGTTCGAAAAGCTACATATATCCTGAGCCGTATGGAGTAGCACTCATTATCGCACCATGGAATTACCCTTTTCAGCTGGCAATCGCACCGCTTATTGGCGCTATCGCAGCTGGAAACTGCGCTATTTTGAAGCCTTCTGAATTGACTCCGCGAACCTCGGCATTGCTGTCAAAGCTGATAAGCGAGAATTTTCCAGAGGAATACATAGCAGTTGTTGAAGGTGGAGTCGAAGCAAGCACAGCTCTTCTGAACGAAAAAGTGGATTATATTTTCTTTACAGGCAGTGTACCCGTTGGAAAAATTATTATGGAGGCGGCTTCCAGGAATCTTACGCCTGTTACGCTTGAACTGGGCGGAAAGAGCCCGTGCATTGTCCATGAAGATGCTAATCTAAAACTGGCTGCGAAAAGAATCGCCTGGGGCAAATACATGAATGCCGGCCAGACCTGCGTAGCTCCTGACTATATATACACACACAGCAGCATCAAGGAAGAATTTCTAAAAGAGCTCAAACACGCTATCGAAGAGCTGTATGGCGGAGATCCAATCGGTTCGGGCAATTTCACAAAAATTGTCAGCGAAAAGCATTTCAATCGTTTAACCCAATTTTTAAGCAACGGAACCACTGTTCACGGCGGCAGGCAGGATCTCGGCACATTGACGATCGAACCGACTGTTTTAAAAAATATTACCTGGGAAGATGAAGTGATGGAGGACGAAATTTTTGGACCCATCCTGCCAGTTCTGGATTACAAAGACTTGTCCAACATGATCAGCGAAGTTAACGCACGGCCGAAACCGCTGGCACTCTACATTTTTTCAGAAAGTGTAACGATACAAAACGAGATTCTCAACCATATTTCCTTTGGCGGCGGCTGCATCAACGATACAGTCTATCATCTCAGTTCTCCCTATTTGCCGTTCGGCGGGGTGGGGGAAAGCGGAATTGGCGCGTACCATGGGAAAGGAAGCTTTGATGTGTTCTCACATGAAAAAAGTATCCTGAAACAAACCACCAAATTTGATTTGCCGTTCCGGTATCCGACTACAAAAAACGCCCTAAAGAAAGTAAAACTTTTTATAAAATAAAGCCGTCTTGCAAAAGGCGGTTTTCTCACGCATTATTTTTAGGAAGCTTCTTTCCTTTGTTCAAATCCTGGATTGCAGCTTCCGTTTTTTTGGAAAGGTTTTTCGTGTATGGGGAAATAGAGAAGGTGGGGAAGTCTATATTTTTCACTTTCTTTGTCAGCTTTTTCATTAGGATCAGCCCTTTAAATAGGATTTGTTTCTTTATTATATGAACGGACATGGTGAACATGAATAAAGGCGCGGAAGAAAAATCCTTCCACGCCATATAGTATGCTCACGCTTTGCTTTTTGTATAAACACTTATTAATCTTTTATTCTCTTTTATGATCCGTTCAGTGTGCGGGCTGACTTCAAAGGCAGGGAGGCTGATCCGCGACCTTTTTTTCATGACCTTCATGGTGCTTTTACTGCTTAACTTTTCCTTTTTATTATCCGCTGGTTCCTTCATGGTCTTCTTCCTCCTGTTCAGCAGGGAGCATTAGATCGTATATTGAGATGAGTGAAGTGAATAGCAAGTAGTCGAATTCTGTGACAAAATCATCGGAGGTTAATTTAATGACATAATAGTCTTCAAGTATGGAAAAAGGAATCAACGCCAATTTTTCATCGGCATCATAATAGACTTCCTTGCGGTCCAAACGGCTGTGAATCAAAGCTTTATCCGTATAGTGCTCAAGCAAATAGTCTTTATCTTCCTGAGTTGTGTATTTGCACAATACCGCTTTCATATCCACTTTTTCCGCGTAATCGGCCAATAGTGTTTCGATGCCGGCAATATAGGCTTCCTTATCTCCATAATAAATGTCGATCGGTTCATTTTTCAACAAATATTGAAAAGATTTGAGCTTATTCATGTGCGAGTTCAAGAGATCGTTATTTTCTTCAAGCAATTCTCTTGTATCTGTCGCCAGCTCGTTATTGCCAACTCTTTTCAAGTAAGAACCAAGGAAAACAAACGCGTCAACCAGTGCAAAAATAATCGCGACAATCAGATAATTCAGCCAGTCTGTAAAAATGGAAACTGGCTCCTTCGTCCAATAAATCACTGCGCCAAGCACATAAATGATGTACCAGGTTTTCCTGATGGCAAAAATTCGTTCCTTAACTTTCTTTTCCCATAACCACACAGAAATAACATAAAACCCGAGACATGCAACAATTATCCAAACCGCAATCTTAAAGAAAAGGAGCAAAAGGATCGCCTCGTCAATCAATAAATTTAAAAACGGTTAGAAAATTTGCAAAATTTGCCTTATAGTTACATTATAACAGAGAATATGTCAACAATTTGAAAATAAATTGGGCCGGAGGAAAAACATGAGGAAATACCTATTTATTATGATCGCAGCCTTGATGCTGCTTTCGTTTATAAACCACAGAAGCATCTATAAAGCAGTGCAATTATGTGAGGATGGAAAGGGAACTCCCCAGGTTCAGAAGGATATTTTTGCTTTTAACTGGAGTGTTGGCTGCGAATTGTAGGATATCATAAAATGAAAACAGTAAAACTAGTTGCTCTCTAGGCCATGGGACAGCCATTATTCCTATTCCTTCATATAATAAATAGTGAGTTTGTATAGAGAAGGGAGAGAAATGGAAAGGTGACATGGAAATCAAAGGCTGAAAAATGGCTTTCCCACAAAAATTTAGATAAAGAATTGAAGAAATTACTTCTAACTATAGACCAGCACACTTTAGAAGATTGCTTTTATAAGGATTTAGAATTTGGTACAGGCGGAATAAGGGGCGAATTAGGAGCTGGAACGAACAGAATGAATATTTACACTGTCCGCAAGGCTGCTAAAGGTCTTGCTGATTACATTTCTCAAAAAGGCGAACAGGCAAAAAAACGGGGAATCGTCATCGCATACGATTGCCGCCGTAAATCGGACGAGTTTGCCATGGAGGTAGCGAAAACGGTTGGCAAGGAAGGAATACATGTATATCTTTTTCATGAATTAAGGCCTACCCCTGAATTGTCTTTCGCAGTTCGTTACCTAAATGCTTCAGCAGGGGTGGTCATTACAGCAAGCCATAATCCGCCGGAATATAATGGTTTTAAAGTATATGGCGAAGATGGTGGGCAGATTATTCCTTCCGTGGCAGCAGTAATCACCAGCTTTATCAATAAAAATGATGATGAGCTATCCATCCAAGTAGCCGATGAAAAAGAAATGCAGGATAGCGGCCTGTTAACTTTTATAGGGAAAGAAATTGATCAAGCTTATCTAGAAAAACTAAAAACGATACAATTAAATAGAAAGATTTCCAAACAAGCAGGCAAGGATTTAAAAATTGTCTTTTCACCTCTGCATGGGACAGCAAGAGATCTGGTTTACAGTGGCCTGCAAGCTTTTGGGTTTAGCAATATTACTCTTGTAAAAGAGCAGGAAGAACCAGATTCCGAATTCAGTACCGTGGTATCCCCAAATCCAGAAGAGCATGCTGCTTTCGAGATGGCCATCCAGTATGGCAAACAACTGGATGCAGATATTTTAATGGCCACAGATCCCGATGCTGACAGGCTGGGAGTTGCAGCAAAAAATGAACAGGGGAATTATGAGATATTAACAGGGAATCAGCTCGGAGCGATCATGCTGCATTATTTATTGAGTCAAAAAAAGAGAAATGGAACTCTTCCAAACAATGGTGCTGTTATGAAAACAATTGTTACCTCCGAGATTGGCAGGGCCATTGCAAACGATTTCGGCATAAAAACGATTGATACTCTGACTGGCTTCAAATATATCGGCGAAAAGATTAAGGAATTTGAAGAATCCGGTGAGCATCTATTTCAGTTCGGATATGAAGAAAGCTATGGATATCTAATTGGTGACTTTGTGCGTGATAAAGATGCTGTACAAGCAGCCGTGTTTGCTGCGGAAGCTGCGGCTTATTATAAATCAAATGACAAGACATTGTATGAAGCTTTAGATGAAATCTATAAACAATACGGGTTCTACCGAGAATCAATGAAGTCTATTACTTTAAAGGGAAAGGAAGGCACTGAGAAGATTTCGCAAATTCTCAATTTCTTCAGAACAAACCCTCCCATAAAAATAGAGGAAGTGAACATTACTTCTATTGAAGACTACCAATCCAGTAAACGTGTTCATTTATTAACCGGCAGGGAAGAGAGTTTAAATCTTCCAAAATCGAATGTCCTTAAATTTTACCTCGCCGATGGTTCCTGGTTCACGATCCGGCCGTCCGGAACGGAACCAAAAATAAAGTTTTATTTCTCTGTTAAAGGCTCAACAAAGGCTAAAAGTGAACATTTATTAAACCAGCTTGAAAATGGCGTAATGGATATAGTGAAGGCTGTAATAATAGATTAAGAGGAGGGAAGGTAAATGGATTTGGCGGAAATCATTAAAAAAGGCCAATTTGATCTTCACATGCATACCACCGCATCTGATGGGGTGCTGTCACCATCCGAAATCGTGGAGATGGCTGCTTCCAAGGGGATTACCACCATTGCCATCACAGATCATGATACAATGCATGGAATTAAGGAGGCCTCAGAAGCGGGAAAAAGATTTGGAGTAAAAGTCATTCCAGGGATCGAATTAAGTACTAAATACAAAGGGATTAGTATTGATATATTAGGACATGGGATTCATGAATCGAAACCCTTGCTGGATACACTGCAAAAAATCCGTGATCACCGTGAAAACCGTGCACAAATTATTGTAAAGAAATTTTGCGAATTAGGAATGCCTATTACAGAAGAGGATGTTAAAAAGCATAGCAAAGGAGACGTAATTGCACGTCCCCATATTGCTAAAGCTGTAGTCGAGAAAGGGTATGCCGAGAATGTTCAGGAGGTTTTTGATCAATATTTGGCAGATGGCAAACCTTGCGCAGTGGACAAAATGGTATTATCGCCGGAGGATGGAATCCGGCTCATCCACCAGGCTGGCGGCTTGGCTGTGCTGGCGCACCCAGTGCTTGTCAGGGATGACACCATTATAGAGGAGCTTTTAAAGCTTCCGGTTGATGGGATCGAAGTATGGCATCGGAAACAAACTTTCAAAGACTCTGCCCGCTATAAAGCATTAGCAGATAAATACAATAAGAAAATAACGGGAGGATCTGACTATCATAATGAGGAGCATTCCCTTGGAGAGTTTGGGTTCCAACCATAAAAAAGGAGCTGTTCACTTTGAGAACAGCTCCTTTTTACGATTGTTTCAATCCTTTTATTAAAATTTCAGCTACTTCCGGGCGGGTAAATTGCGGAGGAGGGGTATTTCCATTTCGCAGCATTTCCCTGACCTTTGTACCTGATAGATGCAAATGGTCTTGCTTGGAATGAGGGCAAGTCTTGCTTGAAGCCATATTCCCGCACTTTGTGCAATAAAAGCTATGCTCAAAAGGCAAAATGGCTATACCCATTTCCTCTGCACTAAATTGGGCAAAGATTTTTTGTGCGTCATAAGTGCCATAGTAATCACCTACTCCTGCATGGTCACGCCCAACAATGAAATGAGTACATCCATAATTTTTACGGACAAGAGCATGGAAAATGGCTTCCTTGGGCCCTGCATATCTCATGGCAGCTGGGAAAACAGCTAAAAATACTCTGACTTGAGGATAATAATTTTTTAACAAGGCTTCATAGCTTTCCATTCTTATATTCGCAGGGATATCATCCGACTTTGTTTCTCCTACTAAAGGATTCAAAAACAATCCATCGACTGTTTCAAGTGCTGTTTTTTGTATATATTCGTGTGCCCGGTGAACAGGATTTCTTGTTTGGAAACCAACAACGGTTTTCCAATTTTTTTTCTCAAATTGATTCCTTATTTCAAGCGGTGTTTTATAATATTGGTCAAATTGGGTGCTTTTGGGCGGAACTTTTGTCAGAATAATGGGTCCTGCTAAATAAACTTTGGGGCGTTTTAATAATTTATTTACTCCTGGATGGTTGCAGTCAATTGTCTGGTAAACGTGATGTGCTTCGAGCATTTTATCTGGTTTGTATTTTTCGTCAAGCTCTAATACTCCATAAACAACACCATTATGTTTCAGTTTTACTATTTCTCCAACCTTTAGCATGTCTGCTGTTTTTTGCTCAACTGGAAGGGTAATCGGAATACTCCAGACTGTGCCATTTGATAGCCTCATGGAGTTAATAACCGAATTATAATCCTTTTCTCCAAGAAAACCGGTAAGCGGACTGTAAGCTCCATTGGCGATGAGTTCAAGGTCGGAGAGGGCCGTGGCATCAATCTCTATTTCTTGTATAATATCCGATACGTCATACTGTAAATCAATGCGATTCACTAATTTTCCCCCGTGGGGAAGACTAAGTGTCATTTGATTTCACTCCCATTAGGCTGTATAGGCAGAACCATATTATTATAAAGATAGGAAAGAAGAATGTTCACTGCTTCTTTAACGGTTACATTACTTGAATCAATTATAATCTCTGGAGACTTTGGTTCTTCATAAGGCTGGTCAATACCAGTAAATTGTTTAATTTCACCTTTTCTGGCTCTTCTGTATAATCCTTTAGGATCACGGTTTTCACATTCCTGAATCGGACATTTAACAAATACTTCTATGAATTCCTTATCCCCCACTATCTCCCTGGCCAATTTACGGTCCTGCTCAAAAGGGGATATAAGCGCGGCTAGCACCACAATTCCGGCATCAACAAAAAGCTTGCCAGTTTCGGCCGTTCTCCTAATGTTTTCTTTACGGTCACTTTCCGAAAAAGTAAGATTTTTATTAATCCCATGGCGTAAATTATCACCGTCCAGCAAATAAACGCTTATTCCTTTATTATAAAGTTCATGCTGCAGCGCATTGGCAATCGTTGACTTTCCGGAGCCAGACAACCCGGTAAACCAAATCATCACACTATTATGGCCATGCAATTTTTGTCTGTCTTCTTTCGTAATGACAGATTGATGCCAGATTATATTTTTACTTTCATCCTTGTTCTTCAAAATGATCATTCTCCTTTCAAAACCTTTTAAAGCCACTTAAGAGCTGCTAAAGAAATGGTTATAAACATACAAATAAAGCTTAAAGGGAGGCCTACTTTTAAATAATCAGTAAACTTGTAGCCACCTGGACCATAAACAAGCAAATTTGTTTGGTATCCAATTGGTGTTAAGAAGCTGCATGATGCTGCAATGGCTGTGACTATGGCAAACATCATTGGGTCTAAATTTAGCTGAGAGGATATTGAAAAGCCAATCGGAAACATTAGAGCTGCAGTTGCGAGGTTATTTAAGATTTCAGTTAATATTAAAGTAATTAAATAGAACACTATTAGTATTCCAATTACCCCTAAGCTTGTTTGCAGTTTAGCCAGTATTTGAGCGACAGCTTGCCCCAGACCTGTTAGTTCAACAGCCCGGCCTATTCCAATCGCACTGCCCATTAGTATAATTACATTCCAGTTTATGGATTTTATTGCTTCTGTTACGGTAATTGTTTTAAGTAACAATAAACTAACTGCAGCCAACATGGTTAGTTGATAAATAGGCAAAATTTGAAAAATTGAACCCATAAGAATTCCAGTGAGGATGGCAGCAACGATCACTCGATCTTTTTTGGATTGTTTTCTTTTAAAATCTGAAGATGAAAGAAAATAGAAATCCTCTGAATCCGACCATGATTTTGGGAAGTCGCTTTTTGCGAGTAATAAGAGGGTATCACCTGGTTTCATCTCAATATTGCCAATTCCAGTAGTGATATGTGTTCCTTTTCTTTTTATAGCTACTATTACGGCATGGTACTTGGAGCGGAATTGGCTTTCTCTGATCTTTTTATTAATAAGTGGAGAGTTTCCTGAAATGACAACTTCATATAATAATGTGCTTTTATCCTCATTCTCCTCTATCCCTGAAAGATGTTCCAATCCAATCAGCTCGCTGATCTTAATAAGCTCTTGAGGGTTGCCCGAAAAAACCAGGATATCACCGCCATGAATCACTTCTTCATAAGGATCAGGAATAATGGTTTTACCTTTTCTTATTATTTCTATAAGAAACAGTTGATTTAAGTTTCGAAGCATAGCTTCAATGATTGTCTTTCCAATAAGGTTTGAATCTTTTTTTACTTCAAACTTACTTATAAAATTCTCTTTTTCATCCTCAAACATTTTTAAAGAGTGTGTTCGATCAGGTAAAAGCCGAAATCCCACGGCAATAAAATAGATAATGCCGGCTAAAGCTAAAGGAATTCCAAATAAAGAAAAATCAAATAGATGAAACCCTTTTAAACCTCTCTCCAACAAAAGGCCTTGGATCACCAGGTTAGTGGATGTTCCGATAAGTGTTATAGTACCGCCTAAGATGGCCGCGTAAGAGAGTGGTATAAGCAACTTGGAAGGCTTAATTTTATGAGTGATGGCCCAAGTTTGAAGCGGGGGAATAAGCATGGTTACGATCGGCGTGTTATTCATAAACGCTGATAAACCGCTAACAGGGATCATTAATCGTAAAATAACACTTCTTAAACTTAGCCTGTCTTTTAAAAATCTTATCAAAAGATCATCCAATATCCCGCTCTTTGAAACAGAAGCACCTAGTATAAAGAGAAATGCTACTGTGTGCACGCCAGGGTTTGAAAAGCCGCTTAAGGCATCTTTAGGTGAAAGGATGCCTGTTAATATCAGTGAACCCATAGCCAAAAATACTGTGAATTCTGGCAGCAACCATTCTTTTATTAGAACTATAAACATACTAAACAATACTAAACAAACAACGATAGCCTCTAAATTCATTGATAATCTCTCCGAACAGTTGTCAACTAAGTCCTCTAATATGGATATGTTTTTCTCCAAAGCTTGTATATAATAAACGCCCTATCAATTGAATAATTCCACTCTACTTTTTAACTAACATTGTTAGTCAATTTAATCAAATTCGAATGTATAGATAAATATCAGGCTCAATTGAACTATTTAAACCATATAGTGTAGAGATATGGGAATTAGAAAAAACATAGACGAATTGAGAAGGGAGACAATAACAGTGAAAGGAGTTATTTTAGCTGGAGGCACAGGATCACGCCTAAAACCTTTAACGAAAATAATAAACAAACACTTATTGCCTGTAGGCCATTATCCAATGATTTATTGGCCAATTTTAAAACTGAGAGAAGCTGGTATAAAAGATGTTTTGATAATAACTAACTCAGATGACATATATTCGTTTATTAAACTATTAGGGGAGGGGGAAGATTTAAACGTAAAGATACATTATAAAATCCAGGAAAATACAGGAGGAGGAATTGCTGATGCACTTTTATCAGCAAAAGAGTTTGTTAAACAGGAAAAGTTCGTAGTTTTACTAGGCGATAATATTTTTGAAGACTCACTGACACCTTATATAAAAGCTTTTCAACAGCAGGAAACAGGAGCAAGGGTAATAATTAAAAAAGTAGAGGATCCATGTCGTTATGGGGTACCGCATATCGAAACCGAACAACAAAAAATTCTATCTATTATAGAAAAACCAAGCAAGCCTCCTTCTTCTTATTGTGTAACAGGTATATATATGTATGATCAAAATGTTTTTGATTTTATTAATAATATCCATCCTTCATACAGAAACGAGCTGGAAATTACGGATGTTAACAATCTGTATATAAAAAATAATACTTTAAGATATGATGTATTAAACGGATGGTGGATTGATGCAGGTACACATGAATCATTATATAAAGCCTTCACATATATTCAGCAATCAAGGAATAAGGAGGAAATGAATTGAAAAGACACCTTCTTGTAACAGGCGGAGCAGGCTTCATAGGTTCAAACTTTATATCTTATTTACTTGAAAATTCTTCTTACCTAATTACCAATGTTGATTCTTTAACATATGCAGCAAATGACAGAAATACAGAAGTATTTAATAAATCAGGTCGTTACCGTTCTATGAAGATTGATATTGGCAACAAAAAAGAATTGGAAGCAGCTTTTGATCAAGAATATGAAGCGATCATAAATTTTGCTGCGGAATCACATGTTGACAGAAGTATAGATGATGCCACACTTTTCCTTCATACAAACATATTGGGAACTTTTAACCTTTTGGAAGCAGTCCGTTCAGGAAAGGCAAAAAAAATGATTCAAATATCAACTGATGAGGTTTATGGCTCCCTTGAGTCTTCAGAACCTCCATTTAGTGAAGATACGCCTCTATCCCCCAACAATCCTTATTCTGCTAGTAAGGCAAGTGCAGACTTACTTGTTAGATCTTTCTTTAGAACACATCAGCTTCCTCTTATCATTACAAGATGCAGTAACAATTATGGCCCTCGGCAGCATGAGGAAAAATTTATTCCTAAAACAATTAAAAACTTAATGTTGAATAAAAAGGTTCCTTTATACGGAGATGGAATGAATATTCGCGACTGGATTTATGTAACTGATCACTGCCATGCTGTTTACTTAGTACTTGAAAAGGGAGTACCAGGTGAAATTTATAATATTGGAGGACATGAGGAAAAAACAAATCTTGAAGTGGTGAACACCATTCTTAATAAAATGAATAAAAATGAGACACTCATAAAATTTGTAATGGATCGGAAAGGACATGACCGTCGTTATGGCATGAATTCAGCCAAAATAACAAGGGAGTTAGGCTGGATTCCGCAGGTTACATTTGAAGATGGAATCCAAAGAACAATAGATTGGTATAAATCAATTTTATAAAAAAGGGTGATATAGGTGAAGGTCCTTATAACCGGGGCTCATGGACAGCTCGGTAAGGAGCTGCAGAGGCAAACATCTTGCTTATATAATGTTACTTGTCTGGGTAAAGAAGAACTTGATATTACAGATAAAAATAAAATAGATAATATTATTGCACAAGTTAAACCTTCGAAAATAATCCATGCAGCAGCTTATACTGCGGTTGACAATTGTGAATTAGACCAGAAAAAAGCTATTGAAGTAAATGGAATTGGAACTGCTTATATTGTACAAGCAGCAAATAAAGTCAATGCCCGGGTTTTTTATATTAGTTCAGATTATGTTTTTGATGGAAGGAAGAAATCGCCTTATTTCGAAGCAGATAATCCAAATCCTCAGTCAATTTATGGATTAAGCAAATGGCTTGGCGAAAGGTACGTGCTAGATTTTAATAATGGGACGGTTATTCGTACATCATGGCTATATGGACATGATGGAAAAAATTTTGTAAAAACGATGCTGAATCTAGCAGAAAGAAATCAAAACTTAAAAGTAGTAAATGATCAGATCGGTTCTCCAACTTATGTAAAGGATCTTGCTGAAAAGGTAATAGAATTATTTGACAAAAAAAGCGGTGTCTACCATGTAAGCAATAGTGGAGAATGCAGTTGGTATGAATTTGCACAAGCCATTTTTAAAGAAGCTGGTTTTAATCAGGAAAATATTCTTCCTACGACAACTGAAGAATTTGGAGCCCTAGCGCCTAGGCCGCGCTACTCTGTACTTGGACATAATGCCTTGATCAGGGAACATATTGAAGTACCAAGAATATGGACTGATGCTTTAAAAGAATTTATTCGAAAGGAGATCCGTAAATGATAGATGGAGTAAGGACAAAAAAACTATTTAAACATTGTGACGATAGAGGCTTTTTCGCCGAACTTATACGAGACGATGAGCCACATTTTTTATCAAAATTTGGCCAGGCATCCTGGTCAATGAGTTATCCAGGAGTAATAAAAGCTTTTCATTATCATGAAAAGCAAGATGATCTATGGTTTTTCCCTTCAGGAAACGCCCAAGTGGTATTATTTGATCTCCGGGAGGACTCCCCAACGAAGGGAGAAACAAATGTTTACTATATGGGCGAAGAGAACCCAATACTGCTTTTGATTCCAAAGGGAGTAGCTCATGGATATCGAGTATTAGGCGAAAAACCGGCTGTGATTATTTATTTTACTACAGAATCATATAAAAATGAGGAGCCAGACGAAAAGCGAATAGCTTGGGATGATCCGCTGATTAATTTTGAATGGGTAACCAAACACCGATAATTAAGGTACTTATCCATAAACACAATAAGAAACTCTCATAATGAGTTTTTTATTGTGTTTTTTTTGGTGAAAATTTTAGGTAGAACAAGAGTATCAAGTAATTGAAGAAAACTGGTTTATTAGACCACTCACTAGCACGAAAGTTTTCATATACATAATTGAAGTATAAATTTCAAATCCTTGGAGTTGATATGATGAAAAAAGCCTTAATTACGGGAATAACCGGACAAGATGGGTCTTACTTAGCAGAGCTTTTACTCAGTAAAGGCTATAAAGTGTATGGCCTAAAAAGAAGAACTTCAACACCCAATTTAGATAATATTCACCATATTAAGGACGATATTGAATTTATATCGGGTGACTTACAGGATGTATCTTCATTAATAGGAGCAGTAAAGATATCGAAACCGGATGAAGTATATAATTTAGCTGCACAATCATTTGTGGGTGATTCTTGGGTACAGCCTCTTTTTACGGGACAAATAACAGCACTTGGAGTAGCAAACTTATTGGAAGCAGTGCGACTTGAAAAACCTGATGCTCATTTCTATCAAGCTTCAAGCAGCGAGATGTTTGGGAAGGTAGTGGAAACACCACAAAAGGAAGATACGCCTTTTTATCCCAGAAGTCCTTATGGAGCAGCAAAAGTTTATGGTCATTGGATTACAGTGAATTATCGCGAAAGTTTTAGTATGTTTGCATGCTCAGGCATTTTATTTAATCACGAATCTCCTCGAAGGGGAAATGAATTTGTTACCAGAAAAATATCCGATGCTGTTGCCAGAATAAAATTGGGGATGCAAACGGAATTAAGGTTAGGCAATCTGGATGCTAAAAGGGACTGGGGATTTGCAGGTGATTATGTAAAAGGGATGTGGTTAATGCTGCAGCAAAATACACCGGATGATTATATTCTTGCCACAGGAGAAACTCATACCGTAAAAGAATTTGTTGAGATTGCTTTTAAGCATGTTGGTCTTAATTGGCAGGATTATGTGATACAAGATCCAAAATTTATTCGTCCAGCAGAAGTAGATTTGCTGTTAGGGGATCCTGCCAAAGCGAAAAGCAAATTAGGATGGGATAGTGAAGTTTCATTCGAACAATTAGTAATAATGATGGTTGAGAGTGACTTGGGAAGGTTAGAAAAGACAAAATGAAAGCATTAATTACTGGTGTCTCAGGTTTTGTCGGTCAGTATCTCGAGAAATTTTTAATTGCTCGCTCCATTCCTGTTTATGGAACAACACGAACAAAAAACAATGAAAAAAATTGGCTTCCATTAGACTTAATGTCAGAGGACCAAATTGCATCAATAATAAAGAAGATTAAGCCAAGCCATATTTTCCATTTAGCAGGATTCAGCAATGTACATGATTCCTGGAATGCCAGAAAAGAAGTGATCCAGGCCAATGTAATAGCCACTATGAACTTATTTGAAGCAGTTAAAAAAGTAAATAAAGACATTCGAATTATAACTGTAGGATCTTCAGAAGAATATGGCTATGTTGAAACAATGCCAGTAACCGAAAAGGCACCACTCAATCCTATTAGCCCTTACGGTGTAAGTAAAGCAGCAATAAGTATGATGGGAAGACAATATGTAAGGGGCGATGGATTGGATATTATTCATGTTAGGCCGTTTAATCATATTGGTCCTGGACAGAGAAGAGGTTTTGTGACATCAGACTTTGCGTATCAGATTGCTTTAATTGATGCTGGGAAGCGTCAGTCTCGCAAAATGAAGATAGGGAATTTAGAAGCTGTAAGAGATTTTACAGATGTTCGAGATATAATAGCTGCATATTATGAAATTGCTGTAAATGGAAATACGGGCGATGTGTATAATGTATGCTCCGGTATAGGTATCAAAGTTAAAATGATTTTGGAAGTTTTTCTATCTTACTCATCTACCCCTATAGATATAGTGTTGGACGATCAAAAAAAGAGTCCTGCAGAAATAAAGTCTATAGTTGGAAGTAATGAAAAATTAATAACCCTAACAAATTGGAGACCTCAAATAAAATTAAAACAATCACTTAAAGATATCTATGAATATTGGTATTTAAAAATAAACATTCCCCCAAATTAACTAAATATGGATTTTTAGCCTTATCAATGGTATGCCTGTCCACATATTAATATGTATATCAATTTAACTAAGGGGGGTTATTAAAATATGAAGGTCGTAATAATGGCTGGAGGAAAAGGAAGCCGCTTTTGGCCTTGGAGTACAGAAAAAAAACCGAAACAATTCTTATCGATATATACAAATAAATCAATGCTTCAAGAAACTTTTGAAAGATTTAGAACTTGGCTTCCAATTGAGAAGATTTTTGTTGTTACAGTTGAAGAATATCAAAATCAAGTAATAGAACAACTACCACAATTGCCTATAGAGCAAATTATTGTTGAACCTGAAAGAAAAGATACTGCAGCTTGCATAGCATTAACGGCTTTGCATTTCATTGAACAGGGAGAAGATGAAGTGTTGGCAATGTGTCCAGCAGACCAATATATATCTGATGAAAATAAATTAAGAGAGACATTGCTTAAAGCTGAGGAAGTTGCCCAAGAAGAGAACACCATAGTTACATTGGGTATAACTCCTACAAGACCAGATACAGGTTACGGCTATATTAGAACTTTTAAGGGAAATGAAGAAATAGAAGCTAGAAAGGTAAAAGAGTTTATTGAGAAACCTTCCTTGAAAGATGCAGAAAGGCTACTAAGCTGTGAAAATGTATATTGGAATAGTGGTATTTTTATTTGGAAGCCCTCAACTGTTGCTCATTATATGGGAAGGTTTCAAGAAGATTTATGGAACATGCTAAATTCGCACCATAACAACCTGAAATTTGTTTATTCTATATTACCTAAAGTTTCAATTGATTATGCAATACTTGAAAAGGCAAGCTCAATATATACTATTCCTGCAACATTTGAGTGGGACGACCTTGGAACATGGAAATCCTTAGATCGTATTTTTAAACCTGATAATAATGAAAATATAACTATTGGCAATGTTAATGTCATGAAAGCTAATAAATGTACAATTATCTCAGAGGAATATGATGTAGTGGCTATAGGTGTGAGTGACTTAATAATTGTATTAACTGATGAGGGATTACTGGTTTGTCATAAAGCTATGGAACAAGAAATAAAGAATGCTTTAATTTCATGGAAAGAAAAATAAGCTGTTGGTAATTGGAATTCCAACAGCTTATTTTTGTAGAAGTTCTCAATTTATTTGTTAACTTGCTCTAAGTAAACATGTAACTTTTCTTTAGTTTTCTCGTCTAGTTTTCCAATCTGATGCATTAACCTCCTTTTTGCGAAACTGTACAACTCAAGATCAAATTTATTATACTCTTCAATTAATTGTCTTATATCACTTGTTAGATCATTTAATTTTGGTCTTTTCTTAGTGACATTAGATTTAATATATTTACTATTTTTCCAACCAAGCATCTCCTTCATTAAAAATACAGATTCGTCAAACATTTCAGTTGTTCCAGCAACTATAAAATACTTTTCAATGTTTTCAATAGCTTTATTAAGGTCACAATCTAATAATTCAGTATTAAAATTACCTGAAATGAAACGAGTTTGTTTATTTCGCATTGCAGGATACTTAATGAAGTCTTCAAGGCTTAAATTAAAATATTTCTTATGATCTGGATTGTTTTTATCAAGCCAACTTGGCCAAGAAAAGCTATGTGTGAAGTAATATTCTGATATAACCCGATCTATGGGATTCCTCAATAAGGTTATATAAACATAAGGTACATTAAAATAAGCATGAATACCGAAAGGAAAATGTCCTTCAATACATGAGATGTTTTTTTTTGATAACTCTTTAAATTTTAAGTTTCTAACACTTTCGTCAGTATCATAAACACTTTTTATTAAACCATCATTATAATTGTTATTAATTATTTTATTAAGTGTTGTTCCCCCAGTCTTTGGAATATGAACATGTATTAATATTTGGTTACTTGTCAATAGAATCACCTCTTATATATTCTTCCTTTAAAATATGGTATTACAATTTAAATTGTTCGAATTATTTAGTCGACTGTAAAAAAATGAAAAAAAAGCCTTTGTAGAATATTTTTAATATAAATTAAGTATATAGCTTATTGATTATTTTAAAAAACAACCGATTATTAATAACTAAAGTAAGTTTGAACAAGTAATGAAAAGGTCCAACCTTATTAATTTAATATTCATAAAATAGTATTGTAATAAACACCATAAACCATTGTGACTCTGCATTGCCGCTCTTTAATGTTACAGATTCGGATGTCTATGAAAATTTTTAATAACATAAGGTTTGATTTAAAATAAAGAGGTGCTTATATATTGAATACTAGAGGATTGGTTTTTAATGGACAAAAGAAGATAGAATTTAAAAGTATATTTCTAGATGTAAAGAACAATTTCACCTATGAGTTTTGGGTAAAGCCAAGGTCTTATATTAAGCTGCCACCTCAGACTAATAGTGGTATCTACGGAATAAGAAGACAACAATGGGCTATTGGTGCTGGTTATGGGGGAAGCGATGAAGATAAAGCCGGAGTTGGAGTTTCAGTAGGGTTAAACGGCATTGTTATATTTGAACATGCACAAAATCACTTTCCAGCTACGTTAGTCTATAGGTCGAATATTTCAAAATGGACACATGTTGCCATTGTATTTATAGACAAAACTCCTCACCTATATATTAATGGAATATTTGTAAAAAAAGGGTTTAAAAGTAAAATGAAAAACCTCTATCCATCAGGCATTTTAGGCGCACAGGAAGATTATGGATTTTTCCGGGGATATTTAAATGATATAAAAATATGGGAGTATGAAAGAACCAGCCAACAAATTGCAGCTACTTTGAATAGTGTAGACGATAATGAAAAAGGTTTATATTTTTATCTAAAATTAAGTATCCTTAATCAATTGGAGCAAAAAGGTAGTTATTTTAAAAATGATATTGATACAAAGAAAAAAATTTCCTTTCCCAAATTAAAAAACAGCTGTTTAGTTTCAATCATTATTCCTGTATACAATAATTGGGAGTTTACAAAGAAGTGTTTAAATTCAATATTTGAAAACACCACAAATCTGGATTACGAGATTATTATTGCAGATGACATGTCCACTGATACGACGAAAGAAATCCAGAATTTTTTTGAGAACATTAAAGTTATTAGGGACGGAATTAATAGAGGATTTTTAAAAAACTGTAATAATGCTACAAAATATGCTAAAGGGAAATATCTGTTGTTCTTAAATAATGATACTACTGTACATCCAAACTGGCTAGGACATCTAGTCAGGCTAATTGAAAGCGATGAGAAAATCGGAATGGTTGGAGCAAAATTAATTCACTCTGATGGAAGCCTGCAAGAAGCAGGTAGTATTATTTTCAATGATGGATCTTGTTATGGATATGGAAGAGGTGATCATCCCGATAATCCCCAGTATTCCTTTGTCCGGGAAGTTCATTACTGTTCAGGTGCCTGTATCATGGTTAAAAAAAATTTATTTACTCTTGCTGGCAAATTTGATGAACAGTTTGCCCCTGCTTATTATGAGGAAGTAGATTTGGCAATGAAACTTAGAGAACTGGGGTATAAGATTATGTTTCAACCTTTAGCTGTTATACACCATCATGAATTCGGAAGTTCATCATCTAAAAAAGCTATTGAACTTCAAATGAAAAATAAGGAAAAATTTTATAAAAAGTGGAAAAGAAGATTAGAAGAATTTCAGGTTCCACATATCAAAAATGTATTAAAGGCAAGAAATTTCAAAGCCAAACAATTTAAGCTTTTAGTCGTTGATGACCGAATCCCAGCACCGGAACTTGGCTCGGGATTACCCAGAACATTTTCACTTTTAAATTGTCTTGCTGAAATTGGTGTGCAAGTTACTTATTTTCCATTAACAAATTCAGAAAGAACAGAACCGTGTACAAGACTTTTACAGGAAAAAGGTATAGAGGTAATGTATAGTACAGAAACAAAGAAATTAGACTTTCAAAATTTTTATTTAAAAAGGTCAGACTTCTTTGATGCTATCTGGATTAGCCGTCCCCATAATCTTAAAAGAATATATAACATTATAAAGTCTAATAACAAAAATCAAAAAATTATTTATGATGCTGAAGCTTTATTTGCTCAAAGAGAAATCTTGAGAATAGAATCACTGGGTAGACATTTATCCAACCGAAAAAAGGAGTATATGTTACAAGAAGAAATTCAATTAATTAATAAAGCTGACTTAATTGTAACTGTTTCTATGCATGAAAAGGAAAAAATACAAAATTATATCCAAAAACCTATATTTGTTCTTGGGCATCCTGTTGAAAAGAATAAGACAGAAAACCCTTTTGAAAATCGAAAAGATATATTATTTGTTGGGGGATTTTTATCCTCTCCTTCACCGAACGAGGATGCAATTATTCACTTTATAAAAAACATTTATCCTAAGGTTTTTAGTAAGCTTAAAGCAAAACTATGGATTGTAGGTACTAATAATTCAGAAGCAATAAAGGGGCTTTCTTCCAAAAATGTAATTGTTACAGGTCAAGTGGACAATTTATCATACTATTATGATAAATGTAAAGTGTTTATTATCCCTACTAGGTACGCTGCTGGAATCCCTCTAAAAGCTCTAGAAGCTATGTCTCATGGCTTGCCATCAATTGTAACCCCCTTAATTTCTAAACAGTTAGGCTTAGATGAAAACTATGTTCTTATTGGGAAAAATTCAGAAGAATTTGCCCAAAAACTTATCAACTTGTATGAAGATAAAAAGTTATGGACCAAACTTAGAAACAATGGAATCACTCATGTAGCTGACCATTTCAATAAAAAAATATTTAAAGAAAAATTGATAGATATACTAAGTAAAGAAAATTCAGAATAAATTACTTTATTCAGCTGAGATATCTTATATACAAACAGTTAAAATTAGTTAGTCTAGTTTCGCTAATTGTTGCTAAAAATTTTAGTTTTTTATTCTTTCTTAGCCTATGCTCTATGCAGGTAACATTTGGGAATAGCAATGTTTAGAATAAATCATTAACAAATATACTCTAATATATTGTAGAAAGAGGTAATGATATGTGGAGATTTTGGGAGGCTGTCATTAAATTAATTCTAATCAAAACCAATTCAAAGAAGATCATTGAAATTGGTGCGTATAAAGGTGAAAATACAATCAAGTTACTTGAATACTGTAAAGCTATTTGCGGAACCTTGGTCGTTGTTGATCCAGAGCCGCATGAAGAATTAAAAAGGCTAAATAAGGAATTTAAAGGATATTTACAAATATCAAAAGACTTTAGTCTTAATGTTCTGCCAACACTAAATAATTACGATACAGTCATTATTGATGGTGATCATAACTGGTACACAGTTTATAATGAGTTAAAAACTATAGAAAAAGCCGCTATTAAACAAGGAAGATTTCCAATTATTATATTGCATGATACTGAATGGCCCTACGGAAGACGTGACATGTATTATTATCCCAAAACAATTCCTGAAAGGTATAGGAAGCCATATGCCAAAAAAGGGATTGCAAAAGGATATACTAAGTTAATTGATTGCTCTAAAGAAGGAGAAGAAGCACCTAAAGTCATTAATAATGATCTAAACAATGCATTATTTGAAGGGGGAGAAAAAAATGGTGTTTTAACTGGAATTGAGGACTTTTTGAAAGAATCAAAAATCCCTCTTAGTTTTCATCGAATTTCTTCTTTTCATGGCCTGGGAATATTGAATGAGCAAAACCTAGAATTAGACAATTTCATCTCATATATTATTAAATCATCTGGATTATAGTGTCAATATAAGAATAACTCGTATTTAGATAGACCTTTTTACTTGGGGTGAAAACATGTATGGTTTCTATTTCAATTATTTTAACAAGTTATAACAAAAATAAAACAATTGGATATTCTATTGAAAGTGTTATAAATCAAACTTTTAAAGATTGGGAGCTTTTTGTGATGGATGACAATTCTAATGAAGATACTGTTAAAGTTATTAAAAAATATTTAACCGACAAACGAATAAAATATTTTAATAGTAATGTTAATGACAGCGAAAGATACAAAACAACCCGATACGCCACATTGATTAATGAAGCTATTCCCAAAACAAAAGGAAAATATATCACATATCTGACTGACGATAATGTGTTCCTGCCCAATCGATTAAGCATCATGATAAATTATCTGGAAAAACATCCTGGTATTGAAGTTGTTTATTCGAAGCAGCTTGTTAAGATAGTAGACGATAATGGAAAAGTAAAACAAAAATTCTCAAGAAGAACATACGGAATCCTATCTCAGGCTTCAGGTTTTGTTGATCATTGTTCAGTTATGCATACAAGAGGGATAGCTGAGAGGGTTTATAAAATTTACGGCAGCTACTGGGATGACAATCCAAAATATTGGTTCAATGGGGATGCTGCTTTTTGGAACCGATTAACAGAACTGGCTCCTTTTTACCCAATTAGGAAGATTTTGGACGTTTCATATAAAAGTCCCGATTCATTTCAGAGACTTTTTATAGAGACACCAAAGAATATCCCTGATGGAACACTGCTAAAAGGACCTTCTACAGATATATATTTAATGGAGGGCAATAGGAGAAGAAAGATTAATACAGATGTATTTAACAAATTACGTTACTCTACAAGCCAAATAGTAAATATCCCCGATCCATTCCTGTATAGATATAAAGAGGGAAGCCCCATAGATCAAAAGGTTTTCACATCTGCTCGACTCATGCCAAATCAACGACTTATCAAATCTGCTCAAAAGCCAGAAATATATTATATTCAAAATAATAAGAAGCATCTAATCCCAAACCAAACCATTTTTAACGATTATCACTTCCAAACCCAAAGGATCGTTTTAGTGAGCGATATATTAATTAATCATTTCGACTCGGGACCTACCTTTAAAACCTTAGCTGATGCAGACAAAGTGTTACCTGACGGCATATTATACTGTTTTGGATCAGATTATTATATCAGTTTACAAAACTGTTTGCACCCAATAAGTTTCCAAACAGCCGCCCAGTTAAAACTCAATACTTCTAATCCGGTCATGGTTGATGCAGCATTTATTTCTAAATTTAAAAAAGGAAAAGCTTTTTAGTGAGAGAAAAGAAAAGCTTTGAAAAAAGGTTTGTATTTTCATGCATACTTTAAGGGGAAATTAAAGGGGAGGTTTGTGCCGTTTCATTTGCATGATACAAAGAGGCATAAAATTAAGAAATAAAAAAGTGCTTGATATTGCTATTCAAGCACTTTTGTTTTTCTCTAAATTAATTTACTAGAATGGAACATAATGCCGTTCAGGATTAAAAGGCTGTTCCCGCTTAACTAAATCTTTAATTTGATTAAAGTTATTTATTTTCCACTTATTAAAAAATTTCTTCTGACTTTCTGCTATGGCAGTCCCATGAACTTTTCGGTTTGTTTTAAAACTGCTGCTGCCATAATGGTGGATATAAACATCATTGGCTACCCATAGTTTTTTTCCAGCTATACTTGTTCGTAGACAAAAGTCAGTGTCTTCAAAATAACCAGGGTTAAACCTTTCATCCAAACCGCCAATATGCTGTATTAGCTCTTTTCTAAAAGCCATGCAAAAACCGCTAAGATAATCAACTGAAAACCCTTGATTCTTATGACCTTTTACCCATTGAGCAGCAAAGTCGTGCATTTTTTTCATGGATTTATAAGGTGCTTTCGGGATTGCTTGCAGAGGGAGAACAAAGTTTGAGCGAGGACCAACTATTCCAATTTGCTTATTTGACTCCAGCCATGCTATTAGTCGTGAAAGCCAGCCTTCTGTGACAACTGTATCATTATTAAGCAGAACGATATATTCACCACTTGCTATCCGTAATCCCTGGTTGCACCCTCCTGAAAAGCCTTTATTATGTTGATTAGCTATTACTCTTACATTCTGAACAGATTGTAAGTATTTCACTGTTCTATCTGTTGATGCATTATCAACTATGATTAATTCGTAATTAGCTTTCGTATGTGTCAAAATACTATTTATGCATCTTCTAGTGTATCGAAGGCCATTATGCGTCAATATGATTATTGATGTCAACGGATTATTTTTATTTACATTCACATTATATCCTTCCATTTCATTATGGATTAAAAATCAATCCCAAACTTCCCAAAATACCAATCATCATCATACTCCCTCTTTCTAAAATATTCCTCCCGCTGCTTTAGCACTCCGTGTTTAATCACTCGTGGTTCAATCAATCTCCTATATTTGCCCCTAAGCAGTTTTCTGCATTTATAAATACGTGCATCATTAAAATGGGAGTATGCCATTCTCATTAGATTGTAGTTGACTTCCACATATTTGACTTTGTATGGATGCTTTTTCCTGAAGAGGTGCAGGATTGTCACATCCGGCTGCACGTGGCATTTGAAGCCGAACAGCCAGAGTTTAATAGATATCTCGACATCTTCGTGCCCCCACGTTTTAAAGCCAGTCTCAAAGCCTCCTACGGCTTCAAATGCTGAACGGGTAATAGCGAAACAACCGCCTGGCAATACCGCTGTTTCGAAGAGTCCTGATTGCCTTTTGTTCCATTTAATCGATAAGGATGGAGTCAGCGTTTGGCCGAATCCAATCGATTTCGGATTATCCATTGAAGCAATCGCAGGTGTAACTGCATCTGTTTTACCAGAAAGCAAAGGTTCCATTAAACGGTCGATCCATTTGTCTTCAAATTCCAAATGGGCATCACAGAAAAAGTAATAATCGCCTTTTGCCTGATCTGCCCCAATGTTCCTTGCATTGGATGCTCCTGCTCCTTTTGTTTTAACTAGTTTAATCAGATCTTTTTTGCTGTAAGTACTTATAAAATCACAGCAGCCATCCACTGATGCATCATCCACCAAAAT
Organism: Pseudomonas sp. ISL-84; assembly: GCA_018613035.1. Classification (GTDB taxonomy): domain Bacteria; phylum Bacillota; class Bacilli; order Bacillales; family Cytobacillaceae; genus Cytobacillus. The sequence continues at coordinate 1,166 of JAGGRA010000067.1, read as the reverse complement.
CACTTCAAAAGGGTAATCTGTTGAAATGGAGAATAGCGAATCAAGTGTTCGCTTAACATTTACTCCTTCATTTTTAGCTGGGAAAATAATCGAAATTAAAGGAGTCTTCGTCATCATATGTCGCCTCATTTCGTTATATATTCCTTTATTTAATGTATGTACTTTTTGAATCCTTGTGTGGGTTTAGGAAAACAACGAGAAATATTGCCGAAAAAAGTTAGATTGATAAAAACTTTAAAAATGAGTAAAAAGACTAAAGACACTCGTCCATTCCAAAGTGCTGCTATTTACATATACAAGTAGTAAGCCAAAAGAAATGATGCTTAATAATACAGAAGCTTAATTCATTTTGGCTAAAATATTTAAAGGAGTGTATTGTATGAAGAAATGTGGTTGCGGTAAAGGTCATGATCATGGCAAATGCCCAGCAATGCCTGCATGCGACACAGCAAAGTCCCATGGACATTTTTGTGAAGCAGGAACAGTTCTTAATCCAGGCGAAGTAGAAGAAACGATTATCTTGGGGGATGTACCTGTTCAAGCTCTTACTGAATCAGATATTTGTCTTCCATCTTATGCGACAGATATTAAGGTAATTAGGAAAAATGTCTATTTAACTCAATGCAGAGCAATTCCAGCAGCACCAGATGCCGATGATGAAGAAGGTACAACTACTAACGTAAAATTGTTTATTGAAGGATATATCCACAAAAACATCCAATATGTTGAAGACTGTGAAGGATATGTTAAAGATTATTCTGTTAATGTACCATTTAAGTGCTATACAAGAGTAACTGACCTTGCACCAATCCCGGTTCCTCTATTCAGCTCTAAAAACAGTACTAATAATGAAATCAGGGAGATTGCAAAGGACGGTATGGGAGCAAATCGCTGTGCCTTTGGATCTAATACGTTTGAGTTCCTTAATGAACCGATTAAGTGTAAATTAATTAGCTGGAATTTAACAGAAGCAGACTATTTATCAAACTTCGATAAATGGGGCAGATTCGACAAATTTGTTGAGAAAGATGACATTAATCTTGTATTAAGATTAACTCAGAAACAATTTGTGGATGTACCGCCAACAATGGAAGGCTAATAGCTGGCTAACAAAAGAAAAGAGGTATCCCAATACTATTGGGATACCTCAGTTTGTAGACAAAAAG
>JAGGRA010000066.1:4016-8960 GCA_018613035.1 Pseudomonas sp. ISL-84 | reverse complement strand
AAGCTTGCCCGTTGATTTCCGCTCCAGTCACGCAGCGAACCCGCGGGGAGGAACAGAGCTCCTCGGCGCTTCACGCCTGCGGGGTCTCCCGCTCCCTCTCTTCCCGCAGGACATTGAATAAACACCCTTGAGTAACCATCGCAAGAAGAAAATGCGGATGCATTTTCGAGGATCAAGTGCCTTCCACTCCAATCAACTCAGTAATTAAAACTAGTTTGTAAGATAACAAACTTTGCGAAAACGGCCTTAATATAAAAGAAGGGGCTTCACTCTATTTTTATGGGTAGGAAAAGGTAATCACACATTTTAACAGTCCTATTGCTATTGGCCGGCACAAACTTTTATTAATTTCATTTACTATATTAAAGTATTTTGCCTTAACTCTATGAAAATAATAAAAGGAAGGTGATATTAATGTTGAATGGACACAAAAGACGCGATAAAAGAAACGATTGTTATCCTAGTAATGCCAATTTAGCCGTGAGGCCTCCTGGTACAATACCAAAATTTGTTGATGAGCTTCCCATTCCAAAGGTTTTAAAACCTGTATCCCGAGGAGGTGATTATGACTATTATGAGGTAGAAATGAAGTGTGCCAGGCATAAATTCCATCGTGACTTAGGTGAAGCCGTAGTCTATGGCTATAATGGCATGTATCCCGGCCCTACCATTGAAGCAATGAAAGGTCGTACTGTTATGGTGAAATGGATTAATAATCTGCCATTAAAACACTTTTTGCCAGTGGATAAAACGTTAGATAGTGCAATTGATAGTCCTGAGGTCCGTACCGTTGTGCATCTCCATGGCGCCAACGTTGCTCCTGACAGCGATGGCCATCCTGATGCCTGGTTTACACGCAATTACGGAATAAGAGGTCCTAAATATAGCAGACAAGTTTATGAATACCCAAATCAGCAGCAGGCCACCACACTTTGGTATCATGACCATGCAATGGGAGTGACGAGACTCAATCTTTATGCCGGTCTGGCAGGTTTCTATCTTCTTCATGACTTTCACGAACAATGCCTTAATCTTCCTAAGGGGAAATATGATATCCCGCTCATGATACAAGATAAAACCTTTAGGGAAGACGGCTCCCTTTTTTACCCGCCAAATCCAACCCCATCAGCAAACCCTTCAGTCGTTCGTGCTTTTATTGGAAATACAATGGTGGTTAATGGAAAGGTATGGCCGTATCTGAATGTTGAACCAAGAAAGTACCGCTTTAGGATGCTAAATGCATCAAATACAAATGGCTTTACTTTCAAACTCAAAGACGAAGACTCAAACCTGCATCCCTTCTGGCAGATAGGGACGGATGGAGGGATGATTGAAGAATCTAAGCCGATTGAGAAATTTCCGCTCGATCCTGCTGAACGCTTAGATGTGATCATTGATTTTTCGAATTTAGCAGGTAAGACGATTACGCTTCGAACAGAAGAGTTGGATCTTGCAGGGAATCGGGAAACCTTTAAAGAAGAAGTTATGCAGTTTAGAGTAGGGCACAAATGTAAAGGTGTATGCGATGATGATATTGTATTACCTATGAAGCTGCGCGCTTTTGAAGAATTGGATCCTGATATGCTGGATCCAAAACCAAAAGTAAGAAGATTTGTCATGACTGAGGATCTTGATAAACAAGGAAGGCTCATGCTGACTATCAATCATAAAGACTTTAGAGATCCTGCTACAGAATTGCCTGAGTATGATAGTATCGAAGTTTGGGAATTAGCAAACCCTGTTTTCGTTCCCGGCAGACCTCTTGGCATTCCTCCAAACATTACTCACCCAATCCATCTTCATCTTGCCCAATTCCAAGTACTCAATCGACAGGAATTTAATGTAAATAATTTTAATACAAAGCAATGGATTCAAGATGGTACAGGCATTCAATTTGTGAGTGAAGAAGCTGAAGCCCCGGATCCAAGCGAGCTAGGCTGGAAAGATACTGTAAGAGTGGAGCCAGGTAAAGTAACGAGAATCGTAGTCCCTTTCAAAAATTATACAGGAGAATATGTATGGCACTGCCATATACTGGAGCATGAGGATCATGAAATGATGAGGCCATTGATCATTGTTGAAAGAAATTGTGAATAGGTAATTTCTTAATAATCTCTGTTTTTTTTCTTCAGGCGGGACGTAGTGGATTTAACAGATGTATGAGTTTACGGGAGCAAAAAGAAAAAGGACTGTGATAGTCCTTTTTCTTTGGTTAGAGTAAATCCTGGAGCAGAAATTAACCACTACTATCTTTTTTTAAATAGCTACAAAGCTTGCGAAAAATCTTAAAGTAAAAAGGCTTCCAGTTAATTGGCCGCATTTTTACTGTTATCGTTATTCAATTAATTTATATTAAAACTTTTTGTTATGAACCATGGAGAATGTTTTAAGAATTTCTAGGCTGCGTTAATCTCTGTGCTGATCTAACAGAATAGGGTTGCCGTCTGGGTCTTCAATTGTAAAACTGGCAGGCCCTTCGCTGGATTCATCTGCTTCAGTCAGTAGTTTGATTCCTTTTGCCTTAAGCTGTTTTTGCAGATCGCGAATGTCCGTGAACGAATCGAGATTGTTTGCATTTTCATCCCAACCCGGATTGAAGGTCAGAATGTTTTTCTCAAACATCCCTTGGAATAAACCAATTATGCAGCTTTCATTCTTCATAATTAGCCAATTTTGCGTAATGTCTCCGCCTAAGGCTTGAAACCCAAGAGTTTCATAAAATTCTTTTGATTTCTGAATGTCTTTTACACTTAAACTTACAGAGAATGCGCCTAGTTTCATATTTCCTCCTAGTTTCCTGATATAAGGTTTATTTGAAAGAATGCTCCACACAAGTTTAGTATAAATGAGTACCTTGGATTTAACAATATTCACCAAAAATAAGCGGGTGAGATGAAAGGAATTAGGGATTGGAGAGATACTTTTAAAAATCAGAAGCAACAAAAAGAACCCGTTTATTCAAAAGGTAAGTTTAGGGTGGTTTTTAAATAACAAGGGTCATTTCCCTGGACAAAGAGATGGGATTCATTGACGAAGGTCGAAAAGAAAAAGAATTCTCGAGGTTCAGAATTAGTTAAAAAGGACAATTCTAGTTACATAAAATAAAAGAGCACCCACAGGATGCGAATTTTGTTAGTGATCGTTATCAAGGAAAAAGAGTGCAAAAGATCGTTAATAGAACCAATCTTGTCAGCCTCTCAAGCATTCGTCCATCTCCTTTCTTCCTTTTTGTACACTCTTATCCTATCCATTTTTTGTTGAGCGAAGGTATCTTGGCTGTAAATTTATTGTTAATTATTTTAGAAAATTTGCAAAGGCGTCAGAGGAGACCGCCTTTTAACATGAAATAAAAAACCATGCTACCTTCTTCTATTTTTAGTGCAGCAAGTAAAGCCGGTTTGGATTTTCATATAGATATAAATTATCGTTGCTACAGTGCCTTCTTTGTTCCGCAGGTTCACCTTTGGACGGAGGCAATGAAGAAATTCCCTGTCACATCTGCACTGCGATCTGCCGCTATCTAAACATCTATCATGAGCTTTGCAGCAGGCATCCACACCGTTAATGGGAGCCCCCGGTCCGCTGCAGCCTGGTCCGCACCATCTGTAGCCTGGAAAAATACAACAAGACGATCGTCTTCTAGTCAAAATAAACCCCTCTTTTAATAGATTTTATATATACATATGGAAAAGCAGGTTTAGGGGTGTGATTACATACCTAGCAGGAACTATTAATTTCTTTTGATATAATTTAGGCAGAAGGGGGATTAGAGGAATGGAAAAGATTTATCTGGATTACAATGCCAGTACACCGGTAGCTGATGAAGTTGTGGATGAAATGAGACCTTTTTTAAACGATTTTTATGGTAATCCTTCCGCCCTCCATTGGGCAGGCAGACCTGTAAAAGAGAAATTAATGATTGCAAGGAATCAAGTAGCCAATCTCCTGTCTTGTTCACCAGACGAGATTATTTTTACAAGCGGCGGAAGTGAGGCTAATAATCTTGCATTAAAGGGATATTACTTTAAGCATCAAGGAAAAGGCGCTCATATTATTACTTCGAGGATTGAACATCCGGCTATTTTAAATCCATTGAGGTTTCTTGAACGTTTGGGTGCTGAGATCACAATGGTTGATGTAGACCAATATGGCATGGTTTCCCCTCAGGACATTGCAAATGCAATTAGGGAAGATACGATTCTCATTACCATTATGCATGCTAATAATGAAGTGGGGACCATACAGCCAATTGATGAAATTGGAGAAATCGCCAGAAGATACGATATTGCCTTTCATACAGATGCTTCCCAATCAGTGGGAAAAGTGCCATTAGATGTTGAGAAGATGAATGTGGATATGCTGACAATCGCTGGCCACAAGCTATATGCACCTAAAGGGATTGGTGCCTTATATCTTCGTAAAGGGATAGAAGTAGAGCCCCTCATCCATGGAGCTGGCCATGAATTTGGCTTGCGGGCCGGCACTGAAAATACTTTGCTGGCGGTTGGACTGGGGAAAGCATGTGAATTGGCACAGGAGTATTTAAAAGACACAAAGCTTGAGGAGTTAACGAATTACTTTTGGAATCAACTGAGGGACGCTTTTGGAAGCGAGGTCACCCTGAATGGCCATGAAAAAAGGCGATTGCCGAATACTTTGAATGTCAGCTTTGTCAATCGAATGGGCCAGGACATTTTAGATGCAATCCCCTTGCTTGCAGCCTCCACAGGCTCGGCTTGCCATTCCGGTAAAATAGAATTATCTCCAGTTTTAAGAGAAATGGGTGTTCCAGAAAATATTGGAATGGGAGCCATCCGATTTAGCCTTGGCAGGTATACAACCAAGGAGGAAATTGATCAGGTGGTTATTTGGTTAGGACGTTTTCTAAAAGATTGTTGTTTTTAAATAGATCTATGAATAAAAACATTGATAAATAAGGTTGGT
>JAGGRA010000066.1:0-4010 GCA_018613035.1 Pseudomonas sp. ISL-84 | reverse complement strand
ATCAACCTCTCCTCACTACTTATTTGCGAAAACAGGCTTTGGTTAAAAGATACATTTTAAGGAAATGATCAGTATTTTTTAACACGATTTCTGTATCCAAAAACTTAATCTTATAAAAAAAGCTGCGTTTAGCTTATTGTTAACCTCTTAAGCTAATTCCGTGTAAAAAACCACCTTAACCACTATACTATAGGAGAAATCATTGTAATGGAGGAATACAGTATGCATATTGAAATGTGGACTGACTTTGCTTGACCTTTTTGCTATATTGGCAAAAGGCATCTGGAGGATGCCATTAAACAGATTGATCATCCGATTGAAGTCACGTATCGAAGCTTCGAGCTGGACCCGACAGCCGAACGGGATATAAAAGATAATATGTATGAAAAGCTGTCCAAAAAATATGGAATGAGTATTGCACAGGCTAAAGCGAATACTCAAAACATGGTACAAATGGCTAAGAATGCAGGGTTGGAATTTAATATTGATACAGTTGTTTTGACTAACACCTTCGACGCCCACCGTTTGACGATGTTTGCGAAAACGCAGGGGTTAATGAAAGAAATGACGGAACGGCTTTTAAAGGCTTATTTTACTGATTCCAAACATATTGGGGATCATGCTACCTTAACAGAGCTGGCCGTAGAGGTAGGGTTGGACCGAGATGCTGTAGAAAAAATGCTGGCTAGTGATGAGCTTGCCGACGCTGTTCGTGCTGATGAACAAACAGCACAGCAATATCGGGTCACAGGTGTTCCATTTTTCCTTATTAATAAAAAGTACGCTCTTTCTGGTGCACAGCCAACTGAGGCATTTGTACAAGCATTTGAAAAAGTCATTGCTGAAGATGAAATCACTATTTTAAACAACGAAAACGGTGTGATCTGTGATGATGATGGATGCGAAATTCCTCAAAAGAAAAACGACTGATTGCTGAAAATATATCATTAAGAACTAGTCTGCGTGTCCTTTTAAGGAGTAAATCGTAGGCTAGTTTTTATTAAAGGTTTCAACTTTTAAGGTGAGGTAAACGGATGGTTAATTTAATTAGCAGCCGGGCCTCCAATTTAATACAAAGCGATCAGCCCAATCATTTGGCATGAGAACGCTCATCAGAGCTCTTTTCCATCTTTCGCAGTATTAGCCATGCAATTAAGCTAATAACGATTAATACTCCTTCCAAAGAAAAAATATACCAGGGATAGGGACCGAGCACATCAAATAAACTCGGACTTTTTGGCTTGTGGCGCAAAAACCAATAATTCCCCTCTGCCCGTTTATTAACGAACAAGACCAGAGGCAAAAGAAGATTAATAAAGACGATTAATTTCATGAAGGATCGAAATGTAGGGTAGTAGCCTTTTGCCCATGTGAAATATAAGGTTACCCATACAACCATCAAATGCGCATAGAAAAAGTGAATAAATCGAAAGTGTGGAAAGCCGTATGTTAGTGCTGGGGTAATGATTGCCTGCGTAGCACCTAATAGGGCAATAAAAAAGATCAATTCAAAGTATATTTTTTTTCTTGTCACTAGTAAAAAGATACATAGTATAAGGGCGATATTACACAATTCCAAAGGCAAGGAACGGCCTGGTTTCCAGACTCCATTTGTATACATCCACGCATGATTCAGAATCTCAATCACTATTAAAGAAAAGGCTGCCCCTATTTCGGCTCTTCTGCATTTTTCATTACTTAATTTTGTTCGGCAAAGGAAAATAGCTGTTATACCAAGAATAAAGATGGCCAGGATAACAAAATGACTAACAGAAAAAAGATCAAAATTGAACGGTTTCTTACTGAGGCCAAACCACTCCATTAAACCCACCTCATATTTGAATTTAGAGCAAACATAAGATGTGCTTTTAAGGCCACTTTTATACGGTTATTTTTCCGATTTCTCCGTTTGGGAAAATAGGGTGAGTAGGATATCAAGCGATTATTCGTCTATAGGGATGATGTCAGCAATTTGGATAGGCTCCTGAGAAAAAAGGCAATAGAGATCGGTTGCAACACCATGAAGTTTAGTATTGCGAACTGATATTCCTTCGAAATCCTGACTCATTAGATTTTTACGAAACTTTGCATTTGCTTCTTCTTTGTTCAGAAGAATGGCCTTATCTTTCCAGGTAGGCTTTCTTTTTTTCGACCCTAAATAATCACAGTATTTGTCCCGTTCCTGCATAAACAAGTCATAAGATTCGAATTCCTTAAGAATCGGATCATCCATATATACTTTATAGATAAAACCGCGCACGGGCCTGTCATATTGAACGACTTTAGGCTCGCCATCCTCCCAAAACTCCGTTTCCGATTTTTCGATCACGGTCTCCGTTCCAATAGCAAAAGGTTTTGCTGCATTTACATCCGAAGTAAACCAAAATCCAATCGTATCGATACCATTGCTAAAATTTTGAACAACCGTTTCTTTCGTAAACGCTTCAAGTTTTCTTATAGATCCATGATAAACAATCATATGCATGCCTCCCATCATTAGGTTAACCAGATATCCGGTATTCAATGATGAAACTGGGAGGATTAAGCATTTTATTCATGCATTATTTGGCAGTTTGTTTTATTCATTTTATAAATTATGATTAACTGGAATTGAAGGAAAGGAGGCAATTTTAATGGGGAACATCATTAGCCAATTAAGGACCAATGAGCGATTCTATACTTATATATTAGCAGGAACTGTCGTTTGCTTAATCCTTTCTGTTATCGTTATGGCTTTTTCAAGAACTTTAAGTATCTGGTTAGTTGGTTTTTTCTTTACTCTTACTGTTTATCTTTATTATTTTCTGGGGGTAAATCCTTATTTTAAGGGAATGGTTTTTTCCATCTTACCTGTTTTGATTTCTGTCGTTATATTAGAATTCATCTCCTACTTGCCTATCCCTGAAAAATGGGAATGGCTGCTTGAAGGCAATAGCAGAGGGCGTGGCGGTGCGACTGAAGCAGTCTTTGCTTTATTCCTATATTTAGTTATTAAAATAACAGGTGTTAAGCCTTTTAAACATAGCGTTGATGAGTAAGATCTGATTTTCTTTTTGCTATGTTAAAGCTCTTTTTTGCACTCTGTTTATTGGAGCGGTAAACAAGGGTAAGTTTTACAGATTTTAATAATAAGGCTCTGTTAATTGGCCTGTTGATNNTGCTCCTGCGGGGTCTCCCTTTGATACGCACTCCCGCAGGAGTCTCGTGCCTTCCGCTCCAATCAACAGGGTGCTAAAAACAACAATTAGCTTTAACAGAGCATTTTGATTCGAATGTGACATGCGGTTATTTTCATACATTTATAAAAGAAATTTGTTTATTGATTAGAAAAAATACTCATTAACTGAACAATACACCTGCTGGGAACTCTAAGAAAATGAGAAGAGGACAGAAATCAAACAGGAGGGGGCCATGTATGAAATTTACCATCGAGTATATCCCTCTGAACAAGATCAAGCCGGATTTATCGCTGAAAATGACAGAGCGTTTTAAGAGGCTTCAGAGATTAATGTGGGACTGTATGTTTGTTTTGGTGGTCAAAAAGAATCGGAAGGATAATACCTACATGATTGTTAGCGGGCAAGAACGATTGGAATCCCTGAAGAAACACACTAAAAACATTTATGCCCCATGCATTGTTGATAAAAGCGATTCTGCCGGGATCCTATCGTGGTTTTATCGATTGAGGAACAAGCAGCCTCTGGATGACTTCCCCTTAATGCCTGCCAGCTGGTCAATCGCCCGTACCTTTTTAAAACAAGAGCATCGCTTTAAAAACCTTTCCAGGTCTGAGCAAATAAGAGTACTGCGTATCGCTGCACGTTACAAAAAAACGGTGATTTTCGCGATGAGAAACACGGTGGATGAAATGCTAAGAAATCAGAAATAATTTTCCTCTGTTAAATTGGCCTGTTGATTTCCGCTGCAGGCCTCCCTTTCCGCGGGCGGTCCGGGTGCCTCCTCGTCGCTTTGCTCCTGTGGGGTCTCCCTTTGATCCGCACTCCCGCAGG
>JAGGRA010000065.1 GCA_018613035.1 Pseudomonas sp. ISL-84 | reverse complement strand
TAAGAGTTGATTAAGCTCATTTACACACGGATGTGTTGACGTCGATGTTGCCACAGGACGTGGCGTTCTTAATCGACGATCCGCTGTTGTCTTTTCAAAAAAGACTAAAGAATTAACGTTGACGTTTTTGTTCGTTCAGTTTTCAAAGATCAATTTTCTCTTTGTTATATTTTGCCTTATCGCTCAGAAGCGACTTTATTAATATAACATGTCACCCGATTAAAAGTCAACAACTTTTTTAAGTGAATTAAGTTGTTTAACTTGTCTCGCTGAGGACAAGAATTAATATACCATGCATAAGAAATGTTTGCAATATAATTTTTGAAAAAAGTTTACTTCTCTATTAATTAGGTATATAAACTATAACGTTCATTCTTCCCTCTATATAATGTTATTCATCAGAAACTCAACTTCTTGATTTAACCTCTGAATAAATATTCCGTTTTTTCACTGTTCTATTCTGCCGTCCACTAACATTATATAGGTAAGAACGCAATTTAGTAGTGTTCTCGCTCATATACCCACATACTTATCCACTTTTCACTCCCTTTAATATAAGTTGTCAACAAGGTTATACACAAGATGTGGATAACTTTATACACTTTTTCCACACTATATTTTATCCATATACCCATTAGAGGAATTAAGAAATAGTAATAGTTTTTGTCTAAACTTCATAAAATCTATTAACTCTACTATTAAAACGGAAGGTGTGAATTATGCTGGAAACCGCAGCACTATATCTATCAGTAATCATGGCAGTATATCTGTTTGCTTATGCGTATGCAGAAGGAATTAAAATAGCGAATTCCGATGAAGAGGTCTATGGGGGCACCTTCATACTTTCGGTTACAGCAGCATTTATTTTCTCCGGACTAACGTATGTATTTATATAAAAAAATCTCCCACTTTGCGGGAGATTTTTTTATAAAGAAATTTATTGAATACTTTTTTCTAAACTATTAATAAGACCTTTTATATCACTCCACACATAAGCAACTTCCACACATCTTGTGCCCGCTATCGTTATTTCCTCTTCATCTGCTTTCTCCGGATGGAAATTCTCATAGAACTGCCTGCTTTTATTATCTGCAAGCACCCAAACAAGGACAGATCTGAATCCCGCTTTCGAAAGCTCTTTGACACCAGACAAAAAAAGCTTGGTTCCTATCTGGTTTCCTTGGTAATTTTCTAAAAGGTAGATCGCGTATAACTCACCATCTGCATCAAACCGTTTCGACCGCTCAGGGCCCACTGATGCAAACCCAACAATTTTTCCTTCTTCAGTTTCTGCTGCAAAAACAAATTCATTCTCTCTCTTGGTACCGAGAGATTCCAGCCAAAGTTTTTCACGGCTTTCAACTTTAAGGTTTTCTAAAAAATTCTGATCCAAAATCCCTTTATAGGTTTCCTTCCAGCTTTTCACATGTACTTCTGCAATAACTCTTGCATCCTTCAACATCGCTCTGCGAATAACAGCCATTGTTTCTCCCCTTACCCGGAAATCGTTGTTTTTTTCTTTAATTCCTTCATGCGGATTCTTCTCTCATCCAATAAGAAAAGAGAGATTCCTCCTATTACAATGGATCCTCCAAGAAACTGGGTCCAAACAACCGACTCCTGCAGGAGGTAATAAGCTAATACAGCGGCACCAACTGGTTCAAATAGAATGGCCATGGAGATGGTTGAGGTGCTAAGCCATTTTAACGACCAATTAAACAATGTGTGTCCAAGCAATGTTGGAATGAGGGCCAGCAAAATAAAATATACCCAATCACTCGTTCCATACGGCAATAATGGCTCCTGTACGATAAGTACATACAACAGCAATGTAACAGTGCTTATGCTATATACAACAAAAGTGTAAGTTATAAGCGAAAGTCTTTTTCTCACAGTCTGCCCGAACATCAAGTAAGCCGTTACCAAAGCACAGGCAATGAGTGCCAGGATATCCCCAAATAAAGCAGAACCGCTTATTTTGAAATCACCCCAGCTTATAATGACACTTCCGCCTATAGCCAATAGCCCGCTTAAGATCGCTTTCCAGGTAAACTTTTCTTTAAAAAAGAAATACGTTCCCGCAAAAGCAAATAGTGGCTGCAGGGTGACGAGTACAGTAGAACTTGCTACTGATGTGTAATTTAACGATTCAAACCAAAGAATAAAGTGGAATGCTAAAAACACACCGGCAATGATTGAGTAGATCCAATACCGCCTTGTAATAAGACGAAGTTCCGGAACATATTTTATAAGAAATACAGGCAACATGAAAAGGACAGAAAAAAAGAGCCGGTAAAAGGCAATTACGCCTGATGGAGCACTGGATACTTTCACAAGAATGGCCGATGTGGAGACGGAAATAACACCAATCGCAAGAGCGACATAAGGGTTTACTTTTGTATCTGACATTTTCATTACTCCTTGTTTCTGTTTCCTGAATTTTAGGGTATAAACTATTTTACAACGTACTGTTGAACTTTTACTATGCTTTTATTATTTTCTTTTTAAGGATTTAAATGAAATCATATTGGATATATAATACATTAAAAAAGCGGGAGATAGCATGAGCAGTTTAGAGATAGAAATTTTAATGAAATTGGGGATTTCAGCTGTCTTGGGCCTCGTCATTGGGCTTGAGCGGGAATTAAAAAGAAAGCCTGTTGGTTTAAAAACAAGTTTGGTTATTTCAATTGTCAGCTGTTTGCTGACGATTGTATCCATCGAATCAGCTTATATGTTCCCTGGGAATGATGACATCAACATAACGATGGATCCGCTTCGTTTGGCAGCACAGATCGTTTCAGGTATAGGCTTCCTGGGTGCAGGTGTTATTTTACGAAGAGGAAATGATAGCATCTCAGGACTAACCACCGCAGCTTTAATCTGGGGAGCGGCTGGCATCGGCATTGCAGTTGGAGCTGGATTCTATATTGAAGCTATGGCTGGAGTCGCTTTGCTCATCATCTCTGTCGAAGTAGTTCCTTTGGTAATGGGCTTAATCGGACCTCGACAATTAAGGGAAAAAGAAATTACTCTTCAGCTGAAAGTAAAGGATAAAGCAAACATCGCCGACATCATCCCGGCAGTTAAGGATCTCGACATATCTATCAAGCATATTCGGATAAAAGATCTGGAGGAAGAACAGCAGCACCTTGTCCAGCTCATTGTAGCGGTTGACTATAAAAGAAGAACCACGGATGTATATTACAGCGTATCGAATATTAAGGGTGTTCAATGCATGGAAATTGACAGCATGCAATAAAATTGAAAATTTTTTTAAAATCCCTCTTGCAAGCAGACTCCGATGTGGTTATAATTTTTCTTGTACCAACCACCCGGGGGATTAGCTCAGCTGGGAGAGCGCAACGCTGGCAGCGTTGAGGTCAGGGGTTCGAGCCCCCTATTCTCCATACAGAAAACAAAGGGAGAAAGCCTTGATATAGAAGGCTTTTCTCCTTTTTTTATGCCTTCTAATTTGTAAAAACCTAAGCCAAATATGCACTTTTGGTCACACTTTGGTCACAGTTAACTCATCGAATGATTTCGTCTAAATGTTTAACAGCTTCTTCTTGCATGGTTGGAAGGACATGCGAATAAGTTTCCAATGTTACTTTGATATCGCTGTGCCCTAATCGTTCGGAAATAACTTTTACATTCACACCTTTTGAAAGAAGCAGGGTTGCATGAGTGTGCCTTAAATCATGAAAGCGTATTTTTGGAACATCTGCTAAATTAATTAGCCTATTAAACGACCTTCTTACATTTGCGGGGTTTAATGGCGTCCCATGTTGCGTGCACGCTATCAAATCAAAGTCCTGGTATTCGGGACCCAAGCTCAGCTTTTCTTTTGAAACAATCCTTTTGCGCCGTTTAAGATGATTTATTGTCGCCAATGACAAATTTATCGTTCTTAAACTGGATTTAGTTTTTGCTCCACTCAAAAAGGTTTTTCCATCATGGCTTAATGTTTGCTGGATATTTATTAGCCCCTTCTCCAAGTCAACATCCTTCCAACGCACACCTAATATCTCGCCCTGCCGCATTCCTGTTGTTAATGCCAATATGAAAACTATATAAATTGGATCCTTTTTCGCAACCTCAAGGAAACAATTCACTTCATTTTCATTCCAAATATTCATTTCTTTTTTATTTGATTTTGGCAGCTTAACCTTTTTTGCAGGATTTTTAGGAATCATTTCAAAATCCACTGCGTGTTCGAGTGAGTTTCTTATTATTTCAAACGTCTTTTTTACTGTCGAGCTTCTTAATCCGGCCTGGGAAAGACCATTAATGAAGGTTTGTATCTGGATCGCTGTAAGTTTAGATAACATTACCTTTCCTAAACAGGGTATTATCTTGCCATTGAGATGGTCTTTATAAACTCTAGCGGTTTGGACACCAATGCTGTTTTGTTTTGTCTTAAACCACTGTTCTAGATAGTCTTTATAAAGAACTGTAGAAGGCTCGATATAAGACCCTTTATTAACAGCATTGATTGCTTCTGCTAAAGCCATTTGAGCTTCTTTTTTCGTCTTAAATCCCCTTTTTTTCTTTTGCTTACGTTCGCCATTAGCATTAGGCAAGGAAAAAACATAGTACCAGCTTTTCCCTTCCTTTTTTACAGATCCTTTCACTTGCATCTCTCTCCTTAATTTTAGAGAAAAGTGCTACTTCCGATTTTACGGAAATAGCACTTTTCTCTTACTTGGATATGAGAGTGCCTTTTAAGCACATCTCTTTTTTGAGATGTGACAGTATGCCACTTTTAAATATATATTTAAATCATTAACGCAATCAATAGTGCAATTGCGGTTGTTAATTATTACCATAGTCAATGTCATTTCCATAAAGCCAGCTGACAAAAACGGCCTTAAATACTTTTATTCTTCTGCCGACTCTAACAGTATGGAACTCCCCTGAAGATACCAATTCATAGGCTTGCCGTCTGCCAATTCCTAAAATCTTTTGGATATCCTCGACATTTAACACATCTGGATACTTATCAATACTTTTAATAATTATTCCTCTCCTTTTCGGGATATACTGTTCCATTCAGATATTGAGACAAAACCTTCATTGTTACCTCTTTTGATTCCTGATTTATTTCAATATCCCCATCTAATAAGGCCTCGACGGTCTTAAGCTGGTCCATTAATGGGGCATACCAACTTGTAACCAATATCTCGGGTTGAATGTTTATTCGGCTACAGAATTCATAGAATCCTTCATATACCCCTTTTACGTGGCCAACTGTCCAGTAAAAATGATCAAGTATTGAATTAGGTATCTTTTCTAATGCACCCATCAAAGCAATCTCATTAATCTCATTTTCAGTTGGCGCCCTTCCTTCTATATCAAATGGAGGTTTTCTATTGTTGCTTTCATTCCAATTTTGATTTGCCCCTGTAACATAATGCTTAATAACCCCCTGTAGTGATTCCAGGTGATATTTTAGAGACTGATCCGCAATGATATATCCATAATATGCTTCTGACCACAGACAATTGAAAACTAATATGACTTTGAGGCTCCCCTCCAGCAAATCAGTAAAATCTGTATCTTTCATTTTGTATACTCCATGTGGGCAAGTTCCTGCTAACCGTTCTGCTTCTACTTCATCATCTCTTGCCAAGGCATCAAGCGTTAGCCTAAACCTTTCAGAGGGTGTTAACTTGTTATATAACTTCGTAAGGGACTTCACCCTGACATCCTCCCTTTTAATACAGATTCGAGGGCCTCAACTCTTGCAGCCATATCTGAAATTTCAACAGCTTTTAAAGTGATACTTGCTAAGTATCCAATTGTCCGGGCTTTTTCCAAGGTTCCCGCTGTTTTATCTTGATGGACTGCATTAATTTGATTTTCTAATAAAGACAGTATGTCCTGGGCTGTTTTTAGTCTAAATGACAGAGGTACCAGGGCTTGACTGGGGTTTGACTCCCCAGCCCTTTGCACCCTTTTATATTCTCGATCGTAAGCCTTCCGTTTTTCAGGGTCTTTATATGGCAATGCTATCACCTCCGGAATTACTTAGATAAGGCTTTTTAAGCACCAAAACCTGTGTTAATATTTACTTAGGTAAAAGAACTGATTGCGGCTCTCCCCATCCTTCTGAGGGAAGGCCTCTTTTTTATATTGTGTTTTCCATATTTGACTCTCTTCTTCGCAATAAGAGCCACTCATGAATTCCTTCGCATAATTCCAGTGTGGATATGGTTACACACCTATCCTCTAATTCTCTTAAACATATATTCCCGTTATGTTTTTTTAAGATTTCATAAACATGCCAGCTATTCATGACGCCCTCCTATTCTCAATTCATTAAGCGGTTTGAAAACATTTGTTTCACGGATAAAACGCATTTCCAATTTGCCAATTGCTCCATTACGGTTCTTGGCCACATGGATTTCCGTTATTCCTTTCCTTTTTTCCGATTGATTGTAGTAATCGTCCCGGTAAAGAAAAAGTATCATATCTGCAGTTTGTTCGATTGCTCCTGATTCTCGAAGATCACTCATTAAAGGCCGCCGATCTTGGCGTTGTTCAATTTGCCTGCTCAGTTGCGCTAAAACAATAATGGGGACCTTTAATTCAACTGCCATTCTTTTTAAATCAAGAACAATTTGTTCAATTTCATGATGACGGCTTGTCCCTCTTTTGGTTGGTTTTATTAACGTTAAAAAGTCAATTATGATCACGTGCTTTTTGTTGCGATTCTCCCTAACGCTTTTGCGGATTAAAGCCCTCATAGCAGGAACTGAGTTTTCAAGGCTGGTCTCGAGGTGTAATTTATCCAATATAGCTACCGCCCTGTGATATCGATTCCAATCATCTTGTGAAAAATGTTTATTCGGATTCTTCATTTTCATAAGATTAATTTCCCCTGCAAGTGCTATCAATCTATCAACAATTTGTTCTTTAGACATCTCAAGACTAAAAAACATTGCTTTAATATTGTCCTTTCTACAGCCGTTAAGCACTATGTTTAGCGCAAATGCTGTTTTCCCCATAGAAGGCCGGGCCCCTATAATAATTAAATCTCCGTGTTGCCAACCATCCGTTAAAACATTCAAATTTGGATACCCAGTATCTACACCACTAAGACCGCTTTCAGGGCTGCTGAGATGTTCTTCATAGCGGGCTGCCATAAGTTCTCTAAATGACTCCCTGCCTTTAACGATGTCTAATTCAAGAGCACTTAGCCTCTCAAGGAGTTCCATTAATAAAATGGGATCAATTACATCTTCTGCTTCTTCTAAAAACTTGTTTACAGATTCTTTTGCCTGCTGAATCATCCAAAAACTATAGATTTGTTCTTGATACTTATAGAAAATGCTGATTGAGGGAACACAAGATGCAAGTTCGGATAAATACGAGAACCCACCAAACGAATCAATTGCACTATCGCCAAGCTGTGACATTACATATAAATCTACTCGCTGACCTTGTTTTTTTAGTTCTAACATTTTGGTGAATAATGCCTTGTGCTGATTATGATAAAAGTGCTTGGGCTGCAAAGATGCTTCTTCAATTAAACTCCAATCCTGTAAAATTGAACCTAAGAAAAACTGTTCATTTTGTATCTGTTGCTCAATTCTCCGAAACACATTATTCCTCCCCGCTGCCGAAAATTCTTTTATAGTCGAAATCAGTTAAGCTTCGACCCTGGTATGTTAAGTCAGAAATTGTCGGAGGATAACGATTATGCCTTGCGTAATCAAGCAAATTTGCCATAACTGCATCCTTGTCATAACTTTTCAAATGAAAATACCAAGCCTCAACCATTTTTTGGTCTGCTTCAAACCTGTTAGGATAAATCAGTGTCAAATGTTCCAAAACATCAATCACTTCCACTCTCTTCATCTGCCTTCATGGCCTCCTCTCTTAATGCTTCCAAATTCCCCGGTCGCTTCGACTTATGAATCAATTGTTGATTCAGATAACCTTCAAATTTGTTCCCGAATAGTGTGGCCGGCCTCAAATAACTTTCATATTGGCCACCAAGCCATTCTTCTGCTTTTACCTTGGTAACATGCTTAAAATCTTCTAACCTGAAACCTTCATTCCATCGCTCCTTGATAAGACTTCTTGTGTGTTTACCAGTTGAACGAAAATTTTTGTTCCCCGCTTCATTTAAAAAGTGAATAATTTCGCTATAAGGTATATTTTCATTTATCACCTTTTTTTCTTTATTATTTATTGCCCCCGCTTTGCCCTTGCTTTGCCCTTGCTTTGCCCTGACACTGCCGGTTTCTTTGATCACTTCTTTGGCCACATAATTTTGGGGATCCTGATAAACCTCGTAATTTACAATGGTTAAAAGCAAACCTTTCTTTGCCCTACTCTTTGCCTCGTCCTTTGTCAAAAAGTTGTGTTTTACCAATTTTCCAACAGCGTTACGCACAACTTTTACTGTGACATCCTTGTCTCCAATATCATTTACGAGCTGTTGATATGAAGTGGCAACTTGTCCTCTTTTAAGGAAAAGTATTTCGCCATTGCGAACAACTTCATTATCTTGGAATTGTGCTTGAAGCAGAAGTTCGATCAAGACTAGGCGATGAGTTGCTTTTAAACTTTTCCATAAAGGAGAACCTCTTATTTTTCTTGCAAGCATTACGTATCCACCCGGGATATAGTCCATTGGAACATCACCTCATACGACTAGTTAATTGAATGCTTCCAACCTCCTTGCAGTGCTGAGCCACCTTTGTCAATCCAATCATTAAGTTTTCCTTCATCAACACGAATTTGTCTTCCTATTTTTACTGTTGGAAGTATTCCTCTTCTCGCTAGCGAATAGGCACGTTCGGAACTAACACTTAATATTTTAGCTACCTCAGGTACCGTTAATAGGTTGTTTCCCATTGTTAATCACCTCCGGTATGCCCTTATAATCTCAGATACATTGAAATATTTTTATAGAAATTAAGAAAAAACCCTTAATTTCTAGATGGGTTAACAATAAAATTTCAAATATTCCGCCTTTTATGATAAGGTATTATAAGTTGTTTTTAAGTGAAATGAGTTCCTTTGAATTTATTTTTTTTGCTTTAAAAGGAGATTTAAATTAATGAAATATTTGACTAAATCTATGATTAATAACCTTCAATACAATAGGCGATTACAAGAATGTTGCTTCCTATTAAGGAAAAAATATCACTTTTCTGTTCGCTTGCCTTTAAAACAATTTTGGGATGAACGAGAAATTCATTATTTTGATTTCGATAAGATTCCCCAGACAAGAAGCTGCTTAGAATACGATCTAAAAAGAATATGTCTTCTCTGTAGCCTGAATCCGAATTTAAACAACTACTTGCTTATTTTCACTTTTTCACATTATGGTGTATGGAGAACTACCAGATGGCTTCAGAAAAAGGAGCTTCGTGAGGATAATGTTGAAGACCTTCAAATTACTGCTGCATTTAAAACTATTAATTATCTTTACTCTTTAATTTTATCTGCCCGGATACACGTGGACCCATTAGTTGACATTTACATCGAAAATAAGGTTTTTAAAAAGATCAAGGAAAATAATTGGGGAAATCCCTATATTGAAAAGCCATCCGAAAAAAATGAATTGAAAAATTTTTTATTCCAGACTACTCACACCCTTCCTTTAGAAATAGCAAATATTTCAGAAGCAATGGATCAAGAGAATTATGGTGACCAACCTTTTACCGAACAACGATATACAGAAACAAAGCGGCGTAATTATTACTTTTGGAGATGGAGCAAAAGAGGGTTTACACTTTTTGAAATGGGGCAGAAGTGGAATGAACTAAAAAATAATGTGAATGATGATTACGAAAGAGCTTTAATAGATGACAAAGTCAATAAGGGCTTAAAAAGTTATATTTCTACACATGGCCCCTTGTTCGAACATCAATCGACTATTGGTTGGTTTAAACATTTCCTGAACTATTACAGTGAAAAAGAGGCAGCTGAAAGGGTGTTCGAAATGGCAGCTCGAAGTGTTTCAGAGATTTTGGAAAGAGAAGTAATATCACAATGGGATAATCAATAAATAGAAAACACTGCCTCAACTTCATTTTGAGAAGTTGAGGCTTTTCCTCTTTATTAAAAATGTAGCAATACAAGAGTATCATATCACTACTTTATCTAAGTTTATTTTGTTGAATTATCATGTGTTACTACGGGAATGGAGAACCCTATTTTAACCTGGTAAAGCAGAGATGGACTGGGATCGTAATAAAAAGGGTTGAGCCTAGGATTTTTTATAGCCTGGAGGGTGAATGGGGTTTATGTCTCCGGACGCGAAAAAAGAGTTTTATCGCCAATTTAAATAGAAAAAGCATTCCCAAGCAAAAGACCGTCAAGTAATCACCTGACAGTCTTTTGCTTCTGCACTATTCCTTGTTTTTTTTCTCTTTAGACTGATTATAGTTGTATTGAGAACGGTCAACTGGAGTAAAATTCTCAGGAGTATAGAAGCGCAGCAGATCCCCATTTACAACCTTATCTGAGAGTGCCAGTTTTTGCTCCGTAATTTCCTGGAGTTTTTTAGCTTCCTCTAATCGCTCTTCTTCCAGCAATTGTCCAGTAGTTGAATCATAATATTTGCCGTCCGCAGAAGTGATGGTAGGACTCACAAAATCTCCGTTTCTAAATGGAACAAGATCATCATGCTGTTCAGATAGTAGATCTGTTCCAAAATGTACGTATTCCTTTGTGTCGATACCCAGCAAATGAAGAAGGGTCGGAAGGAGATCAATTTGTCCTGCGAACTCATGGTTAACTCCGCCATCCATTCCCGGTACACGAATGAATAAAGGGGTACGCTGCAATCCCGCACTTTCAAACGGGGTAATTTCTTTTCCGATTACTTCCTTCATTGCCTTGTTGTGATTGTTAGATATTCCGTAGTGATCGCCATACATGATAATAATGGAATTATCATATAAACCTGTTCCCTTTAAGTACGCGAAGAATTGTTCTAGAGCTTCATCTGCATATCTCGCTGTCTGGAAGTAATTATCTACGGTTTTATTTCCTGTAGTATGCTTTCCAAGCGTTGCTTCTTCTTCATCAATTGTAAACGGAAAATGATGAGTAACCGTAATAAAATTTGCGTAAAACGGCTGAGGCAATGATTCTAAATAAGGCATGGATTGTTCAAAAAATGGTTTGTCCATTAAACCATAATCAGCTAGATCATCCGGATTCATTTCAAAATAACTGGAATCATAAAACTTATCATATCCCAGTGATTTATAAATTTCATCACGGTTCCAAAAGCTTCCTGTATTCCCATGGAACACAGCAGATGTGTACTCCTGCTGCTGGCTTAAGATTGCAGGCGCAGCTTGATAGGTATTTAAACCTTTTGTTGTAAAAGCTGAACCTTGAGGCAATCCATATAGCGAATTTGCTACCATAAATTCAGCATCAGCTGTTTTCCCTTGAGCTGTTTGATGAAAGAAATTATCAAAGTAAAGTGTATTCTCTTCGTTCGTTAAGGAATTTAAGAACGGTGTAACCTCTTCACCGTGCAATTCGTAATCAATAAGGAAATTTTGAATGGATTCCATGTGCACATAGATAACATTCATCCCTTTACCTGCACCAAAGTATTCCGGATTTGGCTCAGCATGATTTGATTTTGTAAAGTTTATAATCTCCGTTGTATCATTACTGTCTGCTAAAACCCTCTGTGCGGTGGCTTTTGTACTTTGGACAGCATCATAAATTGTATAATTGTACATCCCTAAATATTTTACAATGTAATTGCGATCAAATCCTCTTGTTAATAATTGAGGACGGTCCACTTCTGCAATTGCCAGATTTATGCCTGATATACTTAAAGCAATCAGCAGCAAAGCGGTTACCTTTCGCGTAGCTATCTTCCTTACTTCTAATCTCTTAAAATTGAATGAAAGAAAAACCAGAAGCAGAATTACATCTGCAAAGAATAACACATCCCAAGGTTTTAAAAGAGTACCAATGCTGCCGCTAACATCTCCAAAGTTTTGGGTCTGCGTTAAAGTCGGCAATGTTATAAAATCATTGAAAAAGCGATAATATAAAACATTTGCATATAATAGGAACGACATTAATAAATCAATTAAAATTAGTGAGATATACTTTTTACGCTTTAAAAATAAAAAAGCAAAACCTAAAAATAATAGAGACGAACCCAGCGGATTTAAAAATAGTAAAATTTGTTGGATGGTATTTTCAATTCCCAAATTAAATTGTGTTAATTGAACAAAGTAGGTCTTTAACCAAAGGAATACAACTGCAGTTAAGAAAAAGAAAGCAAATTTATTAGTTACCCTTTTATTTAATAGTATTTTCATTTCTACCCTTCTTTCTTTAATGGCCAGTTTTGACAGCCATGTCTGCAAATTAGTCTTCTAAATGAGGATTGGGTTATAATCCAAATTAAAAGCTGTAATTTGAAGTTCAATAAAAGATAAAAAGAGTTTAACACGAATCGTCCCAAAAATGAACCATTTTGGTACTGGTAATTATCCATATGGTATGATAGTCATATGAACGATTGACAGTCAGGGGAGTGCTGGTAATGCTGATTGGATATGCAAGACCGTATTCAAGTGATCCAAACTGTGAAGAACAACATATGCTTCTTACAAATATGAACTGCGACAAAATCGTAAGTGAGGCTCACTTTTCCTCTAAACAGAGAATAAACCTTAAAAATATAATAAACAGCCTTAATCCAGGAGACAAAGTCGTTGTTGGGAAGCTCTTTGCATTTGCAGATTCTGCACGGCATCTTGTGGAGCTATTAAGCGCTATAGAGGGTAAAGGAGCTCATTTTCTGTCCCTTAAGGAAGGGATTGATACAAGTAAAAATATAAAGGGTTCGTTTAAAGACATTGTTTTACACATTGTAGAATTTGAATCCGATATTATTAGTGAAAAAACCAAGGAAGGCATTAATGAAGCAAAACAGAAAGGAATCGTTCCTGGGAGGCCAAAAATACCCGACGAAAATGTGAAGAGAGCTATTGCAATGTATCAAAGCAAAGAGTATAGCTTAGCAGAAATTAAAAATGAAACAGGAATAAGCAAGTCTACTCTGTACCGATATCTCGGAAAATAAAAAGGGACCACTGCGGTCCCTTTTTTTCTATTAAATATTGTTTTACGCCTTAAAATTACCCGGTCAGTATTACTCCTTCAAGATCCCTATATTTCCATAATAAACGGCAGTATCATCGGACGCCGCCCTGTTTTATTAAACAAAAATGGCTGCGAGGCATCAATTATAACCCTTTTTAGATTTGTCCAATCTTTAGTTCCTTCAGCTAGTTCAGTTATAACTTTATCCTTAACAATCTCTTCAAGGTCATTAATAAGGCTGCCGGATTCCCTTATATAAACAAATCCTCTGGTAACAATAGCTGGTTTTGCTGCCAGCTTACGAGTATTTTTTTCAATTGCTAAGGTTACAATGACTAACCCTTCTTCGGATAGGATCCTTCTATCCCGCAGGACAATGTTCCCGATATCCCCGATTCCATTTCCATCGACATATACAGGCTGCGCTGGCACTGTATCAGTTATTTGTGCACTTTCAGATGTTAACTCTAAGACGTCTCCATTATCAAGAATAAAACAGTTTTCGCTTGAGATTCCGCAAGCGGCTGCTAAGCGAACATGTTCTTTTAGCATTCTGTACTCCCCATGGATGGGAATAAAAAATTTAGGTTTTACTAAGCGCAGCATTAGCTTTTGTTCTTCCTGCATCCCATGTCCTGATGTATGCACTTCACTTATTCTATGGTGGATGATCTCAGCACCGGCACGAAGCAATTTGTCCATAACCCTGCTTATACTTATTCCATTCCCGGGGATAGGGGAGGATGAAAAGACTATTTTATCTCCTGGGATTACTTGTATCTGCCTGTGATTCCCATTCGCAATCCGTGATAAAGCAGCCATTGGTTCGCCCTGGCTTCCTGTACAGATAATCGTCACTTCATTACTTAAAAGCTGGCCAATATCTTTTATATGAATAAAAGCCCTATCGGGAGCTGATATGTACCCAAGCCTTCTTCCGATTTCAAGAGTCTTCTCCATGCTTCTGCCCACAACGGCTATTTTCCGTTCGTGTTTTAGAGATGATTGGACCACTTGCTGGATACGGTCAATATTAGATGCAAATGTAGCGAAAATGACTCTGCCATCCGCATTTTGAAAAACTTCTTCAATCGCTTCAGCTACTTTCTTTTCCGATAAAGAAAAGCCAGGAACTTCACTATTAGTACTATCTGATAATAAGCAAAGCACCCCTTCCTTGCTAATTTCTGCAATTTTATGAAAATCAGTTTCCGCTCCGACGGGTGTTAAATCAAACTTGAAATCTCCCGTGTGAACAATATTCCCTTCAGGTGTTGACACCACAACACCAAAAGAATCGGCAATACTATGCGTTGTTCGGAAAAACCGTACTTTCAGGTTCTTCAATTGAACAACCGTTTCATTATCAATCTGCTGAAACCGCGCGCCTTTTATTCGATGCTCAGCCAGCTTGCTTTTAATCAATTCGATCGCAAAATCCCCGGCATAAATCGGTGCTTGCACATCACGGAACAAAAATGGGATTCCCCCTATGTGATCTTCATGGCCATGAGTAATGAAAATGCCTTTAAGCTTTTCTCTATTTTGTTTAAGATAGGTGTAATCTGCCAATACGTAATCAATTCCAAGCAGTTCATTATCCGGGAACTTAATGCCGCAGTCTATCAAGACCATTTCATCCATATATTCAATAACATATGTATTCTTCCCAATTTCCCCAAGGCCACCTAAGGCAAAAATTTTAACCTTATTCTCTTTTTTTATAGCCATTCATTCAACTCCTTTTAGTTTAAATTTTATTTAATCCCTTAATTTAGGGACTGTTTAGATTTATATAATATTTACTTTCTAATTAGTGCAAAAACATCTATCTCATTTAATTATATCATTTAAAAAACACCAATAACCTAAAATCATGGATAACAATCCCAATTTTGCAAACCACCAGGTACTAAATACTTAATAGGCAATAAAAAACACAGACATTGTCTGTGTTCATTTTACTATCATAACAGGCGCTTTAACCCGTTTAGCTATTTTATGACTCACACTCCCCAGGACCATTTCCTGCAAGGCGTTTAATCCTCGACTGCCGACTACAACAATGTCATAATTTCCTTTATTAGCGTAATCCACAATAGCTGGGCCTGGCTCTCCATGTAAAAATTTTATTTCATAAGATAGACCTTTTTCTTTAAGAAGGTTTTTAATTGGCTCCAAGCGGCGTTTTCTCTTTTCATCCACAACGGATTTTTCGTAATGGTGAAGGATGTCTTCTTTGGATGTCTGCCCATCAATCGCATATACAACAGTAAATTCAGCATCTGGATTCTGTTCAGCTAAATGTATTGCTTTCTTTGCACAACGTATGGAATGGTCAGAACCATCTGCTGCTATAAGTACTCTATTAAACATACCTTCACCCCTGAGAAAAAGTCTATAATTGTTTTTTAATTAATCTTATTTTTTAAAAGTGGCTGTTTCAATACGTCAAAACAGAAATGTGTGTCAAAATTATGATTTTGACGTATAGTTTTCTGAATTATTAAACTAATTATAAATGACATTGTGTGTAAATGTAAACGCATACATAATAAAAAAAGAACCAGCATTTAGCTAGTCCTTCATTATTTAACTATTAGCACCGGACATTCAGCTCTTTTTGCTACCTTATGGCTAACTCCACCTAAAACTAGTTCCTGAAGACCGTTCAACCCTCGGCTTCCAATGACCACTAAATCAAATTTATTTTTATTAACGTATTCTACAATGGTCGGACCTGGTTCACCATGGAGGACGATGATTTCATAGTTTACATTTGCCTCTTGGGCCTTTCTCTCTACCTCTCTCATCCGGTCTTTGCGCCTATCCCCAAAATCCGCAGAGTTCCAGTTCTTTAGGACATCCGCTTTTGATCGATCTCCGTCAACAACATAGACCACTTTTATTTGGGTTTCATTGTCACACTTCGCAATCTTGATGGCATGTTCGGCCGCACGCTTCGAGTGTTCTGAGCCATCTGCAGCCAGCAGAATTTTTTTATACATTGCCAAACCTCCTTAATGGGAACCGAGCTTATTTGCCAGTTTTCCAACTAATTCTGAACTGTCTTCGTTCAATCCGCTCACCTTAACATGATTCCCGTTTTCCTCAAATCGATATACAATTTTATCTATTGCTACAACAGCGGAATCATCCCACAAATGGGCCCTGCTAAGATCAATTTCGACGCCAGCTGCATCTTCTTTATAATCAAATTGCTTAATAAATTCAGTTACAGAAGCAAAAAACAGTTCTCCTTTTACTTGATAAACCCGTGTATTTCCCTCTAGCTTACTACTGACATGAACTTTCGATATTTTGGAAACAAAAAAGATCGCACTTAGCAGAATACCGGTAAAAACACCGATAGCCAAGTTATGAGTTAATACTACGGTCAAAACTGTAACAACCATCACTGCTGCATCCGTTTTTGGAAGGAGGTGAATGGTCTTTAGTGAGTTCCAATCAAATGTACTTATAGAAACCATAATCATTACTCCGGCCAGCGCTGCCATTGGAATCCGAACAACAATATCACCTAAGACCACAATTAAGAACATTAAAAACACACCTGCGACTAATGCTGAAAGCCTTCCCCTGCCGCCGGATTTTACATTAATAACTGATTGGCCAATCATTGCGCAACCTGCCATCCCTCCAAAAAAGCCGGTAATGATATTGGCAATTCCTTGTCCGCGGCTTTCCATATCCTTATCACTTTCAGAGTCTGTCATATCATCCACAATGGCCGCAGTAAGCAACGATTCCAGCAGCCCTACTACCGCAAGCGCAAGAGAGTAAGGAAGGATGATAATCAACGTATCGATTGTCAGCTGTATTTCCGGCAATAAAAATACAGGCAGGCTTTTTGATATAGCTCCTAGGTCCCCAACCGTCCGAACTCCTATATTCATGTATATTGTTATGATGGTAACAGCAATGATGGCAATAAGCGTAGAAGGAACCGCTTTAGTCAGATAAGGAAGGAGATAAATAATCCCTAAAGTTACTGCAACTAAAACATATATAATCCATCCTTCGCCTTCGAAATGCTGAAGCTGTGAAGTAAATATTAAAATCGCCAAAGCATTCACAAAGCCGACCATAACAGACCGAGGTATAAATCTCATATAGTGGGCAAGCTTAAAAACTCCAAAAAGTATCTGCAAAACACCTGTCAAGATTGTAGCTGCCAATAAATATTCCAATCCGTAGTCAGCTACCAAATCGATAAATAACAGGGCCATCGCTCCAGTTGCCGCGGAAATCATTCCGGGCCTTCCTCCCACAAAAGCAATCGTAACCGCGATGGTGAATGAAGCATAAAGGCCGACCATCGGATCTACACCGGCAATGATGGAAAAGGCGATGGCTTCCGGTATAAGAGCAAGTGCAACTACGATACCGGAAAGAATATCACCTTTTATGTTGTAGAACCAGGACTGTTTATAAGATGTGTACTCCAAAAAAACCCTCCTCTCTTTTTAAGTAGTTTGCGTAACTCTGGAAAAGTTAGCAACTTAACATCATTCCACATTTTTCAAATAACAAAAAACCTCCTGGACATATACAGGAGGTTTTGGTTTATCTATTTTATAATTAAAACAGGCGCTTTTACTCGTTTAGCAATTTTATGGCTTACACTTCCTAAAACCATTTCCTGTAGGCTATTCAATCCTCTGCTGCCGGCAGCAACCAGATCAAAATTGTGCGAATTAGCGTAATCAACCACTGTTTCAGCAGCCTCACCGTATAATAATTCATGGTTAAATGCAATCCCTTTGCTATTCATAAGGTCTTCTACTTTTTGCAATCTTTGTCGCCTTTTCTCATTTACTTCTTCTTTCGAGGAATAATGAAGCACGTCTTCTTTCGAAACCTTACTGTCAATAACATAAACAATTGTAACAAGAGAATCAGCAGTCACACTGGCTATTTCAGCAACCTTTTCAGCTGCTCTAATGGCATTCTCCGATCCGTCATATGCTAAAAGAATACTTTTGAACATTTAAACACACTCCTATCGAGTAGGAGGGGGTGAC
>JAGGRA010000064.1 GCA_018613035.1 Pseudomonas sp. ISL-84 | reverse complement strand
ACGGGCAAGCTTTATAGTCTAAAAACAACAATCTATACGAAAAGAGCCTAGTAAAAATACAGCCCAAAGGAAAAAGGACGGCAGGATATTTTACACTGCCGTCCTTTTTTCTTACTTCATGCTCAAACGTCTAATCCGCTCATCCAAATTCGGATGCGTTGAGAACAATGAAGCTTTGGTTCTATTATTAATTTTCAAAGTAGAAATCGCTGTTTGCTCTTCACCCTGGATACGGTTTGAGTAAGCCTTCAGCATTTGCAGAGCATGTGTCATTTTGTCCTTGCCTGCCAGGTCTGCGCCGCCGCGGTCCGCATGAAACTCACGGTGACGGGAATAAGCGAAGACCACGAGGCTGCCGAGAATTGAGAAGACGATTTGGAACACGATGACCGCAATGAAATGAACGATTGGCGCCATTTCTTCTCTAACAAAACGGGATGCTACCCATGCTGCAATTCGTGCAAGGAAAACCACAAATGTGTTCACGACACCTTGAAGAAGTGTCATGGTAACCATATCTCCGTTTGCAATATGTGCAACCTCATGGGCAATGACGCCTTCAATGGCATCGTCGTCCATTTCCTGCAGCAATCCGGTCGAAACCGCTACAAGAGAGCGTTTCTTAGAGGGTCCAGTGGCAAATGCGTTCACTTCAGGAGAATGATAGATTCCCACCTCAGGCATATGTGTTAAGCCTGCTGCTCTGGATAGGCGGTGAACCTTTTCCACAATAGTGCGTTCAGCTGATGATAGTGCTCCATTCGGATCCAGCACCTGGACATTCATCATTTTCTTGGCCATCCAGCGGGACATCAAGAGTGAAATGAAGGAGCCAGAGAAACCAATGACAGCACTCACAACCAGCAAGGCACCGAAATCAATGCCGCCTTGGGCATTAATGTAATTTCCTCCGCCAATCAGCGAGAAAATAATACTGATCGTCAATAGAACAAGTACGTTCGTCAATAAAAAGTAGAATATGCGCTTACCCATTTTCTCACCCTTATATATAAATTTTTTATTTCAAGGTCATATGAACTTGTCACCTGACTATATTTTATATTTTTTCTAATAAAATTACAAGAATTAAATAATCTGACCATAGTTTTAAAAGGGTAAACAAAAGGGAAAGCCATTGACTGTTAAATAGGAAACAATTAGGATGGAGACATCTAATAGAAGAACGCAGGGGCTGATAACCTTGGAATTATTCCAGCTATCGAGAAAAAGCATGGCTGATTTTCTCTACTCATTAAAGGGGGAAGGGACCTATTCACCTAAAGAAATCCTCCAGATTGCGTGGCAAGCTGCCCATCAACAGAACGATAAAACAATGGAGGCGTTCTTAGATACAAAAATGCCTGCCATTTTCGAAAAATTGCTAAGGGCTGATTTGCACAAAATTGGCTTTTCGATAAATGAAATTGTTGCACTGGGAAACCAGATTGAATTTACGAATTTATCGTCAGCTGCGGTGCAAAACTGGGTGAAGCGGGATGTAAAGGAGCTCATAGGAAGCCCACAGCTTGGAAAAAAGTATTCGGTCGACCAGGCTGCCATGCTGTTTATCGTGGAGGATTTGAAAGCAACTCTCGATTTCGACTCTATCCGGAAAATCCTCGCTCTCTTATTCAATGACCTTGATGACCGGACAGATGATGTGATTGAGCCGATCCCTTTTTATTCGGCATACGCAGCTATTTTTGAAAAAGCGCATCATCAAAACATCGTAGGGGAAAGCATGCACGAACAGATGGAACAGTGCATCAAAAAAGAAGCCTTGAGAACGCTGGAGACTTTTCAGGAATTAACCGACCAGCAAAAAGACATTGTCTCCAATATCCTTGTGACCGCATCTTTAACGGTCCTATCGGCGTACTATAAGTCGCTTACAAAAAAATATGTGTCTGCTACCTTGTTTTTAAATGGGTAGCTGAAAAAACATCGCCAGCTTTACAGCTGGCGATGTTTTTACCTATCAGGGGTGGGACATCATTTTTATTAAAAAAATCTTTCAAATACCTGTTGACCGTGTGGTGCACCCCTCAGTTTATGATTGGAGTGGGAGGAAATGATGTACAAGATTAGTGAATTTGCCGAGATGACTGGCTTAACCAAAGAAACACTGCGCTATTATGCGGAAGTGAAATTGCTCGAGCCTGCTTATATTGATCCAAAAAACAATTACCGGTACTACGATGATGGAAGCTATTTCTTGGCTATCCTTTTAATAAAACTTAGAAGATTAGGATTTACCATCCAGGAAATGATTTCGGTGATGGAAGACGAATCCTTTGCCAACTTGGAAAAATTACTGCTGCAAAAAAGGGAGCTCATACAGATGCAAATGGAGGAGCTTCGGCTTCAGATGGAAGAAATCGATGTGTTTTTGGAATCAGGGAGGGAGGAAGAATCGTGATTGAGTGGAAAGAGGAAATCATGATTGAGACGAATATTGAAAAAGTGTGGAGTTTGTTTTTGGACGAACAGATCAAAAAAATAATGCCCAAGGTCGAGGAGCATACATTAATAGAAAAAACGGAACAGGAAGCGGGCGCGAAACATCGGCAAACCTACAGAGAAGGCAAGCGCCTTGAAACGTATATCGTAGAAACATTGGACTATGAAAATGGCGAAGCCAAAAAGCATAAGCAAATCCAATTTGTCCTTGGAAAGGCCTTTGAAATCAGGCTGGCTTTTACACTTCTAAAAATTGATGACAACCATACAAAGTTTATTTACGAAGGTCAAAATAAGGGAGTTAACTTTGTCGGAAGAGCCATGCTGAAGCTGGGAGGCGAAAAAAACAACCATAAGGTGGTAGAAGAATTTATGCAGCGGGTTCGAGAGGAAGCTTTGAAAATTTGAATTAAATGGTGATGGTACCAGGTACCACCCGAATTTTGTCGAATGGGGCTTTTGGGCCGAAATTGAATATTTTGAATTTTTTGTTTGATATCGTTAATATGTTTATAGTGGTAAAAAACTGTAAAAAGGAGGATCCTGTTTTGGAGCAAACCCTGATTAAAGCTGATGATTATGTGACTTTGTGGGGGATTATCGTGGTGTGGGCTTCAGCGAGTATTTATTTGGAGCAGCGCTATAACTGGGCCGCGAAAATTTCAGGTGCCATTGTCGCCCTGATTGGTGCGATCATTCTATCGAATACCGGCATTATTCCTACAGCCTCACCTGTTTATGATGCGGTATGGACTTTTATTATCCCGCTCGCCATTCCGCTCCTGCTTTTCCATGTGAATTTTAAAAAAATATGGCAAGAAAGCGGCCGCTTGCTGATTATCTTTCTGATCAGCTCCATTGGGACGGTTGCAGGTGTGATCATCAGTTTCTTTTTATTAAAGGATCATATCCCGATGCTTGATAAAATTGGCGCTATGCTCAGTGCGTCATATATTGGCGGGGGAGTGAATTTTGCAGCTATGGCGGCAAAGTTTGAAACACCGGGAGAAATGGTCTCTTCAGCCGTAGTGGCAGACAATTTAATGATGGCCATTTATTTTGTTGTTCTCATGATGATTCCAGCGATGAGCTTTTTCAGGAGCCGCTTTAAGGCCCCGCATGTTGAAAAAGTGGAAAGCGGAAGTATAGGAGAAGAGGGCAAAACGCTTGCAGAAAGCTTTTGGAAACGGAAGGATATTTCGCTGAAGGACATGGCATTATCCGTAGGGACCGCGTTTCTGCTTGTCATCGTCTCTTTTAAAATAGCAGAATTCCTGGACGGACTTATACCTTCCGGAGAAGAGACATCATTCTTGCTAAATCTGCTTAATGGGCTATTCGGGGACAGGTATCTGATGCTGACAACCCTTACATTCCTTGCCCTGGCGTTATTTCCAAAGTACTTTGAATCGATTAACGGAAGTCAGGAAATCGGAACCTTCCTCATTTACTTGTTTTTTGTTGTGATCGGTATTCCGGCATCCATCCCAATGATCATTCAAAATGCTCCGCTGCTTTTGGTATTCGTTTTTATCATTGTGCTGGTGAACATGGCCGTTTCGTTAACTGCCGGCAAACTATTAAAATATGACCTTGAAGAAATCCTGCTTGCCAGCAATGCGAATGTCGGCGGTCCGACAACAGCTGCAGCGATGGCCATTGCGAAAGGATGGAAGGATCTGATTGGCCCCATTCTGGTCGTCGGAACGATTGGCTACATTATCGGCAACTATGTTGGCACCACGCTTGGACTTTGGTTTTCTGCTTTTATATAATGGCTGTTTTGGCAAACTTTGTTGCTATTTAACAAGTAGTAAGGAGCGGTTGAATTCCGCTCCAGGATGCCGCAGCATTTTATTTAGAAACAATCCTTTGCAAAAAAACTGCCCGCAACTTTTTGCGGGTTATTTATTTTGGATGAAATTCCCATAATCAATGACTTTTATGACCCCATCTTTGGATAATGCTAAATTTGCTCTCCTGATGTCTTTGGGTGTTAAACCATGGCTGGTAAATGTAGTTCGCATTTGATTAATACTATTTTGATATCGTGAGTGATCAGGAACGTTCACTGGCATTTTTTCCATGATGATCCATCCATGTCCATGTTGTATGACAGGGCACAGGTGGTTTCTTATTTCTGGAGGACTTTTTGTAAAAAGTTCAAATTCTGTTTTATTCCCGCTAATGCCCCATTCTGAAGTGGCCACCTTTAAAACATAACCATTCCCCATGTCATAAACCATTCGGCTATGGCCATAGCCAAGCAACTTATACCTTAATCGCATGGTTCTTTTGGCCAGTTTCATCTTATTATAAATGCCCATACTTTTCCATTTATTCATATTTGATATCCAAAGTGTAATAGCTTGCCGTTCGTTTGGAGACAAAAGATTGGATTGAGAATGAATATCCGATGACAAAGCTCTCACATCCCTATCCGAAATAATTCATACATAATATAGTATTGAAAGAGGGAAGAGCTTGTCAGTGCATATAACTAGGTTTCCGGACGCTTTGGCAGAATTCAGCCATTTTTAGCGATTTTCCAGTTTTCTTCAAGTGAAATCCAAGGAAATTTATCAGGATTTATATTATAATAATAGCTAGTTTAATTTTTAGAGAGACGAAACTTTTAGATTTGAAAGCGGTGTTTGCAGCATGAATAAACGGTTTGGTTCCGTTACGATCTTTTCTTCCGTACAATGGCTTTTCTTTATATTTGCGAATACAGTGATGATCCCGATTTCAGTGGGAACGGTCTTCCAGCTGCCGGATGAAACGATTGCAATGATGCTGAGAGCCTCGCTTGTATTTACAGGGCTTGCGTCGATTTTTCAGGGCTGGAAAGGGCATCGCTATCCATTGATGGAGGGGCATTCCGGCTTGCTTTGGGGAGTTATTTTAAACTTGGGGTTGTCGGCATCCTCCCTGGGAATGAGCTATACCGAAATAGGCGGCGGAATCGCCACAGGAGTACTTTTAGCTTCAGCCGTTACGCTGATTCTCGCGGCATTTAATGGAATATCTCTATTAAAAACGATTTTCAACCCGATGGTGATGTCAGTTTATCTGTTTCTATTAACCTTCCAGCTGATTTTTATCTTTTTCAAAGGCATGATGAAAGTCAGTGAACAGGGCACGATGGATGTTCCCGTCACTTTATATTCTTTTGCCCTTGTCATTTTTGTCAGTTTGCTAAAATTAAAAGGGAACGGAATCGTCAGCAATTTTTCAATTTTAATCGGATTGCTGGCCGGCTGGATCGGCTATGATTTGCTCTTTATGAGTGAAGTTCAGCAAGACGCAGCTGCGGGAGATGTGAGTTTCACGCTGTTTCCGCTGGGACCGCCTAACCTCGAAATCGGGATTATTGCGGTTACGTTCTTTGCTGGTTTGATGAACCTGAGCAACACAGTTGCTTCAATTAGCTCAGGGGATACACTTTTTAAAAAAGAATCCGGTCACCGGGAGTACCGTGGTTCCATATTTTTTACAGCCGTTTTCACCGTGATCGGCAGCGGATTCGGACTGGTGCCGTATACGCCATTTACATCATCCATTGGATTTTTGCAGAGTACACGAATTTTCATGAAAACGCCATTTTTCCTTGGGGGCGCACTGCTGGCCGTGATTGGCCTGATCCCGCCGCTGGGCACATGGCTGGCAGGCATGCCGGTTACGGTCGGAAATGCTGTCCTGTTTGTCGCTTATCTGCAGCTTTTCGGTACGGCTTTTAACAGCTTAAACGGAAAAGTCTTTAACTCGAATACGATATTTCGCCTGGCGGCTCCGGTGCTGATCGGTATCAGTTTAATGAACACACCAGCTGCGCTGTTCGCTGATTTGCCAGTCCTGATCCAGCCATTTATATCAAATGGGCTGATTATGGGCGTGTTCATTTCCATTCTTATGGAAAAAATGGTGAACTGGTCTGTGTTTGAGTCATTTGAATTGAAGAATAACTAGAGAAATCCCCTGGCAAAGGGGATTTTTTTAATAGATAGAATCTGCATCAGCAGGCAGATTCCTCACATGCTTCAAAAATGCGGTAACCCTTTTATCGTCTTCATAATGATAGGCGAAGCCCAGCTTATCCGCGACCTCAATCGCGTTTTTCCTAAAAAGGTCGCACATCGCGAACAGAGCATTCCAAATGTTATGAAATTTAGCGTCAGAATAAGTAGCCTCGAACTGCTCCCATTCCCCTTGATCTAGAAAATCCGGCAGGTCCTTGCCAACCTTCCCGGCGCTTTTTGTAAAATCCGTCTGTATGCCGACCTTCCATTCCAGCATCTTCATCAGCATATGGCGGTTGATTTGCTCATGCATAAACATCGCATACGTTAGCTCCCTTCGCCAAAGCCCTTTGCTGATGTTCATGCTGATCCACCAAAACTCGTTGCAGATATCTGCAAACTCCTGAGCAGTCGGCTTTTGGACCCAATAATCCCGGTCAGAGGCAGGCGGCATGGGGCCCATGAGCCCATCTTTATCGAGAAGCAGCACACTCAAGCTGTCAGGCAGCAGAAGCTCATCCATTTTTTCAACCGGAATTAAGGTCAAATCGATTCGGTTCCCGTCCATAAACTGCATTAGATAAGGAAAGCGGCCAAGCCCATCAGCAGGCGGCAGCACCTTTTCCTCCGGCAGCTGCATCATAATCCGCTCGCCAAACACATCCACCCAGCTATGATCACGGGTGAAGGAATCAATACCCCTCACCAGGTACACAATATCGTAATCTTGACAGATATCTTTTTTTACATTCGCATTCGCGCGTGAACCATTGAGGATGACAGCGCGAACTCGTTCATCTTTCCTGGCTGTTGATAAAATCAGGTTCATCATTTCGGTTTCGGATCTCATATGGCCTCCATCCAGTCTAGTGGTATTGTTTGATTCTTTTCTATTTATTTATTGTAATATTTCCAAAATTAATTTAGTAGCTTTTTAGAAAAATCCAGCGGTAAGTTCAATCAAACGTTTGATTAAAATCGAATGAAAACATTGTGCACATGGATACTCCCTGTTGGATGAACAAAAGTGATAAAATGGAATAGATATTTTGGACATATCAGGTTTTGGCTGATATTCCTTTAGAAAATGGAGGTAGGTCCTGGTTGAAAAGAATGCTACAGGCCGTCATTTTTGATTTGGATGGTGTCATTGCAGATACATTTGAGTTATATTACATAGCGAATAAAAAGGTAGCAGATTTACTTGGTGTTCCTTTTACAAGAGAAGATAATGAAAGATTTAAAGGCATTGCCCGGAAAGAAATTATAGAATCGCTAGTTCATTCCTCAGGAAAAATTCTGACAGATACAGAGAAGATAAAAATGGGTGACGATAAGAATAAGCACTATCAGGAATTGATCGAGGCTATGGATGAAAGTGCTGTTTTGCCAAGAATGAAAGAATTCATTATGGACTTAAAAAAACATAATCTGAAACTGGCAATCGCTTCTTCAAGCTCAAACGGCCCGACCGTTTTGCAAAAGCTTGGGCTCACTGCATACTTTGATTGCATTGTAGACCCTTCTTCCCTTCAAAAGGGAAAGCCGGATCCGGGGATTTTTCTAAAAGCAGCAGATTGCCTGCAGGTTCCTTATGAAAATTGTGCCGCGCTGGAAGATGGGGAAGCTGGGCTTACGGCAATTAAAAAGACAAAAATGTTTTCGGTTGGGATTGGGCAAGCATTAGAGGAGTTAAAGCCTGATTGGCATGTTATGAGTACAGAAGAAATTTCTTATCAAGAACTTCTGAAACGGTTTGAAGGGTGATGAGCATGGAAGATCGGGATGAGAGAGTAAGAGAGTTTGAGTTAAAATGGTTTGACATGGTCATGGAGGAGTATAACTCATTAAGAAATGAAGCAGGAGACTCCTTGAAGCACCAGCAATCCATCATAAATTATGGCTTAACCGCAATTGGTGTCTTAATTGCCTTCAGTGCCAATCTGTGGGGAAAAGAGCATATTGTTGAGAGCATTTATGTGTTATTTATCCCTTTTATGTGCAATCTAATCATACTTATATGGAACGGTGAAGTCCGCCGGATGTCCAGGGCAGGACAATATATCAAACGAATAGAAGAAAAGGTTCACCGGCAGTTTTCCAGCAGAATCGATATAAACGAGCAGGCGCTAGAATGGGAGACTTTTTTACGGAAACCAAAGGAAGAAGAGGCAGAAACCCAGGAACGATCGAGGCTTAAACGAATGCTGGGCTGGATAGAAGGTCTGTTTTCATTTTTGTTTCAAAAGGATGAAGAAAGAAATAATAAGATTAAAAGCAATTATATAGCCATTATTATCATGTTTGGAGGACTTAGTGTTCTTTCCGTTCTGCTGGCGTTCGGCCATAATTTCAGTATGTACCAAAAAGAAACATCCTTGAAAGGTCCGGAGCTTTTAAACTCCTGGGCAGCTGCTGAGTATGGCTGGCTGATTTTGTATGGTGTACTGTTACTTGTCGACTTTTTGTTTTTTGTATACCATTACCGATATTTCCAAAAGGTCAAAAAATAGCAGAAAAGGTGAATGGATTGAATCAGGATATTGTAATAGGGATTGATGGGGGCGGCACATATACAAGAGCAGCCGTTGCAGATCTGAAAGGCAACATACTGGGTTTTTCCAAAAAGGGCGGCTCACACCCTGAAAAAAATCACAATCCTAAAATAAATGTGCAGTCAGCTATTATGGAAGCCATGAATGAAGCAGGTGTGTCGTTAAAAAATGTTAAAGGGATTGTGGGCGGATTTGCTGGAATAAATAAACCAGAAGACCGGGAATGGGCGGCAGAATTTATAAAACTAAGCGAACTCAATTGCCCGGCTTTCATACTCAATGATTCCGAAGTTGCACAATATGGGGCATTTCTGGGAAAGAGTGGCATACTGGCAATTGCCGGCACTGGCTCAATTGTGATGGGAAAAACGGGGAACGGTTTGTCTGTTAAAAATTATGATTTTCACCACGATTCCGAAGCGGCTTCCAGATTCCTTTCCTATCACGCTATATATGAGATTGTGTCAAATAAACCTTTATATGAGGAGAACCCTTTTATAGAATCAGTTTTAGCCTTTTGGAGTGCGGACAGCGTTGACGACCTCCGATTGCTGGCATCGAAAGGCTTTACTTCAAATAAAGTGGAAAGGATCCAGCGGCTGAGCAGTATGGGGAAGGTTGTAACAGCCGGAGCTGCCGGCGGAAGTCAAATCGCCTACCGTGCTAGTAAGAAGGCTGCTGATTCATTGTCTGTTGGCATAGGGCTGGTATCATCCCTGTTTTCAGAAGAAAAGGTCCAGCTGGCTTTTACAGGCGGGGTGGCCAGGAATAACTATATTCAGAAACTAATCATGGATGAACTTGAAAGTGGCAGACTGGAGAAAACCTTTGATTGCCAAGAACCTCAATTACCGCCTGTTTTAGGAGCTGTTTTATATGCTTATACAGAATGGGGAACCCGTCATGACCAGGAAATAATAAAAAAGCTCTTAAAACATGCACAAACAAATGATTATTACTAGAAAAATAGAGAAAAGAGGGTCCCGGCAGGTTTCCGATTGGCTTTATTCGTGAGAATTTCGGTATATCCGCCAATTCGATTATAACGGCACCCTCTTATCTTTCTTAATGCACCAGCTTCACCTGCTGCCTCAAAATCTTCCCGCTCGCATTTCGCGGAAGTCTATCCGCAAAGGAGTAGATTCGCGGACACTTAAACTCAGCCAATTGCTCAGCTGCAAAAGCACGCAATTCCTCTTCAGAAACATCCCCCTTCAGCACAACGACTGCTTTAACGGTTTCACCCCACTCTTCATTCGGAACACCCACAACACAGGATTCCAAAACGGCATCATGCTTGGCAAGGACTTCTTCAATTTCACGCGGATAGATATTCACACCGCCCGAAATGATGAGATCTTTTTTCCGGTCCACAATGTAAAAATAGCCATCCTCATCACGATAAGCAATGTCACCGGTATACAGCCAGCCGTCTTTGATCGTTGCATTCGTTTCATCCTGGTTATTGTCATATTCAAGCATCAGACTGTCGCCTGTTAAAAGGATTTCCCCGTACTCATGCGGTGCCGTATCGGTTCCATCCGGCCGGACAACACGAATTTCCATATTCACCGTCGGATGCTTGCCGATGCTTCCGGCTTTCTCCGAATGCTCTTCAGGATATAGTAAAATTCCATTTGGTCCCGCTTCGGTCAGTCCATAAACCTGATAGAAGTTTTCGTTCTGGAATGCTTTTTTTACATGATGATAAGAAGCAAGTGCAAGCGGCCCGCCGCCGTAAGCAAAAACGCGCATGCTTGATAAGTCATAGGAAGATAGGTCAGGATCCTTGGCCGCAAGTAAATAGGCAACCGGTGCTGCGAAGGAGAAGGTTACCTTTTCCTGCTGAATCCAGTTCATGAATCCCTTTGGCGTAAAGTCCCCAATAACGTGGGAAGCTCCGCAATAAAAGCCGCTCATGAAAAAGGTATTTAACGGAGCCGAGTGGGAGAGCGGCATTAGGGTGAGCATGGAATCTTTGTGGGACAAGCTGAAATTGACCGAAACAGCCGCAGCAATGGCGAGAATGCGTTCATGGTTGAACACGACCCCTTTTGGTGTACCGGTTGTCCCTGAAGTGAAAAGAATTTCGCAAACATCCCGTGAATCAATTGGCACATTCAGGTTTTCGCCCGAAAAATGGGCGGAAGCTTCAGTGCTTTCCTGAATGGAAAAGTAGTGCTTCAAGCTGCTGCTGGCCTTTAGGGCTGTAACGGTTCCTGAAAGCTCATTTTCATATAGCACGCCCGCTGCGTTTGAATTTGCAAAAATAGCCCCCAATTCCGTCGGGGTCAAACGGATATTCATCGGCATCGGAATCGCACCGATTTTCATGCAAGCGAAAAAGGCATAAAAGAAATGCTCATTATTTCGAGACATCACGGCAATTCGGTCACCGCGCTGAATTCCTTCATCCTGCAGAAATCTTGCCAGTCTGTTGCTCGTTTTGTTCATATCTCCGTATGTAAGCCTGTTCGAAGACGTAATAAATGCGTCTTTCTCTGGAAATTTCCTCGCGTTTCTCTCCAAAACTCCATGTATTGTTGCTCCCACTTTGCTCAGCCCCTTTAAAAATGATTAATGCTCAGCTGACTTGACCTGGCTGTTTTCATACTTTTCTTTGTACGTCAAAATGTCTTCCCGCAGCATCTGCAGCTGCATGATTTGTTCCTCAATTTCCCTCAGCTTGCTGTCTGCGAATGCAATAATTCTGCTCTTTTCCGCTTCGCCTTCAGGATTGGATTCATAGAGGCCGATCATTTCCTTAATTTCCTGGAGGCTAAAGCCAAGCTTCTTCCCGCGCAGAATCATCTTCAAGCGTCTCCGCTCCTTATTTGTATAGCTGCGCTGTTTGGTCAGGCTGTCCCGGTTCTCGGAAGTCAGCATCCCGATTTCCTCATAATAGCGGATCGTCCTTGAACTGATATCAAACATGGTTGCCAGCTCGCTAATGGTAAAAAGTTTTTCTTCTGCCATTTCTGTATCCTCCTAGTTGACGTTAACGTTAGCTTAGTTTTATAATAATTCTGAAAATTATATTTTGTCAATAGAAAAAGCCAGAAACCACAGGTTGAGAAATTATTTAAAGGAGTGATTTTTCCATGAACATGACTTCCCAGGACAAGCAGACGAAAGGAAAGAATGCGTATTCTTTTGATGAATTTTTAGAACAGCGGGACAATCTGGATTGGTACAAGGATGATCCTTTTTTGCAAAAAGCCCTTAAAAAATTTGCAGGCTCCCATTATGAACAGATACATAAAGAGCTGCTGAGCTTTTCCCCAGCTGTTTCAGCCAAATGGAACAAGCTGGCGGAGAGAGCGGCAAGGCCTGAAGTCCGCCCGTATATGCTGCCTTATGATGCGTTTAACCATCGGATTGACCGCGTTGTCCGGCCAATGGAAACCCATCAGCTCGAAAAAAAAGTGTTCGGCGAAGGTCTGTTTTCAAGAAAAATGCCATCCTGGGAGAGTTTTGCGAAGCGGATGCTGATTCATCAGCTTGGGGAAGCAGGCGTTGCCTGCCCGCTGACATGCACGATTGGATTAATTGCACTCCTTGAACAATATCCAAATGAAGAACAACCGGAGCTGCAGGAAATCTTGCAGCATACAAAAGAGGGAATAGACGGGGACTTTGCAATCGGAGCCCAGTTCATGACGGAAATCCAGGGCGGCTCCGATTTACCTGCCAATGTCCTTGAAGCAGTTCCGGACGGGAAAAACTATCGCCTGTACGGGAATAAGTTTTTCTGTTCAGTAGCGCATGCAGACTATTCGGTTGTCACGGCAAAAATTTCAGGCACAGACAAAGTTTCAACGTTCATTGTTCCGTCCTGGCTGCCAGGGGAAAAAGAAAAGGAAAAGCGCAATGGCTATGAAATCAACCGCATCAAATGGAAGATGGGGACGGCCGAGCTGCCGACAGGCGAATTCCAATATAATGGAGCGCTAGCCTATCCGGTCGGTCCTGCAGGAAAAGGGGTAGCAGTTGCGGTTGGAATTGTTCTCACTTTATCGCGCCTTGAGATTGGCATTGCCTGTGCCGGCTTTATGCTCCGTGCTGCAAGGGAGGCAAAGCTATATGGCGATTTCCGGACGGTTTTTGGAAAAAAGGTAAAAGACTACCCGCTATCCGCCAGAACTTTGAAGCGAATAGAAAATGCCGCACAGCGGACAACTGCAGGCACATTTAAAATATATGACCTTTTCCTTCATCTGGATCAGCCGCTGAATGCCGGCATTCCAGTCGATCAGCCGCTAGAAATGCGAAAGCAGCTCTTTAATTTGCGGGAGCTTGTCCTGCTGCAAAAAGTCTGTACAACGAATGAAGGGGCTGAGGTTCTGCGCGATGCGATCTCTGTTTTTGCCGGCCATGGCGTCATGGAGGAATTCTCCTCATTGCCGCGCATTTTCCGCGACGTCGTCGTGAATGAACAATGGGAGGGACCGCGCAATTTGCTGCTGACACAAATTTACCGGGACATTCAGAGAGTGACAGATTGGTATCCGCCTGCTGATTTTGTGGCGAACGTGCTCGAAGGCGCTTCTCAGGAAACAGTTGATCGTTTCGCGGAACAGCTGACAGATCTGCTGCAGCGCCCGGTCTGCGGGGAAGTCAGCGAAGCTTCCATGGAAGCCGCTGAAGAATGGGATCAATTCTGTGATTGCTTTTTTAAAGCGTATCAGACTGTCGCGGTTGAGGAATTGAAATAAAGAAAGTGCCTGGCAGCTGCTTTAATTGAAACTGCCAGGCACTTTTATGACTGTATTATGGGGGAAACACCCATGGTCAACCGCTTGAAATGGAAGATTACTAATGTTTACCCGATAAATAACCGAAGCCCGTACATTCGCCTAAAAAAAATCGGGTTGCCCTGCATATTTTCATGCAGCACCAGTTCCCCTGTTTCCATATTGTCGTACATCTCTCCCTGTGTTTTGCCAATGGCTTTATTGTGAGATTCCTCCTTTTTTTAAGCGACCAAAAAGCGATACTGCAATGGCAGCATGAGCAAGACATATAAACCTATGATCTTCAAAATAACCGAAATGAGCATCCTATTCTCCCATTAAGGTGTTTAATCTTTTCCATTTTGCACCAAATTCACTGCTTTTACATGAATCGAAAAAATAGGAACAAATGTTCTTTTGGACGTGCATATCTGCATCAGCTTCTCAATATGATGAAGTATCATCAAAGAAAAGAGGCGATTGTGTTGATTAACAGCCAGTGCATTTTAGCTGAAGAGATGCTGATCCGCTTTGTCGAGCTGAACCGTAAGAAGAAAGAGCTTGAGACAGAGCTGGGTAAACTGAAAGACCTGTTTCACCAGTATTTCGATGCAGCGGTCGGACACAATGAGAAAGGAGAAGTCACAATTAACAACTACAAACTGCAAAGGCAGATTCGAAAAACAGAAAAATTTGATCAGGCAACGACTGTTCAAAAGCTGGAAGAATTGAATCTCCTTGATCTTATTCAAAAGAAGCCTGATGAAGGAAAAATTAAATCTGCACTGGATCTTGGATTGATTAAGGAGGAGGACCTGGAGGGATGCAAGCTCTCAAAAATGACCGCAGCCCTCCTTGTGAAAAAACTGGATTCTTAAAAATCGCTTCAAAAAACAGGTGAATTTTTTTATAAGGCTCTTTTCTAAACGAATGTTGTTTATAAGTAATTTTCATAAATGAACATTGATAA
Organism: Pseudomonas sp. ISL-84; assembly: GCA_018613035.1. GTDB lineage: Bacteria > Bacillota > Bacilli > Bacillales > Cytobacillaceae > Cytobacillus. The sequence goes on along the minus strand of JAGGRA010000064.1, from coordinate 52,316 downwards.
ATAAGGTTGGTTGATTGGAGCGCAAGGTGCGAGCTCCTCGAAAATGCTATCGCATTTCCTTCGTGCGGTGTTTATTCAAGGAAGCTTATTCAAAGTCCTGCGGGATGCTCACCGCCCGCCCCGCGTTCGCTGAGCATCCTGGAGCGGAAATCAACCACTTCTCACTACTTGTTAAAAAGCAACAAAGTTTGCCCGAACAGCCTTTTGTAAAAAAGGTTTGACCTTCACGCTGCGTAAAGGTGTATCGTAATAAGCAGAAAGTACTTTCATTCATTATTTTCGAAAGGAGGGCATCAACGGCATGGAATATACAGTGCAAAAGCTTGCCAGGCTGGCTGGGGTGAGTTCGAGGACTCTGAGGTATTATGATGAAATTGGGATTCTGAAGCCGGCAAGAACCAATTCGTCGGGATACCGGATTTATGGCCAGCAGGAAGTGGATCGGCTACAGCAGATTCTTTTTTACAGAGAGCTTGGCGTCAGCCTGGATCAAATCAAGGAAATCATCACCGCACCTGCTTTTGATGCTGCCGGTGCATTGAAGGAGCATCGGGCGAAACTCCTGGAGAAAAGAAAGCAGCTGGATTTGCTTATTGATAATGTGGAAAAAACCATTATGTCAGCAGAAGGGAGAACGGCCATGTCAGACAAGGAAAAGTTTGAAGGATTTAAAAAGAAGATGATTGATGATAATGAGAAAAAATACGGGAAAGAGATCCGTGAGAAATATGGCGATGAGACGGTTAATCAATCGAATGCCAAGATGATGAATATGACAAAGGAGCAGCATGAGGCTGTAACGAAATTGGGTGAAGAGGTGAACAGCACCTTAGCCGCAGCTATACAAGCAGGCGATCCGGCAGGGGAGCTTGCACAAAAAGCAGCTGATCTCCATAAGCAGTGGATCACGTTTTATTGGAGTGAATATAGCAAAGAGGCACATGCAGGCCTGGCAGAAATGTATGTCGCAGATGAAAGGTTTAAAGCCTATTATGATAAAATCCATCCTCATGCTGCAGAGTTTTTAAGAGATGCGATTTTAATTTATACAGGACAACAAAGCAAATAAGCATAGCGGCTGGCTTCGGCCAGCCGTTTTTTTTACATTTATCATTAAATACATCGGTTTACTGCATGTAACTTCTTGCGTGGGGAAAGATGAATAGAAAGAATTCGCACAGCAGGTGATGCTATGAGTCATTTTCCTTCATACGAAGAGGTGCAAAAAGTCAGGGAAACGTTAAGGGATGTTTCTTTTGAACACTGGGTGCAGGACGATTTATGGAGCTTTAATTGGTGGCTGTTAGTGGCTGCCACCGTTCTTCCCTTTGTTATTTGGTGGAGGCTGGTGGACAAGGAGCGTTTTTTTGAACTCCTTGCTTTCGGCTTAATCTGCGGAATGATTGCTTGTTTCCTGGATGTAATGGGTGTGGATCTTCTATTATGGGGCTACCCCGATAAATTATTTCATTTTATCCCGCCATTAATGCCTGCAGATTTTGTGGTGATCCCGGTTTCAGGAATGCTGATATATCAATACTTCAGCACATGGAAAAGCTTCGGCATTGCTTCGGCTATCCTTTCGGCAATTTTTGCCTATATCATTGAACTATTATTTAGCCTTTTACATATGTTCGAATTGATTCATTGGAAGCATACGTATTCGTTTATAGGCTTTATTCTTATGTTTTTGACGGTTCGTTTATTGATGTTGGGCATAAAGTCGAAGCTCCCTAGGGGAAAAAGCAGTGAACAGCTATAAGGATGAGAGTGGTTCTTTTATCTCCCATCATGTCTGACATTTGACAGCTCATTAGCAGGCATTACATTAAAATCATTCATCTGTCTCTCGCTGGAGCATATTGTAAATCGCCTGTCGCATTAATGGCACTTATTTTTGTAAAGAAAAAAGTTTTCCATGGTGTACTCCACGTCCCGGCTTCCGGCGTTAAAGGCATACTCCTGATTGCTCCTGCATATAGAACATTGAGTGTAAAAGACATGTTAGCAGGAGTGATCGGATGGTAATCTTGGTTACGGGCGGAGCGGAATATATTGGTTCCCATACTGTAGACTTACTCATTGAAAAAGGGTATGAGGCGGTGGTGATCGATAACCTGGAAACGGGCCACAGGGCAGCGGTTCATCCGAAAGCTGCTTTTTATGAGGGCGATATCAGGTCGATAGAATTCCTGGATCAGGTATTTTCAAAGGAGCCGATTGAGGGTGTTTTTCACTTTGCAGCCTCGTCTCTTGTAGGGGAATCGATGAATGATCCGCTAAAATACTATGATAATAATTTGATAGGCTCTCTTAACCTTTTGAAGGCAATGGCAAAATACAAGGTTGGCTATTTGGTGTTTTCCTCCACTGCTGCTGTGTACGGCGAGGGTAAAAGCCAGCCTATACGGGAAGATGCACCTCTCCAGCCTGCCAATCCATATGGGGAGACAAAGCTGGCCATTGAAAGGATGGCTGCATGGTGGGGGAAAGCATCCGGTGCAAGGTCCGTATCGCTCCGTTATTTCAATGCGGCCGGAGCAAAGGGAACAGGCGAAATAGGGGAGGACCATAAAACGGAGACACACTTAATCCCAATCATCCTCCAGGCGGCACTGGGAAAAAGAGCGGAAGTATCTATATTCGGTGATGATTATCCCACATGGGACGGTTCATGCATAAGGGACTATATTCATGTAGAAGATCTGGCGGAAGCCCATTTGCTGTCTTTCTGCTACCTGCAAAGTGGAGGGGACAGCAATGTTTTTAATTTGGGAGGCAGTAAAGGGATATCTGTAAAAGAAGTTGTTAGAGCGGCTGAAGAGGTAACGGGAAAAACAATTAAAGAAAAGGCAGCACCCCGCAGAGCAGGTGATCCGGCAGAATTAATAGCGTCATCAGACAAAGCTCATGCATTGCTGGGCTGGCATGCAAAAAAATTATCCATCCGCCAGATCATCCAAGATGCATGGAAATGGCACAGGTCTCACCCTGACGGATATAAAAGGTAAAAAATCAAAGACGGATTTGGTTTAAATACATCAATAGCTTTTCTTTTAGCTCAGGCCTTTGTAAAGCGAAGTCAATAGAGGCTTTTAAAAACCCAAACTTATCGCCAACATCATAGCGATTGCCCTGGATTAAATAAGAATACATTCTCTCGCGGCCGAGCAATAAATGAAGCGCATCTGTCAGCTGTAATTCTCCACTGCTGTCAAACTTGCCGTTTTCAAGCATTTCAAAAATAGATGGGGTTAAAATATAACGGCCAATTATAGCATGGGTCGAAGGAGCGGCAGCGATTGAAGGTTTTTCAACAAGGCTGTCAACTTTATATAATGCGCCCCGCTGCTCTGAGTAATCGACTATCCCGTATTTACTTACTTCTGAAATGGGAACCTCACTGCATCCAAGGATACTCGTGCCCATTTTGTTATATTGCTCAATCATCTGCAGCAATGCCGGCTTTTTGCCGTCAATGATGTCATCACCAAGAAGGACGGCAAAGGGCTGATGGCCAATAAACTTTTTGGCGCATAAAATGGCGTGGCCCAACCCAAGAGGATCCTTTTGCCTGACATAATGAATATCTGCCAGATTGGAAATTCCGCGAACTTCTTCAAGAATTTCCAGCTTTCCGTTCTTCATCAGCAATAACTCCATTTCAACGGATTTGTCGAAATGATCTTCAATGGCCCTTTTATTCCTGCCGGTTATGATGATAATATCTTCAATCCCCGAAGCGATTGCTTCTTCAACAATATATTGGATGGCCGGCTTGTCGACGATAGGGAGCATTTCTTTTGGCTGAGCCTTTGTGGCCGGCAGAAAACGCGTGCCCAGGCCTGCAGCAGGAATAACCGCTTTTTTAATCATAAAATCCCTCCCATTTTTCCACAGTATTCCCCCTGCATGAACCGCCATTTAGTTATAGGCTATCTATAAGTTACGGTCATACATCAGCTTGCAGGCAGTTTCCTTTTATTTTTATGTTGCCGTCAGGTTGTATTATCCCCTTTATTATCCTCAGCATGGCTGTTAAGGAATATTTTGCACAGGTTCGTGAACCCTAAGCTGTAAATAATCTTGAACCTAGAGGTGTAAAGATTGCTTTTGAATAAAATAACAGCCGAAAAAAACCTTCTGATCCTGGCCTTTATCGCTTTGGCTTTGTTTGTGTCTCCGTTGTACCTATTAGGTGAAAACGCTCATATCCGCGTTCACGATAATTTGGATTCCAATCTTGCCTGGTATAAAATCCTCGCCGAAAGCGGTGAGCTTACAGGACCGATTGATGCAGTCATTCCGCAAATTATGAACGGAAACCTATCCCGGAATGCGTTTGGCTCTGAATGGACCTTAATTGTTTGGCTTTATGCTCTCTTTCCGGCCATGAGTGCCTATGCGCTCAGCCAGACGATTACTAGAGTGTTTGCTTTTATTGGAATGTATTTTCTTTTGAAAAAGCATTTTCTAAAAGAAGAGAAGTGGGCGCCTGTTACGATTGGGACAGCGCTGGCATTTGCATTCACTCCATTCTGGCCATCCGGTATGCTAAGTACGCTTGGGATGCCGCTTGCGCTTTGGGCATTTTTAAATATCAGGCAAGGGGAAAGATCCTGGAGAGATATCCTTGTCTTAACCTTATTGCCCATGTATGCGAGCATCGTTCTCGGGTTTTTCTTTTTCCTGAGTGCCATGGGAATCTTTTGGCTGACAGATGTAATCAGGAAAAAAAAGTGGAATTGGCCATTTCTATTATCGATTGCCTATATGACCGGAATGTTTTTTATCGTAGAATATCGGCTTGTTTATTCCTTTCTATTTGACGATGAACCAAACAGCCGTGATGAATATTTCCATGCAAGGCTAACCTTTTGGCATTGCGTCCGCTTAACCTTTAAAAATTTTGCTTTGGGACACCACCATGCAGCGACGATTCACACCTTAGTGATCCTCCCGCTTATGCTCTTAGCCCTTTTCATGATTATTTGGCAAAAGAACTGGAAAGATGAAAAGGTGTTTGTGTTTCTGTTTTTTCTAAACTTTGCTTTATCAGCATGGTATGCCTTCTGGTTTTACAAAGGCTGGCTGCCGCTTACCGAACGCTTTCATGTTCTGGATACATTCAACTTTGCGAGGTATCACTTTTTAAGGCCTCTGGTTATTTATGTTCTTTTTGCCCTGTCCTTGAAAATCATTTGGTCCCGTGGCCAGTTTTGGAGGCGGCTGGTTCCCGTTTTTGTCCTAGCACAAGTGATTGTCGCATCACTCTTTAATGAGGAAATTCTTTTTCAGGATAAGCCAACTGTAAAGCAATTTTATGCAGAAAAACAGTTTACTGATATTAAGAACTATATTGGGCGCCCGCAGGAGGATTACCGTGTCGCAAGCATCGGCCTTCACCCTGCCATCGCCCAGTATAATGGCTTCTACACATTGGATTCGTATAATAATTTTTACCCTTTAACATACAAATATCAGTTTCGGAAAATAATTGAAAAGGAACTGGAAAAAAACAAAAGAATCCGCATCTATTTTGATGAATGGGGCGGAAGGTGCTATCTCTTTACGGACGAGCTTGGAAAGCATTATATGTTTAAAAAGCATACGAAAAAAAGGCTGAAAAACCTTCAATTGAATACAGATGCATTCAAGGCAATGGGGGGTTCTTATATTTTCTCATCCGTTCCCATCGATAATGCTGCCGATAACGCTCTGCACCTGGAAAAGGTTTTTGAATCAAAAAGCTCTGTATGGAAAATCTACCTTTATAAAGCCATATAATCAGGAGGAAAAAAATGAATAACCCAGTACTCACCATCGTGGTTCCTTGCTATAACGAAGAGGAGGTACTGCCGGAAACGATTAAACAACTAAGCCAATTGCTTGAAGAACTGGAGAACGAAAATCTGGCATCGGAAAAAAGCAAAATTCTGTTTGTGGATGACGGAAGCAAAGACCGGACTTGGCCGATCATTTATAAGCAAAGCTTAAATAATGATAAGGTCAGGGGACTAAAGCTTTCCAGAAATGTGGGTCACCAGAATGCATTGCTTGCTGGTTTATCAGCGGCAGGAAAGGCCGCCGATTGTGCTGTTTCAATCGATGCGGATCTTCAGGACGATATTTCAGTGATCCGGGAGTTTATGCTGAAATTCCGGGAAGGGTATGAAATTGTCTATGGGGTAAGGAGAAAACGGGATACGGATACTTTTTTCAAAAGAAGCACTGCTCAGGGATTCTATAAGATGATGAAGAAGATGGGAGTCGAGCTTGTTTATAATCACGCAGACTTCCGCTTAATGAGCAAACGTGCGTTGGAAGAGCTGCAGCGATATGAGGAGACAAACATGTTCCTGCGCGGGATCGTGCCAATGCTCGGATTTAAAACGGCCATTGTGTATTATGACCGTAAAGAACGGCTTGCGGGAGAGTCCAAGTATCCTTTGAAAAAAATGATCGCCTTTTGCTTTGAAGGCATTACCTCATTTTCGGTTACACCGATCCGGATGGTCATGGCATTGGGGATATGCTCCTTTTTTATTAGCCTTTTATTTGGCATTTACTTTCTTGGACTAAGGTTTTTTGGTGAAACCGAAACCGGCTGGACTTCCTTGATCACTTCCATCTGGATGCTTGGCGGGCTGCAGCTTATGGCGATTGGCTTAGTTGGGGAATATATTGGGAAGATCTATAAAGAAACAAAGAGGAGACCTAAATTTTCAGTAGAAATTGATGCTTTTAATATGCCTATTTCTCCTAATCTGGCTGCGGATGGAGGAACTGAAAATGAGTTCACTGGCATTCATTTTGGAAAATTATCTGAAACGAACTAATACCTTTATTCGCTTTTTGCTTGTTGGAGCGGTTAATACGCTGGCGGGCCTATCTATTATCTTTATCCTTTTGAATTTAATCGGACTGTCATACTGGATCGCTACTTTTATCGGAAATAGCATGGGAGCTGCAATCAGTTACATTTTGAATAGGATCTTTACTTTTCAGAGTAACGCCAGCATTCAAAAGAGTGCTTACCGTTTTATTTTTGTCATTTTATCTAGTTATTTTCTTTCTTATTCAATAAGCGATTTGGCCGCAGAGATCGTGCAGGATTTTAACCTTTTGGGGTATGAACTTTCCCGTGTGGAGCTTGCGGTATTCATGGGGGCAGCGATTTACACTTTGACCAATTATGTTGGCCAGAAATACTTTGTTTTTAAATGACCTCTTCATCCAGGTAACCGAGAGGAATCCATGTATAAAATGAAATCAAAAAAAAGCAGGAATAACCTGCTTTTTAATGTAAAGCTTGTATCCTATTTTTACAAAAGCAATTTTAGCAGCCGCAGCTCTTCTTTTTGCAGCAATGGTGGAAATCGAGACTGCACTTCTTGCAGGAACAGTGATGGCTGTGGTCGTGGCAGCATTTCTTGCAGCAGCGATGTTCATGGCTGTCTTTCTTTTTGCAGCAGATTTTGCAGTGCGGATCATGGCAGACTTTCTTTTTGAAATAATGATATTCAACACAATAGTGGCACATAGGTTACTCTCCTTTCATTTAAACTGCTAACAATATATGAAAGGAAATTCAGAAGGGAAGAGCCCTTGTCCATATTGTGTAAAACATCCGCGATTGCCTAGGAATTATTGCAAAAACCCCCTCAATTGGAGGGGGTGAGCACATTAATTGTTTACTGTTCCTGGTACTGCTTTAACGTCCCTGCGTTCCTTTTTCCGCTTTTTCTTCAGCCATCCGAAACGAAGGCTGGAGGTTGTGAACAAGCGGTAAACGGCTGGAATCAGCAGCAGGGTGATGAAGGTGGCAAATAGCAGACCGGAAATAATGACCGTAGCCATAGGGGCCTGGTAGTTGCCGGAAGTTCCGGACGCCATTGCAAGCGGAAGCATGCCGCCGGCTGTTGTCAAGGTGGTCATAAAGATTGGACGAATCCGGTTTTTCCCTGCTTCCAAAAGGGCTTCTTCCACAGAGGATCCTTCTGCACGAAGCTGATTCGTCCGGTCAATCAAGAGAATGGCATTATTGAGCACTATTCCAATCAGCATCACGATTCCCATGCCTGACATGACACTAAGCTCCATTTGGGTAATGAACAATCCGAGAATGACGCCAACGATTGTCATCGGGATGACGGACATAACAATGAGCGGATGACCAAGGTGGTTAAATTGGACGGCCATCACCAGGTACACAAGGAAGATCGCGATGGCTAACACAAACACCATATCCATAATTAATTCCTGCTGCTGCTCAAGATCGCCTGCAACCGAAACCGAATAGCCAGCCGGTGCATCAAAGTCATTGATCAGTTTCTGTACGTCCCGGTTTATTGCCCCAAGGTCTTTGCCTTCCATATCAGCCGAGATGGAGAGGAAACGCTCGCCATCCAGATGGGAAATTTCATTCGGTGTTTCGACACTCTCCAATTGGATAAAGGAAGATAAAGCTTTCTCACCCTGTGCAGTTGGGACTTTTAAATCTAATAGGGATGATTTGGAATCGGTTTTCTCGGCCCATTTCAAAGCAAGCGGCACATTTTCTTCGTTGACCGTCATTTCTCCTACTGGCATTGTCAAAAAGGCCTGCTCGATGAATTGTCTAATTTGCGGCTGTGTTAATCCTGCTTTTTCAATCGCTTCTTCCTTTAAAACGATAATCTGTTCCTCTGATGTGCGCTCCATGGAATTTGTCACACCAACAATGCCATCAATACCTTCAAGTTCTTTTGTAAAATCAGCGGCAATAGCCTGCAATTCTTCAAAATCCTCGCCCAGAATATTTACTTGAACTGGAGAACTGCCTCCACCCGACATGGCTCCCTGGACATTTTCAACCGGAAGGGTTTCTGATAGGCTGCGGAGTTCCTTCATAATGTCTTCATTAATATCTTTTTGCTCTCTCGTAATGTTAACGCCCTTTGTCATGTTGATAATGGTGTAAAACATGCCGCCGTTATCCATGACGTAATTGGACTCAACATCCTCAATGGATTGCAGTTTTTGATTTATGTTTTGCGCAATTTCTTCTTTGTCTTCTATTGAAACGCCTGTTTCCAGGTCAACCATCAACTCGGTGTAACGATTGAACATATCCGGCATAATGGTCATGGGGATTTTTGTCACAAGCGTCAGTGATCCGGCAAATAGCAGGAAGAAGATCGCAATCATGGCAAAGCTGTAGCGTTTTTTCTTGATCGTCCACGCGACAATCCGGCTATACAGGCGCATAATGGGCCCTTCTTTGCTTTCTTTCTTTGATTTACGTAGCTTCAGCCATTTTTCAGAAAGAGACGGAATCAGTGTGAACGAGATAATGACTGAGCTGATCAAAGTAATCGCCACAACAGCTGACAGCATAATCATGAATTGCCCCATGTCGCCGCCAATCAGGCCAATTGGCAGAAATACAACGATCGTTGTCAGCATAGAAGCAATAACAGCTGATGATACTTCCTTCGTTCCTTCCAGAACGGATTCCAGCTTGCCCAAGCCTTGCTCTTTCTTTCGATAGATTGATTCCAAAATAACAATGGAGGAATCGACCATCATTCCAATTCCAAGCCCCAAACCAATCAGGGTCAGGATGTTAAAGCTGTAATCAAAGACCCACATTGCTGTAAACGTCAGCAGGATAGAAGTGGGAATGGACAGGCCGATGATAAAAGTGGCCCTTAGATTACGCAAAAAGATCAGCAGGATCGCAATCGCGATGACGCCTCCGATCAGGATATTACCGGTTACCCCATCAATGGATTCCTGGACATAATCTGCTTGCGCCACCATTTCATTCAGTTCGAAGCCCTTAACCCATCCATCTTCACGAATATTTTTGATTTCGGCGCGGACGGCTGCCGCCATGTCAATTTGGGTAGCATCCGCAACACGACCTACCTGGACGAAGATAAAGTCCTTTGTGCCATTTTTCCAGACAAAGGAAGAGCTTTCAAGCGGCTGAAGGGAAACGTCTGCCACTTCCTTCAGTTCAATGAAACCTGCCTGTGCCGGGATTCTAATCCTTTCTACATCGTCCACATTTTCCAATTTTGTGTTCCAGCGAAGGGAAGGAGAGTTGGAATCGCTGCTCAGTTCTCCAAGTGTTGCTTCACTGTTCACTTGCTGGATCGCACCGATGACTGCTGTGGCATCCAGCCCTTTTTCCGCCATTTCGGAGCGGTTTAATTCAATCGTAACTTCATGCTCCTGCACGCCAGCCAGCGATACGTCACGGACTTCGGGTAATGCCTCCAGACGGGGTTCGAGGACATTTTTAGCAAAATCGGTCATTTCCTCCATCGTGCCGCCGGAAACATCCATATAAAACTCATAACTTTGAGCCGTTCCATATTGTCCTGCCATAACATCCGTGATTGCGGCATTTTCGCCTTTGGCCGCATTTACGATTGACTCCACTTCTTTAAACAAATCATCGCCACGGCCCTGTTCAAAGGTGATTTGCAGAGAGCTGCGCCCAATATTTGTAGTCGAGTCTATGCCTTCTACTCCTTCAATCCCCCTGATTTGCTGCTCCAAGGGGGTGGTGATCGATCGCTCCACTTCTATGGCTGCCATCTCACCTGCGCTTATCTCCACATAAGCGCCATCCATTGTCACAGGCGGCATCAATTCCTTATCCAATTCAAAAATCGAATAACTGCCGATGGCTAAAATCAATACCGTCATTAATGCAACCAAAATCTTTCTCTGTACAATCAGTTTCAATAATTTCATAAACATTCTCCTTGCTCCCTAAAATAGTGGAAATTCGCACCCAAGATCTAATTATACACAGAAAAATAGGTAATAATAACTAGTTTTTCTTTAAAATACCAATAATTCGTACGACCTATTTCGCCAATATCAGACCTTGTTTGCAGGAAAAACTTAACAATTCCTACATGTACCATCTTAACGCGGATGAACAAGAGTCATAACGAGCCAGAGACATATCTTTCTCTCAGGCTTAAGGCTGAGATCGTTAGAGCTAATGTATGAAATTGAAGGCTGGCGTTATCTTAACGACCAAAAGTCGGAAAAGGGATGGGTAGGGTAGTTAAAGAGCTGGATTAACGACCAAAAGTGAGGAGAGGGAATGGGTATGGTAGTTAAAGAGCCGGATTAACGACCAAAAATCGGAGAAGGGTGAGGAAATGGTAGTAAATAAGAAGGATTAACGACGAAAAGCGAGGAGAAGGAATGGATCTGGTAGTTAAAGCCGAATTAACGACCAAAAGTGAGGAGAGGGAATGGGTATGGAAGTTAAAGAGTGATTAACGACCAAAAAATGAATCTAATTATCCCCCTGCGCAATGAAACATCTCCCCACCCTCCAAAAAGGACAAACTCCATCACTATGTTATACTTGAGAAGCCTGAAAACTCCCAAAAAGGAGGAGAATACATGTATACGGTTTTTTCAACCTTTGATGTACCCGATGAAAAATCGGAGGAAGTCATTCATATATATAAAAATCGCTCACGGTCGGTTGATGGAGCTGAGGGGTTTGTCGACTTTTTGCTGCTGCAAAATGATAAGCGGCCGGGCGAGCTGACGGTCCAGCTGATTTTTGATACAAAGGAGAGCTATTTAAATTGGGTCCGAAGCGAGGATTTTAAAAGAATCCATGATTTGGAGAAAAAGTACCCGGACCAGGAATTGGCTGCGGTCGTTCCAAAGGTGTCGCAATATAAGGTGGTGGCTAAGTGAATTTTGATGCGGTCGTCAACAAAGTAACGGCAATGATTTATGAACGGGAGCCTTCCTTGCTGGAGCGGTTTGGCGAGAAAGGGAAAGAGAAGTGCGGCGAAGATAACCATCACCATATGAAGCATCTCCAATCGGCCTTTGAATTAAATCAATCTGCCTTTTTTACGGATTATGCTGTTTGGCTTGATGGCATTTTAACGAAGCATGGAATGAAAACGCAGCATTTGATTGACAACTTTGAATTGATTCAAACTGTGCTGAGAGAGGAAAGAGGAGAAGATGAACAGCAAGCAGATATGTTCACTCTTTATTTATCCGAAGCCATTGCTGTACTGAAAGGCGAACGAGAGAAGGGAGAGGTGTAATATGCAGCATGCTGAGACACTTGCTTCCTTTTTGCTTGAAGGAGATTCTGCAAAAGTGTGGGCGCATATTCAGAAGCATCAGGATCTTTCGCGGCTGGAAGTCTATCAAAATTTAATTACGCCTGCGATGCAGCATATCGGCTTTCTATGGGAGACAAATCAAATAACGGTTGCGGATGAACATTTAGCTACGGCTACATGTGATTTTGTGCTGTCAAAACTGGCTTATAACCGCGATAAAATAGAATCAGGACAGAAAGCCATGTTTCTTTGCCTGGATGGGGAGCAGCATTATATTGGCCTGAAAATGGTGAACAGTTTATTTGAAGAGAACGGCTGGGAGACGAAGTATTTTGGCCCAAGCCTTCCATTGGAATACGCTCTTAAAACGGCAAAGGAATGGAAGCCAAATGTAATTGGCATGTCGGTCAGCATTGTCTATCACCTGCCAAAGCTTAAGGAATATGCGGCAAAATTTTCAAAGCTTCCGCATAAACCAGCCGTCATTCTTGGCGGGCGCTTAGCGGATAAATATGATTTGCTTCCTTATTGCACGGAAGATACGGTTATTCTCCGCAATTTGCCGGAAACAAAAAATTGGCTGCAAAACTACCAGGCGGGAGGACAACAAAATGCAATATTTTGACCAACAGCTTCCGCTCGCCTTTTTAGTCGCGGACATGCACGGAAAAATACTAAGCTATTCCACTTTGGCGAGGGAGTACTTTGACCTTAACGATGGCCATCTGAAAAGTATAATAGATGAAGAAAGCATCGAGAAGCTGATCCATTACAGCCGGGAGCCTGGGATGAAACCGGTTAAGCTGGAGCTTAACATGAAGACAAAGAATGCTCCGCTGGCACTATTTGATGTCCACATTCTGTGGGACAGTGATGATTGCGCCAATATGATCTTTTTGCCGAAAGACAGCTCAAATGAAGGCCTGATGAATAAGCTGATGGAGCTGCAGGGACGCCTTGCCTCAACTGATTTTGAGCTTTTGGAGAAAAAGGAAGAACTTGAACAGGTTCTGATCCGCTTGAACCAATTATCAGGCCCGTTTATTCCTCTTTCGGAATCCATGTGCCTGATTCCTTTGTATGGGGATATTACGGCAGATAAAATCAATGTGATCTCCGAAAGCTGCCTAAAGTCTGTGTTTGCCGGTGAGTATGATGAAATTCTCTTCGATCTTACAGCCGTTGGCGAAGTGGAGGACAAAGGCATCGAGAAGTTCACCCAGCTTATTAAAACCTTGAACTTCATGACAGGCAGCGTTATAAAATTAATCGGCATTAAGCCAAACCTTGCAAAGTTATTAAATAACTATGAGATTAATGAATGGGTGCAGCTTGACCAATCCCTCAAACAAGTATTACGTGTTTATTTTGATCGGAAAGAACTAGGGGCCTCTTAGGAGGTTCTTTTTTTTGCCCTAAATGCATTTTTTTTACAGTTAAAGGAAGTATAGTAATAACTTTATTGATGGGGGAAAATATATGCCTGAAAGCCCAGCGATTACATCAAATGAACTCGGAACTTTATGGATGACGTATCAGCAGAAAACCATGCTGTTAAGAATGCTCGATTATTTTATTGAAAAAGCGGATGATGAAAAAGCGAAGAATATTATGACCGGTCTGTGTGAAGAAGTGAACCCTTATGTACAGAAGATTGTACAAATATTCAAGGATGAAGGGGCAGCCATTCCGGTTGGGTTCACGGAACAGGATGTGATTCCCGATGCACCGAAATTATACAGCAACGGGTTTGATATTATGTTTGTGCGCCTGATGAACTCGATCAGCATGGGTCTGCATACCCTGCATTTAAGCATGTCCTACCGGGAAGATATTATTTTGCTGTATAAAGACCTTACAGCTCACACCCAGGATTATTCGCGGCAATGCACCCAATATCTGCTTGAAAAAGGTCTGCTTAGCCGTGCGCCTTATGTGACCATGCCAAAAAAAGCGGAGTTCGTAAAGGATACAAGCTATTTAAAAGGAACAAGCCCGTTCGGTCAGAAACGGACGATGAATACAGTCGAGGTCAGTCAGCTACATTATTCAATTGATGCAAATGCAACTGGGATGCAGCTGATTACCGGTTTTGCCCAATGTGCACAGGAGAAAGAAGTAAGAAAATACTTTTCGGAGGGTGCGGAATTGGCCAAAAGCATCATTAAAGAATTTTCGGAAATGATGCTCGAGGACGGGATTCAAACCCCATTGGGAGCAGGAGGAAATGCCACACGCTCAACTGCAGCCCCATTTTCCGATAAACTGATGATGTACTGCACCAGCCTTTTCTGCAGCTTCTCACTAGGAAAAAATGCAATCGGCACAGCCTTCAGTTTGCGGAATGACATTCCGACCAAAGCAGGGATCTTCTCAAAAGACATATTCGAATACGCCCACCGCGGAGCCAAAATCATGATCCAAAACGGCTGGATGGAAGAACCGCCGCAAATGGAAGAACGAAGGAATCTCATATAGGTACCAGGTACCACCCGAATTTTGTCGAAATATCCTTTATGGGTATTTCTTTTTTGTTTCTAAAGGGTGTTAATTTTCTTAAAGAAGGGGTTTTTATGCAGCAATTGGCCTTCCAACAGCGTCTAATGTTTAATAAAAAAAATTGTATGAAAAACCTTTGCTTTTTATAAGCACTTTGGACAATTGAATTATCTGAAATATCGGACTACTATTAATGTAAGAAATTCTTTTATGGAGGGAAACATTGATGCATTCAAAATCTGTTAAGGGGAGAATAGATATTTCCATCCGCGATATTTGGGAGGCAAAGAAGCGAATTTCTTCCCTGGTATATAAGACTCCATTGATTCAATCGACTATCCTGTCTGAAAAAATGGGCCGGAGGGTTTTTTTTAAACTGGAAAATGTTCATGAAATTGGAGCCTTTAAAGTCAGAGGGGCAGCGAATAAAATTTTGAGTTTAAGCTCTGAAGCGAGAGGGCGGGGAATCGCTACATATTCAACGGGGAACCATGGAATGGCTGTTGCGTATGTGGCAAAAAAGCTTGGAATTGAGGCAGTTGTATGTTTATCGAACCGTGTCCCCAGAGCTAAGGTCGATTCATTAAAAAGGCTGGGAGCCAAAATAGAAATATACGGTGACAGCCAGGATGCCGCCGGGGAACGATGCTATGAGCTGGAGAGGATGGAAGGGCTGACTGTGATTCAGCCGTTTGATGATCCCCATGTGATTGCCGGACAGGGAACGATTGGTTTGGAGCTTTTGGAGGAACTTCCGAACTTAACAGATGTGATTGTCCCTCTTTCGGGCGGAGGGCTTCTTTCAGGGATTGGGCTCGCGGTGAAATCAAATGACAAGGGGATAAGAGTTTCAGGTGTTTGTATGGAAAAATCTGCTGTCATGCATGAGAGTTTAAAAGCAGGGAAACCTGTATTGCTTGAAGAGAGTGAAACTCTTGCCGACAGCTTGCTGGGCGGAATCGGTCTGGATAACAGTTACACCTTCCGTATGGTTCAGAAATACATGGATAACGCTTATCTGATTCCCGAAGAGGAGATTGCATACAGTATGGCTTTTATGATAGATAAGCACAGAATGATTATGGAGGGAGCGGCAGCCACTGGAATTGCAGCGGTTTTAGGCGGGAAAATTCCCCGGCAGGAGGGGGACGTTGCTGTAATCATCAGCGGACATAATGTGGATCTTTCTGTCATTCATCGGATAATTCAAGATTATGCCAGTTGTAATGAAGGATGAGAAGATGTTAATGCCGGAATTACCGTATAAGAAAGGTACCGAAAGATGCTATTATGCCACTCAAACTTTGCGTGCCGCTGGAAATTTCCCCTCATGGGCCACTGCATTCAAGAAACCTCAATAAAGTTTTGGCTTTAGCAAAAAAGTCGCGGGCATTAGCTTATTTTAAGTCCTTACGAAATGACAGAGACAGGGAATTCCAGAGCGTATTTTGGCAAAAGAATCCTTTCCCCTCGATTATTATGGTAGTGTGCTGATATTGTTATATTAATAAAATATTAACTGGAAGAGCGTAAAATTAATAGTAGACGTTGCTGTCTGAATATGGTTTCCTATAATAAAAGTCTTTTATCTTATTAATCTTAAGGTGTTCAGAGGGGAGCCAATATGAGATTAACAGTTAAAGATGTACTAAAATACAAGATTCTCAATTGTGCCAAGATTGTTACCGGAAAGGAATATGCCGAAAAACGGCATATTCAATGGATTTCAGCCATCGAAATGCCGGTGGAAAACTTTGTCCGAAAAAATGAAGCGGTATTGACAACAGGGATCGGCTGCGGGGAGGACGCTGAAACTTTCAAAAAGTTCGTTCAGGATGTGATCGACTCCGACGCTTCCGCCCTGATGGTCGCTTTGGGAAGATACATTTTCGATATTCCCACTGAGGTAATAGAATTGGCCGAAAAGAATAACTTTATTATTATTGAGATTCCATGGGAAATCCGGTTTTCCAGTATTATCGAATCGGTCATGAAAGAGATTAATGACATTGAATATAAAGAACGTGAAAAATCAGAAAAGGTTCAGCAGGAGCTTCTTAAGTTCATTCTAAAAGACACCAGCCTGAAGGAAATCTCAAAATTCGTTGAAAAGCATATTGGGTACCCGATCGCCATTACAGACCGATCCGGCACCCTTCAGGAAAAAAGCATCCACACACAAGCCTTTATAAATGAGTGGAAAAGATATGTCCTGCAAGGAATCCTTCCCTCAAGGACAAAAAACACTCTTTTAAAAGGAGACCCCATGTTCCAAAAGTTCCAAATGGTTAAGGTAGAAAACCGGATTGTTTTTCAGATTCCGGTACTCCAGGTAGCCGACAATCCACAAGGCTATTTATTTGTAATGGTTCCGAGTTCCGAATCGATCGAATCCTTTCTCACTCTTTTTCGGGTTAATGTGTTGGAGCATGCCGCAACCACGATTGCTCTTTGGCTTTCAAGGAAAAATGCCATTGAAGAAACAAAAATGCGTCTTCGCAGCGATTTTGTCCAGGAGCTTTCTAAAGGCGAATTCCTCTCATTTGAACAAGCTGATTCAAGGGCAAAATTGCTTGGATATAACCTTAAACACCCATATGTGTGTATTGTCGGATATCCGGAAAATATGAAAATACTATTCCAAAAGCGTAAACAGGACTATGATTCCTATGAACATTGGCTCGAAAGTATGATTCTTTATATCGAGGAAGAAATTTACTATGCTGCCCAGTCCCTTAAAAAGGACATGATGATGACTTATCAGGGTGAACAGCTTGTCATTTTCCTGGAAACTCCAGGGGTAAAGGAAAATGAAAATGCGACAAATTTCCTTGATCTTGTAGAAAGGCGCCTAGGGAATTTGCTTCCGGAGGTTGTCTTATCCTGGGGCATCGGCAATGCTTTTGAAGGAATTTCAGGATTTGGGGAAAGTTTTCTTCATGCAAGCACTGCTTTAAGTATCGGGCTGCGGAAAAAGGGTTCCGGGCAGCGGATGATGTATGAGCAAACAAGAGTGGACAGGGTGCTATTAAATTTGGCCAGCAATAAAGAGATGAAAGAAATAATCATGTCAACGATTGAGCCTCTTGTGCAATATGACGAGCAGCGGCACATGGATTTGATCGGCACTTTCATCGCCTATAACCAGTTTCATGGAAATGTAAGCCAGACAGCGAGGTCGCTGAATCTTCATCGGCAGTCCCTGCTGTACCGGTTAAGAAAGATTGAATCTTTGACAGGTCTTTCCCTTATTGATCCGGATGATTTATTTCTTTTGGATCTGAGCATAAAGATTTGGAAAATAGGAGAACACCCCGTTACGGTCGGTTAACACTAATTTTATTGAAAGCGGTTTTCGCAAACTTTCTATTTAATAATAATAGAGTAGTGGCTGATTTTCGCTACAGACTGCAGTCGAGCGGCTTCCGCTCCAATCACCCAACCTTGTTTATGTCTTATAAACTATTCAAAAACAACAATCTTTTAGAAAAGAGCCTTATTGAAAAAAAAGAACTGTGGCAGAAATCCTTTATGGATTTTTTCCGCAGTTTTTATTTTTTTGTTAAACTTGAGGATTGATTTCCGCTCACAAACCTCACTTTCTTCGGGATCAGCTCCCCTCTCCGGCTCTCTCTCTGCTATTGGTCTCCCTTTGCCAGAAGAGTCTCGAACCATTCCTTTAATCATTTTCGATGCTAAATCAGCATCCATCTTTGACCATCTCCTATTAAATACTGATCCTTTAAGACTAGAGGATTCTAAATTTTTTGATAATTTGACTAAAATAAAATTTGAATTTTCATACAACTTTGCGGATGATAGATTTTTTACCCTGATACTATAATTAACCTACAAACGAAATACCTGAAAATTAAATACGGTTTGGTAGGAGGGAGCACCACCATGTCATTTGGAACAGCAGAGTATAAAGAAAGAATTTTGAAAACAAAAGAAAGAATGGCAGCAGAAGGGATTGAAGTATTGCTTATTACGGATCCCGCTAATATGAATTATTTATCCGGTTACGACGGATGGTCCTTCTATGTGCATCAAATGCTTGTCATCATCATTGATGAAGAACAGCCGATTTGGATTGGCAGGGGACAGGATGCAAATGGTGCCAAAGTAACGACATGGCTTTATCATGAAAATATCATTCCCTACCCAGACGATTATGTACAATCTGAAACCAAACATCCAATGGATTTTGTAGCAGATATTTTAAAGCAAATCGGACAGCAGAACCGTTTTATCGGTGTCGAGATGGAAAACTATTATTTCACTGCAAAATGCTATGAGCAGCTGAAAAAGGGACTCCCGAATGCTAGTTTCCGGGATGCATCCCTGCTGGTAAACTGGGTCCGCATTATAAAGTCCGAAACAGAGATTGAGTATATGAAGAGAGCAGCAAAAATTGTGGAAAATACAATGGCAGCAGGAATTGAGCTGGTTAATGAAGGCGTCCGGGAATGTGATGTTGCAGCGAAAATATTTCATACACAAATAACAGGCACGGATGAATTCGGCGGGGACTACCCGGCGATCATGCCTCTTCTCCCATCCGGAGAAAGAACCTCTACTCCGCATTTAACCTGGACGGATCAGCGTTATAAATCAGGCGAGCTTGTGATTCTGGAACTGGCCGGATGCTATAAGCGCTATCATTCCCCACTTGCCAGAACCGTCCATATCGGCCAGCCTTCCGAAAAAATTAAAGCACTTTCGGAAGTGGTTGTCGAAGGATTGAACGCTTGTCTGGATATGATTAGGCCAGGGATTGCCTGCGAAGAAATTGAGGAAGCATGGAGAAAATCGATTGAAAAAAGCGGAATTATAAAGGAATCGCGCCTGGGATATTCCATGGGTCTGAACTATCCTCCAGATTGGGGCGAGCATACAGCGAGCATTCGCAAAGGAGATAAAACCATCCTTCAGCCCAATATGACATTCCATTTGATCCCGGGTATCTGGCTTGATCAATATGGTTTCGAAGCAAGTGAATCATTCAGGGTCACCGAAAATGGATGCGAAACATTTGCAGAACTCCCAAGGCACTTATCTATAAAAGAAGCGTCACTTACAAAAATCTAGGAGGTGAAGTGAGGGGATGCTAATTTTTACAGAGCAGGAACTTAAACAGTATGTGCAGCTGAACCATGAAGCGATTGCTATTGTGGAAGCGGGATTTACGAAGCTTGCAGAAGATGAAGCCGTCATGCCGCCGATTATGCGTGTGGATTTGCACGACCAAAATGGGGAAGTGGATGTAAAAACCGCATATGTAAAAGGGAAAGACATGTTTGCGATCAAAGTATCTTCCGGATTTTTCAACAATTATAAGCATGGACTGCCAAGCGGAAATGGACTTATGCTCTTGATCAGTACGCAAACAGGCATCCCGCAGGCAATGCTGCTGGATAACGGCTATTTGACCGAGGTAAGGACAGCCGCAGCGGGAGCGATTGCTGCAAACTATCTTTCCCGTGAAAACATTGAAACAGTTGGCGTGATAGGAGCTGGAAGCCAGGCGAGGTACCAGGCAAGGGCTCTCAAACTCGTAAGGGATTTTAAAAGGATCCTGGTCTATTCCAGGTCAGATGACCGCTCGAGAAAATATGCCCATGACATGTCCGCCGAATTGGGGGTAGAGGTCCAAGTGGCGGAGAGTGCAGAAGTTCTGGTACGTAACAGTGATACGGTCATTACGACTACCCCGGCAAAAGAGCCGGTGATCAAAGCGGAGTGGCTTCATCCCGGACTTCATATTACGGCTATGGGATCAGATGCTGAACATAAGCAGGAGCTTGAAGCTGAAGTTCTTGTCCGGGCGGATAAGCTTATATGCGATACAAAAGCACAGTGTGCCAGGCTTGGAGAATTGCATCACGCACTTGACAAAGGAGTATTAACGAATGAATCGCCCATTATTGAACTGGGCCAATTAACATCCGGAAAGCTAAGCGGGCGGATAAATGACGAGGAAATCACGGTTTGTGATCTAACTGGGACAGGAGTCCAGGATACTGCCATTGCCCTGTTTGCATACAGCGAAATGGTGAAGCGGGAAATCGGATTGAAAGTTGAAAACAAGAAACTGGCATTAAAAAACTGAGAAGGAGTGATCTTATGGTAAAAGAAAATGTTCAAGCAGGTACAAAAGCAGTGTGGGCAGGGGAAAAGGATTATTTGGTGCATGGAGCCACCCAGGTGCCTGTCGTACTCAGTGTGGCATATGGATATGATGATATGGATGAATGGTATGATGTGGCGATTGGGAAGAAAAAGGGACATATTTACGGAAGAAATACAAACCCTACCGTACAGGCATTTGAGGATAAAGTGAAAATTCTGGAAGGCGCCGAAGCAGCGACAAGCTTTTCAACAGGCATGGCAGCGATCAGTAATACATTATCGACGTTTTTGGTGCCGGGCGATCGCATTGTATCGATGAAGGACACATATGGCGGAACGAACAAGATTTTTACGGAATTTCTGCCCCGCCAGCAAATCGATGTGGTTCTTTGCGAAACAGGGAATCACGAACAAATAGAAACGGAAGTGGCAAAAGGCTGCAAAATTCTTTACCTCGAAACACCGACGAATCCAACCGTCAAGATTACCGACATCGAGCGTATGGCAAAAGCCGGACACGATGCCGGAGCCATTGTCATTGTGGATAATACATTTGCAACACCAATGAATCAGAATCCCATTTCACTGGGTGTGGATCTTGTTATCCACAGTGCTACAAAATTCCTCGGCGGGCATGCTGATGCACTTGGCGGAGTCGTTTGCGGCCCGCAGGAACTTGTGGAAAAAATCTATCACTATCGCGAAATCAATGGCGCTACAATGGATCCGATGGCAGCTTACCTGATGATCCGCGGCATGAAAACTCTTCACCTTCGTGTCCGCCAGCAATGTAAAAATGCAATGGCGCTTGCAAAATATCTTCAGACAAAAGATATGGTGGAATCTGTCTATTATCCAGGGATTGAAACACATCCAAATCATCATATTGCCAAAAGACAAATGAAGGATTTTGGCGGGATGCTCAGCTTTGCAGTTAAAGGCGGAGTGGATACAGTCCGTGATTTGCTTCCGAAATTGCAATTCGCCAACCGCGCTGCAAACCTTGGAGCTGTCGAAACAACAGTAGGGCCGGCCCGAACAACCAGCCATGTGGAATGTACACCAGAGGAGCGTGCAGCAGTTGGCATTCCGGAAGGGTTAATCCGTGTCTCCTGCGGAATCGAAGAAATTGAGGATATCATTGCAGACTTTGAACAGGCATTTAGCCATGCAGAAAGTGTTTTGCAAGTAAAGTAGATGACTAGTTTCGATTGAGGTGAGAGATTTTGTCAGATAATCATCCTATCGTTGAGCAAGCGAATAATTTGGCTGGCCGTCTTGTTGAATGGCGCCGTCATTTTCATCAGCATCCCGAACTTAGCTTTCAGGAGTTCGGGACCTCCCGTTTTGTTGCAAATGTGTTAAGGAAAATGGATGGAATGGAAGTAGAAACAGGAGTTGGGATCGAAACAGGAGTAGTTGGCACTTTGACATCGGGGGATGGACCAGTCATTGCACTAAGAGCGGATATGGATGCCTTGCCGATTACGGAGGAAAATAGAACAGGCTATTCGTCCAAAAATGAAGGTGTGATGCATGCTTGCGGGCATGATGCACACACCTCTATTCTCCTCGGGGCTGCTTCCATCCTCTCGGACCATTTTAAAAAGGGCGAATTGAAAGGGACGGTTAAATTTATTTTCCAGCCGGCAGAGGAGAGTACCGACGCAGACGGACTTTCCGGCTCTCCTTACATGGTCCGTGCCGGGGCTTATGACAAGACTGAAGCTGCCCTTGCCCTCCATGTCTGTCCATGGCTCCCTGTAGGGAAAGTGCAAATCAGCGATGGCTACAGCATGGCAAATGTGGATGTTTTTGAAGTGAAAATCCATGGCTCAGGCGGACATGGGGCTTATCCGGAGCTTGGCACCGATCCTATTTGGATGCTTGGCCCTGTCATGCAGGCACTGTATGGAATTACAGCCAGGAGAGTTTCAGCGATGGATGCTGCCGTTATCAGCATTGGCCAAATCCATGCCGGCACAGCAAGCAACATCATTCCGACAGAGGCAGTTATTCAGGGGACGATTCGCAGCTATACACCGGAAGTCCGTGATTTGCTGGCTTCAGAAATAAAGAAAGCACTCTCTATCGTGGAGCATTTGGGGGGAACCTTTTCATTGAATATCCAAAGAGGGGAACCAGCTTTAAAAAACCATCCTGCCGTCAATCAATGGATAACGGACGCCATCACAGGGATATATCCAGGCATGGGGATTACTAGACGCCCATTCGGCCTTGGCGGGGAAGACTTCGGCTATGTGACTGGAAAAATTCCAGGATCCATGTTTTTCCTTGGGTGTGCACCTCTAGACGGGGTCCAGCGCGATCTTCATACCCCGATTTTTGATTTGGATGAAGCTTGCTTGCCGATCGGAACTGCCATTTTGGCACAAACGGCGGGCATGTTTTTAACAAAGAAAGCGAAATTACAAATAGACCAAAATTTGGAGGTGGAAATGCTTGGCACATAAGTTGGCGTTTATAGGGTTTGGAGTTGTTGGCCAGGGGCTGGCGGAAATTTTGCGTGATAAGAAAGAATCGCTTAAACAGAACGAGGGCTTTGAAGCTGAGGTTGTAGCCATTTCTGATTTAATGAAAGGGTCGATCTATCATCCGGGCGGCCTGGATATCAGTACAGCTTTGCAAGTATTGCATGAAACAGGGAATCTGGAGAGTTATCCTGAAACACCGGGGCTAATCAGGGGATGGGACAGCCTCAGGACGATCAAGGATACCAATGCAGATACGATTATTGAGGTTTCCTATACAGATGTTAAAACCGGCCAGCCTGCCATAGACCACTGTAAGGCTGCATTTGAAAAAGGAAAAAATGTGGTGATGACCAATAAAGGACCAGTTGCCCTCGCTTACCGGGAGTTATCTGAAATGGCGCAAAAGCATGGAGCCTACTGGGGATTCGAGGGAACGGTCATGAGCGGTACACCAGCATTACGGATGCCGGCTGCCACTTTGGCCGGGAATGACATTACGGAAATCCGCGGCATATTGAATGGGACAACCAATTATATTCTGACCCAAATGGAACAGGAAGGCGTTTCTTATGAAGCGGCTCTTAAAGAGGCACAAAAGCTCGGCTATGCAGAGGCGGACCCTACCAGCGATGTAGAGGGCTATGATGCAAGATATAAAATTGTCATTCTCTCCAACCATGTCATGAATGCTCCTTTATCAGTCGAGGAAGTGGAATGCAAGGGAATTACAGGCATCACTTTAAAGGATATTGAAAAGGCAAAGGCGGAAGGGAAGTGCTGGAAGCTCATTGCAAAAGCCAAAAAGGAAAACGGCAAGGTTATCGCCTCGATAGCTCCTGAGAAATTGGATGCTGAAGATCCTTTGGCTTCCATCAGAGGCGCTGTCAACGCCATTACGTATCAATGCGATCTTTTGGGCACAGTCACATTATGCGGTGCAGGCGCAGGAAAAATAGAGACAGGATTCTCCCTTTTGATCGACTTAATTTCCATTAATCGTGAAAGGCAGCTTGTTTCAATCTAAAACGGAAAGGCGGTAATAAGCATGACCACTCAACTAACCGGACAAAGAATGTTTCTCGCAGGTAAATGGGCGACGGGCGAAAGATTAATTGAAGTTCGTGATCCGCAGGATAATAGCATCATTGATACTGTACCAGCAGCTTCGAAGGAAGATATGCTTAATTGTATTGAAGAAGCGAAAGAGGGGGCGAAGATTGCTGCTTCCCTGCCTGTCCATCAGAGAATGACGATTATTAATCGGGCTGCAGACTACATCGAAGCAAAAAAAGAAAAATATGCAAAAACGATCGCAAAGGAAGGAAGTAAAACCATTCGGGAAGCCTCAAAAGAAGTGGCAAGAGCCATTCAGACATTCCGGATCAGTGCAGAAGAAGCAAGAAGGATCCATGGAGAAACCATTCCATTTGACCAGATGCCTGGGAGTGAAAACCGCCTGGGATACTACCACCGTTTCCCGATTGGAATTATTGGCGCCATTACCCCCTTTAACGATCCATTAAATCTTGTAGCACATAAGGTGGGTCCCGCTATTGCCTCCGGGAATGCCATTATCGTAAAACCGGCAACAGTGACTCCTCTCAGCGCCCTTTTAATCGCCGAAGCATTTGAATATGCCGGATTGCCGCCAAAAGTTTTATCTGTCATCACCGGTTATGGAAGCGAAATTGGGGATGTTCTTGTAACCCATCCTGCTGTACGAATGATTACCTTTACTGGCGGCTTGGACGCCGGGGAACAAATTACCCGGAAAGCGGGATTGAAAAAAATCAGCATGGAGCTGGGGTCCAATTCTCCTGTCATTGTGCTGAAGGATGCTGATCTGGACGAGGCTGTTGAATCAACGGTTTCCGGGGCATTTTGGGCAGCAGGGCAAAATTGCCTCGGTGTCCAAAGAGTTTACATTGAAGATTCTGTTTATGAGGCATTTCAACAGGCATTCGTTGCCAGGACAAATCAATATTGCGTAGGGGATAAGCAATCCGAACTGACGGATATGGGGCCGCTTATAACGGAAAAAGAGGCTATCCGGGTTGAAAAATTGGTCAATGAAGCGAAAGAAAAAGGAGCAGCCGTATTAACAGGCGGGAAAAGGAACGGGGCTTATTACTCACCTACTGTTCTCGAAAATGTCCCTGAAGATTGCACCATTGCGAAAGAAGAAATTTTTGGTCCGGTTGTTCTCTTGTACAAAGTATCTTGTCTTGATGAAGCAATCAGTAAATCGAATGACATAAATTATGGCTTGCAGGCCGGAATATTTACCAAGGATATCGAAAAAGCACATAAAGCCATTGCCAAAATGGATGTAGGCGGAATAATGATTAATGACAGCAGTGACTACCGCATTGATGCGATGCCATTTGGGGGTGTAAAAAACTCAGGGTTAGGCAGGGAAGGAATCAAATTTTCCATCCAGGAAATGACAGAACCGAAAGTAGTCTGTTTTAAATTATCTAACTATTAAGAATTTTTAAACTGAATAGGATCAGACAGCCCGCAAGCTGCCTGAGTATAGTGTGAGGAAGAACGGATCCGGCTGCTCCGGAGGGTCTTCCTTTCCTTTTTAGATAGCTGAAGTCATAATTTATGTCATTCAACCACATTCAAAATTAACCTTGAAATACAGACAGGCTTTATATTAAAGGCTCTATCAAACTTGCATGGAAGTTTTTCAGCAGGGACAAAAGTACTAAATCACTGCTTAACAGAGCTAAATAAAAGAAAAAAGACTAATAAGGAGGATTTTATTTTGAAGAAAAATCGGGACCGCGCTTCATATAACAATCCAGTCTTTAAAATCTCAGCCATAATCGTTGGACTTTTTACCATATGGGGAGCCTTTTCACCTGATAGTCTTGCTAAAAATGCCTCTATCGTTTTTAGCTTTACAAGTAAATCATTTGGATGGCTTTATTTACTCAGTGTTGCTGTGTTTGTTTTCTTCTGTTTATACCTTGCTTTTAGTAAATATGGAAGCATAAAACTCGGGCCGGATGGAGAAAAAGCCGAATATTCCTTATTTGCCTGGATCAGTATGCTGTTCAGCGCGGGTTTTGGGGTCGGAATTGTCTTCTGGGGTGTAGCAGAACCGCTGACTCACTTTTCTTCTCCGCCGCTTCCTGGAGTCGAGCCGCAATCAGCAGAAGCTGCCCGGGTAGCCATGCGATATTCCTTTTTTAACTGGGGCATTCATCAATGGTCAGTCTTTGCCATTGTCGGACTGGCTCTTGCTTATTATCAATACCGTCATAAACGGAGGGTTCTAGTGGGCGAAGTCCTGAGCGCAAATCACCCCGAAAAAAGAAAAAGGCTGAAGTCAGCGGTTAATATACTGGCTGTCATCGCTACGGTAACGGGAATTGCCACCTCTATGGGAATGGGTGTCCTGCAAATTAATGGCGGCTTAAACTATGTCTTCTCAGTTCCAAACAATCCTTGGGTGCAAATCGGCATTGTTGGTATCATGCTTGCCCTATATCTTATTTCAGCTACAACCGGTATTGATAAAGGAATTAAGGTTTTGAGTAATACGAACATGATTATGGTGCTTGCTTTGATGGTGTTCTTCCTGTTCAGGGGTCCCACCGTCTTCATTTTTGAAAGCTTCGTCCTTGCTATAGGGGATTATATCCAGCATTTTGTAGAAATGAGCTTCTATTTGACTCCATACACAGGTGAGGCGTGGGTTCAGGATTGGACAGTGTTTTATTGGGCATGGGTTATTGCCTGGTCTCCTTTCGTTGGTTCCTTTGTTGCCCGGATTTCAAAAGGGAGAACGATCAGGGAATTTGTAATAGGAGTAATGGTTGTCCCTCCAGCTATTGGGTTTGTATGGATGGCGATATTCGGAGGAACGGGATTGTACATGGATTTGTTCCAGGGTACCGCCATATCCGAAGCTGTTTCGCAAGATGTAACAACCGCCATTTTCGTTCTGTTAAAGGAATTTCCGTTATACACACTGTTATCAGTGATCATGCTAGTCCTGATCGTCATATTCCTTGTAACCTCGGCGGATTCAGCTGTTTTCGTTCTTGGCATGATGACATCGGATGGGGATTTGAATCCATCCAACATGGTAAAAGTGATCTGGGGGGTATTAATGGCCGGAATTACTGCCGTGTTAATTGTCAGCAGCGGATTAAAAGGGCTGCAAACCGCTTCACTGGTCACCGCTCTTCCTTTTACACTCATATTGGGCATCATCAGCATATCGCTCTATAAATCATTGTCAAGGGAGAAAAAAGAAGCAAAAGCACAGGCTAAGACGATTCCCTTGCAGAAAGCCCAGTAATCCTATTTTCTGAAAAAGTTAAACTTTTCAAGAGGGGGTTAATAAAAGAGGTATTCGAATGAAGTAGTCGAAATTTTTTTTAATGATTTAGTAAAAATAATATAAGTAATTTAATAGCTATATACTATACTAAATAAACGAAAAGCAATTGTAGATTATGGAGCATGATCGAATAAATCGGAAAAATAACGGAAAAAGCAAAAGGTTATTTTAAATAATGAGATGCGTTTATCCATGCAGGATAAACGCCTTTTTTTTTTGAACTTTTTGAACAGGAAAGATGAAAAAGGATAAAAAACTGCCTGTTACTTTAACGAACATTAGTCTCTTATTTGAACGTATTGATTCTATAAGAATCTAAGGAGCTGGTTTGGTGAAAATTCCACCGCATTACATTCATTTGAAAAATATTTGGAGGAACCTTTATCCGCCCAAACAGGTTTTTACAGTTCGAGATAGTTTGTGAAGCAATGTAATTAAACGGTGTATAAATTTAAATAGACCGCTATAGGTCATTTTTTATGTCTTATTACTTTGTTGCTTATAAGTTGCTTCCGTATGCTAAATAGTTTGACAATTTTTCCGTTTAAAATCATGATAGTAATTAAAATATACGGAAGTCGGGGGCAGGGAAATGGGTTTGCCAGAGGAAAGGCACAACGAATACAAATCAAAAGTAAAATTAAATAAGCATTCAATGATCCAAGATTTAACAGGTGAAAATATATCATCGGGAATTATTGCAAGTACGATGGTGATGACGGGGCCAGCGCTTATTATTTTACAGGCAGCGGCTGCCGGGGGATTTACCGATCAGCAAACCATCAACTGGATGTTCGCGGTTTATTTTTTCGGGGGCGTGTACAGCATCCTTATGCCGCTGCTGTACAGGATTCCGATTGCAGGAGGCCATTCCATAACAGGTGTAGCTTTTTTGGCGACTATTACAGCGCAGTATACGTATCCTGAGCTGATTGGCGGTTATGTGATGTCGGGTTTACTGATTTTTCTGGTTGGCATCTCAGGGCTATTTACAAAAATCATCGGGTGGGTGCCGAAAGAAGTCATCGCCTCCATGCTGGGAGGGCTGGTTGCCGGTTATGTGGTGAAGCTCGTTCCGGCTATACAAGAAATGCCTCTGGTAGGAGGTGCCGCTTTAATCAGTTTTCTGTTTTTTACGCGATACGTTAAAAAATTTCCGCCGGTACTGGCCGCTGTGGTTGCAGCCTTTACCGTTTTATTTTTTACAGCAGACCTGAATCCGGCCAAGGAAATTTCCTATTTTCTGCCGTCATGGCAGACACCGGAATTCACTTGGATGGGCCTTGTGACGATTGCGCTTCCGCTGGCAATGCTAATTTTAAGCAATGATGCAGCACCGGGAATTGGAGCACTGGAAAGCTCTAACTTTAAGCCGCCGATTCGAAAAATTGTTTCTTCAAGCGGCGTCTTCTCTGTCATTACGAGCTTCTTTGGCGGACAGTGTGCCAACATCGCCGGAATGATGAGCGCCATTTGTGCCGGGCCGGATTCAGGGCCAAGGGAGAAAAGATATATGGGAGCCGTCGTGGCGGGTGCCATCACCATTGTATTCGGAATTTTTGCGTGGAAAATTGTGCCCTTTATTCAGTCGCTGCCGCAGGCATTTGTCTCGCTCCTCGCTGGATTCGCGTTGATTGGCGTTCTGCACTCAAGCCTGCAAATGGGCTTTTCCGGTAACCGCTACCGCCTAAGCGCACTCGCCGCCTTCATTGTCACCCTATCCGGCATATCCATTCTCCACATCAGCGCACCCGTCTGGGGACTCGTTGCTGGAGCGGTATTGGCCCGGACGGTAGAGCGGTAAAGCAGTAGAGGAACCATTTAATACAATGAATTACCTCTCTGCAATGTGAAAAACATGACATAGGTTTTTCTTTTCGCAAGTACCACCCGAATGTTGCCGAATAATCATAGAGTAAGAGGTGCATAGATCATGAAGGAACTTCAGCATTTTATGAGAGATTATCAGAAGGAGATGGGCTGGGAGATTAGTGCCGAGAACTATGCGGAGAGCCGGGATTCTCTTTTGAACAACTATATGCTGCTGACGACCGAAGTAGCGGAGGTGGCTGAAGAGCTCCGGAAAGCCTTCAACCTGGTACGTGAATATACAGAAGAAGGAATGGATGAAGAACAAGCCTTTGCACTTGCAAAGGACCAGGTGAAAGCAGACATTGGGAAAGAACTGGCGGACTGCCTGGCCTATTTAATCAAATTCTATAACTTCTTTGGCATCGAGATGGAAGAAAGCTTTTACGGGAAGATGGCTGAAGTAAAGAGCCGGAAAAATAAGGATGTTCGTTTAATAGAAAAATAAAGGGGAGATTTCCAATGATCCGCCACATAAAACCATCCCATGCCGAAGCGCTGGCCAGCTTGATTACACAGGTGGAAAACGAGGCAGACTATATGCTGTTCGAACCTGGTGAAAGACAGACAACTCCGGAAGCACAAAGAAAGAGAATCGAAGCGATAAAAAAAGAAGACAATTCAACTATCATCGTTGCGGAGAAAGACAACCAATTGATAGGCTTTTTAATGGCCATTGGGGGCGCTGCCAGGAGAAACAATCACTCTGCCTATTTGGTCGCTGGAATAGCCAGCGGTCACAGGGGAAAAGGAATTGGCACAAAGCTCTTTGAGGAGTTGGATCGCTGGGCACGAGAGCACAGCATCCACCGGCTTGAATTAACGACAGTTGTAAAAAACGATGCCGGGGTAGCACTATATAAAAAAGCCGGATTCAAAATTGAAGGCACTAAAAAACACTCGCTGCTGATAAACGGAGAGTTTGTCGATGAGTATTATATGGGGAAGCTTTTAGATTGTAAAAAGTAATAATTGGTGAATATTTCTAAATTCCCCGTAGAATAATATGGCAGAAAGGGGAATTTAATATGAAAGCGACAACAGCCATTAGGCTGCTTCACCTGGTTATACCTTGGCTGACCATATTCTTTCTGCCTAAAAAGTCATTTAATAAATTTTATACGGTTTCTGTTTTTGCCGGGATTTTAGTTTTTGCGATGAGCATACTGGCCATACCCTTTAAATGGTGGACGGTAGAAGGCGGAAACAGACATAAAGTCTTGAATGACCTCACTTTTATTCTTGGCCCCTTCTTTATAGGAACATTATGGATTTTTCATTTTACCTTTGGAAACTTCAAACGCTATCTTGCACTTAATGCGATCGTGGATTTTCTGTTTGCCTTTCCGCTGAATTACTTGTATCAACGATTTGATTTATATAGATTGGTCAAATTTAAGCCTGTACATATTTTCTTATTTTTCACCTCATATGCCTGGATTATTTATGGATACCAGGAATTCGTACATCGCAATAAACGTTAGGAAAAAAGCCGATCCATTGCTGGAACGGCTTTTTATCCTTACCTTCTAAATTCGCCTGTTGAATTTCGATCCAGGCACTCCGAGATCGTGCGCGGTCCGTTGCTAATCGGCGCCCATGCATCTGTAAAGCCCTTTTTTGACGCTCTTTTCAAACTAGCATCCCCACATCCATATCGAATGAAGGAAGTGCGAATCTTGCTCTATCCTATAGGGGCCATTATAAACATCCAGTTTTCCCTATCGATTAGCATTTCCCATCATGGCATTCGACACCAATCACCCGGAAGCCGTTTTGATCCATCTCTTTTTTTATTTTATCCAAGGTTGCCTTTGTGGTATCCTTCGGCAATGTGAATAGAACCCGGCGAATGAGGCTGACGTGGAAATTAGAGGAATCGAGTGAGATGACTCCCTGAATATCACTGTGTTTGCTGATGATGCTGGTCATTTTCTTCAAGGTCCCCTGCGTACCATAGCTGCCCACTGTAAGTGTATAGCTGCCGCGGTTCAATCCCCATGCTTCCTCCAGCAGCTCCAGTACAGCTGCGTGCGTGAGAAGGCCGACAAACTTATCATTTTTATTCACCACAGGGAGATAGGGAAATCTTTTTAGCGTAAAAAAAGCCTTCATAAAGGAATCATTTTCATCAATTACTGTCTCCTGATCAGTGGCTAGAGCAGTTATGGCCTCATCGAGCGAATGATTCTCTTTATATTCTAAGATATCAACTTTATAAATATTGCCGATAAACTTTGTATGTGTTTGATCCAGAATCGGGACACAGCGATAACCTGTTTTATTTAAAAACTGCAGCGCCTTTTCCAAATTAAAGGTTTCATCACAATAGCGGACATCTGTTTTCTCCACCATCTGATGGCGAATTAACATATCAGCATCCTCCTTTACCCCTAACCCTTATATGGTCTCTAATGGGTTATAATCCTCTATTCTATGCTGGAGAGCTCCGGTGAATGATAAGATTTTTATTAAAACTCATTCATAGAATCCCTCTGCGAAAACTTGTAAAATAGAAATAGGCAATCATCATGAAAGGTGCTGAAGGAACGTGGAAAGCATTACAGTTGTGTCTCTTTTGGACGTGATCGGAGAATTGTTTTCCGATGAGATTTCCATTGCAGTTTCCAATACGAATGAATATATCTATTACCGGCCCAGCAAGCGAATTGATTTGAAAATCAGGCCTGGTGACATTGTTAAAGAAGGAACCATTGCCCATAAGGCTTTACGGACACAGCAAAGAGTCTCCGAGTTTATAGATCGGGATGTATTCGGGGTTCCTTATCACGGAATGGCTGTGCCGTTTTTGCATGAAGGCAAGCTGGAAGGCTGTGTGACAGCGATTTTTCCGGCTTTGACAGACGGTAAATCCGTTGTAACCATGAAAACGAATGATGGCTGGATTCCGATTCCTTTTTCCGAGGTCGTCTATCTAGAAGCAAAGGATAAGAAGACTTATGTACATACAGGTGATAAATCTGGCACTCATAAATACTCCCTTCAGGACTTTGAGTACTCGCTTCCGAAAGATAGTTTTATCCGCTGCCACCGTTCATTCATCGTAAATGTGAATCATATAAAGGAGATCTATCCTGATACCCATTCAACTTTTTTGCTTGCCATGAAAAATGGTGACCGGGTGCCTGTCAGCCAATCGTATTCCAGCTATTTTCGGAAATTGCTCGGTTTTTAGAAAATTCATGCTGTTTTGGACGGTGAATTTGCTGTTTTATCGGAATTTTCCGTAATATAATCCAAAAATTCAATCCTCTCTCTTTAGGCGGGTAAAATGATTATATATATCATGGTAGAGGGGATGAGCAGCATGGAGAAAAGTTTAGATCGGATTAAGGATACACGATTGCACGACAGAGTTGTCACACCGGAGGAAGCAGCATCCTGGATTCAGGACGGAATGATTTTGGGGTTAAGCGGCTTTACACGTGCGGGTGATGTGAAAGCGGTTCCATTTGCTTTGGTTGACCGTGCCAAAAATGAACGTTTTAAAGTGAATGTTTATACAGGGGCTTCTCTCGGGTCTGATGTGGATAAGCTGTTTGCCGAGGCGGGCATTTTGGGGAAAAGACTTCCATTCCAGGCAGATCCAACGATGAGAAAGGGAATCAACCAGGGAGACTTTTTGTTTGTGGACCAGCATTTGTCTCACACAGCTGAGCTTGTGCGCGCGAATGTCATGGACCCTATTGATTTCGCTATTTTGGAAGCGGTTTCGGTAACGGAGGATGGAATGATCATTCCTTCTACTTCAATCGGAAACTCGCTATCTTTTGCAGAAAATGCCAAATCGATTATTATCGAAATCAATCTTGCGCAATCCACACAGCTCGAAGGATTGCATGATCTATATGATCCGGGCAAGCAAGGGGAAAGGGATCCGATTCCTTTGACAAAAGCGGATGACCGAATTGGAGCGCCTGGAATCAAGGTCGATTTGGAGAAGGTAAGAGGAATCGTGTTTACGAATCAGCAAGATTCCCCTTCTACCATCGTGCCGCCAGATGAAGAAACCGTCATTATGGCCCAGCATCTGATTCAGTTTCTCCGCAAGGAAATTGCAGCAGGCAGGCTGACAAATCGTCTGGCACCGCTTCAATCCGGAATCGGTTCAGTGGCCAATGCGGTGCTGCACGGTATGCTTGATTCTGAGTTTGAGAATTTGGAAGTTTATTCAGAAGTACTGCAGGACGCTGTATTCGATTTGATGGATGCAGGCAAAGTGAATTTTGCATCCTGTTGCTCGATTACTCTTTCAGATGAAAAAATGAAAGAAGTTTTCTCTAACTTCGACCGTTACAGAGACCGATTAATCATGCGTCCGCAGGAGATTTCCAACCATCCCGAAATCATCCGCCGCCTCGGACTCATTTCGATCAATACGGCGCTCGAGCTTGATATCTATGGAAACGTCAATTCCACTCATGTTCTCGGAACGAAAATGATGAACGGCATCGGCGGATCGGGTGATTTTGCACGGAACGCACGCTTGGCTATCTTTGTTACAAAATCTATTGCCAAAGACGGCAAGATCTCAAGCATTGTGCCATTTGCTTCACATATTGACCACACCGAGCATGATGTGGATGTCATCGTCACAGAACAAGGGTATGCCGACCTGCGTGGCCTGGCTCCAAGACAGCGCGTGGAGCTGATCATCGAAAACTGTGCACACCCGCTGTACCGTGACCAGCTTCGCGAATATTACGAGGAAGCCCTCACAAGAGGAGGACAAACTCCGCATGTACTCGAAAAAGCGCTCTCCTGGCACACAGACTTTGCCGCAAAGGGAACCATGCTAAAAGAAACAGCCGCAGCTGCCCCGCAATGGAGCTTCCGCTAAAATAAAAAACTTTGGGCAGCTTTTGCCCGGAGTTTTTTGGTGCCAGGTACCTATACCACTTCAGCCAACTGGTATAGGTACCTGGTACTTTTTTATTCATATTTAGCACGCAATTCCTTTATTTCATCTATTAATTGGCTGCCGATTTCTTTCGAGAATTCTTCATAGACAGGATCAAGGGCAGTCTTCCATTCCCGTTTTTGCTGATCTGTCAGCTTGTGAATTTGAATGGAGGAGTTTTGCTTAATAGTTGTGAGCTGTTCTTCGTTCATGGCAAAGGCTTGCCGGTTATTCCAGGCGGTTGTTTCCTGCATGGACTCCAGCAAAATCTCCTTTGTTTCTTCTGTCTGCTCGTCCCAGACTTTCTCGCTCATCATAACTGCATAACCTAGATAGCCATGATTGCTGATTGTCAAATGCTTTTGTAAGTTATAGAATTTCTTAGAGTAAATATTTGAGATGGTATTTTCTTCGCCGTCCACCTTGCCTTCTTCAAGCAGCTGGTAAGTGGAATTGAAGGAATCCTGAATGGCATCCGCATTCAAGCGGCTGAATTGGGCCTCAATTACGTCACTCTGCATAATTCGGAACGATTGCCCTTCCATATCCCCGGGACTCTGAATGGGTCCTTTATTTGAGGTGATTTGCTTAAATCCATTTGGCCAGTGGGCAAGCCCTTTAATCCCGTCACTCTGCAAGGATTGCAGAAGCTGCCTGCCAATGTCTCCGTTTAACCCTTCCAAAGCGGCTTCACGGGCTGGAAAAGCAAAGGGCAAATCCAGCACGCCCCATTGAGGAGAAAGCATGCCAAGCTTGGATGTAGAAGGCGCGATAAAGTGGACTTGTCCATCCTTTAGCGCATTAATTTCTTCTATATCAGAATAGAGGCTGCCATTTGGAAAAACCTCTATTTTTATATGGCCGTCTGATTTTTCAGAAACAAGCTCTGCAAATTTTTGGGCAGCAAGGCCCTTGGGCGTATTCTCAGCGACGACATGGCTGAATTTAAATACGATTTGATCCTTCAGCCCTTCCTGATCATCATCATAGGGAATTTCTTCGCGCGGGAATAGGCTTTGATAAGCAAACATAGCTGCCATGATCATAACCGTGCCTGCAAGGAGAACGAAGCCTAATGTGCTTTTCATGGGAAGCCTCCTTTTTTAAAAACATTATCCCGCCTTAACGGGCAGTAATTACTTATGAATCGTTGAAGAAAGCTGGGGGGCAAACTGCCCGTAAAAGCCCAAGCCCGATTGGTTCATCTTGCCATGAGTGCGAAAAAACAAACTCATGAAAAATCACTTTAATGTTATCATACTTAGAAGAAACAGAACCGTAAAGATGCTAGTGAGAGAAGGGAGGTTCCCTCAATTGAAACAAATGCCTATCCGCTGGAAAATTACCATTCTATCTTATACCATCGTTATTTTTTCCCTTTTGATTGGCGGAATGGTTATCATTTCAAATATACAGGAAAAGGAAGAAAAGGAACTCCGGATCCGATCCATGAACACAGCCAGAACGGTGGCTGAGCTGTCAGATGTGAAAGAGGGAATTCTGCAGCCACAAGGCTGGAAGACAGTTAATAAGGTGGCAGAGGAAATCCGGATCATCAATGAAACAGACTATATTGTTATCATGAATATGCAGCGCATCAGATATTCCCACCCGGTAAAAGAAATGATTGGCCAGCCATCTGAAGGCGAGGATGAAAAGCCAGCCTTTGCGGAGCATATTTATTTTTCCAAGGCAAAGGGGGAGGCCGGAACCTTTATTCGGGCTTTCATCCCTATAAAAGATAACAGCCTGAATCAGATTGGTGTTGTGGTTGTGGGCAATAAGGTACCCTCTTTTAGCGAGATTATAGATGAATTAATCGATGACATCACCATTATTGTGATGCTGACGCTCATATTTGGGCTAATTGGCTCTTTAATGCTTGCGAACCATATTAAAAAGCAGATGTTCCAGCTCGAGCCCTATGAAATTAAAAGAATGCTTGAGGAAAGAACGGCAACCTTCCATTCAATTAATGAGGGCGTCATTGCCATTGACAATCAGGAAAATATAACCGTTTTTAATGAAAAAGCAAAGAAAATCTTTAACGTGACAGGAAATGTTGTGGGTGAAAATATCAGAAACGTTTTAAAAGATACGAGACTTCCAGAAATCGTCGAGAGCAATCGTGCTGTTTATAATGAACAAATTATTGTGAGCGGGAAGGTCATCTTAAGCACCAGGATTCCGATCCGAAAAGACAATGAAAGGATTGGAGCAGTAGCCATTTTTCAGGACCGCACAGAAGTGGCCAAGCTTGCGGAGGAGCTGACTGGGGTGAAGAGCTTTGTGGAAGCACTCAGGGTTCAAAACCATGAACACATGAACAAACTTCATACGATTGCAGGATTAATACAGCTCGGAAAATCAGATAAAGCATTAAAACTGGCTTTCGATGCGTCGGAAGAGCAGGAAAGCATTTCTAACTTCCTGAGTGATAAAATAAGGAATGATGCTGTAGCCGGCCTTTTATTAAGTAAAGTGAGGCGCGGCAAGGAACTGGGGATTACTGTGGTCATCGATCAAAACAGCAATCTTGAAGAATTTCCAAAACGGCTTGACCATCATGACTTTGTTTTGCTATTAGGAAATCTGATCGAAAATGCATTTGGTGCGTTTGAGCACACCGAGCATGAAAATAGAAGGATTGATATTAGTCTGGAACAGACAGAAGAAATCTGCGCTGTTCTGGTTGAAGATAATGGAAGCGGCATAGAGAAAGACATTTTACCGAAGCTTTATGAAAAAGGGTTCACAGCGAATAAATCAGGCGGAACAGGGTACGGGCTTTTTCTGGTTAAACAAATAGTAGATAAAGGGGAAGGCAGCATAGAGGTTGCAACCAAGCAAGGTGAAGGAACATCCTTCACGATCACTTTTCCGATGGAAGCGGAGGGAGAATTACATGGCGAGTAAAGAGGAAATCAGGGTGCTGCTGATTGAAGATGATCCAATGGTCCAGGAGGTTAATAAAGAGTTTATTACCAGTGTGGAGGGCTTTAAGATAATCGCAGTGGCCGGGAATGGGGAGGAAGGCATCTCCCTTGTGAAAAAACTGAACCCGGATCTGGTTATATTAGATATTTTTATGCCAAAAAAGGACGGAATCCAGACACTTCAGGAATTTAGAAAGCAAAAGCTGAATGCTGATGTGATTGTCGTTTCTGCTGCCAAGGATAAGGAAACCATTAAGCTAATGCTTCAAAACGGTGCCAGGGATTATATTATTAAACCCTTTAAGCTCAATCGAATCCAGCAGGCGCTTGAAAAATACCGCCACTACAGGGAAAGCTTGAAGGAATCAGGAACAATCTCCCAGGAGCAGCTGGACACCCTTATTTATGCCGGGCAGAGACATGCAGTCCGAAGTGATTTGCCCAAAGGCCTGAATGATTTCACTTTAAACGAAATTACAGCCTTTATGCAGAAACAGGATGAACCCCGGTCGGCAGAGGAAGTAGCCAGTGCGATCGGCATTGCCAGGGTCACGGCCCGCCGCTATTTGGACTTTCTTGAGAAGAGCGGGGCAATCAGGCTGGATGTCCAATATGGCGGAGTGGGGAGACCCGTAAACCGGTATGTAACGAATAAGTGAAAAACGGAGACCAAAATGAACAAAACATCCGTTATGACCATAAACTTCTCTCTCTCATCTGAAAACGCTATCATTCTTAATAGAAAGAATTGTTAGAAAAAGGAGATGAGATGAAGTTGAAAAAGCAGCGGATTTATAAGAATTTAACCTTTCAAGTGTTAACTGCTATTTTTATCGGTGTAATGGTCGGGCTCATTTGGCCTGAAGTCGGAAAAGAGATGAAGCCGGTAGGCGATACCTTTATTAACGCAGTAAAAATGGTCATTGCCCCGATTATTTTCTTAACCATCGTCCTTGGAATTGCAAAAATGGGAGATATGAAAAAAGTCGGCAAGGTTGGCGGCAAAGCATTCATTTACTTTGAGATTGTGACAACACTTGCTTTAATGATCGGTCTTATCGTTGTAAATGTCATAAAACCTGGTGCCGGCCTTAATTTTAACGAGCTGGAAAAAGGGGATGTATCCCAGTATACGCAAAATGGCGGAGAGGGCATCAACTGGATCGAGTTTGTTACTCATATTGTCCCTCATAATATGGTGGATGCCTTTGCAAAAGGCGATATTCTGCAAGTTTTATTTTTCTCTATTTTATTTGGGGTAGGATTAGCCGCCCTTGGTGAAAAGGGAAAAATCGTTACCGAATTTTTGGATAAGCTGTCTCTAGTATTCTTTAAAATTATTGGTTATGTGATGAAGGCTGCCCCAATTGGTGCATTTGGCGCAATGGCCTATACAATCGGAAACTTTGGCCTGGCTTCTTTGGTGCCGCTGGGCAAACTGATGATGTCTGTGTACATTACGATGGCCCTGTTTATTTTTGTGGTTTTAAATATTATCTGCAAGATGTACGGATTCAGCCTTTGGAATTATTTGAAGTTTATCAAAGACGAGATTTTGATTGTGCTGGGTACAAGTTCTTCAGAATCAGTGCTTCCTAGAATGATGGATAAAATGGAGCGCATCGGCTGCTCCAAATCGGTTGTTGGACTTGTTATTCCAACTGGGTATTCCTTTAACCTGGACGGTACATCCATCTACCTTTCGATGGCGGTTGTTTTCCTTGCGCAGGTATTCGGTGTTGACTTGACAATCGGCCAGCAAGTTACGGTTCTATTAGTGTTAATGCTAACTTCGAAAGGTGCGGCAGGCGTTACAGGAAGCGGATTTATTGTCCTTGCGTCAACGATGGCTGCCCTTCAGGTTATCCCGCTTGAAGGCTTGGCATTGCTGCTTGGTGTTGACCGTTTCATGAGTGAAGGCAGAGCGATCGTTAACCTGATTGGAAATGGAATTGCGACCATTGTTGTGGCGAAGAGCGAAAATGAATTTGATGAAAATAAGAGTAAAAGAGCTATCAGTGAAATGAAGCTGTTGAAACAGGATAACCAGACAAAGCAAGCTGTATAATCGAAAGGCCATTCTCCATATAGGGAATGGCCTTTTATGATGAGAATTGTCGATCTTCCTCCCTGTACTCTCGACAATTCTCTCATTCATTTCCCGGGAAAAACTCAGTTGCCAGAAGGAATAACAGCCCTTTCAATCAAACGTTTGATTGAAAAACAAAATGCCGAATAAAGGCGAAAAATGGGATCCTGTTGGTGCCAGGTACCTATACCAGTTCAGTCAACTGGTATAGGTACCTGGCACTTTTAATGTTAAAATACTACAATGACAGTACATTAAAAAATGATTGGGTGAACGCATGAGTAAAGCGATTAGATTAACGGTGGCGTCAAAATATAAAAAGAATTTTCAATCAGGGTATCCGCTGGTGACAGAGGAGTCTGTTCAGCGGCTTCCGAAGGGGATTGAAGAGGGTGCAATGATTGAGCTTGTGGATGAGAATTACCGTTTTATCGGCAAAGGCTACTATGGCAAGCAAAATAAAGGGAGAGGCTGGGTGCTGACACGCAATCAGCAGGAACCTCTCGACGAAACGTTTTTTGCAAAGAAGATTAAAACAGCCTTCGAAAGGCGTGCAGCACTTTTCAGCGATCCGGATACAACCGCTTTTCGGGTTTTCAATGGGGAAGGCGATGGGATTGGAGGCATCACGATTGATTATTATGATGGTTTTTATGTCATCAGCTGGTACAGTGAAGGGGTTTACACATTTAAGAAAACGGTTGTAGAAGCCCTCATGAAGACAGCCGATGTGAAAGGCCTTTATGAGAAGAAGCGCTTTGCCGTGAAAGGCACCTATATGGAGGATGATGATTTTGTAGCAGGAGAGCGGGCATCCTTTCCGCTGATGGTGAAAGAGAACGGGATTAACTATCCGATCTATCTGAATGAAGGTGCCATGGTCGGCGTCTTCCTTGACCAAAGACATGTCAGGAAAACAATCAGGGACAAGTATGCGGAAGGCAAAACCGTTTTAAATACGTTTTCTTATACGGGGGCTTTTTCAGTTGCTGCCGCTTTGGGCGGGGCATCAAAGACAACAAGTGTTGACCTGGCAAACCGCAGCAAAAGCAAAACGATCGAAATGTTCAGCGTCAATGGCATTGACTATGAAGCGCAGGATATAATCGTTGAAGATGTTTTTAACTACTTTAAATATGCGGTCCGCAAGCAGCTGAAGTTTGATATGGTCATCCTGGATCCGCCTAGCTTTGCCAGGTCCAAAAAGCATACGTTCAGTGCGAGAAAGGATTATCCGGAGCTGCTCGAACAAGCCATCCAAATCACAGAAAAGAACGGCATTATCGTCGCTTCATCCAACTGCAGCACCTTTAACATGAAAAAATTCAAAGATTTTATTAAAAAAGCGTTCGGGCAAACAGGGGACCGATACAAAATCCTTGAAGAATTCACCCTCCCGGAAGACTTTCGCACAATCAAGGAATTCAAAGAGGGAGACTACCTCAAGGTCGCGTTTATACAAAAGCTATGAACTAAGTGCCAGGTACCTATACCACTTAACGGAAGTGGTATAGGTACCTGGCACCTTCTGTATTTATCTATAAGCATCCATCTATCGCCAAAATTCCGAAGAATATGACTATTTTATGGTATGATTATGGATAAAAAAGTACCGGGCACCTATACCAGTTGAGGCCGACTGGTATAGGTGCCTGTCACCAGAAAGAAGGTTTACATTGTGCAGCGTTTGAGGGTTCATTATGCTTGGGTGATTTTGATTTTGACGTTTGTTGCTTTGCTGGCCGCACAAGGGGTGAGGCTTTCGTTTGGGGCTTTTATGACACCGTGGGAGACTGAATTCTCCACGAATCGCAGCGTCATTTCGTTAGTTGCGTTTATCAGCTATATCGTGTTCGCTCTTTCCCAGCCCTATGTCGGCAGGCTGATTGATAAGTATGGGATCCGCTACATATTATCCTGCAGCATTTTGCTGATTGGTTTATCTACGATTCTCACCTTCTTCACAACCGATCCTGTCCAGCTGATGATCATATATGGGGTTATTGCGTCCATTGGCTTTGGCGGTGCCTCCAATGTGGCGGGAACGATAGCTGTGGCGAATTGGTTTGCGGATAAAAAGGGGATGGCCATGGGGCTCATGTCCGCCGGAACGGCAGCTGGTCAGCTCGTTCTCGTCCCGCTGTCCTTGTTTCTTATCGACCAGATCGGATGGAAAATGACCGTTATGGTATTAGGCTGTTTTCTGATTTTAGTCGTGTTTCCGCTGCTTATCCTGTTTGTCCGATCGAATCCAGGTGACATTAACATAAAAGCCTATGGCGCCAAGGAAGACACAGAAAGCAGTAAGAACGGCGGCACAGAAGCCCTAAAAGCAACTCTATCAATCTTCCAGCTTATGAAGCGTAAAGAATTCCTGTTTCTCATGCTTCCGTTTTTCGTCTGCGGCGTCACAACGACAGGTTTGATGGATACGCACCTTATACCTTTTGCACAGTATTGCGGTTTTACACCGGGCATTACAGGAGCAGCTGTCAGCTTGCTGGCCGGCTTTAATATTTTGGGCACAGTCGTTTCCGGGTTCCTGGCAGACCGGTGGAATTGCAAAAGGATATTGGCTTTTTTATACGGAGTGAGAGCTCTTACGATTGTTCTGTTATTAATCATTGTTAATGATGCTTCCTTGTTTGGCTTCTTCATCTCAGAATCACATCTGCTGATTCTATTTGCGATCAGCTTTGGTGTCGTGAATTTTGCAACGGTAGCTCCAACCATGAAGCTGGCAACCGAATACTTCAAACACCTCTCAGTCGGTGCAGTTATCGGCTGGATTTATCTCAGCCACCAGCTTGGATCTGCGCTGGGTTCCTTCGTCCCGGGTGTATTATTTGATTTGACAGGAAGCTATGATATTTCTTTTATAGCTTCCATTATTCTGCTGATTGGCGCTTCAGCCCTATGCATGCTGCTTCCTAAACAAGAAGTAAACTACAAGCATACAGGTAGCCATATCGTTGTGAAAAATAGCTAATGAGTGGTTTAAAATCGACACTTTTTTCCTCATAAGTTAAAATATTAATAGAAGAATTTGAACGGTAAGGGGAGTCATAGGATGCATCGTAATAAGGACCTATATCAATTTTTACTGGAGAAAACGAGGCAATTGACAGAAGAATGGTATAAAAATCTGGAAAAAGGCGATAACGCTGGAATCTATAGCTCCAACGACCCGGCCATTATTGAAAGCGTTAAACAGCAAAACTATGAATTTCATCAAAAGTTCTGTGAAGTCTTTAATAAAGACGAAGAGTCATTCTTCAATGACTTCGAAAAATGGATTGTAAAAGTAGCGCAGGATGAAGGACACCTTAGCACGCCATTGCAATCAATTCTCCGTGAATTTTTTACAACTCAGGAGCAGTATTTGAATTTAATAGATGAGTTTACTGAAACAAATAAAGGCCAGTTTGATTGCAGCCAGGTAACTACTTGGCGCCGGATTGTAGTGAAGTCTTTTAGTGAAGTGGTCACGTGGTTCACGGAAGAGTATAATAACCATTCCCAAAAAAGGCTGGAGGCCCAGCAGGATTTAATCCGTGAATTAAGTTCTCCCGTCATCTCTTTAACTCAAGACATCGCCCTATTGCCGCTCGTTGGGGATATTGACACAGCCCGGGCAAAGAGCATGCTTGAAAATACCCTTCAGCAATGCAATAAACTGGGTGTGAATCAGCTATTCATGGATCTTTCAGGTGTTGTCATGATCGACACAATGGTGGCCCATCAGTTATTCCAATTGATTGAAGCGTTAAGCCTCATCGGAGTAAAGACCACAATCTCCGGGTTAAGGCCTGAAATCGCCCAGACCGCTGTCCAGCTCGGTCTTTCATTTGATCACGTAAGCATTAAGTCTACACTCTCAAGTTCGATCAAATCAGCCAGCCTCATACCCGGCTAATAAAAAACACGATGAAGCTGGCCTTAACGGGTTTACTTGGGGTGCAAAACGTTCATTCACAGACCTAATCAGATAGCAAATCACATAAATTTCACAACACAATTCACAGGATATTTTTACAGTCAAAAAAGGCTTAGATATTTTTGGCATCTCTAAGCCTTTTTTGTATTATCTTTTTTTCACTTATTCCCCCCTCCCGTAAGTTGTACAAGTCATTAGACAATAAAGCGAGTTTGATAAATAAGCGGAGAAATTTCTCTTAATTAGGAAATAGCACTGAAAATAGCTTAAATAGGCGGAAAGATTCCGACTAGTGACTTGAAAAACGAGGAAATGGGTAATTTTTCTTTACTTAATCGGAAAAACTCCGCTTATATACCCCGAACCGAGCTCTATTCTGCAGTCTAACCGAAAAATCTCCGCTTATTTTAAATATCAACATAATCCACTTCACACACTCTACAATAATTATTTCATACTCTGTGATTTACAATGTGAATTAGGACAAAAGTAAGCAGCTAAAGGTTGCCAAAATATTGATAAATCAATAAAAAAACGCACTTTGAATTATATTGTGAATTCAAGTGCGTTTTGCTATGTGTTTTATAATGTTTGCACCTCTAAAGTAAACCCCTTCAGCTGGCCTTCATCGTGTTTTTAGTGAGATCACTTTATCAATAGCATTTTATTCCAATCCTTTAATGGTCATTCCCTTCACAGGCAGGAATGCTTCGCCTGTCTCCAGATAATTCAAATTCACCTGATCGCCTTCCTGCAAATAGA
Organism: Pseudomonas sp. ISL-84; assembly: GCA_018613035.1. GTDB lineage: Bacteria > Bacillota > Bacilli > Bacillales > Cytobacillaceae > Cytobacillus. Next base: position 8,206 of record JAGGRA010000064.1, on the reverse strand, counting down.
TCGCCATTGGAACGGTTTCAGCTGAAACCACATAGCTCTGACGGTTGTCGAGTAAAAACGAGACAACGGTGTAATCACCGGTTTTTTCCTTGTAGACCCTCAACACGGTTCCGATTATCTGTTTTTCCTCTGCCTTCGAGCTTCCATCCACTGTGCCGCCGCCTCTTTGCAGAGCTGTTTTATAAAGCCTTAAAGCCTCATTTGGCGTCGTGCCATATGCGGAAATTTCCGGATTGGCAGCAGATACGATGAAATAATTCTGCAAAAAGCCATTGGCGTCGAGAACCGGTGTCAGCCAGCTCGCTTCTCCGTAGAAGTTATACAGAACCGGCATTTCGCCATTCCATTTCTTTTCAATAAACTTTTTCTCAATGATTTGCAGGGCACCATGCGAATCCATATACGACTCCTCAAGATTGCCGGTAAAGAAGGTCGCTTCACCTGTCCTGGAATTGGTCAGTGAGTATCCAAGCATCGAATCGACGCCTTCTTTCGGACTTGTAAAATCCGTAAAATAGTACATGTCTCCATTTTCATCAAATATCGGGCTGACATTTGCTTCCGTTCCTTCATCTGAAGGTAGCCTCACATCAGTTTTGCCAAATTTGCTGTTCCAGAAGCCATGAATATAATTGCCGTAGTAGCTATTCTGCAGGCTGACGGTTTCCGGAGACACGGCCCCATCAATAAACCCAGGAACATCCTCAAGCTTATAGTTTTTTGTTGTTCCATTCACCGGATCGACCATAACCATTCCCTGAACGTCAAAACCATTTCGGGCCGAGATAAATTCACCGTAAGAGCGGATATAATAAGGCTTGCCTTCATCATCCACCTCTAATTGAACATCCCCGTAAAAGATCTGCTGCGGATACTGCATGCGGATATGGCGCTCAATGTTTTTATTAAAATAGGAGGATGGCGTGTAGACCATATCGCTTTTCACGAACTTCGGATTGGCTGAGGAATCTGTCGCACTGATGGTAAAATAACCAGGTGTCTTATCCCCGTTCCACCATTTAAAAAAGCCGGAGAATTCAACAGGCGCAATGTATACATACTCCCCATTAACCTTCTGGATCTGCAGGCTGCCGAGTTCATAATAGCTGGTATTCGGAACCTGGCCAAAAGCCTTTTTCATCTTGTTGCGCGCAAATTGCGGAGGCACGCTAGCCGGCGTTTCCGTTTCGTCAAACGTCTCAATCTCCGTTTGTTCCTTCATTTTGGCGCTTTCATATTTTTCATCAGCATTAAAGAGAAAAGCAGTTAGAAAGAACACCCCGACAATAAGGCTACCTATAAAAAGGATTCCTTTAATCATTCGCTCCTTCCCGGCTGCAAGAAAGGCTCCGCCGAGAGAGGCAATAATGGCAAGCGGCCAAATGCTGCTTAAGTTCCGGTCAAGATTGCTTAAATAATAAAAGGCAAAAATAAGCAGTACGGTTACGACAATGGTTCCGGCTATGATGCCAGACCCCAGCTTTTTACCTTCCTTTTCAGACTTTGCCATATAACTAAAAGGAATCACCAGCACAGAGGCTGCCAGTCCGGCAATGAGCGAAAAAATAAAGATGTTTCCCATTAATATCTCTCCTAATAAGTTCGTTATGTTTATCTACGGATGAAACCAAAAAAAGTTCCGTTAAGAAAAATATTCCACCAAGGGTTAATTTTAGTGTAAAATTACACTAAAAGAGTTTATTGGAGTGAAGTAAATGAAAAAGTTATTGGTGATGGCTGCTGTTCTTCTCCTGCTTAGTTCTCCCCTTATCGTTCTATCTATATTAAACCATGGCAATCCGCTCATGAATAAATGGATAACTCATGATGTGAAAAATCATTTAACTGAAATGGCTTATGAAAAAAGCGATATTCAGAAAGAGCAGTACGTCATCCCTAAAATGGTGATCAATCATGACTTTTATCAAACTCATTATGGAGTGATTTTCAAGGATGAACCGCAATTGACATACTACTATGGCAAAAAAAAATGGTTTGGTGAAGTTGTACAGTTTTGTGAAAAAGATAATGCGTCAACCTATGACCTTACAGCCAAAACGACTGAGCATAGTGAAGAATCATGCGAGTATATGCTGGAAAATCGTTAAAAAATTAACGTTAAATTGTCATATAGCAATTTTTTTGCCGGGATGGCTCTAAAAAAGGGCCGATTTATTTCCTAATGATTAAAATATCATCAACTAACAAACTTTTATCATCAACTCCACCGATATATCAACAACTAACTAGGTATATCATCAACCCTACCGATATATCAACAACTAACTAGGTATATCATCAACCCTACCGGTATATCATCAACTAACTCGAAATATCATCAACTCGCCTAAAAGAGGTATTTTACAACCTTAAAGAGAATGAAAAGAGCAATCTGGTATGAAAGGAGAATCCAAGTGATCAGGTATGAAAAAAAGGTTCCGGAAATGGAGCCATTATACCGCTTATATGAACATGACGGCTGGAATGATTTTTTGAAGCTGCCGAAAGAAAGGCTTTATCAAGCGATGGAGCAGAGCTGGCTTGTGGTTAGCGCCTATGATGGAGAGCGCCTGATTGGCACGGGGCGGATTATTTCTGATGGCATCATTAATGCCTATCTTTGCGGGTTAATCGTAGAACCTGCGTATCGCAGCAAAGGGATTGGAAGGGAAATGGTGCGCCTGATGGCCGAGTGCTGCACGGAGTCACAGCTGCATCTTCAGCTGCTGGCCGAGGAAGAGAAAGCCGGCTATTATGAAAAATTAGGCTTTGAAATATTTACATTAGGCTTAAAATATAAATCTTAAAATGTGCGACTAAAGGTGTAGACAGTTTCAGCCCATCCGGCGATTTAGCAGTGAACTTCTGACTGTAAAATGGATATTATAACCAGCCAAAGAGATGGAGGCAAACCTTTATGGAAAAATATATTTGCAGCACGTGCGGAACTCAATATCCGCCATCGGATCATCAGCCTGAAAGCTGTCAAATCTGCGAGGAAGAACGGCAGTATGTGGCACTGGAAGGCCAGGAATGGACCACATTGGATGAAATGCTAAAAAGCAGTGCTTATAACAATAAAATATCCCAGGAAGAATCCAATCTTTACAGCATCAAAACCGTACCTGAATTCGCAATCGGTCAGACCGCTTATCTGGTTCAAAACAATGGCTTTAATCTTTTATGGGATTGCATTTCCTATCTTGACCATGCGACAATTCAGTCGATAAAGGAGCTTGGCGGCATCCACGCAATTGCGCTTTCACATCCCCATTACTACTCCTCCCAGATTGAATGGGCGGAAACGTTCAACGTTCCTATTTACATTCATGAAGATGACAGGCAATGGGTGATGAGAAATAGTGACCATATTATTTTCTGGAGCGGAGAAAGCTTGAAGCTTCATGAGGGAATTGACATTCACCGCCTTGGGGGCCACTTCAAAGGCGGTGCAGTCCTTCACTGGCAAATGGGCCATGATGGAAAAGGGGTATTGCTGACCGGTGATATCATCCAGGTTGTTGCGGACCGACAATGGGTCAGCTTTATGTACAGCTACCCGAACCTCATTCCTCTGCCGCCTGAAACCGTTGAACGAATGGCCGGTAAAGTGAAGCCGCTTGCCTATGACCGTCTATACAATGCTTTTCATAAGATCATAGAAAAAGAGGCAAACCTGGCTGTCCAGCGTTCGGCAGAAAGATATATAAAGGCGGTCAGGGGACAGCTTTTTCAGACATAATGATTGTGGCAGCATGCTCGTTCTTTTTCACGAAACCTATTCACTTGAAGGATGACTAGATCCGCATTTTTTAGTAAAATAAGGGAATAAAGAGGGGTGGAAGCCATGCTGCAAAAACCTGAAGCAAACGAATATGCACCATATTACGAAGCATATGTTCATTCCGTACCAGATGGGGATTTGCTGGAGATTCTTGATAAACAAGTAAAAGAGACTGTCAATCTACTAAAAAATCTTAATGAGGACCAGGCCAGCTTTCGGTATGCGCAAGGAAAATGGACGATTAAAGAAGTAATCGGCCATGTTACGGACACCGAGCGCATCATGGGCTACCGTCTGCTTTGCATCAGCAGAGGAGAAACAGCGATGCTGCCAGGGTATGATGATAATCAGTATGTAAAAGAAGGAAATTTTAATCGTTTCAACGTAAAAGAGCTTTTGGAACAACTCTCCATTGTCCGTCAAAACACACTCGGTCTTTTAAAAAGCCTGGATGATGAGTCACTAATGCAACGCGGTAATGCCAACGGAACCGAAGTAACCGCCAGGGCTATTGCCTATATCATTGCCGGACATGAACTTCACCACCGAAACTTGATTAAAGAGCGGTATATGAAAGCGGAAGGTTATAACAAAGGGGATGGTAATGGAGAGATCTAAAGGGCTGGCTTAAGTCTCTTTTGTTTGGACTCTGCATAGAATTGTGATTAGAGTATTTTTCTTTTAACTTTACTATGTGCTTTGAAAACATCAGGCAAGTAGATTAGGTGCGGAGAGTGGTACTAATTGGTACCGCTCTTCTTATTCATAGATTAAGAGACTACTGTATTTTTTGCATAGTGACCTTTTCTATTTCCAGGTTTCTTGATGCTATTTGCAATGGTCAAATGATCGGCTGCTTTTTTAAGGGATATTCTCTTTTTAATAGAATACCAATTAAGTGAATTCGAAAGGACGTGTACATATGACAAAAATTGGTTTGATCAGGCATGGCATTACATCTTGGAATAAAGAGGGCCGGGCACAGGGAAGCTCGGATATTCCCTTGCATGAGGAAGGCTTGGCTGAAGCAAAGCTATTAGCTGAACGGCTCAGTGCTGAAAAGTGGGATGTCATATACGCCAGTAATCTGTTGAGAGCACGGCAAACAGCGGAAACCATTAAGGAGAAAATCAGGACGATCCCTCTCCAGCTTGATTCACGAATTCGAGAGGTCGGCGGCGGATTAATTGAAGGCACCACAGAAGCAGAACGGCTTGAAAAATGGGGCAGCGGCTGGCGTGAAATGGATCTTGGATTCGAGCCGCATAATAGCGTGATCGATAGAGGAATGGAATTCATAAAGGAGATCTCAGCCAAGCACGCGGGTGAAAATGTGCTGGTGGTCAGCCACGGCTCATTTATCCGGCATCTCCTTAGAGAACTGGTTCCGCATGCCGACCTCACCCATCCACCGAAAAATACTTCCCTTACCACGCTTTTAATAAAAGAAAGCCAGTGGGACTGCGAACTGTATAACTGCACGAACCATTTAGAAAAGGAACAGATTAAATAATCATGAAAAAGATCCATGCAGCAGAGACTTCACAGGAATTTATCACGCGGCATTTTCCCGCCTGCCAGGCAGCAGTGCTTGCAGGCAGTGTGATCAGAGGAGAGGAAACAGACACATCGGATCTTGATATTGTGGTGTTCGATTCAGCAATAAAGACTGCCTATCGGGAGTCGTTTATCTTTTTTGGCTGGCCGATAGAAGTATTTGTCCATAATCTGGACTCTTACAAGGATTTTTTTCGCAACGATGCGGAGCGGGCGCGGCCGTCATTGCCAAGGATGGTGGCAGAAGGCATGCCCTTGAAGGACAGCGGCATTCTTCAGGAAATTAAAAAAGAAGCACTAAGCCTGCTTGCTAAGGGGCCGGAAGCCTGGACAGAGGAGACAATCCGTCTCAAACGTTACTTTATTACAGATGCTGTAGATGATTTGAGAGGCAGCAGCAACAGGGGAGAGGAAATCTTCATTGCAGGGACACTGGCTGAGCTTTTGAGTGAGTTTGTTCTAAGGACCAACAGGCAGTGGATCGGTTCTTCGAAATGGACAGCAAGAGCGTTACAGCAATATGACCCTGTCTTTGCAGAGGAGTTTATGGCCGCTTTTGACATTTTTTATCGAGATGGCATTAAAACCAATATTATTGAACTTACAGAGAAAATGCTGGAGCCGCATGGAGGTCCATTATTTGAAGGATTCTCGCTCGGAAAATAAATGAAGCCTCCTAAAATTTGGAGGCTCAGCCGTTTTTCTTAAGCTTCATTCTTTTTCAAAGCCGGCGTATAAGAGGGAAAAGAAAAAGTGAACACAGTGCCCTTATTTAATTCACTCTGGACTTTCACACTGCCTTGCATGGCCCTCACGATACTGAATACAACCATCATTCCAAGGCCCGTTCCTTTTGAGCCCTTTGTGGAATAATAGGGTTCGCCAAGGCGCTGAAGCTGTTCCTTGGTCATTCCGATGCCGGTGTCTTTTATTTCAATGGTTATGTGGCTGCTGCTATATTGTGTTTCTATGTATAATTGTCCGCCGCGCGGCATCGCTTCGATTGCATTTTTAATAATATTTAAGAAGCATTGGTGAAATTTCTGCCGATCCCCTTCGATCGAACCCAGCAGGGCAAAATCTGAATTAATCTCTACTGAGTTTTGATTAGCGGTAGGTTTTAATATGTTAATGACTTGCATTAGTTCTTTCTTTACATTTATTTCTTCTATTTTATCTAAAGATGGTTTTGAAAAGGTTAAGTAGTTTTGGATGACCTGCTCGGCAGATTCAAGCTCCGACTTTACAATGGTCAGATATTCCTGCCGCTTACGAGGAGTCAGTTTTTGTTCCTGCAATAATTGGACAAAGCCAATAGCCGCTGTTAAAGGATTCCGGATTTCATGTGAAATCGCTGCGCCCATTTGCTCCACAGCCTCCAGCTTTTCTGTCCGGACCATATTTTCGCGTATATCAAGATTTCGCTTGGCGAACTCAATCAAATAAGAGATCATGCCTACTCCCAGTGGCGGAATCACCAGATAGGCAAACCAGGCGTCAAATCGATTTTGCGGCGGTATCGATATTTCCATTGTAATCACGGTCAGCACACTAATAATCGTGGCCATAAGAACTGCAACTCGAATCCGTTTCCTGGCAGCTTGCCTCCAAAACCACGGATACATCCTCCAGAGTATAATCCCCAGCGGAAAATATAAAAAGATATTTGTATAAAAGCCGGGTTCTATCCCATAAAAGCCTCTCATTAAAATAACTGCTACAGCCATTAGCGGGCCAATCCCAGCATATAAACCGCCGATAATGACTATAATCATTCTCAAATCATAGAAATAATGCGGATCCGGCTGATAGGAAAACTGAAAGCATATCCACATCATAAACAAAAACCAAAATAGTGAGCAGCCTTTCGAAAAACGGAACTTAGAGCTTTTATCCGCCCATACGAGCACAAAAAATAAAATGATGATTAAAAGCGATAGATTAAAGAAAAAATGCTTCGTAATTTCCACCGTTTCACCTGCCTGCCATAAGAGGTTATAAGAAAATTCTATATTGTTTTACTATTATTGACAATAACTGATTTAAAATTTTAGCACATTTCCATGTAAATTGTCAGAAAAAATCAAAAGAATACGGTAACATAAACGTTGCGAAAATCAGTGAATGGAGGTAAAGAATGATATTTTTAAAGACAAAGGAATTGCCAATAGGAACCTTAAGGAATTTCTTCACCACTTACTGGGGCAGTCCAAAAATGGTTATTTCCAGCGGAGTGTATGACTGCAGCAAACTGGACGGTATAGCCGCACTTGATGAAATGGAAGAAATCATCGGTCTGATAACTTTTATCATAAAAGAACAAAGATGCGAAATTATTTCTTTGGATAGTATCCGAGAAGGGAAGGGGGTCGGTACTGCTCTTATTGAAAAAGCAGAAGCTGCTGCGAAGGCTGCCGGATGCAGCTGTATAAAGCTCATTACTACAAATGACAACTTGAACGCTCTCCGGTTTTATCAAAAACGGGGTTATAGGCTGAGCGCCCTTCACCTTGACGCCGTTCAAAAGGCGAGAAAAATCAAGCCGCAAATCCCGCTGATTGGCTATGATGGAATTCCAATTCGGGATGAAATAGAATTGGAAAAGCTTTTAGAATAGGACCGTAAAAATAAGATACATGACTGAAGTTAAGCTTTTCCGCTGTTTTTGCTTCATTCCGCTTTTCCTTGTTGAACATCCTGCAGTTTTTATGTCTATTATTTTGGCTCTGATAAATTTGTCTCTGTTATCCGCTTCAGGCACTAACTTTCCGCAGGGATTATGAGATTTAGATAGAGTAGATAAACGTTCAAGGCGAAGGCGTTTCCATTTGGGAACGCCTTCTATCGTGTGCGCCCGGCATGGGT
>JAGGRA010000063.1 GCA_018613035.1 Pseudomonas sp. ISL-84 | reverse complement strand
TTTGACGTTGAGCCGTTTTTTAAACTAGGAGTGAGGAGTGGTTGATTTCCCTCCAGGATGCTCAAGCTTCCGAGGGGCGGGCGGTAAGCCTCCCTCGGTGCAGGCGCATGTGGGGTCTCACCTGTCCCAAACCTCCCGCTGGACTTTGAATAAACATCCTTGAATCATCACCGCACGAAGGAAATGCGAATGCAGTTTCCAGGAGTCTCGCACATTAAGCTTCAATCAACCAACCTTATTTATCAATGTTTTTATTTACAAAGTCTATTTATCAACAACCTTTTAGAAAAGAGCCTAAATAAAAAAAGGTAAATTATCATAGAATGCAATCCGGAAAAGAAGAATAACATTAAGATTAAAATGTGTATAACAAGTGTCTTGACATGTGTTATCTTTATAGTTGTAAAACGTATACATAGGGGGATAATGATGAGAGCCTTTCTTGATAGAAAAGGGGTTACCCTTTCAGCCAAGGTATATTTTATTGATGCATTAAGCAGTATGGCACTAGGGTTATTTGCTTCATTAATCATTGGGTTAATTATTAAAACAATCGGTGACCAAGCTGGATTTGAATTCTTGACAGAAATGGGCGTATTGGCTATGGGTCTTATGGGTCCTGCCATCGGAGTTGCAGTCGCATATGGATTGAATGCTCCGCCGCTCGTTATCTTTTCAGCAATTGTCAGCGGGGCAGCAGGAGCCGCGCTTGGGGGACCGGCAGGAAGCTTTGTAGCAGCGGTTATTTCAACGGAAATAGGAAAACTGGTCAGCAAAGAAACGAAAATTGATATTATCGTGACACCGCTTGTCACGATAGCTGTGGGTTATATTGTAGCAACATTGATAGGACCTGGAATTGATTACGGAATGAAAAGCTTTGGCAGCCTGATTATGTGGGGTACTGAGCAAAGGCCTATTATTATGGGCATCATTGTTGCTGTGTTAATGGGACTGGCTTTGACAGCGCCAATTTCTTCAGCGGCTATTGCACTCATGCTTGATTTGCATGGACTTGCTGCCGGAGCTGCAACGGTCGGCTGTGCAGCTCAAATGGTCGGCTTTGCAGTCAGCAGCTTCAGGGAAAACAAAGTTGGGGGATTTATAGCACTGGGAATTGGAACATCCATGCTGCAGGTAGCCAATATTATCAAAAACCCCCGGATTCTCATTCCGCCAACTTTGGCAGGGGCGATCCTGGCGCCTTTTGGAACGACCCTATGGCTGATGGAAAATAACGCAGCCGGAGCAGGCATGGGAACAAGCGGGCTTGTTGGCCAGATTATGACTTTTACAACGATGGGGTTTGGTTCGGACATTTGGATGAAGGTAATCGTATTGCATTTTATTGGACCTGCTCTTATTAGCCTGATATTATCTGAATATATGAGGAAAAAGGGTTGGATTCAATACGGAGATATGAAGATCAACACAGGGGGAGAAAAGAAATGAAAAAATTGGAATCAGTAGAACAATTTAACGAAATGCGCGCGAATGGAAAACATATTTTCATGTTTTCAGCTGATTGGTGCCCTGATTGCCGGATTATTGACCCGGTATTACCTGAAATTGAAGCAAAATATAATGAGTATAACTTTATCTATGTAGACCGCGACCAGTTTATTGATCTTTGTATTGAGCTTGATGTATTTGGAATACCGAGTTTTATCGGTTTCAAGGATGGCCAGGAACTCGGCCGCTTTGTCAGCAAGGATAGAAAAACACAGGAAGAAATCGAGAATTTTATTGGAACGCTTGAAAAATAAGCATTTTTTTAAACCCTCCGGCGTCTCTTTTGAGAAGGAGGGTTTTTTAGTGTAAAATGTTTATCGGAACCAATCCCCATAAGGAGGGGCTTATATATGAAAATGGACAGCAAGAAAATGAAGACCGAATTGGAAAAGCGGTTAGCAAAGGAAAATCGTACTTTTTCCTTTGACAGAGAAAAGGACCAGCTCCGCATTGAAAATAAAGACACTGGCAAGGGAATAACCATTTCACTTCCAGGCATCATTGCCAAGTGGCAGGAACAAAAAGAAAAGGCAATTGACGAAGTCGTTTACTATGTTGAGGAAGGGCTTGAAGCGATGGTGGAAGACGCCCAGTTATCGGGGCATGAAAAGAACATTTTTCCCGTGATTCGCTCCACCTCATTCCCAAGTGAATCTCAGGAAGGGGTACCGTTTTTAACGGATGACCACACAGCTGAAACACGTATTTATTATGCGCTTGACTTGGGCAATACCTATCGCCTTATAGACAAACAGCTTATGGAAAAAGAAGGCTGGGTTCCTGAGAGAATTAAAGAAACCGCGCTATTTAATGTTCGGTCTCTATCTACAGATATGAAGACTGATACAGTAGCAGGCAATACCTTTTATTTCTTAAATAAAAATGATGGCTATGATGCAAGCAGGATTCTGAATGAGGCTTTTATAAAAGAGATGGAGCGGAGAATGGAAGGGTCCATGGCCGTGGCTGTTCCCCATCAGGACGTTTTGATTATTGCCGATATTAAAAATGAAACTGGCTATGATATATTAGCCCAAATGACGATGAGTTTCTTCGCAAGCGGCCGGGTGCCAATCACCTCTTTATCATTTTTATATGAGGACGGAGAGTTTGAACCGATTTTCATCTTGGGTAAAAATAAAAAGAAGTAGTTATTTATGGGATCACGATCTGTGATCCCATTTTATTTTCTTCTAAAATAGATTTTGCCTTTACTGGATCCGGAAGATGAGGTTTAGTGATGAAAGCAGGCGGGTAGCTGTCTGTGGGTCGGAAATCCAATATACCAACGAAATTCAGGATATATCAATCAAAAAAGCAACTATATCAAAGAATCGCTTTAATCCCGCCTGGGCAATAAGTCTTATCGTAATCCCTATGAACCTTTCATCAGAAATTGAGTCGAAAGTATGCCTTAAACCTGTAGTTTGTTTGTAAATTTACCCATTCTGCCTTTAAATGGACTCATTCTCGCATTTATTATTCAAAAACGGTGAATACCTGATAAAATAAGAAAGATAGACTAATAAAGTTCTTAATAGAAAGAGTTGATATAAATGAGCTGGATTAAAAAACTTTTCCATATGTTCAAGCACGATGAAGATGAATATGAAAGTATAGAAGAATATGCAGAAGAACGCGGGCAAGAAAATGTACAGCCGCCTAAAAGTTTTAAAGAAAGTACAAGAGAGAGTTCAAGAGAAAGCTCAAGAGATGTTGATGCTAAGGTACTTTATCAGTATCCTAAAGGCCAGTTCCGTTTTCCGGTAATTTCTGACGGTGAAGGCGAAAGCGAGAAAAGAAAGCCGAGACCCCGCCCTCGTCCGGTTGAAAAACAAGAGGCCCCTGCACGAAAGCCAGAAAAGCGGCAGCCTCGCAGTGTCGAACGTGAACACTCTAAAAAACCTGCACCTCCTGCAGCGAGGGAAGAAAAAATATTGACCAGGAATGAAAGGGAGGCTGCTAATAAGAAGAGGCCGTTCCAGCCAACTGAAATTCCGTCACCTATTTATGGATTTGAGAGACGTAATTCAGGTGCTGCAAAAAGTAAATCAGATCATGAACCAAATGAGATTAAACCTAAAGAGCTTACATATGATGAGATTATGCGTAAAATACAGCAGAGACCGCCGCAAAAACCCAAAAGTACTGCAGAAAACGTAAAAAAAGAAGAAAAGGGTGACACCATTTCCGATAAAATGGAAGCCTTTTACACACAAGCAGATACATCGGAAACGGAAGAACATCCAGTAAACAATTATTCGATCGGAGCAGCCTCTGACTTAATGTTTGAAATTCCGGATGAAGAGGGAGAAGAAAAGCCTCATTCTCAAACAAACCATCCCTCAGGGTCAGATGTGCAGGAGGATCTCTCTGACCAGCGAGAATCGAAGTATTTAAACGATGAAGGTGCCAGAACTGTAACAACTCCTAAAAATATAAACTATGCTCAGGCAAACATCAGTAATTTGCTGGAATACGCTCTTTTAGAAGAGGAAGCCTCTAATGTACAGGGTGACAAGCAAGAAATTACAGAAGCGGTTTCTAAGCCAAGAGGGGAAAACCACCATACATCTTTAGATACAGAAGATGAAGTAAGTGTCCCTAAAACTGAGGTGCAAAACGACACTGGTTTTACAGACTTAACTTTTGAAGAGGAAGTGCCGGAGCAATCAAGTGAAACTGGCCACAAACAGGAGGGCGTCAAACTGGATTTCAGGAGTCCTATGGATGAAAATTCGTGGGAAGCCGGGCAAGCAGAGGCAGCAGAAGTAAATCCGAAAGGTTCAGAGCTGACTTCCAAAGTAGAAGAACTGGGTCATATGCCAGAAACCAGCGAACACATACAGCAGGAACCTGAAACAATAGTCCATGAAAAGCCCAAGAAGGAAGAAGAAGTTTGGCATGCAGAAACTTTTGGAGAAGAACAGCCCGATTCTGAAGAACAGCAGGAAGCTGCTATCGAAGAGGAAGCCAAGCCTGAACAATTGGAAGAATATGAACGACCAGTAGACCCTGTAACCGAAGCAATTCATTTATCAAGCGAGCTTGAACAGGGAGCTTCAAACACTGAGCAGCCCGTACAATCAGCTTCATCAGAACAGAAAGATAGTGCGGTACTGGAGCGGGAACCGGCTTCATCTGAATCTGCAAAAGCAGAACCCGCCTCAAAGGTACAGGCACAGGTTGGGACATCAAATGAAGATCAAAAAGAGAAAAAGCCTTCAAACAGAGGCACTATTCCGTTCAACGTTATTATGCTAAACAATGACAGGAAAAAACTAAATCAGCAAAGCGTATCACACAACAAGCCTGCAGAAGACCAGCAAAAAAAAAATAATATCACAGGATTCCCTGCAGAGAGTTTCCAGCAATCCGCTGCAGCTGTAGAGCAAGCTGAGGATCAAGGCCATGTTTATACAGAGGCAGCGCGCCTAGCTGAAGTACCGCCATCACAAGCAGTTGAAGACAAGCAGCCTGAAGCAGCTACTCTCCAAGAGGAAGATGAAATCTCTTTTTACGAGTTTCCGTCCAGAACCCTGCTGACACCGCCTGTAATCAAAGAAGAGACTTCCGATTGGCTGTATGAGCAGGAGCAAATGTTAAACTCAACATTGAAAAACTTCAATGTCAGGGCAAGGGTAGTCAATGTAACGCAAGGGCCTTCTGTTACGAGATTTGAAGTTCAGCCGGAACCGGGTGTTAAGGTGAACAAAATTACGAATCTTTCAGATGACATTAAACTTAGCCTTGCTGCAAGGGATATCCGCATTGAGGCTCCGATTCCAGGCAAGCATACAATTGGCATCGAGGTTCCGAATCAAAGCAGCCGGCCTGTTTTTATCAGTGAGATCATTAGTACGCCGGAATTTCAAAATAGCGAATCTCCATTAACGGCTGTATTAGGGCTTGATATCTCTGGAAAACCGATCGTTACCGACTTAAGAAAGATGCCACACGGATTGATTGCCGGGGCAACAGGTTCGGGTAAAAGTGTTTGCATTAACACAATCCTTGTGAGCTTGCTATACAAAGCCAGCCCTGATGAATTAAAGCTGCTGCTGGTTGATCCAAAAATGGTGGAACTTGCTCCATATAACCGGATCCCTCATCTGGTAAGTCCTGTTATTACAGATGTAAAAGCAGCTACGGCTGCGTTGAAATGGGCAGTCGAAGAGATGGAACGCAGATATGAATTGTTCGCACATGCAGGAGTCAGGGATATAAATCGTTTTAATGAATTGGCAGAGGAGCATAAACGCTACTCAGAAAAATTGCCATTTATGGTCATCGTGATTGATGAGCTGGCAGACTTAATGATGATGTCTCCGGCAGATGTTGAAGAGGCGATTTGCCGGATAGCCCAAAAAGCACGGGCATGCGGAATTCATCTGATTATCGCTACCCAGCGTCCATCCGTAGATGTTATTACAGGGTTAATTAAAGCAAATGTTCCAACAAGAATTGCCTTTTCCGTGTCATCCCAAATTGATTCCAGAACCATTATCGATATAAGCGGGGCTGAGAAACTTCTGGGCCGAGGAGACATGCTTTTCCTTGAAAATGGAACGTCCAAGCCAGTGCGCCTGCAGGGCACATTCGTTTCTGATAAAGAAATTGATGATGTGGTAGCACATGTGCGCAGGGAACGAGATCCCGACTATTTATTTGAACAGGAAGAGCTATTAAAAAAAGCCCAGGTTGTGGAAGAAGAGGATGAGCTTTTTATTGAAGCATGCGAGTTTGTCGTTGATCAGGGAGGGGCTTCTACTTCCAGCCTGCAGAGACGGTTCAAGATCGGTTATAACAGAGCAGCCCGACTGATTGATATGATGGAGAAGCAAGGCTTTATTTCAGAGAATAGAGGCAGCAAGCCAAGGGATGTCCTCATTACCGAAGCCGACCTCGAATCTATACAAGACACTAGTACATTAAATTAATACATGGTATTCTTTACTTGCATGTTTTAAATAATAAATATAACTACTTTTATAAAAAAGAAAGCTTTCACCGCCTGCTGTCCAGCTTTACAGCCTGCCCCTTGAAAACGCCAGGACCAGCAGGCACAATCGCTTTCTTTATTGTTTGTGAGGAGCTTTTGGGATGAAGGAAATTGAGATGAAGGTAAAAGGGGAAATCAAACGTCTGACTAACCAGACCTTTAAATTTGACGAACGTGTTAGGGATGGCTGGTTTTCAGCAGTTTATTTTCTCAAGACTAGGGAAATTGTTAAGAAATACCATGAGGATAAAATCGTAACGATGCAGTTCTTTCAGAAGAATCACGCCGTTTTGTGCGGGACAGATGAAGTGATTGCTCTGCTTAAAACGTTTGCGGATCGTCCGGACGATTTGGAAATTCATTCTTTAAAAGATGGCGATAAGATTTCTCCCTTTGAAACCGTGCTGACGATTACAGGAAAATACCAGGATTTTGGTTACCTGGAAGGTATCATTGATGGGATATTGGCCAGAAGAACTTCGGTCGCAACGAATGTATATAATGTGGTTAAAGCTGCAAATACATCTGGGGTACAAAAACAGGTCATTTTCATGGGAGACCGTGATGACCATTATATTACTCAGGCTGGCGACGGATATGCAGCCTTCATTGGGGGGGCAACAGCACAAGCTACGCATGCCATGAACGAATGGTGGGGCAAGAAGGGGATGGGGACTATGCCCCATGCACTGATCCAAATGTTTGAGGGGGACATCGTAGCTGCCACAAAGGCTTATCAGGAAACCTTCCCTGAAGACGAACTGGTTGCTTTGGTTGACTACAACAATGATGCAATTACTGATTCATTGAAGGTGGCACGAGCCTTTGGAGACGAGCTTAAAGGTGTACGTGTAGATACCTCGAGAACCTTGATTGATCAATATTTCCTAAGGAACCAGCATCTGCTGGGAACGTTTGACCCTCGCGGAGTAAATGCTGAGCTCATATTTGCTTTAAGAAAAGCATTGGATGATGAAGGCTTCGGGCATGTGAAAATTGTGGTTAGCGGAGGTTTTACCGAATCGCGTATCCGCGAATTTGAAGAGCAGGGTGTACCTGTAGACACCTATGGAGTCGGAAGCAGCTTGCTCAAAATCACAACCGGGTTTACCGGTGACAATGTCATGATTGATGGAAAACACGCAGCCAAGGCTGGACGGCGTTATCGTCCGAACCCTCGCCTTGAAAAGGTTGAATAAATTAGGGGCTGGCACAATCAGCAAACCGTAATATTTACAAACAAAGTAAGGAGCATCCTGTATGGATATGGAAGGCTCGATTTTGAACCTTAATTCTTTCCGTGAGACCAAGCAGCTTCAAGGAGAGAAAAATGCAGTTCAACTATATACACTAGCCGGAGATTACACAGAACGGACCGCAAATATCAGGGAGAAGGTCCGGGCAAAGCATCTATTCCGAAAGACGCTCGGCCTTTCACCTGAAGCTGCTTTTACCGCTTTGCAAAATGGAGTATTTCAGAATTGGTTTCTGTTTGACTATAAAACGATCCAAGGTTCCACGATGTTCAGTCTCTTCCTGAAAAATAATTCCCGGCAGCTTTCGGAGCCCGATTTAATCCAAGGGGCTCTCTTTTTAACATCTGCCATGGAACCGATTAGGGTCAAAAAGTTTGATCGTAACGTAATAACCGCTGTTGGGGCAGAACATGAAAGTTCGTTTCAAATGAGGCATATGGATGGCGATCTGCCTGATATGTCAGCTGGCGAATGGTTTTTCATCAGAAAAATTCCGATACAGATGTTTGACATTGCGATGGGGCCTATCTTGCCTATTAAGGATAAAGTTACAGTAGATAGAATGCTGGAAGCCTATTCGGAGGCAAAACTAAAGTTCCCTGAATTAACGTGGAGAGCTTTTTTAAAGACAAATGTTTTATATTTTTTATTTAGGGAATAAATTAGCTGGCAATACGTTACATAGTTTTTATATATAAATAATGTTATAATGATGCAATACATTAAAGTGTGTGTTCATAAAGAGGACTAAAGTTTCCCGCTTTTTGAGCATTTAGCAACACGGTCATTGGAGCATGTCCTCTAAGGGGAGATGCGCAAATTTTGATATATGTCATATACTGTTTTACAGATATACGATGGTTGGAGGTTCTTTATATGACTATTTACCATTTCGTCGGTATTAAGGGGTCTGGAATGAGTGCATTGGCGCAAGTTCTGCATGATATGAATTATCAGGTTCAAGGCTCCGATTTTGAGAAACACTTTTTTACTCAGGTGGCCCTTGAAAAATCAGGAATAAAGATCCTTCCCTTTCAAAAGGAAAATATACAGCCTGGCATGACGGTGATCGCAGGAAATGCATATCCGGACACTCATGAAGAGATTGAGGAAGCAATGAAGCTTGGCTTGCCTGTTGTGCGTTATCACCGTTTTTTAGGTGATTTTATGAAGAAATTCACGAGCATTGCGGTGACTGGAGCTCATGGGAAGACGTCTACTACAGGCTTGCTTGCGCATGTGATGAGAGGCGCAAAACCAACTTCATTCCTTATTGGAGACGGAACGGGCAAAGGGGACGAAGAAGCAGAATATTTTGTGTTCGAAGCTTGCGAATATAGAAGGCATTTTCTTTCTTATTTCCCTGATTATGCGATAATGACAAATATTGATTTTGACCACCCTGATTACTTTGCCAACATTGATGATGTGTTCTCTGCATTTCAGGAGATGTCATGGCAAGTGAATAAAGGGATTTTTGCATGCGGAGATGACGAGCAGCTGCAAAAAATACAGGCTAAAGTGCCTGTCGTATTTTATGGCTTTGGAGAAGATAATGATTTCCAGGCACGCAATGTGGTGAAAACAACAGAAGGGACTACGTTTGATGTATTTGTCCGTAACACCTTCTACGAGACATTCTCCATTGCAGCATATGGAGATCACAATGTTTTGAATTCCCTGGCTGTTATCGCTTTATGCCATTACGAAGAAATTGATGCAAAAATTGTTCAGGAGCAGCTTCTTTCATTTGAGGGTGTAAAAAGAAGATTCTCCGAAAAAAGTGTGGGATCACAGGTCATTATTGATGACTATGCCCACCATCCGACAGAAATTAAAGCTACTGTAGAAGCAGCAAGGCAAAAGTTTCCCGAAAAGGAAGTAGTGGCTGTATTCCAGCCTCATACTTTTACGAGGACTCAAGCGTTTCTTGATGATTTTGCAGCCAGCCTTAATTTAGCCGATAAAGTCTATCTTTGCGAAATTTTCGGCTCTGCCCGTGAGAACCACGGAAAGCTTACGATTGATGATTTAAAAGCTAAAATACCAGATGCAGAGATTCTGAGCGAAGAAGAAACAGCCGTTTTAAAAAATCATGAAAATGGCGTAATTATGTTTATGGGAGCCGGCGATATTCAAAAGTTCCAGCAGGCATATGAAAACCAGCTATAAAAAAAAGGATGCGCCATTTGGCAGCATCCTTTTTTATTTAGACTGTTTTTGCTATTTACCAAATGAAAAGAGCGGTTTGATTTCCGCTCCAATCAATTTATTTATCAACTGATTGCTTTCACAAACACCTATTAAACAACAAACCTTAGAGAAGTGCCTTTATTTATTTCAAATTCTCAGGATTTAGTGCTTCCAGTTCAGGAATCACAAATCGGCCGTCTTTGCGGATTAACACATCATCAAAATAGATTTCCCCGCCGCCATAGTCAGGGCGCTGGATATTAACCATATCCCAATGAATGTTGGATTTATTGCCATTATATGCTTCGTCATAGCATTGGCCTGGTGTGAAGTGGAAGCTGCCGTCAATTTTTTCATCGAATAGGATATCCTGCATTGGATGAAGAATATACGGATTTACACCGATTGCAAATTCACCGACATATCGTGCGCCTTCATCTGTATCAAAGATTTTATTAATTCGTTCGCTGTCATTGGCTTCCGCCTCAACAATTTTCCCGTCTTTGAATGTTAGCTTTACATTTTCGAAAGTAAATCCATGGTATGGAGACGGAGTGTTATATGTAATAACACCATTAACTGAATCGCGTACCGGAGCCGTATAAACCTCCCCGTCTGGAATATTCATTTGGCCCGAACACTTGATAGCGGGAATGTCTTTAATAGAAAAGGACAAATCTGTTCCAGGCCCAGTAAGTTTAACCTTATCGGTTTTATTCATCAATTCCACAAGATTGTCCATTGCTTTGTCCATTTTACCGTAATCCAAATTACAAACATCAAAGTAGAAGTCTTCAAATGCTTCCGTGCTCATTTTAGCTAATTGGGCCATGGAAGAGTTAGGATAGCGCAGAACAACCCATTTTGTCTTTGGCACACGAATTTCTCTATGAACTTTTTTTCCGATTGTGGAACCATGAATTTTCATTTTATCATCAGGCACATCTGCATGTTCGTTAATGTTATCTCCTGAGCGGAGCCCTATGTATGCATCCATTTTGGCCATCACATTGGCTTCAAACTCAGCCATCATATTAAATTGTTCCTCCTGTGCTCCTAAAAGAAGGGAACGGTCAACCTGGTGGTCTTTTAATAAAACAAAAGGGTATCCACCTGCCGCATATGCTTCTTTCACAAGGGCGGTTACCAGTTCTCTTTGCAGTCCGAAATTTTCAATTAGGACTTTCTCGCCTTTTTGCAGCTGGACAGAATAATTGATCAGATTCTTAGCAAGCATTTCTATACGAGGATCTTTCATCGCCTAAATCCCTCCAAAAATTATTTTTTCCGACAAATCTTATTGTAACCGAAATTAAGATTTTGTTGAATCTTTTCCAACTATGCTAAGATTTACTTTGATAAGAGAAAATAGGAATAATAGAAGGATATTGGTTACTGGAAATGGAATCTAATAATGTACGCCTGGTTTAGAGGCAGTGCATCTGGGTAAAAAGTTAGTATACAGAAAACCGGAGGTGTATGAAATGGAAATTATTTTATATTTGAGTGTGGCAGTAATTGCTATCGCGTTCCTAGTTTTAGTCATTTACTTGGCCAAAACATTGAAATCTTTACAGGGAACATTGGATAATGTATCTCACACGCTGGCAGGTCTTGAAAAGCAATTGGATGGAGTTACAAAAGAAACAACGGTCCTGCTACATAAGACCAATACGTTGGCAACAGACATTCAGCAAAAGTCTGAAAACCTGAACAGTGTAGTGACCGCGGTTAAGGAAGTTGGGGACTCTGTCCGCAGATTTAACGGATCTATTCAGAAAATTACATCTTCAGTAAACACACAGCTTGAACAAAATAAAGATAAAATCTCACAGGTGGTACAGTGGAGCAATGTTCTTCTTGAAATTAAGGATAAGTGGAAAATGAGAAAGGATGACCCTTATCAGTATAATGTCGAGGAGAAACAAATGCTTCCGCCCGAACGCCAAAGAGAGAGAGCAAGGTACTAGAAATCGAGGAGGAAAAAGAATGAATAGCCAGGACCGTAACCAGTTTGAGGTAAACCAGACAAAATCAGAGGAAAATATCAATACGAAAGACTTTATGATCGGCGCTTTAATAGGAGGCATGGTTGGCGCTGCAACCGCCCTGTTCCTTGCTCCTAAATCTGGTAAAGAGCTACAGAGCGACCTAAACGAGAAAGCGTCAGTCTTAAAAGAAAAATCAGGCCAATTTCGTGAAACAGCAATGACAAAGGGAACAGAGCTTGCGACAGTCGCAAAAGAAAAAACAAATGCTCTCACCCAAACAGTTACAAAGCAGTCAAATGAAATAGTCAATAAAGTGAAAAGTATGAAGGAAAGCCAAAATGCCAATGGACAGGCTTCTGAAAATGGTGCTGCTGAAGGAGCCAGTGATTTGGCTTCAGAGAGCATTAATGCTGAAGGATATCAGCCAGAAGGCAATGCACCAGTAAATGATGCAGAAATTCAAATGAAGCTTGAGGAAACAAAACAGGCCTTTGACGAAACTGAACAAAAGTATAATCAATAAATTTGTCTTAAAAACGGTGAAGTGATACTATTACTTCACCGTTATTTTTTTTGGATAGAGTTCCGGCGCCGGTGCTTTTCTAATTGAGGAGGTAGTAAGATGATAAAATTTGATAGCAATGAAGCATTTGATCAAGCCGTTAAGTCAGGAGAGCAGCTGCTGCTTTTAAAACACAGCTCAACATGCCCGGTCAGCGGAGCGGCTTATGAAGAATACGAAAGCTTTGCAAACGAGCATAAAGATTTGAACATTTATTATTTGGTTGTCCAGGAGGATCGCCCGTTATCCAATCATATCGCGGAAACTTTTCATATTAAACATGAATCCCCCCAAGCCATTTTGTTTAATAACGGGGATGTGGCATGGCATGCTTCCCATTGGAAAATCACATATGATTCACTCCAGAAAGCGTTAGACGAAAATAAATAAACATCCGAATTTAAACGGCACCCCCAATTGTTAGACTCATCCAACAGTTAGAGGTGCCGTTTTTTATATAGGCTTTAGATTCGAGTCCTTCTTATTAATAGCAGGCCAGACAATTTTGAGATCATCGCCCGGTTCAATCGGGTCATGAAAAGTCGTTTTTTCCCCATTTCTTAATAGAATAAATTTGCCGGTTGAATCCGCAGGCATTTCTATCTCTACATGGTTAAATAAATCCTGGAAAATAAATGGGCTTATTTTTTTGTGTATAACTGTAAGTACATCCCCATCATAAATGCTGTCATTCTCCGATAGGGCTGTTCCTTGTCTTTGAAACTCAGTCATGGTTCTGGAAATCTTTATCCTCTTGCCATTGAAAATAACAGGGATACTTTGCGATAGTATTAGCTGTTTTAAATTAGCTATTTCTTTTACGGTTGGTGTACCTCTTTTTTCAATCAAAAGAGTGTCTCCATGTTCTACCGTATGATGAGGTTTTACCTCCAGGCCGTTACGAAGAATTCTCCCCGAAAGGCGCGGCAAAAAGGTTTCTTTTCCATTCATATTGAACCGAAAGGGCTTTAGCTCTTTTAGCAGTTCTCTTAAGCTTAAGGCATTTAAGGTTTCTTCCACTGTTTCAGGAATTCTGCAATCGATTTTATCTCTATCCCTTAAAACCTGATCAGCTGCAGCAGGTACACCATTACATGTGATTTCAGCCTGGATGGTATGGTTTTGGCTATTAATGGTCACAGACTTAACAGGAATATCGTCAATTAGATCCCTGATCCGTACTTCAGCTGGAAGACCGTCCCTGCCTCTTTCAACTGTAATTTGATCTCCAGTTGCAACTTGTTCATCCAATGAGCTTAAAATCCCATTCCGTAAAATAGCTGGAGCTTCTCCATGACCGCCCGGGATTGTTATGTTTTGTGCGTTTACACTAACAATCATAGCAAGGCCTGGTTTTCCATATAATTTATTCATTTTAATGCCTGCGGCCAAAAGACAATCTCCTACTGTAAGTCTTTTAACCTCAAATAGGCGGACTGGCTGCTCGTTGACGTAGACAGTACAATAATGGACAGGAGACTTTTGTGCAGCAATGGCAATCCCGATTGGCGTGACAAGTTCTGGTCCTTGCTTAATTATGTCCGAGACACTCAGCCCATTAATAGCATCTATCCCCCGGATAGCCACTCTATTCTCAGGAAGGCCCAGTTTACGGGCTATTCTGGAAGGAAGATCCGGCGTTAAGCTCCCGCCTCCTATGAGCATAACGGCTTTAGGGGGCCTGTTATTTAAACTAAGGATTTCATTGCATATGGAATCTGCCAGACGGTCTAATGCCGGGGAAATCAGTTCGACAACATCGTCTTTGTTGACCTCCGTTTCAAATCCAAGAATATCTGTAACTGCAATCGTATCATGGACAAGAAGGTCTCTTTTGGCTTTTTCAGCTAACGGAAAATCCAATAGGAGCTGATCGCTGACAGCCTCCGTTATTTCATCGCCTGCTACAGGCACCATGCCATAGGCAATAACGGTTCCCATGTCTGTAATGGCAATATCCGAGGTACCGGCCCCAATGTCTACGAGGGCCACATTCAATCTCCTCATGGACGGCGGGATGAGCACATTAATCGCTGCAATTGGCTCAAGGGTTAAAGCCTCCATTTCCAGCCCCGCTCTGTGGAGGGCTGAAATAAGTGATTCCACTACAACCTTTGGCAAAAAAGTAGCGATAATTTCAACTGAAGCCTCTTCTCCCTTCTGGTCAATTAAATTGCCGATTTCTTCCCCATCCAGGCGGTAGTAAAGAACAGAATAACCTACACAATAATAATAATAGCTTTTTTCAATTTCATGTTTTTCGGCGACGATTGCCTGTGCCTGCTGAACAGCGCTTAATTCAAGATGAAGGATATCCTGTCTTTGCAGCATGGGTTTTCCGCTAATATTAATGGAAGCTTCAGCCCTCTCTGTTCTTAGAGCTCTTCCAGCAGCAGCTACACATACCTTTTCCAGCGGGCCGTGTTTTGTTTCAAGTTCATCCTTGATTTCTGATATAATCCTTGAAACAGCTAAAACATCATGGATTTGGCCGTCCAGCATTGCCCGTTCAACATGCTCCTTTATTACAATATCTTTAGCATGATACTGGCCCTCGTGTTCTTCAAGAATAATGCCAACCACAGAACGCGTACCGATATCGAGTGAAAATAGCTTTTTTTGTTCGTACAAAGCGATACACCTTCTTTGTTTTATGCCATAAAATGGCTTAATGACGCTTTATTACTTAAAAGCGTTTAATTAATAAAGATATTTTTCGTGACATGTCTGAATAATTCATATATAATAACCCTAATTATAAAAAATGTATCACATATCAAGATGCCGTAAAAGAGAAAGAATGGAAATGTTTAACTTGGCGAATGATAAAATATATTCGCTCTATGCATGTTTCTTATCAAAAAATTGCGGCTCTAATTTAGATTTGAAAGGAAGGGACAGGAAATGAGCAATAATGAGCTAGATAAACTGCGGGATCGAGTAGATGAGCTGAATCTTCAGCTGTTATCATTGATCAATGAAAGAGCAGAACTTGTTCAAGAAATCGGAAGAGTAAAGGAAACACAAGGGGTTTATCGTTATGATCCTGTCCGCGAACGCGATATGCTGGACTTGATTAAAGAAAATAATGACGGTCCATTCGAAAACTCTACGATTGAGCATATGTTCAAGGAAATTTTTAAAGCAGGCCTTGAGCTTCAAAAAGATGATCATCGAAAAGCGCTTCTTGTTTCACGAAAAAAGAAGCCTGAAAATACAATTGTTGATTTAAAGGGAGAAAAGGTGGGAGACGGCAACCCTCATCTAGTATTTGGCCCTTGTGCAGTTGAGTCTTATGAACAAGTAGCAACAGTTGCCGAGGCTGTTAAAGCGAAAGGCCTTAAACTTCTGCGCGGCGGTGCTTATAAGCCTAGAACATCTCCATATGATTTCCAGGGACTGGGCCTGGAAGGATTAAAAATATTAAAGAGAGTGGCAGATGAATATGATTTGGCTGTGATTTCTGAAATTGTAAGCCCGAATGATATTGAAACTGCTGTCAACTATATTGATGTAATCCAAATTGGCGCAAGAAATATGCAA
This sequence comes from Pseudomonas sp. ISL-84, assembly GCA_018613035.1. Lineage (GTDB taxonomy): Bacteria > Bacillota > Bacilli > Bacillales > Cytobacillaceae > Cytobacillus. Next base: position 11,439 of record JAGGRA010000063.1, on the reverse strand, counting down.
AACTTTGAACTTTTAAAAGCAGCCGGTGCTGTAAATAAGCCAGTTCTATTAAAACGCGGTATTGCAGCAACCATCGAAGAATTCATTAATGCAGCAGAGTATATTATGTCACAAGGAAATGGACAGATCATTCTTTGCGAGCGCGGAATTCGCACATACGAGCGCGCAACGCGAAATACCCTGGATATCTCTGCAGTTCCAATTCTGAAACAGGAAACACATTTACCTGTACTTGTTGATGTTACGCATTCAACGGGACGAAGAGATTTGCTGCTGCCTGCTGCTAAAGCAGCATTGGCAATTGGAGCGGACGGCGTAATGGCGGAAGTGCACCCGGATCCAGCCGTTGCCCTGTCAGATTCAGCGCAGCAAATGGATCTTAACCAATTTGATCACTTTATGTCTGAACTGCAATCCTCGGCTTTGCTAAGAGTATAAATGTAATGCATCGAGCCTTCTGTTAATCAGCAGAAGGCTTTTTCATGTGCGATAAACGAAATTCAAGCTTTTTTTCAAAAAATCAAGCCTTGACATTGCGGCAAATCCTGGACTGTCGTATGATTAGATACATAATTAAACATGTGTATCCAATCACAAAATAGGATAAAAAATGAGTAGGTTATGAAAGGTTGCTGTAAAATATAAAGTAATAGAAGTGACCGCTATACGAGAAGGAGTGACAGTCATAATGAATGTAACAATATACGATGTGGCAAGAGAAGCGAATGTTTCCATGGCAACGGTTTCTCGTGTCGTAAATGGTAATCCGAATGTAAAGCCCGCAACAAGAAAGAAAGTAATGGAAGTGATCGACAGGCTTGGGTATCGTCCAAACGCTGTAGCCCGCGGACTGGCAAGCAAAAAAACAACAACTGTCGGCGTTATTATACCCGATATCTCGAGTACCTTTTTTGCAGAACTGGCTAGGGGTATTGAAGATATCGCAACGATGTACAAGTACAATATCATTTTGAGCAACTCTGATCAAAATGTCGAGAAAGAGCTGCATTTGCTTAATACTATGCTTGGAAAGCAGGTAGATGGCATTGTGTTTATGGGAGGCAATATTACTTCAGAGCATGTTGAGGAATTTGAAAAGTCCCCGGTTCCGATTGTTCTTGCGGGGTCTATTGAAGAGTCCGGCAAGATTCCATCCGTTAATATTGATTATGAAGAGGCTGCTTTTGATGTAGCGAAATCTTTCATTGAAAAAGGCCACAAAGAAGTTGCGATTGTTGTTGGCCCTCTCCGTGAACCAATCAATAAAGAAAAGAAACTGGCAGGCTATAAGCGTGCGCTGGAAGAAGCTGAAGTTACCTATCGCGAGGATCTGGTCGTTGAAGGAGATTATACGTATGACTCAGGAATAGAAGCCTTTGAAAAGCTCTTGGAAGCTGATCCAAGGCCAACAGCGATCTTTGCGGGATCAGATGAAATGGCCTTGGGAATTGTCCACGGAGCGGAAGATAAAGGCTATAAAATTCCTGAGGATTTTGAGGTCATCAGCTCCGATAACACCCGGTTAGCATTAATGGTACGTCCTCAGCTGACTTCTGTTGTACAGCCGTTATATGACATTGGGGCCGTTGCGATGCGCCTTCTTACTAAATTGATGAATAAAGAATCAGTGGATGAACAAATTGTCGTACTTCCTCACCGAATTGAAGAAAGAGACTCAACAAAATAACCAAACTGCCGATATAAAGGATAGAAAAGATGAACGCCTTACATTTTAGAGTGGAAGGCGTTCTTCCATTTATCTATTTATTACGATCATTTGGGTACAAGCCCAGGCATTATGCAACCGATCAGGGAGAGAGAATATGAGGAAGTTTGATGTATTGACGCCAGCGGGGCTGTTAATTGGCCTGGCAATGCTTATCTTTGGGATCGTTTCGAATGGAGGAACTAGTGGTTTCTTCTCGTTTATTGATCCCTCTTCCATGCTGATTGTTTTAGGCGGTCTAATAGCCGGGCTGCTTGTAAGTTTTCCTTTAAAAGATATCAAGCATATGGCTACTGTTATTAAGCAGGTCTTCTCCAGCGAAGAACAAAGTATAGGCAGGCTTATTGGAATATTTGTGCGCCTTTCCGATCGCGCCCGCCGGGAAGGGCTGTTATCGCTTGAAGCTGAAGTGGAAAAGGTGGATGACGCTTTTATCCGAAAGGGAATTTATCTTGCCGTTGATGGAATCGAGCCCGATGTCATAACGGATATTATGGATGCTGAGATCACAGCGATGGAAGAAAGGCATCGAAAAGGCAGAAGCATTCTTGAGAAAGCAGGGGAATATGCTCCCGCTTGGGGGATGATTGGGACGCTGATTGGTCTTGTTCTCATGCTGAAAAATCTCAATGATCCTTCTACACTGGGACCTAATATGGCTATTGCCCTATTAACAACTTTATATGGCTCGCTGCTGGCCAATCTGGTTTTTCTTCCAATGGCAGCAAAACTGGCTTTAAAGACAGAAAGAGAAGTATTTTTAAAGCAAATCATTATTGAAGGGGTAATTGGGGTTCAATCTGGACAGAATCCAAAAATCCTTGAAGAAAAGCTAAGTGCGTTTCTATCTTCCGAAGAACGCAGAGCATTGGAAGCAATCATCAACGAAGGTGAGGCACTGGAATATGAAGCTTAGGCGAAGGCCTCCTGAGCCAGCTAAGGGTGCCCCTAGGTGGATGGTTACATTTTCAGATCTAGTTACACTGATTTTGGTATTTTTTATATTGCTATTTTCCATGTCGCAGATTGACATGATTAAATTTAAAGCAATTTCCGAATCATTCCGTGATAGGCAGGTGCTCGATTTCTACCCTTCTATTATACCCAATGAGCACCCCGCAAGCATGGAACTGGACGATCAAATTCCAAGTGAAAAAGGAGACTCACTTGATCAGTTATTAATGGAAATCCAGACATTCTTAGATCAAAATGGCCTGGAAGATGTTATTGTTGCAAACAGAACCGAACGCGGTGTGGTACTTGTTCTGCAGGAACAGGTGTTATTTGAATCTGGAGAAGCCAGCCTAATTGATCGCTCCTATCTATTTCTGGATAAAGTCGGCACAGTCTTAGCCAGCATGCCAAACCTGGTAAAAGTGGAAGGCCATACTGATAACCGGCCGATTACGACATACAGATATCCTTCAAATTGGGAGCTGTCTGCAGCCCGGGCCAGCACAGTGATAAGATACTTAACTGAAAACCATAATCTTGAGAACCGCAGGTTTATTGCAGTTGGCTACGGGGAGACCCGACCGGTAGTCCCAAATTCCGGACCGGAAAATTGGGAGAAAAACCGCCGGGTAGAAATCATTATTTCTGATCCGAAATATGATGAAGAAAGATAAATAAATAATTGACTCCTGGTCTGGCATTTGCCAGGCTTTTTTATTTGGAAATACGAGGGATTGCCTTTGGCCTGTATTTAGCTGAATATGGCCGGTAAATGCTTTACCTTCGGCCGATAAAATAGAAAAAGGCTGGCATCCGGTTCTAATACAAGCCAGCCGTTTGTCAGCCTTTTTATTTACATAGACTCTGTCATTTTCCTGTTTCGGATGGGATAAAGAACTTTGTCCAATGTTTGGGCGTTCTTTTCAGTTATCTCACTTTTACGGGGGATTGGCGGATAAAGATCATCAGGATCATCCCACTGAAGGGGAAGGGGCACTGGAGCGTGCTTTTTCCAAGTGTTTACCCATTCGGCAGGCAGGCTGCCATAAGAATTTGAGTTTTCAGTCATTTCAAGCCAAATCAAGGCCCAGGCCCTGGGTACTACACGCCAAATATCATAGCCCCCACCGCCGACAGCGATCCATTTTCCATCACAGTACTCATGGGCAATTTCATGTGCCAGTTTAGGGATCTCCCTGTATATTTTCATGGTTGAGGACAAATGAGTAAGCGGGTCCAAATAATGTGAATCTGCACCATTCTGGGTGAGAATCACGTCAGGCTTAAAGAATTCGGCTACCTCTCGAAAGGCTGTCCGGTAGGCATGGAGCCAGGAATCATCTTCTGTAAAAGCATCTACTGGTATATTAAAAGAAAAGCCGTATCCTTTTCCTTGTCCCCGTTCATTTATATTGCCTGTGCCCGGAAATAAATACCGTCCTGTTTCATGGATGGATAATGTACATACATCAGGATCATCATAAAACGACCATTGCACACCGTCTCCATGGTGTGCATCTGTATCGACATACAGTACCTTGGCTTTGTATTTTTCCTGAATATATTTAATGGCAACAGAGGTATCATTATATATGCAAAAGCCTGATGCTTTTCCGCGAAAACCATGATGCAGCCCTCCGCCGAGGTGGAGAGCATGCTTTGCCCGTCCGCTCATGACGGAGTCTACGGCAGCCAGAGTCCCTCCTACCAGCAGCGAGCTTGCTTCATGCATATTTGGAAAAATAGGTGTATCCTCAGTCCCCAATCCGTAATTTTCCCCTATATCTTCAGGAAGCTGTCCCTGGCCGGCCAGTTTAACAGCGTTCACATAGCTTGGATCATGGATCAGGTGGAGTTCTTCATCGGTAGCTGGGCGAGGAGGAACAATTTGATGATCCTCAATCGCTTTCATATTTTTTAGCAAATCGAGTGTCAGTTTGAGCCTAACCTGGTTAAAAGGATGGTTTTTGCTGAATTTGTAGTTCAGCAGTTCTTTTGAATATACAAAGACTGAATCATGAGTCATAGAGAAATCCCCGGCAGGTTAGGCCATAATACTTCAAAGCCGGCTTTTTTCAAATCTTCAATAACAAAAGTCGGATTCATGGTTTGAACTCTTAACACCAGAATTTTAAACTTCTCATCCTTTTTATCCGGATAAACAAGGACACTCTGAATATTTGCTTTCCTTTTGCAAATGACTTCTGTAACTTCGAAAAGCATGCCAGCCCTATTAGGCACCTTTACTTCTATCTGGGACCCCGGCTGATGAGCGCCTGTCAATTGGACCAGGGTGTGAAGAAGGTCTGTTTCAGTCACAATCCCAACAAGCTTGCTATCTTTTAATATAGGAAGACAGCCTATACGGTGCTCATAGAAAATAGCAGCAATTTCTTCTGCAAAATCAAGGGGATGCCCCGTAATGATTTCTGTTTTCATAATTGTTTCCAAAGGCTTTTGAAGATCTTCCTTAAATAATTCTGTATGAAAAATAGATGGTGTGGCATCCCGAATATCCCTGTCTGTGACAAGGCCCACCAGGTTATTAGCATTATCAGTTACGGGCAAGTGGCGTACTTTATTTGCATTCATTATTTTTATGGCGTCGGCTATACTGTCATCCTTTGTCAGTGTAGTGACATCCGTCTTCATAATTTCTTCAACAATCACTTTTAGAGCCTCCTTAATAGAACTATATGGAGTATCCCTGCTCCCCGGCCAGCCAAATAATAAATAGGCCTGAGCTGGAGTAGGACAAAGCGTATTTTTTAACATTGAAGCAATTTTTCATGCTACTGCTGACACTTCATCAATACATAAAACGGTTCATAAAGCGCAGACGGTCGAATTGCTGGACTGATTCCTGATCTACTCTTTTGCCGATCCTTGCCATCAGGCAATTTGCTGGATGTGAGCTGATTTCCGGATCGTCTGTTGCGTACCATTCCAGGCCGCCGGCATTCATCATTTTCTCCATGATTTTCCTGTATTCCCAAACATTCAGTCCTGTTCCTTTTAGATCCCAATGCCAGTAGTATTCTGTTGTAATAATGATGTAGTCCTCCATCGCATCATCCATCATTGAGACCTTTAATAGGTTCTTTCCTGTTCCAGAACCGCGGAATGCCGGTATCACTTCAATGGCGCCAAGTTCTATTAAATTATCCATCTTCCCCTCAGACCACCGCTCAAGGGGATCCGGATACAAATAAGTTACATAGCCGACAATGGTGTGCCGGTCTCTGGCGATTAAAATTCTTCCCTCCGGCAATCCGGCAATTTCAACCAAAGCCTTATGCTGCTGGGCTGGAGGCCTGAAAGCTACCAGGTCTTTATGAAACTCGTAATCTGCGAGTTTTTCCGGTGTGATTGGCCCCTCAATTATTAAATTTCCATTGGCTGTTTTTAATTCTTTAGCATTGTACGTTTTTTTATGTTCCATTTATTCACCGCCTAAAAGACATGATCAATGTATTATCTATTATACATAAAAACGATTAATATAAAGCGCTTTCACATAATTTTCTGGGTAATTTGAAAAAACTTTGTGACAATTTAAGGGAATGATGCATATGAATTATTTTTCAGCACCAATATTTTAAAAATTGAGAAAAAATAATATTTATACTATAATAATATCAAATCACAAAAAAGGGGGATATCAATATATGAAAGTGGAAGCGCTACCAGTGACACAAGGGAAGTTTAATTTAAAAAGCTATGATGAGTTATATGAGAATTTTAACTGGGCGGACGTGGAAAAAGAGTTTTCCTGGAAAGATACAGGCCGAATGAATATGGCCTATGAGGCAATCGACCGCCATGCGGAATCCTTCAGAAAAAATAAGATTGCCCTGTACTATCGTGATGGGCAAAGGAATGAAAAATATACTTTCAAAGAAATGAAAGAACTTTCCAATAAAGCAGGAAATGCTTTGAAGACATACGGCGATGTGGAAAAAGGGGACAGGGTGTTTATCTTTATGCCTCGTTCCCCTGAACTCTATTTTGCTGTTTTGGGAGCCATCAAGCTTGGTGCGATTGTCGGGCCATTATTTGAGGCTTTCATGGAAGGAGCTGTCCGTGACAGACTTGAAGACAGTGAAGCAAAAGTTCTAATCACTACTCCTGAGCTTCTGGAACGTGTTCCGGTTGATCAGCTTCCAGCTCTAAAGCATGTTTTTCTGGTTGGAGATAATGTAGAGGAAACAGGTCCATATGTTGACTTCAAGAAAAGAATGGCTGAAGCAAGCCGAAAGCTTTCTGTTGAATGGGTTGACGGAAATGACGGATTAATTTTACATTACACTTCCGGTTCTACCGGTAAGCCAAAAGGTGTGCTTCATGTACATAATGCTATGATTCAGCACTACCAGACGGCTAAATGGGTATTAGATCTTAAGGAAGAGGATGTGTATTGGTGCACGGCCGATCCTGGCTGGGTTACAGGTACTTCCTATGGAATTTTCGGTCCATGGCTTACAGGAACTTCTAACCTGATTGTTGGGGGAAGATTCAATCCTGAGACATGGTACAAGATGATTGAAGAGTATGGCGTAACAGTTTGGTACAGTGCCCCAACAGCTTTCCGCATGCTGATGGGTGCAGGGGATGAAGTTGTTAAGAAGTTTGATTTGGGCAGCCTGCGCCACATTTTGAGTGTTGGCGAGCCCTTAAATCCAGAGGTAGTCAGATGGGGCATGAAGGTGTTCAATCTGCGCATTCATGATACATGGTGGATGACAGAAACAGGTGCACAGTTGATCTGCAACTATCCTTGCATGGAAATTAAGCCAGGCTCCATGGGCAAGCCAATACCAGGTGTCAAAGCAGCCATTGTTGATGACCAGGGAAATGAACTGCCGCCAAACCGCATGGGCAACCTTGCCATTAAAAAAGGCTGGCCTTCCATGATGAGTACGATCTGGAATAACGAGCAAAAATATGAATCTTACTTTATGCCTGGTGACTGGTATGTATCCGGTGACTCAGCATATATGGACGAAGATGGCTATTTCTGGTTCCAGGGACGTGTGGATGACGTAATCATGACATCCGGTGAACGTGTAGGTCCGTTTGAAGTAGAAAGCAAGCTAATTGAGCACCCGGCTGTTGCAGAAGCTGGCGTAATCGGAAAACCGGATCCGGTCCGCGGAGAAATTATTAAAGCGTTTGTAGCATTGCGAGACGGCTATGAGCCAACTGAAGAATTAGTGGAGGATATCCGCCAGTTTGTTAAGAAAGGCCTTGCAGCCCATGCTGCACCACGCGAAATTGAGTTCCGCGATAAGCTTCCAAAAACTCGAAGCGGTAAAATTATGCGTCGCGTCCTAAAAGCCTGGGAACTAGACCTCCCAACTGGCGACTTGTCTACAATGGAAGACTAATAGAGAAAGAGAAAGAACCGCTTGGCAGCGGTTCTTTTTTGTTTTTGCAGCAAGTCGATTACTTAGGTAATTGTGAACTTCGCGTAAAAAACGGGAAGACTTGCGAACAAAGGGTGAAATTTACGAACTAACGATCAAAACTAGCGAACAAATTTTAAATTTAGCGAATGAACGGCAAAAACTAGCGAATAAATAGGAATTCAGCTAGCAGGGTGTACAGAACACTAGTCAATACCCGGTTTAAACAATAAAAAAAGCTGACTTTCGAGCCTGTACTGGCTTGAAAATCAGCTTCACTCTAAAAATATTTAATTAGTCTGTACTATCTTCTCCGCCTCCATCACCAGGTTCTTCTGGCTTTTCAGGATCCGGTTTTTCTTCGGCTGGAGGGTCTGCAGGTTTTTCTTCTTTGGGTTTCTCTTCTTTCGGTTTTTCCTCTTTAGGCTTTTCTTCCTTCGGTTTTTCTTCTTCCGGCTTTTTACCGATTTCCACAACGTTTGAAGGCTGGGATTCCTTGCCCGCAATATCAACGGCTGTTACGTGTATAGCACCATTTCCAGCCATGAAATTTAGAGAAGAGCCAGATTTAATAGTAGCGACTTTTTTGCCGCCGCTATAGACACGGTAGCCAATTACATCTTTTTCAGGATGCGCACCCCATGTAACCGTTTCGCCTGAAGCTTTTATGCTTAGGGCTGCAGGGGCTCTGCCGTTATCCTCAAGCTTATTGCCAGTAGTCAGAACACTTTTCCAGCGCTCTTTATTAGGAATAAGGTCGCTAGGATTTGCTTTAATGCCAAATAATTTTTCGATATACTCGGGATTAAGTACCAATCCTGGTTCTGTAAATTCTTCAGGAGTTGATTCCAGAGCCATATATTTTTTGTCGCCAATTCTCACAAGTTTGCCATTGCCTAGGCTATCATCCACTTTTGTTGGAACAAACTTTGCGTTAAATAGATCTGTTTCAACAAGGCCAGCTTTTGAGCACGCCTCAGAAGGCAGAAGACCCGATATAGCACAGAAGGATCTTCTTACAATTCCTCCAGGCATTTTAAAGTTCGCGCTTGGATCGACTAGATCCGGGGCAACGTCATAAGCAGCATTCATTAGGTCTGCCCATAGGTAATTATTCCGCAAACTGTAGCTTAATGGACCAGGAGCTTTCAGAGATTTAGGGGTATCATACCCGGACCATATGCCAAATGTGACATTTGGGTTGGTTGCTACAAACCACGCATCGTAGAAGTCTACACCTGTTCCTGTTTTTCCTGCCCAGTCTGAACTGAATTTCAATCTGTTTTTCACGGAAGTAGCTGTTCCGCTGTTAATAACATCCCGCATCATATCAATTGTTAAGTAAGCCGTCTGCGGACTGAATACATCCACAGGCTTAACTTCATGGTGATAAATATCCTTGCCGTTTTTATCAGTGATTTTTTCAATCATATATGCATCGATAAATTTACCATCATTGGCAAAGGTGCTGAAAGCATTGGTGTTCTCTTCAACTGTTACCCCATATTCCAATGAGCCAATAGCTGTGGACAAATTCGTATAGTCCGGTCCAATAAGCGAAGTAAAGCCCATCTTTTCCAGGAAATTAGCAGGTCTTTGTCCGACAATATCCTTATATAGCTTAACAGCCGGCACATTGTAGGAATACTTTAAAGCTTCTCTGGCTGAAACCAGACCGCTATACGTTCTGGTATAGTTATTTGGCCAAGGTCTGTTCAATCCTGGAGCAAGGTATAATGGCACATCCGGTAAAATTGTTCCGGGAGCTGACTTTCCCAGCTCCATTGCAGGTGCATAGACAAGCAGCGGCTTCATGGTTGAACCATTTTGTCTTACAGCGTTTGTAGCATGGTTCAATTGTTCGCGTTTGTGATCGCGTCCGCCGACAAAGCTGATAATTTTTCCCGTCTTATTTTCAATTAAAATAGCACCGACCTGTACAGGTTCCATGATTTGCTTGTTCTCACCTGTTTCAGGGTCCTTAACTGTCTCTGGTTTGTCAGGTCCGTAATAAGGGTAGTTATCTTTTACCTGCTGCATTTTATCATATATGTCTTTGTTAATCGTCGTGTGAATCTGATATCCATTCTGGCGGATTGTCCGGTCTGCAAGGGTTTTATACTCCTCTCGCAGTGCGTCATCTTCTTTTAAGTCCTGCTCTTCATAACCATCGTTTTTCGCTAGAATCTTGGTCATGATGTTTACGGCACGCTCTTCAATTTCAAATGTTAAGTACGGATATTTTTCTAAAGGACTTGCTGAAGGATCTGCAAAATCCTTTGTCAAGTCGTAAGCCAAAGCTTCTTCATATTGTTTTTGGTTAATCTTGCCATCGTCGTACATTCTTTTTAGAACGGTTTTCATCCTTGAGAATCCTGGTTCCAGATTCTCCTTAACTGTTCCTTCCCTTGTAAAAGGAGTATAGCCGAATGGGCTCTGCGGAAGCCCGGCAATGAAAGCAGCCTGCGGCAAGGTCAATTCTTTTGCACTTACCCCAAATATACCCTTTGCAGCAGCTTCAACACCGGCAATATTCCGGCCGGAGGCATTTCTTCCAAAGGTGGAAACATTCAGGTATGCTTCCAGAATCTCCTTTTTATCAAAGAATTTCTCGAGACGCAAAGCCAATAGTATCTCTTTTGCTTTGCGTTCAAAAGAAACCTCATTCGTTAAAATTTGGTTCTTAATCAGCTGCTGTGTTAATGTACTTCCGCCGGATTGAACAGATGAATTAGTTACTTCCTGGAATAGTGCACGCATAATCGCTTTTGGCACCACTCCGTCATGCTCGTAAAAATATTCATCTTCGGTAGCCACAACTGCGTTAATCAAGTGTTCTGAAACATCCTCAAGCTGAACTTCCTCCCGTTCAAGGTCAGTCCTTAGCTTGCCCAAATACACATTATTCGCAAAATAAACTTCCGATGTTTCTTCATAATCGTATATATCCTTTTTCATGCTTGCATAGGATCGTATTGGCTCGTCCTTTACAAGTGAGGCAAAATAACCGGCACCGAGACCTCCAGCAAACGCACCGCCAATGACAGCCAAAATGATAAACAGCAAGGCTAAATTCCAGACAACCTGGTAAGTTATGCTGGCACCCTTAGCTGCTTTTTTATTGCCGAAAAGGCCTGGCGTTTGCTTCAATTTATCAATAAGTATTCGAAACTTTTCTTTCATCGTATCAATCCCCCTAAAATCACATCTATTATAGCATAAAGTGAAACTTCCAACAGCGTGTTTTCCGCTGTTGGTTAGTTGAACCAATCGGGCTTTTACGGGCAGTTGTTCGGAAACCTGACTGATTACCAACTAAAAGACTACTATTCTGAAGTTACTGCCCGTTAACCT
>JAGGRA010000062.1 GCA_018613035.1 Pseudomonas sp. ISL-84 | reverse complement strand
CCCCCTCCTACTCGATTATTCCATATTCTCCAGCATAGTTTCAATGATCGATGAGGAATTTGTTACTGCAAGCTGTTTAAAATCCTCCCACTTCATAACCGCTTCTTCACTGGCATCGTCTGATGCTGAGCGGATGACGACATATGGAATTTCATTTAAGTGGGCAACCTGTCCAACTGCTCCACCTTCCATTTCTACAACGTAAGCCTCAAATGTGTTAAGAATCCATTCACTTTTTTCTTTGCTGGCAATAAATTGGTCACCTGTTGCGATGCGGCCTGTAAAAACATTAACCTCTTTAGAAAGGTTTTTAGCTGCTTTTTCTGCAAGGCGCACAAGTTCTTTATCTGCTTCAAAATAACCGATGTCCATTCTTGGGATAATCCCAGGTTCATAGCCTTTTGCCGTTTCATCCATGTCATGCTGGACGGTGTCTGTCGAAATAACGATATCACCCATGTTGACATCCGGGTGGATAGCACCTGCTATTCCTGAATTGATAAGCTTTTCTACTTTAAATTCATTGATTAAAAGCTGAGCTGCCATTGTAGCGTTTACTTTGCCGATTCCTGATTGAACAAGTACGATATTTTGCCCTTTGAGGGTACCTTGGTAAAAGGTCATTCCTGCAAGTTCAGTGGTTTCTTTTACTTCCATGTGGCTGTGCAGTATTTCAATTTCCTCCGCCATTGGGCCAATAATGCCAACAGCTGGCTTTTCATTTTTAGCTGCCTGGGCTGTCCCATCTGATGTCTTGACTTCCTGGCTGGCGCATCCCAATAACGATAGGGATAAAAGGGAGATAAGTGCGATAAAAAAGGTTGCTTTTGTAAAAAACTTCATCATGTCACTCCTTGGATGATTTAATAGACTTTCCTCAACTTAAATACGAACTATAACAAAATAAAATATATTATTGTTCGTCTTTTATTATACAGAGCTCACCTTTAAATACAAGGGAATCTATAGATATATTTAATTATGGGAAAAGTTACCTGCACAATCAATGAAGAGAGTTTATTTGGAGTAGAAAGGTTATTTTTAAAAAAGGGCTGTTTTTGCAAACTTTGTTGCTTTTAAACAAGTAATGAGGAGTGGTTGATTTCCGCTCCAGGATGCTCAGCGAACGCGGGGCGGGCGGTGAGCATCCTCGGCGCGCAGCGCCTGTGGGGTCTCACCTGTCCCACTCCTCCCGGTGGACGTTGAATAATCATCCTCGAATGATCACCGCACAAAGGAAAAACGAATGCATTTTCGAGGATCTCGCACCTTGCGCTCCCAATCAACCAAACTTACTTAACAAATTTTTTATTTATGGATTGTATTTAAAAGCAACAATCTTTTAGAAAAGAGCCTAAAAAAACAGTGGGCGGATGAGCAAAATACTATAGGTGGCCATACAATCTGAAACCTTACTTCCAGTTATCCCTTTGTGTGGAAAAGAAAAAACCTAATCCCAAGTTGGGACCAGGTTTATTTCTTCTTTATCCTTCCTTTTGCATTTGAGTTCTTTTTGCTGCCTGCAGAATTTCTTCGAGTGGAGAGACTCTGCCAAATTTATCTTTATGGACAATATGCTTCCTTTCGAATAAGGTGGGGTTCTCAATTCCGGCAGCAGCGGCAAGATTGTACAGTCCTTCCCTCAAAGAGATAACGTAGTTGCAGACTCGATAATGTTTTTCGTCGACAATTAATCCGTCCTGGAGCTTTTTGTCGGTTGTAGCTACACCAGCAGGACAGTGATTTGTATGGCAAACTTGAGCCATGATGCAGCCAACGCTGATCATAAAGCCTCGGGCAATATTGACAAGGTCTGCACCCATTGCAAGAGCGATCGCAATTTTATCCGGTGTAATTAGTTTTCCGGAGGCAATGATTTTTACACGATCGCGAACTTCATACTGTCTCAGCATTTCGTCTACCACAGTCAGAGCGGATTGGATGGGAAGACCAACACTGTCAGCAAGCTCCTGATAGGTTGCTCCTGTACCGCCTTCACCGCCATCGACTGTAATAAAGTCAGGGCCTTTCCCGCTTTCCTTCATATATGAAATCATCTGTTCGAGTGCATCAAGGTCACCGACTACGATTTTCATCCCAACCGGCTTGCCGCCAACACTACGCAGTTCTTCAATAAAATCAAACATGGAAGGGGCATCATCAAATTCATAGAAACGGTTTGGACTGTTAATCGTTTTTCCGACCTCAACAAGGCGAATACTGGCAATCTCTTCTGTAACCTTTTCGCCTTCAACATGTCCTCCGCGGGTTTTTGCACCCTGGGCGAGCTTTAATTCAAAAGCTTTTACCTCAGGGATTTCGCTTTTCTTTTTAAATTCCTCCCATGAAAATTCTCCGTTTGGTTTTCGGACGCCAAACATGTCCGGCCCAATTTGCATAATGATATCCGGACTTCCTGCCAGATGATATTGAGAAAGACCGCCCTCACCAGTATTCATCCAAGTGCCGCCAGCCAGGCCAAGACCTTTTGACAAGGCGGTGATGGCTTTTTCTCCAAGAGAACCATAGCTCATGGCTGATTGTCCGACAAGTCCCTTAACTCTGAATGGATGCCGGCAGGTGGTTTCACCCAGGACGACGGCGTCTTCATCACGCAAATAAAAGGGATCTGCCAGTTTTTCTTCACTATGTTCTTTTCTTGAAAACAAATTGTCACCATCAACTTTATATACACGTGTTTTAATTTTATTGGTGTTATCCACCTTCATTTCATCGACGAGCTTTGGAAACAATGTATTTCGGATATAAAAGCCTTCATTATCAAAATCCCTTATGGATCCAAACCCTATTAGTCTTTCTTTATACTTTCCCGCTTTTACAACGTCCTGATACTCTTTCCTGGAAAATGGCTTGCCTTCTGTATCGTTGTTAAACAAATATTGCCTTAATTCAGGACCGACTTTTTCTGTAATATACCGTACCTTCCCGATAACCGGAAAGTTTCTGAGTATGGAATGCTGTTTTTGCCTGTCATCTTTTATATACCAGTAGATAAAAAGGAAGACTGGTATTAAAATGACAAGTGCAATAAATATAAATAGTGCAATGACTAGATAATCTGTTAAGCTCATATGGTCCTCCTTCAATTAAACTAAGTTTAGTGCGTCATGGATAGGGGTATCTCCTGAGGATACTTCTATTGTTTTATTAAAAACGGCTTCATGATCCAATGATGCAACGAGAAGAGCGGCTACATCCTCACGCGGGATTTCAGCTGTTTTATCGTGTATTCTATTCTTTACCTCTATCAATTCAGTACCAGGGTTATCTGTAAGCTGGCCAGGGCGAATAACTGTATAAACTAAATTAGCGCTCTTCAGTATATCCTCAGGCAAATCTTTCGCAGCGATTTTACGGGATGTTTCATTCTCACTCTCTTCCGCTTTAACTGCGCTCATCATCACAAATCGCTTTACACCTGATTCTTGCGCCAATTGGATTGTATCTGAAACAGATTGATGGTCAACCATGACGGTTTTGCTTGTATGCTTTTTCGGATTGACACCTGTTAAGTAAATGACAGCATCTGATGACTGAAGGTGTGATAAAAGATTTTGCTCGTCATATACCACTGCATTAGACGCACCCAGCTTTTTTAGATCTTCTATTTGATTCTCAGTGGCGACCACTGCAAGAGATTCTATGTTTTTCTCTGACAGCTTCCTGACTACATGCTCACCAACATCTCCATTGGCACCAATTACAATAACTTTCATTTAACCGCCTCCTTTTTTACCCTTTTTCCACAAAGGGTTCTTTTAAAACCCAAGTGGCTAAACAAAAAACGCAGTCCTCTAATTGGAGCTGCGCAAATCTATCTATCTATTCCATTTCACTTGTTATCATGGTTAATTCATCAGCAGATAACGCTACTTGTTCAAACGCATCCCCTAATTCAGTCACGACATTCACAAATGAAAGAAGTTCCTTTTCAATTTGATTGTTTTGCTGTTTAGTTTGACCCATAGTAGTATGTATTTCATGGAAATAGGTTTCAGTTTCCTTCATACTTCTATTTCCCTCTTTTACCGCCCCGCTAATTTTGGACAGCGAATCTGTTAATTTTTCTGCTTGTGCATTTGTGTTGGAAATAAGAGAAGAGACATTTATAACTGATTTCTTCGTCTCTTCGGAAAGCTTGCGTACTTCATCCGCCACGACAGAGAATCCGCGGCCATGCTCGCCTGCTCTTGCTGCTTCAATGGCTGCATTTAATGAGAGCAGGTTTGTTTGGTCAGCGATGCCCGTTACAATATTAATGATTTCCTGCATTTGCTTTGAAATCTGCAGAAGTACCTGAACATCATTAGAAATATCAGTAACAGAGATCTGAATGTTCGACATATGCGTGTTTTGCTTAAGAAGCTGTTCTTTTCCTTTTTGTGCCCTTTCTTCTGCAAGCGCCGATAGCTCAGTACCTATATTGGCGATCGTAACAATTTCTTCAGACTGTGACTGAAGCTGCTGAAAGGACGCGTTGGTTTGTTCAGAAATGGCGGCAAGATTTTGGGAAGCGCTGGCAACATTTACACGGATTAGCGCTTTTTGTTCTTCAACTTGCTTCTTTAATCGATCGTTCTGTGCATCATACGCCTCGAGAACAAGCTGCTGTTCCAAATTTAAAATTTTGGAAACTGCCCTGATTATGGAAAAGTAAGCTGTTTTGCCCGCTGCCTTTTCCTCAACAATATTCATAATAGAGAGGAGCAAATCTTGAAAGGCACACATGTACCATTTCGTTTGCAGTCCAATCCTTACATGCATATGAGCGATGCGAAACCTTTTCTGAAAATAGGATTCATCGATAACGCCTTC
The DNA here is from genome assembly GCA_018613035.1 of Pseudomonas sp. ISL-84. Lineage (GTDB taxonomy): Bacteria > Bacillota > Bacilli > Bacillales > Cytobacillaceae > Cytobacillus. The sequence continues at coordinate 2,712 of JAGGRA010000062.1, read as the reverse complement.
AAACATTTCAGTAATATGCTGTGTTAAGGTCATTTTTAATCGTTGAATAGTGCTATTATCAGTAATAATTTTTAACAATAAAGGCTCGTTCTCCAAATTTTCATAAAAGCGGTCGACGATAACGCCAATGTTTTCCTGGACATAAGGCTGAAGGCCATTAATAATCTGCAGATCCTCCACGGTGAGTCCAATCATTTGGATTTGCTTTTCAATATCGCTGCCATTTGGAATGATTAGTTCTCCATTTCCTTTTAAGAAGACTTGATTTTCGCTAATTATGTTTGATTTTTTAAAAAACAACTAAATGCACCTCAGATAATATAGAATGGGAAAATAATACCATAAACATGCTGGGGATATTACTAAATTTTTCACAAGAAATTGACAATTTCGGGAACATGCAAAAAATAATTAATCTGCACAAGCGATTTTGCTGGATATTGCGCTTGATTTACTCTTCATCGGGAATGGTAATAGAAGAAAAGATTATAGGAGGAATTAGGGTGTTGAGCGATAAACTAATTAAAGAATTGAACAGCCAAATGAATTATGAATTTTATTCAGCCCATGCTTATTTGGCTATGGCTGCATATTGTTCAGCTGAAAACCTGGATGGTTTTGCAAACTTTTTCTTAGTCCAGGCAGAGGAAGAACGCTTCCATGCCATGAAGTTTTACAATTTTTTAAATGATATCGGTGCAAGGGTGACTGTCGAAGGGTTTCCGCCAGTTAACAACAACTTTAGCTCTGTTCTGGATGTGTTTGAAAAAGGACTGACCCATGAAAAGGAAGTTACCAGCCGGATTTACAAATTATCCGACATCGCCCTTGATGAGCGGGAGCATGCGACCATGACCTTTTTAAAATGGTTCATTGAAGAGCAGGTCGAGGAAGAAGCTTTATTTGATAGCTTAATTCAGAAGCTAAAACGGATTGATAATGACAGCAATGCATTCTTTATGCTTGAAAATGAGCTGGCAAAACGCACCTTTTCTCCTGGAGGGGAGTAAAGATAAGTTAAAGGCAAAAGAAGTAGAAGCCCCATCCGCGGCGGATGAGGCTTCTTTATATATTTAAGCTAATCGTTTGAAGTTTTGACCGAGAATTTCGTTCATGGTATGGACGGTAATAAATGCTTTATTATCAACCTGAGTGATATACCCTTTCAGCCTTGTAAAATCTTTGCGGCCAAGGATGGTTGTAATCACTTCTTTTTGATCTGAGGTAAAGGCTCCAGTAGCAGTGTGGATGGTTGCTCCTTTACCTAACTCATGGACAATATAGGTTTTAATTTCATCGCTGTGACGGCTGATGATGACGATTTCTTTATTTGAATTAAATTGCTGAAGTGCATAATCAATGACAAATCCATTTATGATAACACCAAAGAATGCATACATGCCGACTTGCGGGCCGAATAGGATGGTGGAGGATAGAGCAATTGATAAATCCGCCAGAAGTACACCACGTCCTACTTCAATGTTTAAGTATTTATTAAAGATCATGGCAATAATGTCCGTTCCGCCGGTGGATGCCTGCTGGTTAAAGACAATGGCCATCCCAGTTGCGGCGATGCACTGGCCGATAATCAGCTGTATGAGAATATCATCGCTTAGCGGCTGGCTGATTGGTGCGTAATTTTCAAGCACCCATACATAAAACGAAAGGGCGAAGCTTGCATAAATGGTCTTGGCGCCGAAGCCCGAGCCGAGAAAAATAAATCCTACCAAAAACAGAACAATATTGACAAGAATCATGAAAGTTCCAATTGAGAGCCCTGGAAACAAATCATTCATTATAATCGACAATCCACTGACTCCTCCTGTTGCTAAATTATTGGGAGACAAGAAAAAGTGGACATTTATTGAAACAAGGAATGCTCCTAGATTTATCAATAAAAAGGAAAGTATTTTTTGTCGCATCGCCGCAACCTCCTTTTCTAACATTTTTTTCGCTTTCCGTAAAAAGTGGAACAACGGGATTATATAGCCCATAAACACCCTTTGTAAAGGGAATGTGGACAAAAAAATAAGGTTTAATAATTATGACAATTGGAAGGGGTTGCAATAAAGGTGTGTAATTATCCATTTGCTCTCATTTTTTATATAATAGAATGTAGACAAACCTGCCATATTGAAGTGCAATGAAAGGAAGTAAGAAATCTTGAAAAATAGAAAGCTCATCGTGATTCCGATCATGGTCCTGGTAGCAGCTGCGGCTATGTGGATGCTTAGCAAGGATTATCAGCAAATAGACCTATCAATCAGAATGTTAATAGCAGCCGGTGCAGCGCTCTTATCGGGTGTAATTTCGTATTTTCTGTTTAAGCCTGAAAAAGATGAAAACTAAAATGCCTGTTCCTCTGTATGGGGGACAGGTTATTTTTTGGAACTTTTTTGACAGGGGATCCGTATCTAAAGGGGGAGGAGTTGAGATGATGTCAAACAAAGATGAATGTCCAAAATGTAAAAATACAGACTTCGCTGAAGGCACTGATTTTATGCCGATTAAACCTTTAAATAGCAAGTTTTCAACAGGGTCTCTCAAAATATATCAGTTTTGTTTAAAATGCGGAGAAATCATATCTGTCAGGGTGGAAAATCCGGGGAAATTTAGAGGGAGATAAATTATTCTTTACCAATGGCCTAGAGGGAAAAAGACCGCGATATATACAGAGATCAGAGTGAAAAAAAAGGTCGCCATAAAGAGTTC
>JAGGRA010000061.1 GCA_018613035.1 Pseudomonas sp. ISL-84 | reverse complement strand
AGACCAAAAGGCATACGAATGGGGAAACTCCAGAAAGAAATTTTGGAGGATAGCCTCAAGTCCAATCCTACACAAAACCCTCGATAACTCCTACTGGAGTAATCGAGGGCTCAAAAGTCTTTATCAACGATATGAAGTTCTGCGTCACACTTAATTGAACCGCCGTATACCGAACGGTACGTACGGTGGTGTGAGAGGTCGGGGGTTAGTCACCCCCTCCTACTCGATTTGTTCAGGCACCTTCATACCCAGTGTTTGCATGCCTTCTGAGAGAACAATCGTGACAGCTTTTACGAGTGCTAGCCTTCCTTTGATGTCTGTATCTTTCTCCAGTATTCTTACGTGACCGTAATATTTATTAAATGCCTGGGCCACATCAATTAAATATTTTGCCAGGATAGATGGGGAAAGGTGAAGGTAGGCTTTCTTAAGTTTGTCAGGATATTGATAGAGAAGCTTTATGATTTCCCAGCTATATGAATCAGAGAGACCCTTTTCAGATGAATGACCATCTTCAGCCTTTCGAAGCAGGGAATAGGCACGAGCATTGGTGTATTGCAGATAGGGGCCGGTTTCGCCTTCAAATGTCAGCATATCATCAAGTGAGAATTCAATATTATTCATTCGATCATTTTTTAAATCATGGAAAAGGATGGCGCCAATTCCTACTGCTTCCGCGATATCTTGTTTATTTTCCAAATGCGGATTCTTGTCTTCAATATTTTGCGTTGCGAGTAGGACAGCTTCATTAAGAACTTCCTCGAGAAGAATAACCCGGCCTTTACGGGTGGACATCTTTTTGCCATCCTTCAAATAAAGGCCGAACGGGACATGTACCATATTGTCTGCCCATTCATAGCCCATTGTTTTAATCACACTTTTGACCTGGCGGAAATGGATGCCTTGTTCCTGACCTACAATGTATAAGGACTGATCAAAGTGGTATTTCTTTTTTCTGTAAAAAGCTGCGGCGAGGTCACGTGTTGCATATAAGGTTGCCCCGTCGGACTTTTTGATCAGGCAAGGAGGGAGGTCCTGACCAGGAAGTTGAACTACTTCGGCTCCGTCGGACATAACAAGCAGATTCTTGGCGCTTAACTCCTCAATGATCGCTTCCATTTTATCGTTATAAAAAGCTTCGCCGTTATAGGAATCAAAATGAATGCCGAGCATGTCGTAAAGGCGCTGGAACTCTTTCAATGATTCTTCTCTAAACCAGCCCCAGAGGCTGGCTGCTTCTTCATTGCCATTTTCAAGCTCTTTGAACCAATAGCGAGCTTCATTTTCCAATGCAGGATTCTCTTCGACTTCATTATGAAACCGAATATACAAGCCGAGCAATTCCTGAATTGGATTTTCTTTTACCTTTTCTGGGATTCCCCACTTTTTATAAGCGGTTATCAATTTACCGAACTGAGTGCCCCAGTCTCCTAAATGGTTGACCCTAATCGTTTTATAACCGCATTTTTCAGCAAGATTGCCGAGTGCATTTCCAATAACCGTCGAACGCAAGTGCCCCATGGAGAAAGGCTTTGCAATGTTTGGCGATGAAAAATCGAGCACCACTGTTTTTCCGGCTCCGATTGTAAGCTTCCCATACTCTTTTTCTTCTTTAAGAATTCTATCCATTATGATTTTTCCGGAATCTGCTTTTGAAAAAAAGACATTAATATAAGGTCCGGCTGCTTCCGCTTTTTCAATGAGCGGTGCCTGAATCTGGCTGGCGAGGTCAACTGCTATAGCCGCCGGCGATTTCCTGAATGCTTTGGCAAACGTAAAGCAAGGAAAAGCCAGATCGCCATGCTCATGGTTTTTTGGAATTTCGATTAAGTCAGCAATCGCTTCTTCTGATATTTGCCCATCCAATACAGATATCAATTGAGCAGTGAAAATTTCTTTAAAGTTCAACATAATAACACCTCCCTGAAATTAAAAAAGCCCGTCTCTAAAAATAGAGACGAGCTTGAATTACCCGCGGTACCACTCTGATTGTCCATTCTACTTTGATTGGACCTCTTTAAAGATCTTGTTAACGGGAGTCTTAACCCGGCAAAGCCTACTTAGGTTTCAGCTTTACATCTCCGAAGTGCGCTTCGCAAAAGAACTTCCAACAGGCTTGCACCATCCCTGTCTCGCTTAAGGAAAGGGTCTTTTGCTACTCTCTTCATCATGGACGCTAAGTATATTAATGCTATTATACTCTGCTGGAATTATTTTGCAACAAAATTTGAATCAGTCGAAAACAAATAGGTTTTATGGTGATAGTGCATGCTGAAAATCAGCCCCATTGCCAGCATATTTCCCATTAAGGAACTGCCTCCATAGCTGATAAATGGAAGCGGAATGCCGGTGATCGGCAGAACCTGGATGGTCATGCCAATGTTTTGAAAAACATGGAAGGTAATCATGCTGATGATCCCAACGCAAATATAGGTATTGAATGGGTCAGTTGTTTCCAGCGCTGTTTTTGTTAAATGATAGATTAGAAGAAAGAATAGGCTTATGACAACACTTGCTCCAAAAAAGCCGTACTCTTCTCCGATTACGCTGAAAATAAAATCAGTATGGGCGTCAGGAACATATACCTGCCTGTCGGTAAAGCCTTTTCCGGAGGTCAGGCCAGAACCGATTGCAAGCATAGAGTTATAGAGCTGCATTCCAGCTCCTTGTTTATGATTTACAGGATCAAGCCAGGAGTAGATTCTGCTAAACTGGTAAGGATCTACCCCCAGATATTTCTCCAGAATCTCCGGTGCCTGTATAACAAGATAGAGAATGGTGCCGGCAAAGGCTCCAAGAAAACCATATATCGGTACAAGGATTTTCCACGATATTCCCGAAACCAGAATAGTTCCTGTTAAAATAGCGACAATAACAAGGGCTGTGCCGAGGTCTTCAATGATAATTAATCCTAAGGGGAGTGATGTCACTGCTCCAAGCTTAATTAGGAGAAATAAATCTGAACCAAGTGTTTTGCTCAAATATTTCTGATGATGGTCAGCTATGAGTTTGCTTAAAGCAATAATTAAAAAGACTTTCACAAATTCAGAGGGCTGAATGGAACCTAGCCCAGGAACCACATACCAAAGAGTTGCCCCTTTGCGCTCGGGTGCAATGCTTTCAGGTGCAACAAACAGCCCTAATAATAATAAGATTCCAAAGCCGTATAAGAACCAGGTAAGTTTCCTGATTTGTTCACTATCAAAATACATTACAACAGCGACTATAATGATTCCAATTACATAATTTACGATTTGCTTTATCACAAAATTGCCAGCATATTGCTCAGAGGATTGCCCGCTATATATAGCGATACAGCTTATTAAAAAAAATAGAAGCAATAGAAAGCATAGCGTCCAATCAATTCGATCTGAAAATCTTTTAGTTTGATCCATTCATACACACCTGGTTTCTCTACCTTTTTACATTTTTATCCTAACAAAGAAAAATACCCCTTACAATGGCTGTTTGGACGTAGATTCATTTGTTGTTCTATATGTTAGACGAATTGAAGCTTAAGATAGTTTCTTGCATTCCATAAATAAAGTTTGTTGATTTGCTTACTTTGAAATAGTGCAGGAGGCGGGTATATGGAAATTAAACGGGAGACCTAATAATATTTTTCTAAACTGGAAAGATATTTTTAAATATTTTTGCTACAATAAGAGAAGAGAAAATACACGTATGTGAAAACAGACAGTTTCATAGTCAGAAGCTGTCTTTTTCGATAACTGTCCAGCTCCAGAAGGAATACTTCGATAGAATTTACTTTACTAAAAGCGTTAGCGTTTGAGAGGATGTGGCATTTTTTCCTGCGTTCCTCATAGGCGGGCGCCTTGCGCTTTTCTTTATATCCTACTCTTGTTAACGGTTCGGAGGTTTCGCCATTGAAAAAAAGAAATCATGCTATTCGTGATCTCATTTATATCCATCTTAATGAACAGGATCAGTATGTTATGACATATGGAATTGAATTTGCGGAGTTTGTCCAAACCCTTTCAGATTCGATTAATAATCTGCTATTGCTGAAGCACCGTTATGAACATGGCGATTACAATATGCATACGATGTTCGATTACGTGTCAAGAGACAAGCTTGGAAGGTTAGTGGAAGAGGATGTTTACGGCTATGGCGATTTTTGCTGGATCGATTTTGAGGAAGAGGAGGCTGTAAATGAGCTTCCCGGCCAGGCAATCGCGGAGCTTCTTTATATTGGCCATGTAAAAGAGCACTTAAAGCCGCCGTTTTACAATTATTTGAGTAATCGGTATGTGTACCTTGCCATTGATGACGGCTGGTTTAATCGTACCTATTACAGGGACTTGAATGATTTTTACCGGATGCTCGGAGAAGTGATCCCGGGTAAAATGGGGCAAATGAAAGTCGAAAAAACGCTGCTCGGCATTAAAAAGAAAAAGACGTATCCGCCTATTTCAAGAGATGTCCTTCTTTCACTGAAGCCATTAATGAAAGAAGGGGCAGTGCTGTCGTTAAAGGACATCGATCAGAATCGGGTACGAATTGAAATTCCTATTTGGTTAATAGGCGATTTTGCCAATATGGATGATATGTATGACGAATATGAATCGATCGTGAAGGAGCCTTGTGAAGCGAAGATTGTGTTCGATAAGAAAACAAGAGAATGGAAGATTTACTCCCGATAGTATGCTGAACTTTTTTACAACATTCAGCAAATTTCTCTTACATTTTAAGCTGGATGGTGTATAATCGGAAATAGAAAAATTATATATGCACGAAAGAACAGGTGTCTTCTTAAAGAGAGTAAGGGCCATTGGCTATTATTCTTTTGAAGACTTAATAGGGAAGCTGGTGAAAATCCAGCGCGGTCCCGCCACTGTAAATGGGAGCCGTCTGCAAATCCACTGTACATATGCGTATGGGAAGGTGCAGAACGGCAATGACCATGAGCCAGGAGACCTGCCTGATTCTTAAGCACCCTTAAACCTACGAGGATAGGGAGGTGTTTGGTCCGGCCATCTTTTCTTCATACATAATTGAGAATTATGACCACACAAACATCTCCTTGCCATTCGAGGAGATGTTTTTTTTTTTGGTACCAGGTACCACCCGAATTTTGTCGAAATGTATGGGAGGAATGAAGGATGAGGAAGTTTTATTCGTTGTTGGCGGCTTTGCTGCTTGCTGCAGGAGTGCTGGCTGGCTGCGGTGAGAGTGCTGAGCAGCCTGAGAAGAATGATTCCGCTAAGGAAGAACAGTCTGCTGGGGAGGAAAAAACTGATTTTCCAGTAACGATAAAGGATGCTATTGATGAAGAAGTAGTTATTGAATCAAAGCCTGAAAGAATCGTATCCCTGATTCCAAGCAATACGGAAATTGCTTTTGAATTAGGATTGGGAGAAGAAGTGGTAGGAGTTTCCGACTTTGATAATTACCCGTCAGAAGCAACTGAGAAAGAAAAGATTGGCGGCCAGGAATTTAATGTTGAGAAGATCATTTCTTTAAGCCCTGAACTTGTGCTGGCCCATGAGTCTACTGCAGAGCTGGCTGCCGCAGGCTTGCAGCAGCTGAAGGATGCCGGGATACCAGTGCTGGTTGTAAACAATGCCGAGAATTTTGACCAGGTATTTGAGTCCATCATGATGATTGGGGAAGCATCCGGTGAAAAGGCCGAAGCGGAAAACCTGGTGGAAGACATGAAGAAAAAGCTTGAGGAAATAAAAGCTAAAGCAGCACAAATTAAAGAGGAGAACAGAAAGTCAGTTTATGTAGAAGTAGCTCCGGCTCCAGAGATTTACTCACCAGGCAAAAATACCTTTATGGATGAAATGCTTAGCACCATCAATGCAAAGAATGCTGTAACGGAAGAAGGCTGGGTAAAAATTGATCCGGAAACGATTGTAGAGCGGAATCCGGATGTGATCGTAACTACTTATGGATACTATACTGAGGACCCAGTGGGAGAAGTCGTAAATCGTGACGGCTGGCAGGATGTCAGCGCTGTGAAAGATGAGCACGTTACCGATGTGGATTCAGATATGGTTACCAGATCAGGTCCGCGGATTATTGAAGGAGTAGAGGAACTTGCCAGAGCAGTTTACCCTGAAACATTTAAATAATAAGGTTTTAGCTTATATAGCAGCCGCTGCTTTTCTTATTTTTGCGATGCTGCTTGGCGTATCGATAGGAACTGTAAATGTTCCGGCTATGACCATTATAAAGGTGATTGCCGCAGAGGTTTTCCGTTTGATTCCAACTGAAGCGGCAGATCCTATGCACACAAATATTGTCATGAGCATTCGGCTGCCACGGGTCTTGCTGGCAGGTCTTGTGGGAGCGTCTCTCGCCATTGCGGGAGCCGCCTTTCAAGGGCTGCTGCGAAATCCGCTTGCTGATCCATATACACTCGGGGTTTCATCCGGTGCATCGGTTGGAGCAGTGTTAACCCTGTTTTTTAATATCTCCATCCCGCTAGCAGGAATATTTACATTGCCATTATTGAGTATTTTATTTTCTTTTTTGACGATCTTTATTGTCCTGCTTTTTGCAAGGCAGATTGAAAGGTCCATGAAAGTTGAGACCATTATTTTAACAGGCATCATTTTCAGTTCCTTTTTAGGTGCCCTTATTTCCCTGATGATTGCGCTGACGGGGGAAGAGTTAAGGCAGATTATCAGCTGGCTGCTTGGAAGTGTCTCCATGCGGGGCTGGGCTTATATAAAAATCATGATTCCGTTCTTTTTGATAGGTTCTTTGATCCTTTTGATGAACAGTAATGAATTGAATGCCATGTCATTTGGGGAAGAAAGGGCCCAGCATATTGGGGTGAATGTGCAAAAAAGAAAGATGATGATTCTGATTGCCGGTTCGATTTTAACGGGTGCAGCAGTTGCTGTTTCAGGGACCATTGGATTTGTTGGGCTTGTGATTCCCCATCTTACCCGTTTGATATGGGGGCCGGATCATCGGCATTTATTACCGCTTTCAATTTTAACAGGAGCAGGATTCCTGATTATGGCTGATCTCGTGGCCCGCACAATTATTGCGCCAACAGAGCTGCCTATTGGTGTCATTACTGCTTTAATTGGGGCACCTGTTTTTGCCATCATATTAATGAATAGACGGACAGAAGGAAGAGGTTAAATATGCTTAGCGTTCAAAAAGTGTTCGGGGGATATGCCGGGAAATCCATAGTGAAAAATGTGTCATTTGAAGTGGGAAGAGGAGAGCTCTTTGGAATATTAGGCCCCAATGGAAGCGGAAAAACCACACTGCTGAAGATGCTAAGCGGAATACTGCCAGTAAGCTCCGGGAACGTCATGATTAAGGGCAAGTCGATTAAGGACTACTCTCCAAAGGAACTTGCAAAAATCATAGCGGTCCTGCCCCAGCATTCCTCACAAGCATTTTCCTATACGGTCAAAGAAACGGTTTCCCTCGGAAGATACGCCCATCAAAAAGGCTGGTTTCAAAGCTGGTCAATAGAGGATGAAGAAGCAGTGAACCGCGTCATGGAACAAACTGGGATATCCAAGTTTCAGAATCAGGATATCCAGCAGCTGTCCGGAGGAGAAAGGCAGCGGGTGTTTTTGGCCCAGGCCCTCGCACAAAATCCTGAGATTTTATTGCTGGATGAACCAACCAACCATCTTGACCTCAGCTATCAAAAGGAGCTCCTTGATTTATTAAAAACCTGGGCAAAGGACTGCGGGCTGACGGTTATTTCTATTTTTCATGACTTGAATCTGGCTGGATTATATTGCGATCGCCTTTTGCTTTTGGAAAATGGTGAAATCAATATTGATCACGTTCCAAATGAGGTTTTAAAAGAGGAGCGGATCCGGGATGTTTATAAAACAAGGATTGAAAAGCAGCCGCACCCGAGAGTGCCTGCCCCGCAAATGGTGCTGGTGCCGGAAAAGACCGCAGCAGATGAGCAGAAACTTATTCGTATTGATGAAAGTTTGCTGCAGCAAAGTGAGGAAATGCTGATCCTTCAATCACCCATTCCTATGAGAACCATGTCCTCTGGGGTTGTTGGATCGGGGACTGGCTGGAATCGGAACTTTGTCAACAGGCATGTCAGCAAGGATTATGATTGCAGTGACCATAGGTTGGAAATGGCAGACTATATTAAGAAGCAGGGGTTTGAACCTGGTGAAACAGTAGGAATGATGACAGCCGTTTACTTGGAGGATTTTAGCTGCCGGCTTTACGAGGACGAGGATTTCTCTGTTTATATTGTTGTAACCGCAGGAGTCGGAAATGCAATAGATGCCTCCAGAAGCAAGGAGCACTCCTATCACATGACACCAGGCACAATCAATACGTGGGTTTTTGTCAATGGGAATATGACAGAGGAAGCTTTTATCCAATGTATTATGACAGCCACCGAAGCGAAAACGAAGGCCATGCAGGACCAGCAGGTAATGGATGCTGTAACAGGTACGATTGCAACTGGCACCTCTACTGATAGTATTTTGATTGCTGCCACACAACAGGGAGAAAAGCTGGAATATGCCGGCACCATTACACCTCTTGGTAAAGTCGTTGGGAAAGGTGTATATGAATGTACAGCTGAAGCAATTCAGAACTCGAAAAGAAGGATTAAACAATGATTATTTATCATTTGTTCGCCATTATCTTAGCATATGTAATAGATTTGCTGATTGGGGACCCTCCAGATTGGCCGCATCCGGTCAGATGGATGGGTTCTTTTATACATACACTCGAAAAAGCACTTAACAAAGGGAACTGCAAAAGATTAAAAGGAGTCGCCATGCTGGGAATCGTTTTGTTTATAGTAGCCGGGATTTCAGTGCTTTTTACCAGCTTTTGTTATAAGATTCATCCGATTGCAGGCATTCTGGCGGAAGGCATCCTTATTTCAGCAGCGATTGCCCAAAAGAGCCTGAAAGAAGCAGCTGTGGCTGTATATGAGCCATTAAGAAAGGGCGATATAGAAGATGCGCGCCAAAAACTTTCCTATATTGTCGGAAGGGACACTGATTGCCTGGATGAGTCCGGAGTTGTTCGGGCTGCGGTCGAAACAGTTGCAGAAAATACGAGTGATGGCATTACCGCTCCGCTGTTCTGGGCATTGATAGGCGGGGCGCCTCTCGCTCTTATTTACAGAGCCATCAATACGTGTGACAGTATGGTAGGCTATCGGAATGAGAGATATGCAAAGTTTGGCTGGGCATCGGCCATTGTTGATGATGCAGCCAATTGGATTCCAAGCAGATTAACTGCGTTTTGCATGCTCCTTAGCAGCAAGCCCAAACAAACTCCAGCGGGGGAGGCTTGGGGGCTTTTACTTCGGGATGCAAGAAAGCACCCAAGTCCAAATAGCGGCTGGGGTGAAGCAGCAACAGCGGCACTCCTTGGTGTCCAGCTTGGAGGCATTAATTTTTATAAAGGAGTCCTTTCTAATCGGGCCATAATAGGTGAACATCATGTTTTCCTCGAAAAAGAACATATCTTGGATTCTATCGCTATTATGAAACGGTCAGTTTTCACGTTTTTAATCATTTTATGGGCTGGAGGGATGATCATTGAAATGGCCACCGCACGGATCTAATCCCCAATATTTATATGCAGCGATGGATATGCCGCTGCCTGAAAAGCGGATTGATTTTAGTGCAAATATTAATCCCATTGGACCGCCGGCGGAATTAAAAGAAAGATGGGGCACACTTATTGACTTTATTACAGATTACCCTGATCCAAATGCTCTTTCCTTAAAAAAGAAATTAGCACTTGCTGCAGGTGTTAAAGATACACAAATTTTAGTTGGCAATGGCGGAGCAGAGCTCATTTCTCTTATAGCCAGAATGATGGCAGGGAAAAGAGTGCTAATTGTTCAGCCTGCGTTTTCAGAATATGAAGCAGCCTGTAAAGTAAATGGCTGCACGATCACCTATCATCAGTTGGAGTCTGATACATGGTGTCTGAATATGGAAGCGTTATCTTTAAAGCTTATGAATGCAGATGCTGTTTTTTTCTGTAACCCGAATAATCCAACCGGTATTTATTATCCGGAATCAGCAGTAAAGGAACTAATAGAAGCATGCATGGAGCGTCATTGCCTGCTGGTGATTGACGAGGCTTTTTATGACTTTGTAAAGGACTATCAATCGATCACCCCTTATATAAAAAATAACCCATCTATCATGATTTTAAGGTCCATGACAAAGATGTTTGCAGTACCTGGATTGCGTCTTGGTTATTTGCTGGCAAATGAGGAATTGATAGAAAAAGTGTCAGCCATTCAGCCTCATTGGAGTGTCAATGCTCTTGCACTAAAAGCAGGAGAATGGTGTCTGGAAGGTGAACAGCATCTCCGCTTAACAAGGGAAGTGATCCAAATGGAGAAAGAGCGGCTATTCCTTTTTTACCAAAAGCACAACTTCTCAGTTTCATCTACAGATGTGAACTTTTATTTGCTGAAGGATCCGGTGTTGGATGATCAGTTGCCGCTTTTTCAATATTTGCTGGAAAAGGGAATTATTCCGAGGCATACAATGAACTTTCCAGGATTGAGAGGAAAATGGCTAAGATTTGCAATTAAAGCGCCGGAAAATAATGACCGGCTAATGGAGGCGATGGGAGAATGGAGGGAGAGTCATCTATGATTTTCATTTCCGGCGGAGTGAGGAGCGGAAAAAGTTCTTTTGCTGAAAATTTGGCTTGTGATTTAGCCAAACAGACAGGAGGAAATCTCCAGTATATTGCTGCAGGGCAAGCCAATGATCCTGAAATGGAGGCAAGGATTCAAAGGCATCAAGAGGATCGGAAAAGCAGCAGCCTAAAATGGACTTCATGGGAAAAGCCTTCGAGGTTAGCAGAGCTATCAGGGGTCTTTGGCAAAAATGATATTGTTTTGCTCGACTGTTTAACAACTCTTTTGAACAATGAGCTGTTTTTGACGGAAGACCGCTGGAGGGATCCGGCTGTTCAAAAGCAAATAGACGCTGATATTCTTGAGGGGATTATACACATTCAACGAGACTGCAAAGCTTTCATTGTTGTCAGCAATGAAGTGCTGAATGAACCTATGGGCGGAAATGAACTTGTTTTTATATATGGAAGATTATTAGGGAGTCTTCATCAAAAAATGGCGGAGAAGGCTGAGAAAGCTTTTCTGATCGAGGCAGGCATTCCGCTTCAAATGAAAGGAGAACCGGCATGAAAGGAATTATGGTTCAGGGAACGTCATCGGATGTCGGGAAAAGCCTGATCTCAACTGCCCTATGCCGGGCATTTGCGAACGAAGGATACAGGGTGGCTCCCTTTAAATCGCAAAACATGTGCAATTTTACATATACAACAAACGAGGGAAAGGAAATTGGCAGAGCCCAGGGGCTACAGGCAGAAGCAGCAAAAACTGCGGCAAGCGAGTGGATGAACCCCATCCTATTAAAACCTAAGCATGACCAGAAGTCTGAGGTTGTTCTACTTGGAGACCCCATAGGAACAGTTACGGGGAGGTGCTATAAGGATTCTTTTTATCAAGCAGGATTGGAAACAATTCAGATGGCCCTTGAAAAATTAAGCAGGGATTACGATCTTCTCGTTATGGAAGGTGCGGGAAGCCCGGTCGAAATCAATTTAAAAGAAAAAGAACTCGTCAATATGAAGGCAGCTGAGATGGCAGATGTGCCGGTAGTTTTAGTCGCCGATATTGAAAGGGGCGGAGTGTTTGCAAGCATTGTCGGAACTTTGGAGCTGTTTTCTCCAGAAGAAAGACAACGGGTGCAGGGCATTATTATTAATAAATTTCACGGTCAACTGGAGCTGTTCGAGGATGGGATCGAGTGGATTGAAAATAAAACAAAGCTGCCGGTACTGGGTGTCCTTCCATACATAAAAAATCACCATATTCCAGTAGAGGATTCACTTTCCAACGTTGAAAGTCATGAGGCCGAGGGTACAGTGGCCGATAGAAAATACGATGAACTGGCTGAGGGCATGGTGAAGCATCTTGACTGGGAGAAACTGAAGGAAATCGTCTTTCATTGGAGCACTGCCAATGAAATGGCTTAAAGGTTTATTAATTAATCTTCAATTTTTTACAAGCATTCCGATATCGATAAACCTTCCGATGGACAGGGATCATCTTGAGAAGGCGATTAGAACATTTCCGCTGGTGGGACTGTTTCAGGGCAGCCTTTATGCCTTTATGCTTTATGCTTTTCTTGAATGGACTCCTTTTTCAATTTTAGCAGCTGCATTTGCAGTTTGGCTTGCAGGAATCGTACTGACTGGAGGGATTCATTTGGACGGGTGGATGGATGCGGGCGATGCCTTTTTTTCTTATCGCGATCAGAAAAAAAGGCTCGAAATCATGAGTGATCCGAGAACAGGGGCATTTGGCGTCCTATCCGTAATTGTTTTATTGGGGGCGCGCTTTCTGTTTATCTATGAGATAGCCAATCTATCAAGGTCTGTCTCTTACTTTTTAATTGCCTTGATTCCTTTTTTCGGAAAAATGATGATGGGAATACTGCTGCTGAAGGTGAAGGCCGCCAAGGAGGAAGGCCTTGGATATTTATTTCAGCAATCCGCTTCCAGTAAAACTTTGCATATCTATTCCATCTATTTGCTGCTAATGGCCGGGACAGCAGGATTTCTAGTAGAACCAGCCCTGTTTGGACTTCTATTAATGATTCTGATTTCCGTGCTGCTTTTCTTTTTTCTATCAAAAAAAGTTAAAACATGGTTTGGCGGCATGACAGGGGATGTGCTGGGTGCAAGTGTAGAAGGAACGGAGGTTTTGCTATGGATGGCTTTGTGGATATTGCACTATTTCGCCATGGGCTGACAGAGGCCAATAAGCGATATGCGTACCTGGGCTGGACGGATTCCCCTCTATGTCCCATCGATAAGAAAAAAATTACTGAAGTGCCTGCCTGCTATGATTTGATTCAATCCAGTGATTTAGGCAGATGTCAGCAAACTGCTAAAATGCTCTTTCCAGGAAATAATCTTGAATCAGGCATAGAATGGCGGGAAATTAATTTTGGCGAGTGGGAAGGCAGAACCTATGAAGAGTTAAAAGATGATGCTGTTTATCAAAGGTGGTTAAAAGATCCTTTTTCAGAAAGTGTGCCTGGAGGGGAAACATACGAGGTATTTTCGGAAAGGGTTGATTGGGGCTGGCAAAAGCTGATTCATAGGATACTAGAAAAAGGTATTCGGAAAGCAGCGCTTGTAACACATAGCGGAGTTATCCGGTACCTGTTAAGCAAGCATGGTCCTGAAGGCAAAGAATTCTGGGAATGGCAGATCCCCTTTGGAAAAGAATATGAGCTTTTTTGGAATTATGAAGAGTTAAGGAGGGGTGAGAGATGCACTTTGTTACGGGCGGCGCCTTTAATGGAAAGTCCGGGTGGGTGAAGAAATTTTATAACTTGGAGAATATTCCGTACCAGTGGGTCTCCGCCTACAAGGGTGAAACAGTTAATGGTTTTCACATAAGTGGAATCGTTGTACTGGAGGGCATTGAGGTTTGGATCCGGGATTGGTTAAAGGAATCGGATGCCAGGGAAGTTCGAACCAGATGGCAGAATTACTTAAGGGGATGGCTTGATTGGGAAAAGGAGGATAACCATAGAAAAATCGTTTTAATAGGATCCGATATTTCAAAAGGGATTGTTCCAATGGAAGCTGATGATCGAAAGTGGCGGGATGTAACTGGCTGGGCCTATCAGGATACCGCAGCCCAATCAAACAGGGTTGATTTAATCTGGTATGGCATAAGCCAAAAAATCAAATGAAATGGGGAATGATTTATGAAGCTTTACACAAGAACAGGCGATGAGGGGAAAACGAGCATTATCGGAGGCAGAGTGGAGAAGGATGATGTAAGGGTTGAGGCATATGGAACAGTGGATGAAGTGAATTGCTTTGTCGGTCAGGCCATGACACAGCTTGACGGCAGCGTTTTTCAGGATGTATTGGATGACCTGGAGAAAATTCAGCATGAGCTTTTTGACTGTGGCGGAGACTTGGCAAATGTTTCAAAGAATAGGGAGTTGAAGCTAACCAAGGAATCAATTGATTATTTGGAAGCTAAAATCGATGAGTTAATTGAGGAAGCACCTAAGCTGGAACGATTTATTTTGCCAGGTGGAGCTCCTGCTTCTGCATCGATCCATATAGCAAGGACAGTGACGAGAAGAGCGGAGAGATTGGTTGTCTCATTAAGAAAAGCAGATCCAGAGACTTCTGCTGTTGCCTTAAAATACTTGAACCGATTATCCGATTATTTCTTCGCCCTTGCAAGAGTCATCAATTTCCGGCTGAACGAAAAAGATGTTGAGTATGTGCGCAGCGCGAAAGTATTCCGGGAAGGAAAGCGCAAGGAGGAAAAATAAATGAAAAGCATGAAAATGGCCATGGCTGGAATGCTGGTTGCTTTGACAGCTGTCGGAGCCGTAATTAAAATACCTGCAATCATCGGAAGCGTGGCCCTGGAAGCATTTCCTGCCCTGCTAGCAGCTGTTCTGCTTGGTGGAACCGGCGGAGCAATTGTTGCCTCGATTGGCCATCTGATTTCGGCAATGGTTGGCGGTATGCCTCTTGGGCCGCTTCATTTCCTCATTGCCGGTGAAATGGCCCTTTTATCCTTTGTATTTGGTTTCCTATACCTGAGGGGCAAGCGCTGGCAGGCCGGGGTGCTATTTGTGTTCGGAAATGCCTTTGCTGCCCCGATGCCTTTTATATTTTTGATGGGCAAGGCTTTTTACATGGCGATTGTGCCTTCCCTTTTTATTGGCTCAATTCTAAATATAGTTATTGCTTATACATTAATTCCAAAGCTGTCAAGGCTGATCGAGCCCCTTACTAAAGCGGAGGCAGAGCAATGAGGGATGTTTTGATTTTTCCTGTTAATTCAGAAGAAGCAATCGTCGTCGCCAGCGATAACAGCGGTGGAATCGGGGAAAAAGATAAGGATTCTGTTAAAGTGCCATATGAAACAGTTGCATACTATTCTTTTCGGGTAGCTGTTATGGAATGTATATCGGCTGGTGCGGAGCCTTTTGCGGCAGCTTTGCATAATTTCTGCGGAGAGGATGCCTGGAATGCGCTTGTAAGAGGCATTAAACGTGGCGCTGAGGAATTGGATATCGGGGCTCTCGAGATTAACGGCAGCACAGAAAGTAACTTCACCCTGCTGCAGTCTGCTGTTGGACTATCGGTTCTTGGGAAGATGAAGGGCAATGGCCATTCAGAGCGTTTACTTTATACAAACCAAACTGAGATTAGTGTCATCGGTTCTCCTTTAGTTGGCGAAGAGGTAGTGGGAAGAGGGACAGAAGCTGCCCCCTTGAAGCTATTCCAGGAAATTAACTCCCTCGCGGATGTTGAAACCCTTCCTGTTGGCTCAAAGGGCATTATTGAAGAGCTAAATGGCCTATTTCTTAATAAAGAGTTTACAAATAATGATTTTAGTACAGACTTGGATCTCCATAAATCTTCCGGTCCATCTACATGCTTTATCGCCGTTTATCCCCAGGGAAAAACAAAAGAGATAAGGCGTCTGGCAGGAAGTTATTTTCATATTCTATCCAAGGTTTAAAGAATGGCTCACAGACTAAAAAGAGGCCCGCATGAAGGAGGTCAATGAAAAAGTCCTTAAAGGACAGCCTTTGTTAAATTAGCCGGTTGATTTCCACTCCAGGATGCTCGCTTTCCGCGGGGCGTGCGGTGAGCCTCCTCGGCGCTTAAGCGCCTGTGGGGTCTCACCTGTCCCGCTGCTCCCGCAGGACTTTGAATAAGCATCCTCGAATATTCACCGCACGAAGAAAATGCGAATGCATTTTCGAGGATCTCGCACCTTCCGCTTCAATCAACCTAGTGCTACTTTACTAATACCTTTAGGTTCCCCTGAAAAACCAAATAATCGGCAGATTTTCAGTGGCTTAGCATGAAGGCGAGTCTCTTTTCACTGCCGGCGAGTTTTCAATTCTTCCCACTCTTCCCTCGCTTTTTAGAAAAATCCTTGTCTTGCTGTCTCCCTCCAATTCTTGCTCTGCCTCCCACTCTGAATGGATCTCGAAAGTTCCTTCTTTAAAAAATAACGGCAGTTTTCTTTTAAACCAATCCTGCATGGGGAGTTCCATTGCATCCTTTCTTGAAACCCACTGAAGTTCACCCTCAGGGGGATCTGCAAGTAAGGTTCCTTCAAATGAATCTGCAAGATAATTAAATACGATATATCGAACCTTCTCCTGAGGATTTACGTACTCATCCCAGCCTTTAAAAACAATATTCTTCACATGCAGGCCTGTTTCCTCCAGTACCTCACGTATTGCTGCATCAGTAATGCTCTCCGGGAATTCCACTTTGCCGCCTGGTGCAATAAAACCAGGGGCGCCTTTATGCTTCGGCCGATTCATTAGAAGGATTTTATCCCCATCAGCTACCATACACATGGTATACATTTGATGCTCGATGTCTTTCCAGTTCATTGTTACACCTCTATTTTTCTTTTAATAAGACCTTATCATTATATTGGTATTTTTTTGTTTCATTTTTGGAAAGGAGAATTCACCTGCTCTATTGAATTTATTATATAGCACAAATTTTAAAAGAAGGTGAACTGATTGAGGCTGAAAATGGGCTATGTCATTCTATATACGGAAAACCTGGACAAAACGAAACATTTTTATGGAGAATTGCTAGGCCTGGAATTGAGGAATGAGTTTGGAACATACATAGAATATGACACTGGCAGTACGGTTCTTTCTTTTAATACGAGAGAAGGCGGGCGTGAGGTCACGGGGCTTCCAATTCCGGATGGAGTGAGAAAGGAGCAAACCTTTGAGCTTGGTTTCGTAACGGAAGAGGTTGAAGCTGTTGTAGAAAAATTAAAGGGAGCAGGAGTTACTGTTCTGCTTGAGCCGATTGAAAAGCCTTGGGGGCAGAAGGTGGCTTATGTGGAAGATCCGGATGGCCATTATATCGAAATCTGTTCACCAATTAGATAAATTAGATTTTAAAAAAGGGGTTGTTTCTCATTCTGGAAAATATTTTACATCAAGTTCAAAAGGGCACTCTTAGTGTTTCAGACGCAAAGGAGCAGCTCGCAACCTTTGAAAATCTGGGCTTTGCCAAAGTGGATCATCACCGAAAAAAGCGCCAGGGCTTCCCGGAAGTTGTTTTTGGGGAAGGAAAGTCAGCTGAACAAATCATTTCCATCATTCAATCCTTAAGAGCAAGAAATAATCAGGTGCTGGTTACCAGGATATCTAAGGAAAAGGCGGAAGCGGTATTACGCGATTGTTCTGAATTTGTTTATCATGAAATCGCACAAATTCTCTATTGGAAAGATGAAAGAAATATTGGTGTAAGCTCAGCAGGTTATATTGCAGTCGTTGCAGCAGGGACTTCAGATTTAAGGGTGGCTGAAGAGGCGGCTCTTACTGCAGAAGTGCTTGGAAGTGAAGTCCGCCGATTCTATGATGTAGGGGTTGCGGGGATCCACCGGCTTTTAAATCATGCGGAAGAAATCCAGAATGCAACTGTTTCTGTAGTTGTGGCAGGAATGGAAGGAGCTCTTCCGAGTGTAGTTGGAGGGCTGGTTTCCCATCCTGTTATAGCCGTTCCAACGAGCATTGGCTACGGTGCGAATTTCAATGGGCTATCTGCATTGCTCACGATGTTGAACTCATGTGCGTCAGGAATTAGCGTAGTGAACATAGACAATGGATTTGGCGGCGGATACAACGCGGTTCTAATCCATCGATTAGCACAAAAAGGGGCCGGAACTAATGACGAAAATACTTTACTTTGATTGTTTCTCAGGAATGAGCGGAGATATGGTTATTGGGGCTTTAATTGATGCGGGGGCAGATGCAAGTGTTCTCCTTGAAGAATTAAAGAAGCTGGATATCGAAGATGAATATGAGCTCAAATGGAAGAAGATTGTAAAAAACGGTATTACAAGCACCAAGTTCGATGTGGTGTTATTGAGTGAAGGTCAAAGCCATGGTCACACGCATGAACACAGCCATAGCCATGATCATCATGGGCATGATCATACTCATAGCCACGACCATAATCACAACCACAGTCATGATCATGAACACAGCCATAGCCATAGCCATGATCACGGCCATAGTCACGATCATACCCATAGCCACAATCATGGCCATCATCATCACCGCTCCTATTCGGATATTGCAAAGATGATAAAAGAAGCAGGATTCAATCATCATATAGAGGATATGGCGCTAAAAATCTTCCGGAAAATTGGGGAAGCGGAGGGGCTTATACATGGGCTTCCATTGGATAAAGTCCATTTCCATGAAGTGGGTGCGGTAGATTCAATTATTGATATTATCGGTGCTGCCATTTTAATAGACCAGTTAGATATCTCTGCAATTAAGTCTTCGCCGGTTCCGGTTGGAAAAGGAAGAATCCATATTGATCATGGGATTTATCCTGTGCCTGCACCTGCCACGCTTGAAATATTAAAAGGAGTTCCAATTGAACAATCAGATGTGAGAGCGGAACTTACCACGCCAACAGGTGCCGCTATTATTTCTGTACTGGCAGAAGAGTATTGTTCGATACCTTCCATGAAGGTTCAATCCATTGGCTATGGTGCTGGAACTAAAACTTTTAGAGACCATCCCAACGTCCTCCGTGTCATTATCGGGGAGTAGACGTTTCATTCAAGAATAAGAGGAGTGTGTGAAATGGTTTCTCAACTTCCGCCTGACCATGAGCATATGGATGATCAGATGTTTAAAATGGAAGTCAATCTTGATGATATTCCTGGGGAGTGGCTGGGCCATGTCATGGATCGGCTGTTTGAAGCCGGAGCAAACGATGTGTTCTACACTCCAATCTATATGAAGAAAAATAGGCCAGGAGTATTATTGCACCTGCTTTGTTCGCAGGCAAAGGTGAATCAAATGAAAGACATCTTATTTGCTGAAACAACCACTCTTGGCATCCGCTATTATCCTCTAACCGTTCACCGTTTGGAACGCCACTTTAAAAAGGTGAACATAGAATGGGGAACAGTAACAGTAAAAGAGGGAATCTATAAGGGAGAAGTTGTCCAAAGAGCCCCTGAATATGAGGAGTGCAAAAAGATTGCCGCCCTTCATAACATCCCTTTGAAAAAGGTTTATGAACACGTATGGAGAGACTATGATGAAAATATATAAATTAATTTTAGATGAATGGCAGCGTGAAATTGGGCATCAGGGGGAAATGTTAACATGTTAATGAGTTTGGTTTCAGTATTATTTCTCGGATTTATATTAGGCATTAAACATTCCATCGAGCCGGATCATATTATTGCAGTTTCCACGATGGTCGGAAAGAGCAAGAAGTTATTGCGGTCAACGCTAACAGGAGTGTTTTGGGGAATCGGACACACGCTTACTCTCTTCATCGTGGGAATGGCTTTAATTCTCATGAAAGGAGAGCTGACAGATAAGTGGGCAATGTCCCTTGAATTTCTTGTCGGCATTATGCTGGTTTACTTAGGTATTAAGAGTTTACTTTTTATGAAAAAACAAGATTCTGATAGGAATACAGAATCCCGGGAAAAATCATCATTAATAAAAGTGACCATTATTGGGTTCGTCCATGGCCTTGCTGGAAGTGCAGCCATGGTGTTATTGACCATGTCCACCGTGTCCACAGTTTGGGAAGGTGCGTTATACATAGGGATATTCGGACTGGGTACTATCTTGGGCATGTTAACTTTTACAACGATTCTTGGTATTCCATTTGTTTATAGCAAAGGCAATGTTAAGATTAACCGGTTTTTGACACAAGCTGCCGGATCAGTAAGTTTTCTGTTTGGAATCTATTATATGTATAACCTCGGGGTAACTGACGGGTTATTTGGATTATGGATTCGATAGGTTGATAGGAATATAGAAAATTGTGTTTAAAATTCAATGCTGATTATGCCCCTTGTTGATTGAAGCGGAAACCAATTTGCAAGGTTAACAGAGCCAAAATATGAAATAAGAGTAAAAGGATCCTGAAATCTTCAGGATCCTTTTAGAGGTTTTCCGGCCAGCAGTGAACTCAAGATAGCGAGAGCGGGCAAAATCATAGTCATATAAATGATTTCTTTATAACCGCCGAAGAAATCATAGGCAAATCCGAAGGGGAGCGGGCCAAGTGCCGAGCCGATGACCATGACTGTCATGGCAGTGCCCTTGATGCTGCCAAGAAATTGCCTGCCAAAGTAGCTGGGCCATACATAGTTTAAAGCAATTCGTTCAAAGCCGCCGCTAATGCCCCAAAGGACACCAAACAGGATGGCGGCTGTTACATTTTTGACGAAAAGAAGGACCAGCATGAAAATGATCTCTCCTAAAAAAATGCCGGCCAGTACATAGTTTACTTTCACTCTATCAAGAATGAATCCGGCCGCCAATGTAATCGGAAAACCGATAATCGCCATTAGGCTCAGTACCAGAGCAGCGATGCCAGGTGAAATATCCTGGATGCCAAAAATAGAGATTAAGTGGAAGGTAAGCCCGGTGTTTACAAGGGCAGGTATGGCCACGCAAAAGAGAAGCAGCCAATAAGCCTTTGTTTTCATCGCTTCCTTTAACGTCCAATTTTCTTCTAAATCCGTTTCAGCATAGCCATCATTTGGTTCGCCTTTTTTAGGAATCGGCTTTTCGCGCCCATCAGGCAAAAGTCCGATATCCTCTGGTTTGTTCCGAATAAGAAAGTAAGCAAGCGGAACGAAAATCACCAGCAGAGCAATTCCCCAAAACTGCCAGGAGAAGCTCCACCCCCATTTATTGACCAGCCAAGCATTAAATGGCGGAAAAATTGCAGAGCTGGAAAATCCGCCGACCGCCATCAAACTTAGCGCTTTCCCCCGTTTTGTAATAAACCATTGAGGAACAAGTGTATTGGGGATTAGAGTCATGGAACCCTGCCCCAGAAGCCTTAAAAAGAAGAAGCCTATGAAGAGCATAGCAGTGTTGGTCACAATGCTGTTCCAGAAACAAGCAAGTGCAAGGCTGATTCCAATAAAGACGGCCATTTTCCGCTGTCCATGCCTGTCAATGAAGCGGCCGACAAAAAACATACATAAACCGGAAGCAAGGGTAGCTGCGGAATAGACAGCTGAAACTTGTGAACGGCTCCAGCCGAAATCATGAATATACGAATCGATAAAAACAGAAATGGAATACGTTTGTCCCGGCCCGGAGAAAAATACGCCGAGAGCAGAAATGAGGACAATCATCCAGCCATAATAAAAAGGTGTAGATACAGGAGCAGCCATTTTTTGTGTTTGTGCTTTCACGTCAAAACCTCCTCCACTCATGATAACAGAGGAAGCCTGAATTGCCCATTTATTTACAGTTGATTCATGGTTTATTAAAAAGATATATTTTTACATTTGATATAGTAATAATGAGATTTTGGTAGATAATAAGAGATTTATTCCTATATAAACGCTTTCATGTATACTTGTATTCCTGCCGTATGTGATATGATTCTACTGTTTTTGTCGGCTCGACTTTGATGAGAGTTCAAAGTCATTATTATAAAAAATAGATTAAGGGGTGTTTGTTTGAAAGCTAATTCATTAAAAGAACAATGGTTTGGCAATGTTAAGGGAGATGTTCTTGCTGGAATCGTAGTGGCATTGGCACTAATTCCAGAGGCGATTGCATTCTCGATTATTGCTGGTGTCGATCCAATGATTGGATTGTACGCTTCTTTCTGTATTGCTGTAACCATTGCAATAGTTGGCGGAAGGCCAGGAATGATCTCTGCTGCAACCGGTGCTATGGCTTTGCTGATGGTTACATTAGTAGCTGATCATGGATTGCAGTATTTATTTGCTGCGACCATTTTAACAGGGGTTCTGCAGATTTTATTTGGTGTGCTTAAATTAGCCCGCTTTATGAAATTTATTCCTCGTGCCGTTATGATTGGGTTTGTGAACGCTTTGGCGATTTTGATTTTCATGGCCCAGCTGGAACAATTTGTAGATGCTACATGGGTTATGTATGCGATGGTTGCCGGAGCATTGGCGATTATTTATATTTTCCCAAGGCTTACGAAAGCAGTACCTTCACCGTTAGTAGCAATTATTGTGATTACAGTCATTGCCATTATGACGAAGAGTGATGTTCGAACAGTAGGAGATATGGGAGCCTTAACTTCTGCATTGCCGGCATTTTTTATTCCAGATGTCCCATTTAATATTGAAACATTAAAAATTATTTTCCCTTATTCACTTGCTCTTGCAATTGTTGGTCTTTTAGAGTCACTTTTGACTGCATCAATCGTTGACGATATGACTGATACAGCAAGTGATAAAAATATGGAAAGCCGCGGACAGGGGATTGCGAACATCGTAGCTGGTTTATTCGGCGGAATGGCTGGGTGTGCCATGATCGGACAGTCCGTCATCAATGTAAAATCAGGGGGAAGAGGCAGACTGTCTGCTCTTGTAGCCGGTACATTCCTTATGTTCTTGATTTTAGTATTAGGCAATATTGTCGTTCAAATACCGATGGCTGCACTGGTTGGTGTCATGATTATGGTTTCAATCGGAACTTTTGATTGGTCTTCTCTTAAAGGGCTTGCCAAGACTCCGGTTACTGATAGCATTGTTATGGTAACAACTACTGTGACAACAGTCTTTACTCACGATTTATCCAAAGGGGTTTTCGCAGGTATTATCTTAAGTGCGATTTTCTTTGTTGCTAAAATTTCTAAAGTGCATGTTACTTCACGAATTGAAGGAGAAAAGAAAATTTATGCCGTTACAGGCCAGGTTTTCTTTGCTTCTGTAGATGAACTCGTAGCTGCCTTTGACTTTAATGAAGAACTAAAAGAAGTTGAAATCGACTTTTCTCAGGCGCATGTCTGGGATGATTCAGGTGTCGCTGCAATAGATAAGATTGTGTTAAAGCTAAGAGATAATGGTGTTTTAGTCCGTTTATCGGGATTGAACGCGCCAAGCTCCAATTTAATTGAGCGTATAGCGGTTCACCGCAAACCTGGTGCAAAATTATCCGGGCATTAAAAATAAAATAAAAATTACTGCCACAGTCTTCTGGACTGTGGTATTTTTTTGATAAGGATAAAAATATAGGGGTGAAGACGTGTTTAAAAAGATACTGATAGCTGCAGATGGATCCGATCATTCCATTCGTTCAGCCAAAAAGGCCATTTATTTGGCCGAACAAAATCCCGATGCTGAAATCACCATTGTATACGCAATTGATGGACAGAAGTCAAAAGAGGATATACTTCACCATTTCGACAAGTCGGTTGTGGACGAAGTAAGAAAACGCCGTTTGGAGCCTATTGAAAATATATTAAAAGAAAAAAATCTTTCTTATGAAATAAAATTCTTACAAGGAGAGCCTGGCCCGGCTATTGTGGAATACGCCAACCAACGAGATTTTGATATTGTGGTAGTAGGCAGCCGTGGATTAAATGCACTTCAGGAAATGGTACTTGGGAGTGTAAGCCATAAAATTGCCAAACGGGTTAAAGCGCCGGTTATGATTGTAAAGTAAATAGAAAGCTGCCAGATAAGAGCCTGAATTTGGTCTTTATCCGGCAGCTTTTTATTGGCGCCAGAAGGTTTGGTTTCTACCCTCGAAGGGATGTAAAGCTGATGTGGGGCAAAGTGACCGATATATCGAAAAAGTGACCGATAAAAATGAAAAGTGACCGATATATTCAAAAAGTAACTGATAAAAAGATGAAATTTGACTGATAAACATAGGGAGGTGACCGATTTATTCCCAAAGAGCCAAAATCTGATTCCTAAATTAGCAACTGTAGAGCCAAATACAGCCATATACCTGGATTTCGGATACTATAAAAACAAAATAGGGGTACTAAAAGAACAAAAATCAGCAAAATCATAGGAGAAGTGTTCATCAATAGGGTATGAAGGACATTAATCAGTAAGAGAAGAATTCAAAGAGTAATGATGACCGAACTCGGCTATGAGAGCAGGGATAAGTCCATCCTACATAAATTTGAAGCCCACCTCCTGATCAAGCTCAAAAAAGGTGCCCTAATCGGGACACCTTCTAATTAACTGGCTTTTACAGCCTGTGGCTGCGCTTTTTTATCTTTTCCGCTTGCTTTATCAGACAGTAATGTCAGCGCTCCGTCACCTGTAACGTTGCAGGCTGTTCCAAAGCTGTCTTGTGCTAGGTAAAGAGCGATCATAAGAGCAATCATTGTTTCATTGAAACCGAGCATGCTTTCAAGCAATCCAAGTGCCGCCATAACGGCTCCGCCTGGAACACCTGGTGCAGCAATCATGGTTACGCCAAGCATTAAAATAAACGGCAGGATTTCTGCGAAAGAAGCAGTTTGTCCTTGGAGCATCATAACAGCAATTGCACAGCTTACAAGAGTAATGGTACTGCCGGACAGATGAATCGTTGCCAGTAAAGGAACAGAGAAATCAGCCACTTTTTCACGTGCACCAAGCTTTTTAACCTGCTTTAGCGTGACGGGAATTGTTGATGCGGATGATTGTGTCCCAAGTGCTGTGAAGTAAGCGGGCATCATACTTTTAATCAGCTTAATCGGATTTGATTTTGTAACCGTTCCTGCAGCCGTATATTGAACCAGTAAAAAGATAATATGAAGAGCAATAATCATTACAAATACTTTTGCAAATACTGACATGATGGCGCCGACTTGACCGCCCTGTGCCATATTGGCAAAAATTCCGAATATATGAACAGGAAGCAATGGAATAATGACTTTCTCAATCAGTTTTTCAATCACATCACGAAAATCGTTCATGGCATTCTGAAGCGTGTTTCCTTTAATCGCCGCTAAGCCAAGCCCTAAAGTGAACGAAATAAGAAGTGCTGTCATAACACCCATTACAGGAGGCATGTCCACCTGGAAAAATGGAGAAAGCAGTGCCTCTTCCGGATTCTCAAATTCCTTGAAGCTTTGATTTTTTAATAGAATCGGATATAGGACAGTAGCAGTGAAGAATGCCAGTAAACCTGCCGCTACTGTTGAGGCATATGCAAAGCCGGTTGTAATGCCCAACAATTTGCCTGCTCCCTTGCCCATGCTGCCGATCCCTGGTGCGATGAATCCGATAATGATTAACGGAATGGCAAAGCCAAGAAAGTTTCCGAAAAGGCCATTAAAAGTAGCGAATAGTTTAATTAACCATTCAGGAGAAAAAGAACCTAGTATAATACCTAAAGCGATAGCTAAAATAATTCTGGGAAGCAATCCGAACCTTTTCATTTTTGTCCTCCTTAAAAATACACTTGTTTTCCATAGAGGGATTATATCTTGTTTTAGATAAAAAGTTAAGAGTGAAAAGTTTTATTCTAAAAATAAAATAATTATATAAATTCTGACTATCAGTCCACTTCAAAAGGGTATTATCCTAGTAAACCTTATAATATAAGATATAAAGCGTTATCTTAAAATACCAATGTGATTTTTGGGTTTTAAATTGTGGAAGAAAAGGAAGTAATAATAAGGTATTTTCTTCAGGTTTTAGGATAAGAAAAGTTTCCTTTTCCAAAGCTTTTTCATACATATGGGAATATGGGCGTATGCGCAGAAAAAAATTCCTTAATATTTGAACATGTAATCACTCCCTCTCTTAAATTAGAAAGTGTTACAATAAAGTGAAGCTTCACTGGCACGTATTTGCGCTGGCGGGCAGACAAGAGAAGATACTTACACTGGAAATATCACTTGGCGCTATTAGCCGGGTAATCCATGATTGAATAATGGAGGTTCTTTTATGAAAACGAAGGTTGGCCTATTGTACGGCGGAAAATCCGCAGAACATAAAGTTTCCATGCAGACAGCAATGGCTGTAATCAAAGCGCTGGACTTAGACAAATTTGAAATTCATCCAATTTATATATCCGAAGAAGGACAATGGGTTAAGGGGCCGCAATTGCAGGGCCCTGTTTCCAGTGTGAAGGAACTGGAATTTTCCCAAGGGGAGGCGCTTGCACCAACAGCATTGGCACCGACACTTTTTCAGGATTCTCAGCAGAAAGGTCCTTTCGATGTAATTTTTCCGCTGCTTCACGGACCTAACGGTGAAGATGGCACGGTTCAAGGTTTATTGGAGCTGCTTAACCTTCCGTATGTAGGCAATGGAGTATTGGCTTCATCTGCTGGTATGGATAAGGTAATTATGAAAAATATTTTTGCACAGGCAGGACTTCCGCAGGTGAAATATGTCTGGTTTATCCGCAGTGAATGGGAAAATGAATCCGCAGCTGCCTATGAGAAAGTAGAAAAGGAACTGGGCTACCCGTGTTTTGTTAAACCGGCCAACCTCGGTTCAAGTGTAGGCATCAGCAAGTGTATGAATCGTACAGAGCTTGAGGAAGCGTTTAAGGAAGCTTTCCAATTCGACCGTAAAATTATCATTGAAGAAGGCGTTACAGCAAGGGAAATTGAAGCTGGTGTACTTGGCAATGACTACCCGGAATGCTCTGTTGCCGGAGAAATTGTTCCAAAAGTGGAGTTTTATGATTATAAAGCAAAATATGAAGATGGAGATACAGCATTGATCATACCAGCTGAAATCTCTGAAAAGGAGTACAGCGAGCTAAAGGATATGGCGATTGCAGCGTTTAAAGCCCTCGATTGCTCCGGTCTTGTCAGAGCTGATTTCTTCTTGACGAGAGAGGGGAAGCTATACATTAACGAAGTGAACACAATGCCTGGATTTACACCTTTCAGCATGTTCCCGCTTCTTTGGAAGCATACTGGTGTTGAGTACCCGCAGCTAATTGAAAAACTTGTAAACCTGGCAATTGAACGGCACGCTGAAAAACAAAATATTAAACACACAATGTAATGCCATTTGGCTGCATTAACGTTATCATTATTGGAAACACGGCATCTTTGTCGTGTTCCTTTTGTTCGTACATAACTGATAGGGTTTCAGCTGCCATTCGTGCAAAGTGGAAAACTGTCAAAATAGGAGGAGCCGTATGATTAAGAAAACACTTCAAGAGATTGGACAAATGATTAAGATTGAGAATGATTTTTCATCTTTTTATGGTACCGCCATTAAAGGGGTAAGTATTGATTCAAGAAAAATCGAGCAAGGCAATCTGTTTGTCCCTTTCAAAGGGGAAAACTCCGACGGCCATCGTTTTGTAGAAGACGCCCTTCGAAAAGGGGCAGCCGCAGCATTCTGGCAAAAGGATGTTCCGAATCCTCCGCTTCATTTGCCCATCCTGCTGGTAGAAGATACATTGGCAGCCCTCCAGGAATTGGCGAGAAGCTACCGCGGTGAACTTAAGGTAAAAGCAGTAGGTATTACGGGTAGCAATGGGAAAACAACGACCAAGGATATGACAGCCAATTTGCTTTCCGTAAAATACAAGGTACAGAAGACGGAAGGAAACTACAATAATCATATTGGCCTGCCATTAACAATTCTCGCATTAGAAGAGGATACAGAAATTGCTGTATTGGAAATGGGCATGAGCGGACGGGGGGAAATTGACTTCCTTACAAGGCTGGCCCGTCCGGAAGCAGTAATTATTACGAATATAGGCGAGTCACACCTTCAGGACTTAGGATCCAGAGAGGGAATTGCGGAGGCAAAGCTTGAGATCGTTAATGGTCTTCAGGCTAATGGCGTGGTTATTTATTATGGTGACGAACCGCTTCTTAATGAAAAATTAAAGTCTTACACGGGTTCAGCAGCTTTAAGGACCTTTGGCAGAAGCGAAACAAATGATGTCTATCCGCTTAGTATTGAACAGAATGATAGCGGCAGTACCTTTATGGTTAATGGCACAAATGAAGAGTTTTATCTGCCGGTATTAGGAACGCATAATGTCCTGAATGCGCTGGCGGCCATGAGTGTAGCTTCACATTTTGGTGTGCCATATGAAAAAATGAATGAGGGCTTCTCCGGCTTGAAGCTGACCAATATGCGAATGGAGCTTTTAGAAGGGAAGAACGGTGAAAAGATTATCAATGATGCTTATAACGCAAGCCCGACTTCCATGAATGCTGCAATTGAGCTTATTGCTAATCTGCCTGGCTATAAAAAGAAAATTCTGGTTCTCGGCGATATGCTGGAGCTTGGGCCTCAGGAGGAAGATTTCCATTTTGCCGTTGGGAAATCAGTAGATTCGGAAAAAGTTGATTACATTTTTACATTCGGCAAGCTCGGTGAGTTTATTGCCAAGGGGGCAGAACAATCACTCACAGCCGATAGGGTGATTGCTTTTACAGATAAACAGCCATTGATTGAAGAATTGAAGAAGCATGTCGATAAAGAAACAATCGTACTGGTTAAAGCATCAAGAGGCATGAAGCTGGAAGAAGTCGTCTCAGCCCTTCAATAACTTTTACCAGGAATTAAAAATTGCTGTCCAATAAAGATAATAAGCATAATGAAGCAGCTTTAACAGAAGTTATACAGGTACTAGAACAGCATCCTGGATGCCTTTTCTTTTTCAAATACTCTGGCCCCGCTTTATAAATATTCCAATATCAGCTGGATTGTTAGTGCAAAGCGTAAGCAAATCAAGCAGAAACGAATGAATGAGATGATTGTGAAGCTATCAGATGGCTGTAAAAATCCTCGTACAAATAAATTGGTTAAAACTGTTATTATAGGTAACTTACCCCTGTTTCACGTGGAACAGGGGTTGAAATTATTTTTCTATAGTTCTTCTGCTTGTAATAGGTTTGATTAGTATGCGAAAAAGGAAAAAGTGTAAAATAGAAAAAGACTCCATTTTTTAATAAAAGGCGGTGATCACGGATGATTGGCTGCATGTGTATACACGGTTTTACAGGAGCCCCTTATGAAGTGGAGCCTCTCGTTGATTATTTAAAGGAACATACAGACTGGGAGATTTCAGTGCCAACATTACCGGGTCACGGGGATGAATTGAAGCTTAAGGGCATCGCCTATCACAAATGGATTGAGCATGCGGAAGAAGAACTAAAAGGGCTTATTAACCGGTGTGAAAAGGTATACGTGGTCGGTTTTTCAATGGGCGGCCTGATTGCCAGTTATTTAACCGTGCATTATCCTGTAGATAAATTAGTTCTCCTCAGTGCGGCTGCCTATTACGTAAATCCTAAGCAGCTTTTTTCCGATATTAAGGATATGGTAAAGGATGCTTTTCGGGGAAACCTGGCCGGCAATGAAATGTTTGTCAGGTACAAGCGGAAAATCAGTGCTACACCAATAACAGCTACACTTCAGTTTCGACGTCTGGTGGCTTCCATTAGGCCGATTCTGAACCAGGTTACCGTACCAACTCTAATCGCACAAGGGGAAAGTGATGGTGTCGTTCCTCCCAGAAGCGCACGATACTTATACAATAATATTGGTTCTTCTGCTAAAAAACTGATTTTTTTAAAGGATTCGAAGCATTTAATCTGTCATTGTGAAGAAAGAGATCAGCTGTTTCACGAAATCCTCGATTTTCTAAAAGAAAAGCCGGCATGATAGGGTTTTCAGCCAGTCGTCAGGTTTGCATTGCTTACTTGGAAATGGTAATATTAACACCAAAGTGCCAACAGGAACTTCTTTTGGAAACCCGGACATACTCCAACAGGAGAATGTCTTTTTTCATTAAATACGGAAGTATGTTTGTACAGGGAATTGGCCAAAGCAATAAAATTCCCTCCATTGACGTACTTGCGTTTAGGCCGTATTTTATTGAGTGCTAACCATCTTAAAATAAGGTAAGCCATTCATTTCAAGAGACCTACTTGTCCATAAATCAATTAGGGTTTGAACTTACCCTCATCCTATCCTCAAGCGGGTTTCATATTGAGTGAGACTCTTCTTAGCGAAAATACACCGCACTTTTTATAAAAATAAGAAGGTATAGCTTTCTGAAGCCGGATACTTCCGGTTCAGGGCTCCTTTCAGGATGCCTAACTTTTCTTATAATCGTCCGGAAGAGTGCCTCATAGGCCAATTTTCAGGAGAACTCCTGCCTGCAATGTGCAGGAACAAAATTTTTCTATGATTAGAAGGAGAATGAATACATTGACAAAGTTTCAAGACTTGGGCATCAGCCCAGCGACAATGAAAGCACTAAAACGAATGGGTTTTGAAGAAGCGACTCCAATCCAGGCCCAAACGATTCCATTGAGCTTAGAAAATAAAGATTTAATCGGCCAGGCGCAAACAGGGACAGGAAAAACGGCCGCGTTTGGAATTCCGATGATTGATAAAATTGACAACACGAAGGATTTTATCCAGGGAATCGTGATCGCTCCAACTCGCGAGCTTGCTATTCAAGTATCTGAAGAGCTATATAAAATTGGTTATGGCAAAAGAACAAAAGTCCTTTCAATCTATGGAGGCCAGGATATTAACCGCCAAATTCGCGCATTAAAGAATAAGCCGCATATTATTGTCGGAACACCGGGACGGATTCTGGACCATATCAACCGTAAAACGCTGCGCCTTGATCATGTCCACACGGCAATTCTCGATGAAGCGGATGAAATGCTGAATATGGGATTCATTGATGACATTGAAGCAATCCTAGCGCAGATTCCAGAAGAGCGCCAGACGCTTCTTTTCTCGGCTACTATGCCAGCCCCAATCCGGAGAATGGCAGAGCGTTTCATGAAAGACCCTCAGGTTGTTCGTGTACAGGCCAAGGAAATGACTGTTTCATCTATTGAGCAATATTATATTGAAGTACATGAAAAAAATAAGTTTGACGTACTAACAAGGCTATTGGATATCCAATCACCTGAATTGGCCATTGTTTTCGGACGCACCAAGCGCCGCGTTGACGAGCTTGCAGAGGCATTGAACCTGCGCGGATACATGGCAGAAGGTATACATGGAGACTTAAGCCAGGCAAAGCGGATTTCTGTTTTGCGCAAATTTAAGGAAGGCAGCATTGACGTCCTTGTAGCAACAGATGTTGCCGCTCGCGGATTGGATATTTCCGGCGTTACACATGTGTACAATTTTGATATCCCGCAGGATCCGGAAAGCTATGTTCACCGCATTGGGCGTACAGGACGTGCCGGCAAAACAGGCGTTGCCATGACATTTATCAACCCGCGCGAAAAATCTTATCTGCATGTTGTTGAAAAAACAACAAAGAGAAAAATGGAACGCATGGATGCTCCAACGCTTGATGAAGCGATTGAAGGCCAGCAAAAAGCCGTTATGGATAAAATCCTGCAAACGATCGAGGAAAATAACCTTGATAGCTATAAAGAAGCTGCGGATGAATTGCTTGCCCAAAAGGACGCTTCAACAGTTGTTCAGGCTGTGCTAAAAATGCTGACAAAAGAACCGGATACTACTCCAGTTAAGTTAACGGAAGAAAAGCCGCTTCCATCCAAGCGTGATCGAAAGCCAAACGACCGAAGCCGCGGCGGCTACGGCGGAAGAGGCAGGCAAGGAGGCCAAAAAGGATCCTACAAATCCCGCCAAGGCCACACTGGAAAACGCCATAATAACAATAACCGATCAAACAGCAATAGCTATCGGTAATAAGTGGGGGAGAGCAGAGTTTTTGCTCTCTTTTTTTTTATTGGCGGGATATTTCTAGAGAAATCATTTTAAGTTGCCCTTGACCTTAATAAAACTGCCGCAGCCATTTATAGTAATTTCTCCCCCGCAGCCGTACATACTAAGGAAAACGCAGGTACAGGAGGAACTAATGATGACGATTGTACGCCTCGGATATGTCGCAATGAGCATGAATTTAAAAAATGCTTCGCCCTCGCAAACGATGACGTTCAAACAATTTTCTTCAATCAAAGATCAGGAGGCGGCCATTGGCAGGCTTGAGCGGATTGCAGTTTCTAACCTGGAGAACTGCCTCCGTTTGCTGAAGCATAACGCGGCACATGATATTCATTTTTTTCGGTTCAGCTCGCGGTTAATTCCGCTTGCCAATCATGAGGAATTGTCTGATTGGAAATATATGCGTCCTCTTAAGGAGGCTTTATCCAATATCGGGGACTTTTTAGAGGTATATCCCATGAGGGTGGACTTTCATCCAGACCATTTTGTACTGCTTAATACACCAAAAGTGGACACGCTGAATATGTCCATTAAAACGTTAGCTATGCATCAGGCGCTGTTAAAAGGAATGCGGGTTGACCCGTCTCATCGCTGTGTTCTCCATGTGGGCGGCGGTTATGATGATAAAGAAAAGGCTCTGGAGCAGTTTATACATAATTGGGGGTTCACGCCCGCCGGCATTCAGCAGATGGTTATCCTCGAGAATGATGATACCACCTTTACGCTTGATGACACCTTGTATCTGTGTGAAAAACTTGGAATTCCGCTTGTTTTTGATTACCATCATCATCTGGCGAACTTTCAGAACGACAACTGGGTCGATCAGTGGGAGAGAGTTACTGGTACATGGGAACTTTCTGATCTTCCTGTGAAAATGCATATTTCAAGCCCGAAATCAGAAAAGGATTTCAGGGCCCATGCAGATTATGTCGACTCTGAAATGTTCATGGAATTCCTGCAAAATATAAAAGGCTCAGTTCCGGAAATCCATTGTATGATTGAAGCGAAGATGAAGGACAGTGCCCTATTCCAGCTGGCTGAGGACCTAAGGACGAAACAGAATCTAAAATTTATTGACCAGTCGAGCTTTGAAATTTAATCGTATGCCCCCACTTTTTTCATAAAAGGAAGACACTTCTTTTTCGTGTCATGTATACTAATAAGAGTGATATTTTGGAATTCCAGGGGGTACTACATGATTACAGAGCCGCATAAAAGGATTCCGGCACGGGGACTGCTTGCATGGCGAATCTCCGGCTCGATCCACTCTGTATTTCCTTTGCTTTTATCAGGGGGAATCATTGCTTTAACCAGCTTATTCGACTGGCCTATCTGGGTGATAGGGGCTGCCCTGATGTTTTTTTCTGCCTATGCCTATTTTGTGATTATGATTATTCCAACTTTGAGGTGGAAGAGATGGAGATATGAGGTTCGGGAAAAAGAAATTGAACTTAAACATGGAATCTTTGTTATTAAAAGAACGCTTGTCCCGATGATTCGGGTACAGCATGTTGACACAAGACAAGGACCGATTTTACGGAAGTATCGGTTGGCAACTGTCATAATATCCACTGCTGCTACAGTCCATGAGATTCCTGCGTTGGATGTGGAAGAAGCGGAGGAGCTGCGCTTTTTCATTTCTCAATTGGCAAGGGTTGCAGACGATGATGTCTAATCCGAGGCGTCTGCATCCAATATCTGCAGTATCGAATTTCCTGAAGCAGCTGAAGGAATTGATTGTTCCGTTCTTAATCTTTGTCGTTTTTGGAAGCAGGGGTGGAAACGGCGAAGTGTTTCAGCTGGTTATTACAGCTGGAGTTGTTATGGCTGTGTTTATCATCGGAGTCCTTTCCTGGCTAAGGTATACCTATAGACTTGAGGAGGGGGAGCTCCGAATTGAGTATGGTATTCTAGTCAGAAAGAAAAGGTATATCCCGCTTGAAAGAATTCAAAGTTTGGACTTATCTGAAGGGCTGCTGCAGAGGCCTTTCGGGCTTGTGAAAATGAAGGTGGAAACCGCTGGTTCTAGCGGTGGAGGAGATGCGGAAGCAGTGCTGACCGCTATTTCCAGGAAAGATGCTGATTTTATTCAGCAGGCATTTTCAACGGCCAAAAAGAAACCTTCAGAAAACAGCAATGAATTAGAATCTGCTGCAGCAATGCGGAAAATCATTTATAAAATTTCACCGGGACAGCTGCTCCTTCTTGCTTCAACGTCAAGTGGAGTGGGAGTTGTCATTTCGGCAGTTTTTGCTCTTATTTTTCAATTTGAAGAAATCATTCCTTATGATAAAGTTTTTGCGGGATTGGAAGGGTTTATTGCGAACGGCGTCATTTTTGTGAGCATTCTTGTCTTTATCGGCTTCGTGTTTGCATGGATTATTGCCCTTGTAGGAACGATGCTAAAGTATGCCGATTTCACACTGAGAAAAACAGACAAGGAATTAATCATAACCAGAGGTTTGCTGGAAAAAAGACAAATGACCATCCCGCTGCATCGCATCCAAGCTATTCAGATCAGTGAGAATCTTATAAGGCAGCCGTTTGGATTGGCCACTGTTTATGTAGAAAGCGCTGGCGGTTCACTCGAAGATAGTGAAAGCGCCCGTGTCATGGTTTTGCCGATTGTAAAAAGAAGCAGGATAGCAGGATTGTTAAAATCAGATTTGCCTGATTACGAACTCCAGCCAGGCTTTTTCAAAGCTCCAAAGAGAGCGCTCAATAGGTATATTTGGAGGGGGCTTCTAGGGATCCTGCCCTTAATTATTGCTCCGATTATTTTTTTCAGGCCATTGGGATACTTCTCTCTGCTGCTGTTGATCTTCTCCTTTGTCTGGTCGTATCTTAAGTACAAAGATGCCGGTTGGGATATTAGTTCGCATCAGCTTGCGCTCAGATATCGCGGCATAGTCAGGACGACTGTTTTTATGAGGAAAAATCGCATTCAATCGCTTACGATGAGTGAAAGCTATTTTCAAAAAAAGCAGAATCTGGCTACCATTGAAGCAGTAGCCATGTCCGGGACTGGCGGAACGGGCGGAACGGTGCTTGATCTGGACCGAAAAGACGTAAATGCGATATATAAATGGTACTCTTATACAGGCTTGAACGGTAATGCATTACAAAAAGAAAAGCGCCAATGAGCGCCTTTCTTTTTTATTTGGCTGTTTTCGCAAATCAACGGGCAGAATTCATAAATAACAACAACAACCTATGAAAAAAGGCCAATTAACAACAATAAACCTTTTAGAAAAGAGCCTTTTATTTTGCCAGAAACCCCAATACAGCCAACAGCAAAATCACACTCCATAATAGGAGCCTGGAAGCGGGTATTCCTTTTAGGGAAGGGCGCAATCCGGACATTTTCCCGGGACGTGTGATCCCGGATGTCATTGACTGACGTCCTTTTGAAAGGAAAGCTGCGCCGATCAGGAACCCGGAGATAAGCCCGAAAATATGGGCTGTTACATTTATATTTGGCTGCAAAAAGGTCATGATCACACCAATCACGGTAATGGTCAGAATGATTTGCGAGTTCTCCCTTGATAAAAGGTCTTTGCGGAAGATAATGATGGCCGCAAAGAAGCCGAATAAACCAAATATAGCTCCGCTCGCTCCAACATGTATATATGTCATTGGTTCCAGAATGAGTGTGGCGATGTTGGCCGCCACCCCGGCTGTAACATATAGAAAGATGAATTTCATTTTCCCGAGGATCCGTTCCAGGGCAGGGCCAAATAGAACAAGAGAAAAGCTATTGAATAGAACATGGGGAAATCCGCTATGCAAAATCATCGGGGTGAAAAGCCGCCAGTATTCACCCTGGACGATATATAGATTGACTCCCGCGAGTTTCTCAAATATTAGCGCATTGGGAAAGATGGGAATGACTGTTAATAAATAGAGTAAGATATGGATAAAAATGATGACGGAAACAACAGGGTAAAAACGAATAAATTCTTTTAAGCTTTCCGTTCTCGTAAACATAGGTAACCTCCGTTATTGTTGGTTAATAGGTTTCTTATATTTCCATCATAGCCTGAAAGGGCTGTTTTCATCATGCGATAACCCTTGTTCATATAAATAAAGCAGTTTAGTATAGCGCCCAGGTCTTTGTGTGTGTACATACCTAAGCTTCTACTGTATTCTTTATGCAGCAGATAATCTAAATAGAAGGAAGATGAGAGATGATTTCAGGAATTGGAATAGATATTGCCGAGCTTGACCGCATCCGAAAAATAATAGCCAGGCAGGAGCGGTTTCCTGAGAGGATTCTGACTCCGAGGGAAATAACTGTGTATAATGAATTGCCGGAAAAAAGGCGTGCCGAGTATCTTGCTGGGAGATTTGCTGCGAAAGAGGCCTTCTCCAAAGCGGCCGGAACCGGAATTGGCGAAAAACTTTCTTTTCAGGATATTGAAATTGAAAAAGATGAACTGGGAAAGCCTTTTATATCGAAGCCTTTTAAAAAAGGGGTCCACCTGTCAATTTCCCATAGCAGAAAATATGCCATTGCGCAGGTGGTCATCGAAGAAACTTAATAACTGGGTGTTCTAAAGCTCATCATCATATTGGCACCCTGGTAATTGGAGCAGGAGGCACGAGACTCTATCAGGAGAAGAGTGTCAAAGCATACCCATGCAACAAGGGTTTGGTATCACCAGCGGTTCGATGTTTCTTGAGTGGAATTCAACTGGCCATTTTAACAGAGGCAAGAAATTAACAAAGCTTGCCATTCCTCCTAGCATATTCCCTAAGGTTGTCTCATATATTCATAGTGCGATAGGAGAGACAGGCCAAAAGGATTGGCCGATCTCACTGAAATGAGACAAAGGGGCTGAAGGAATGAAAAAAAAGTTGTTAATGCTGCTTGCCGGGCTCATGGTTGTTTTTGCATTGTCTGCCTGTGGATCTAAATCACAAGACGATGTTGTAAAGGAGCTTGGCAATAAGCTGGAAGACATTAAAGGGTATAAGGCAGATGCCAAAATGACCCTGCAAATGGGCACCGACCCGCAAACCTATGATATTGAAGTTTGGCATAAGGAACCAACCTATTACCGGGTGAACCTTAAAAATGCCCAAAAGGACCAAAGCCAAATGATCCTGCGAAACGATGACGGCGTATTTGTCCTCACTCCTGCGCTGAATAAGAGCTTCCGCTTCCAGAGCGATTGGCCGCAGAACAGCAGCCAGGCTTATTTATATGAATCACTAGTCAAGGATATTATTGAGGATAAGGAAGCTAAGTTCTCCGCTACAAAAGATCATTATGTGTTTGAAACGAAAACAAGATACCAAAATAATCAAATGCTTCCAGTCCAGGAAATCACACTGAAAAAGTCTGACCTGTCTCCGGTTAGCGTAAAGGTTATGGACCCGGATAAAAATGCACTTGTAACTGTAGAATTCTCAAATGTGAAGTTTAATGCCAGCTTTGATAAAAAGGACTTTGATATGCAGAAGAACATGACAGGTGCCCAGCTGGAAGTGCCGGTTATGGCAGAGGTGGAAGAACAGGAATTCTCGGTTAAATATCCTCAAATGGAAATCGCCGGAGTGAATTTAGTCGATGAGAAGGAAATGAAAACAGAAGGCGGCAAGCGGGTTGTTTTAACCTATGATGGCGAAAAATCCTTCACGCTTGTACAGGAAAAAGCAACTGTAATGCCAGCTTCATCCTCTGTAACTTCAGTCAAAGGAGAACCGGTTGATCTCGGGTTTACAATTGGAGCTTTATCTGACAACACCATTTCATGGACATACCAGGGTGTTGATTACATGATTGCTTCCAACGATTTATCTCCAGAAGAGATGTCCATGCTTGCCCGTTCCGTCCAGGGTGACATGGTGAAATAAAGCCTTACCTTAAACAGGTCCTCAAGAGGGACCTGTTTTATTATGTGCGCCCGGCATGGGT
>JAGGRA010000060.1 GCA_018613035.1 Pseudomonas sp. ISL-84 | reverse complement strand
GATGATTACGTGCATTTTTTATGTTCAAATTGTGTAAGAACCCCAACAAATATTATAGAACCTTTCTTTCTATAGCTGTTTATCTTACTTTTTATAACGAATATAAATAAAAAAGCCGGTCCAAAGGACCAGCTTTTCATTAAAGATCTGTTTTTCTCCAAACTCTTTTGTTCTCAATTCTGTTTGTAAGTCCCATGGAGTCGAGCCTCTCTAAAAAAGGAATCATATATTTTCTGGAAAGCCCCAGTACTTCCTTCGCATCTCCGACATCAAATTCTGTACTTGTATCTTTTTTTAGTTTATCTACTGCTTCCCTGAAATGATCTCCATGCCAATAGAATTGCCCATCAAGTGGTACGATTGTTCCCTGCTCTTCTAAAAAACGCTTCAAATCACCTTTTAGAACTTCCGGAATCCCAGCAGAATGGTAATAATCATCAAAATGCTTTACTTTTAAACCATCCTTTTTTAAATCAGCCAGTAGATTTTCACTACGTTTTTTCCAGTTTTGTGGGATGTGCGGCTGGAAATCAGCATTTTGTAAATATTGCCCTTTTCTTCTGTAAATACTACCTTCAATGCCACGGCTAATCACAAATTCAACAAGCATTTTCGGATAGGCTTTCTGCATAACCTGCAGAAGTTCTGCTTTATTTAACCCTTGCTTCATCGGGTGTTCATGGTGAAACTCATGCAAACGGTCATATATTTCTTCCTCAATGGTTTCTTTTAAAGCAAAGAGTGTAAATTCTTTGCTGTTTATACTAATGAAGTCTGCATCTGTCAGTTCTTCTTTTACTGTCACTTCATCTAGTGAAGTTCTTGTCATTATTTCAAAAAGCGACAGACTCTTACCTTCTGTTAACGCAGCCATAATTCTATCTTTAGGGCTGCCCTCCTTTTTCTTGGTTAATTCCTCTATGGTATTTAACCCAAACCGATATTTCTCGCCGTTGGGATCAATGACCCAGCCGCCTCCGATTGTCTCCTGGGGACTGGGCCTTCTCAAAATAAACCTGTCTCCCCTTTTGGTTACAATCTCTTCGTCCAATCGCAGCTGGCAGAGAATTTCCCCATCGCTATCGGTTAATTCATTACGATCAAAAAATACGATTCTGCCCATAACTTCAGCTGTCCCAATATGGCATTTAATGGGCATTCGCTGTTTTATTAAATGTTCAAGATCTTCAACCATTCTAACTGCAACATCAATGGTTTTCGTTACGCTAAAATGTTCAGAAGAAACAAGCACCTCACCACGCTCAATGTCTTCCTTAGATACCCCCGAAAGGTTAATTGCAACCCTTTGCCCTGCAAAGGCGGCATTTGCAGCCTGATGGTGCACCTGGAGCTGCCGAGCCCTTACCTCAAGTCCTTTTGGCAGTATTTTAAGAGGCTTTCCTTCTTCAATCCGTCCTTCATAAACTGTTCCCCTTACAACCGTTCCTTGCCCCTTAACAGTGAATACCTGATCTATCGGCAGACGGAAAGCCCCTTTGGCATCCCGGGTGTCCTGTTCCTTCAAAGTATGTACGATTAATTGCTTTAGTTCATCAATTCCATTAAGGGACAAACTATCTGTTAAAACAAACGGAACACGTTCAAACACTGTTCCTTTAAGTTCCTCGATTATTTCTTCTTTTACAAGGTCTATAAATTCTTCGTCAACTCGATCAATTTTCGTAATAGCGACAATCCCATTTCGGATCCCAAGAAAATCAAGAATTTCAAGGTGTTCTTTTGTTTGGGGCATTACCCCTTCATCAGCGGCTACTACTAGTACGACTAAGTCTATTCCCGCCACACCGGCGATCATCTGCCGTATAAAACGTTCATGCCCAGGTACATCCACTACAGATATTTGAATTTCTTCATCTTCATATAAAGGAGCAAACCCGAGCTCAATGGATATTTGCCGTTCTATTTCTTCTTTTAACCTATCAGTATCTACATTTGTTAAAGCTTTAGTTAAAGTTGTTTTTCCATGGTCGATATGTCCTGCCATGCCTATAGTAAAATATCTCTTCGTCAAATCTGCCACCTACTTCTATTTACATTCTTTTTAACTGTATCCTGAAAAAAAGCCTGTTTTTGCAAACTTAGTTTATTTTTTTTCGCAAACTTTGTTGCATTTTAAACAAGTATTGTAGAGAGGTTGATTTCCGCTCCAGGATACTCAGCGATCCGCGGGACCTTGAATAAGTATCCTCCAATAATCAAAGCACGAAGGAAATGCGAATGCATTTTCGCGGGATTAGCACCTTACGCTCCAATCAACCAACCTTTTTATCAATTGTGTTTATTAACAAATCTATTCAAAAACAACAATTTTTAAGAAAACAGCCTTCTGTAAAAAGGTATTATAAAGACAAGAAAGCCCCTACAGCACCACTGTATTCCCCATTCTGAACAAAAACTGGATTTAGGCCAAGCATGTTGGTGTAAAACCCTATACGGCTATTAAGCTGCATATTGTTTTTGAGAGTATTTCCAATATAAACGATGTCATTAATTCGATGCTGGGAAGCTGCCTGCATGCTTAAAAGTACAATGGTTTCTGCAATCATATTGGTTAAGCTTGCTATTTTGTCTTCATTGCTTACATCTTCACTTTTCCTGATTTTTCCAAAATTACTTGCAGTCAGGCATCCGTCTATTGGAGGTTTAGAAGGGTGGTAGATATCTTTAACCAGCAAATCTGCAGCCGCAGCTTCACCATTTCTAGCCAAAGAAACCAAATCTGAAAAGTCTGTTATACCAGTAATGAGTTTCCCAAGCCCCAAAAATGTGCCTCCGCCGATACCGCTCCCTAATATTCGAGTATATTCCCTGGCCTTACATAGATAAATGGACGTACCGGTTCCAATATTAATCAGCAAATAGTTTTCCTTTGTTATCCCTTCCTGCTTCATCAAGAAAGCAGCTCCTTCACAGTTTGCCTGAAATTCAGAAACTGTGATGGCATTCGGAAAGTAATTCTTTTTAAGAAATTCTGATTGGCCGCCTGTTAATGCAACGTATGCGCCAGCTGCAGTCACTTTCAGCCAACTCATAGAACTCTGCAAGTCATCCATTGAATAGGTTTTATAGTGAAAGCGTCCGCTTTCTTCATAAATCATCTTCAGTAATGTTCCGCCCGCATCTATCCCAATTTTAACAGTTTTCATGAGGATTGCTCCTTTCTTGCAATTTCTCTATCTTTCAATTTGAACGGCACCAGCAACATAATAAACAGCAATATTGCAGCCCCTTCAAGTGAAAATATGTAAAAAGGATAAGGACCAAAATAATCTAATAAAGTAGCATTATCTGGTTTATAGGAAAGGAACATATAGTTACCGTCTGTAAGTTTGTTTGCCAGAAAAGCACCAGCCGCACTTATATTTAAAAATAGGATAGACATGAGCAAACCTTTACCTGTGGGCCTATAGTTATGGACAAACACAAAATAAAGGCAAGTCCATATTATTAAATTATGTGTGATGAAAAATTGAAAATAACGAAAGTGAGGGAAGCCTAAAAAAAGCTCTGGAGTCAGAATAGCCATTAGAGCACCGACAATGCCAATGAAATAAACAATTTGGAAAACCACTTTAGATTTAGTTGCTAATAATATCAAACAGAGAATTAGACTAATCGAACAGAGATGGAGCGGCAAAGCGAAGGTAACATCCCAATAGCCGCCTTTGTAAAGCCATATATGGTAAAAGAGTTCCATAGTAAAAAGCAAGAAAAACATTATCTTCCTGACCTGGCCGTCCATGTTTCGAAGGCGACCTCTAAATATAAACATAATGGCAGAAACGACAGCAAATAAGAAAATCATTAAAAGATGAGAAGCTGTAAAAGCAATAAAAGGGAAAGTA
Source organism: Pseudomonas sp. ISL-84 (assembly GCA_018613035.1). Classification (GTDB taxonomy): domain Bacteria; phylum Bacillota; class Bacilli; order Bacillales; family Cytobacillaceae; genus Cytobacillus. The sequence continues at coordinate 57,450 of JAGGRA010000060.1, read as the reverse complement.
TTATAATCATGAGAAAATACTCCGGACATAATAACTCTCCTCCTTCAGAACGGCTATCAATTAATTTTGATGATTATTTCTATATTCCTTCTTTTAAAACAAACATCATGAAAAAATTTTTACTCCGCTGGATAAAAATCATTACTGATTAAACCAAAGCGGATCGTTATTATCAACTTCCCCATTATAATTGATAAGTATTTCTTCTCCCGCTTTTATATCTTTATAGGCAAAAAAGTCAAAAGTGTGGTTATCAAAATTAATATCATAAACAGCATTTGGTTTATAGGAATGGTTAAAAAGCATGCCATACCCTAAAAGGATAGCGCTGTGTTTGGATCCATATTCGAAGGCATAATCAGCAAGGGCGGTTTTTTCTATATGCTGATGCTCTTCATTGGGGTAAGGCAGGACTGGTGCTTCATGGATTAGTTCTCCCTTTTTAATATCACGTGTTGCAAATACTCCTCTGTTATGTTCGCCATCACTAAGCGTAGATGTTTTGATTTCAATCATTTAGTTACCTGCTCATTCTCGTCTAAGACGTGTTTTATTTTTTATGTTTGACAGTTAAGCCTAAATAAATAACTGTCAAAGATATCGGGATGTTTTCTCTTTTATTTTGCGATAAGTTTATATTCTCCAAATTCCAGCTTTTTGGTGGTTTCAAGCTGTATTAATTTAGGTGAAGCTAGTTGAATCTTTTGCGAGAACAATGGGCCGTCATATACAAAAGTATGATACTCTCCAGATTCCCCCATCGGGCAAACAGCTTCATTTTGGATATCACGCAAAAAGGCAGTATTAAGTTCTCTGCCCAGCCAGGAAGAATCCAGTACATCCTCACGAACACGAATTACTTTGGCCTTATAACCGGATTCCACAAAAGTTTCTAATGCCTCTATACTATCTTTTGCCTTCATCCAAAGAGGATAAACAGCTTTTACTCCTGATTCCGCTGCTACCTTTTCGCCCCATTCACGATGTCCATCCATGTACAAGTCACCATAGGCAATGCCTGTAAGTTCAAATTTATCTTTTAATCTTTTTAATTCACTAACGTAACGTTCGGTGTAATTTTCATAAGAACAAGCAATGAATTCAACAGGTATAGATAAAGAATTAGCCTGGAGAGTAATCAATTCAGTCTTTTCTCCATGGCCAAAAGTTCTGCCGATCTCTGCTGGAACTGTTGTTATTAGACATGTGACTTCAACACCCTGCTTTACTAAAGCCTCTAAAGCTAAACAGCTGTCTTTGCCGCCGCTCCACGATAAAGCTACTCTCTTAACCAACTTTCATCACCTTCTTTCTTTTGAAATTTAGAAATGATAGGCTAGCTATCTTTCTATTTTTAACTAATTTAAAAATTGAAACTCCGTGCTGCTGCCTGTCTGGCTCGCGGTTACTTCAAGGCGGGCGTCGATTCTTTCCTTTAATTCAGGAACATGGGAAATAATGCCAACAAGTCTGCCGCTGCTTTGAATATCGATTAAAGCCTCAATTGCCTGATCTAATGATTCAGGATCAAGTGTGCCAAATCCTTCATCAATGAACATCGTCTCAAGAGAAACTCCGCCGGCGTACTGCTGGACTACATCAGCCAAGCCAAGTGCAAGAGCTAATGCTGCTTTAAAACTTTCTCCGCCTGATAATGTTTTGACATGCCTTTCCTGGCCTGTATACTGGTCGAACACAAGCAGTTCAAGTCCGCTTTGCGCATTTCCCTTTGAGCGGTCCGTTTTCCTCAGCAATTGGTACCGGCCGCTTGTCATCCGGGTTAATCGCCCATTTGCTTCTCTGAGTATATCGTCCAGAAATGCAGCAAGTACAAATCTCTCAAAAGTAACTCTATATGTGTTCTGTCCTTTTGAAATTTCATATAAATGTCCAATCACTTTATAACGTTCTTCAAGGGCCTTCATTTTTTCATTAATTTCTGTTATTTTTTGTGACGTTTCTTCATTATGCTTCTTTTTCATATACAGATTTGTATATTGATCCTGCAGCTGTTTTAGCTGGTCATCTGTTTCTTTTAAGATTGCTTGCAGACTTACTATATCTGGCTTTTCAACACCCTCTAAAAGCTGTAAGAGTTCCGAATAACGGTCACTAACTGACCGTACTTCTTCACGATATTCCCGAACTTCTACTTCCAGCGCACGAATTTCATATTCGGATTTTTTTGCATTTCGGTATTCTCCATATGCTTCAAAGCCTTGATCCTTCATTCGCTGAACAAAGTTCTGTCTTTCAACTGTTAGCTTTTCCTCAAGCTTACCAGTTTGCCTTTCAATGGTCTCCATTTTTGCCTGTTCAGCCATATAAGCTGCCTTTGTATCCTGATATTTCTGTTGTGCAATTTCCAGTATTTTTTGCAAAGTCTCCAGTTTATCGACCGCTGCTTTCAGATTGGCCTGGTATGCTTCAATAGACCGCAGATTTTCCGGTATCGTTTCAGTCATCCTTGTCAAGTTGCCTTTCTTTTCAGCATGGAGAATCGCGGTATCATTTATATGACTTTGCAGCGAGTCTATTTCTGCAGCCAGCACTTCCTTGTGTTGATGAGATTTTTCCATTTCTAAGGTGCATGCTTCCAGCCTGGTGCTCTTTTTCTTTAAATCATCCTGAATGTTTAAGAGATCCTTTCTTTGAGCAAGAAGAGTACACTTAATAACCGGAAGCTGTTCCTCTTCCAAATCTGGCTGATGTTTTTGTATGAGTTTAAATAGTTCACATAAAGCATTTTCAATAGATTTTACGTTTGATTGAGATTCATAGAACGATGACTCTGCTTTCGCTTTATCAGCTTCGATTTCAGCAGCCTGCCGTTTTGCTGCTTTTAAATCTTTTTCATCAGGAATATCCGTTTGCGATACAGCCGGATTAGGATGATGATCTGAGCCGCAAACCGGACAGGCTTCACCATGTTGCAGCTGATTTGCCAAGATGGATGCTTGTCCATGGAGCCATTTACGCTCCAACTCCTCAACAAGCATTCTGGCATCTTCCAGCCTGGATGTTGCCTGTTCAAAGTAGCTTTTCTTTTTTTCAAATACTTCGAGAGCTAGCAAATACTCGCCCTGCTGTTCTTCATATTTATGAAGCCGTTCTATTTCTTCAGTCATTTTTTCCAGCCGCCGGTCATTCTCCATAAGCTTTAAATGACACTTTTCAATATTCTGTTTTTCCTCAGCCAATACTTGAATTTTATGTTCAGAGTTTTTAATTGCTTCATCCTTATTCTTTTTTTGAAGACGGAGGTTTTCCAGCTTTTCTTCAAGCAAACGAACTTGCTTTTCTACTTCCGCATAAGAGTGGATATCCTCTTTCATGTTTTGCAGCCGGTTAACATTCTCCCCAGCTTGCTTTCTTTCATCTTCACGTTTCTTTTCAGCTTCCCATCTTTCTTCGTTTTCCGCTAATAGGCCGGCTAAGGAAGTAATGCTTTTCTTAAGTGCAGTAAGCTCCTCATTTGAAAGGTCTAAATCCTTTTTTATTTCGTGGCAAAGCTGCTCCTGCTGGCTAAGCAAAGCTGCTTTCTGTGCAAGCGAAATAAGTTTTTCCTTCCCTGCAAATTGTTCTTTTAACCCATCCAGATCATCTTTCCTTAGTTTCAGATCTTCTTTTGCCTTCAGCTGTTTAACTATGGTTTCAGCTTCATACAGCTTTTGCTGCAGATTGTCTCTTTTTTCTTTCTGCTTCTTGCCAGCATCCGTTAATTCCTCTAACCCTTCCGACATATGCACAATTTCTGCATTTACAAGAGGCAGCAAGATTGTGTCATTTACACTGCCAGCTTCCAAATATGCCTTAAGTTCCTCATTAAAAACTGCCTGCACCTGGAGTAAAAGCTGATCACGAAGCTTTACTTGGTCTTCAACTGTTCTTTTTAGCTCAGAAGCATACTCTTTTAGCTTTTCTTCAATCCGCTTATAAATCTGGGTGTGAAATAGCCGCTGAAGGATTACTTCCTTTTCCTTGCTCTCCGAGGTAAGAAGTTTCCTGAATTCACCCTGAGGGATCATCAGGATTTGCCTGAATTGGTTGCTGTCTATAATCATGATTTCCTTTATTTTTTCATCGACATCCCTGACATTGGACGCAAGAAGCTGCCGGCTGCCATTTTCATCATAAATGTAGAGTTCTGCTTTGGCACTTACTGTTGTTGTCCCATCGCCACGTTCTTTTTTCTTTTCCTGCTGAGGCGATCTGGTAATGTAATATGCTTTATTTCTTAATGTAAATTCAAGAGAAACTTCAGTCAGTGTTTCGTTTTTGGCAAACTGACTTCTAAGTTCTGGTCCATTGCGGTCCTCACCGCTTGCTTTTCCGTAAATCGCATAGCTGATCCCATCAAATATGGTCGTTTTTCCGGAACCAGTCTTTCCAGAAATAACAAACATCGTCCGGTTTCCAAGCTCTGTAAAGTCAATGTGCTCACTGTCTGCATAAGGGCCGAACGCTTGCATCTTTAATTTTAATGGCCTCATTTCAGAGCCTCCTCCCTCAGCACTTTTTCAATCACATCAGTCATTGCCTGTTGTTTATCTTTTGTAAATTCAGAAGTAGTCATCTGCTCGTAAAACTGCTTGAAAAGCTCAAGCTCTGACTTTTTCTCTTCCTTCATAGAAATGAAGGAGTTTTTTTTCTTCATATCTGTAATTGAAATCTTCCGTTCAAGGTGAAGTACATTTGGATACACCTGCCTAAGCTTATTGATCGGATCCAGTAAAGCCCCTTCATCCAAAAGTGTGATTTTTAGATAGTCATCCAGATTCTGTTTTTCATAGAATGATGGATCCATCAGCTCATCAAGATGGCCTTCGATTTCTCTTAAATCTTTTTTAGGCTGTAAGGATCGGGTACGAAGATCAAAATCACCATTTTCTTTCATTTCAATAATAGAGATCGACTTTTCCTGTTTCGCCTCAGAAAAAGAATACTTTAAAAGTGAGCCAGAATAACGGATTTTGTCATGTTTGATGGCATCAGGACTATGCAAATGCCCGAGTGCTGTATACGAAAAAGGATCGAAGCAATTAGAATGAACACAGCCTGAACCACCGACAGAAAGAGTCCTTTCCGAGTCGCTCGTCGCCCCTCCTAGTACAAAAGCATGCCCAACTAAAACATTGGGTTCATTTGGGTTCAGAGATTCTTCTATTTTCCCGACAATCGACTTCATAGCATCGTCATGTGAATGGACTCTGTCGTCATCAAGCAAATGCCTGACCATGCCTGGTTCTGCATAAGGTACAAGGTAAAAGTTAACACCATCTATATGTATAGGCCTGAAATCATTTACCAGCTTTCCTGATAAATAGAATTGGCTCTGTCTGTACCACGAACTGCCAAAGGAAAGCCTTTCGGCGCTGTCATGGTTTCCGCCAATTGCTACTACTGGCGTTTTAAGTTCTACATTTATTTTAAAAAGAATTTCATTTAATAATTCAACAGCATCAGTTGGAGGTACAGACCGGTCATATAAATCTCCAGCGATAACAACAGCATCCGGCTTTTCTTGTTCAACCACTTCAACAAATTGATTTAAAAAATGGCGCTGGTCTTCCGTCATGTATACTCCATGAACCAGTTTACCTAAATGCCAATCCGCAGTATGGATAAATTTCATATCAATCACCCTCTATTCCTACCATGATTAAATATATACAATGTTACCATTATAGCAAAACAAAAATTGAAGTACTTCTGCAAAATAAGGAAACTAAACTAGCAGAACATTCGTTCTTATTATATCAGGAAAAATTTCCAATAGATAGATTTTCAGGAAAAATAATAAGAGCCTATAACCTAGGCTCTTATATCTTTCATTATATATGATTCTTCTGGAACAACCTTTAACCCCGCGGAGCAGATTCCTCCAATGTGCTATTCTTTACCTCTTCATGCACTTTTAGTTTGGGGAAATTAATAAGAATGGCGATTACACCAGTGATTCCAATTAATAGTGGATAAATTGAGTATGGCATAATGCTCACCGGCGAAATTGCAGCGAGACCGGAAGCTGCCAGCATCTGTCCGCCATATGGAATAAATCCTTGTACGAAACAAGCGAAAATATCTAGTATACTTGCAGATTTACGCGGATCTATATCATATTGATCCGCTATATTTTTAGCCAGGGGGCCTGCAATGATAATGGAAATGGTATTATTTGCAGTAGATAGATTGGTAAGTGAAACAAGCGATGCAATACCAAATTCAGCACCCCTTCGAGAGTTTATTTTGCTTGTAACTATGTGCAGCAAATAATCAATTCCCCCGTTATAGCGAATAATCTCAACAACTCCGCCAATTAGGATAGCTATGATTGCAAGAGTTTGCATTCCTGCCATCCCTTCTGCAATCATTTGCAAGAAGGAAACCAGCGTGTAGCTTCCGTCAGCAATCCCAATCAGCCCTGCGAGCAAGACCCCGCCGCTTAGAACAAGAATAACATTCATTCCTAACAAAGCAGCAGAAAGTACCCCCAAATATGGAACCACTTTAAGCAAGCTATAATCCTGGCTTGTTACCGCACTTTCCTGACCAGCTGTTAAGAACCCTAGAATTATAGCAGTTGCCAGAGCTGCAGGCAGCACAATTAAAAAATTTACACGAAACTTATCCTTCATTTTTGTCCCTTGGGTCCGGACTGCTGCAATAGTAGTATCAGAAATCACAGAAAGATTATCACCAAACATGGCACCGCCAATAACAGCAGCCATTGCCAAAGCTACGGATATATCGGTTTCAGCAGCCAGTGCAACACCTATTGGAGCAAGCGCAACAACTGTACCTGTTGAAGTGCCCATTGATAGAGAAATAAAGCAGGCGATAATAAAGATCCCAACCATAAGCATATTTTGCGGCACATAGGATAATGCCAAGTTGACTGTCGAATCAACTGCCCCCATTCCTTTAGCCGTTCCCGAAAATGCACCTGCCAGTAAAAAAATTATAGCCATCAAAACAATATTGGGATTTCCAGCCCCTTTCGTGAATATATCAACCTTTTCCATAAATGGAGTCTTCCTGTTCATGGATAGGGCAATTCCTGCTGTTATTACCACAGCCACAATAATTGGAACTTTTTTAAAATCACCTGTTGCAAGGCCGCTCCCAATAAAAATCAGAAGGAATGCCAAAAGCGGGAGTAAAGCCCATGGGTTACCATTTTTGTTTGTTTTCATACTAATCCTCTCTCCTTAATTGGTTTTAATGACATAATAAAAAGACCTCTTCAAACAAGAAGAGATCTCTGCTATATTACAGTCCCCTCTTATCTGCCAAGCATAATGCTTGCTGGATTTGGCACAGCACTCACATGAGCCCGCTGCCGAGACATCTTAGGGCCAGTCCCTCCGTCTCTCTTGATAAGTTAAAAGTTATGAAGTTATTATTACTAACTCATGTCTGAAAATTATACAGGAAATTGATTAAAGTTCAAGCTTTTTTATATGCAATTTTAAATTTTTCTATTGATTTCCCATCAAGGTAACCACTTTCCCCGGCCGGTCCTGAGCCTCCTCGGCGCAGTGAGCCTGTGGGCTCATCCTTTGATCAGCACTCCAGCAAGCTTTTGAATAAGCAGCCTTGAATAAATATCGCACGAAGGAAATCGAATACATTTTCGGGCATCTAGAGCCTTCCGCCCCAATCAACAGGGTGCTAAAATCAACTTTTGGCTTTAACACAGCGTTTTTATAAGAAATCCTTGCCTGCTCTAAACTACACAAAAAATTAATAATTTTTTCCTTAAAATGAAATACTAAGGAAAAAAGGAGTGAAAAGATGTTCGATCGAAAGGTAATTCGTTTTTTGGTTGGAAGCACAATCTTATCCAGTATATTCAGTATCGGGATTGTGATCATGACCATTCTTCATCACTTACGAATACAGGAATTAATACTAGATACGAGGAGAAGCCTGCAAAACACCAACTCAGATTAAAGAAAAAGCCGCGAATAGTTAGCGGCTTCTTTAATTCCCACAATTTTTTATTGTGTATAAGATTCCAAATTAGTGCAGGTCCTGGGAGTGCGGCTGGGGATGTCCTTCTTTAAGTTCCTGGAAAATATCATTTGACTGCTGCGGGACAGGCTGCACAGGAGACTGTAAAATCATCCAGCCCATTAATCTTTTAAACTCGCCTGCTGTTAAAGGCTTTGCATCATCCATTAATTCGTATCCAAGCTGGCCATTAGGTTCAAGTGTTGCCATTTTCACATCTGAAATTTTTGTAATTCCGTTCGTCCTCAGTCTCATTTCCAATTGATCAGCAGTAAATCGGAGTTTTCTCATATTTGCGGGCTGAAGCTTCCCATTTTCAATTACGATTTTGGATTTGCCGGTTATAAACTTTTCTATAAAGTTAAACTTTACCTGCAAATACTCCATTAAAATTAATGATCCAATAAAAATGGCTGCAGCCACAATAGTTTTCCACACACTTGTCTCAATAATTGGCTGAATAATGATGGAACCAATTGAAATCATAACAACTGTTTGGGCAAGTGTCATTTGCGAAATAGATTTCCTGCCTGCTATGCGCAGCAACAAGACTCCTGCAAAAACTAATAGTAATGATTGCCAGGCAAAATTCATCCTGTAAATCCACCTTCCTTTTTCTTTTAGGATGTGGTAAAAACCGGACTAATATGCAATCTTTGCAAAAATAAAACAGCCTGGCCAATGGCCAGGCTGTTTTTCTATGGGTCTGTCAATTATAGTTTAGTTACGTTAGCTGCTTGAGGTCCACGAGCACCTTCAACAACTTCGAAAGAAACTTCTTGGCCTTCTTCTAAAGATTTGAAACCTTCAGATTGGATAGCAGAGTAATGTACGAATACGTCGTTTCCGTCTTCACCTTCGATGAATCCGAAACCTTTTTCAGCATTGAACCATTTTACTTTACCGTTTTTCATGAAAAAATCCTCCTATTGGCTTCAAAAAAGCCATGTGTAAATTCACCATATACACGCTTATAACTTTACGTTCATTACTCATCCAGACCATTGCCTAACGGTTGAAGAAGCAGCTAGCAAAATATAACACGATGCATAACGGCTGATTTAAATTTAGCACTATTAGATAGGAATGTCAACTAATTGCCATCCGAATGAAAGCACTATCAATAGGTCTGCAGCATGTTTAGCAAACAGGATTTGATCTGTTGAAGGTAAGTAATTTACCGCAGTAGATTCTTATTCAAACATGAGGAGAAGATTTGAATTTTTTTCCTTATTCAAATAAAGACTCTCAAATCTTCAATTTAAAATAGATGCTGAAAATCGGACAAGCAAACAAACGCCTTGGTAGAGACATTCATATAATACAGTGATATCACTTAGGAGGTGATTAACATGAACCTTTTTGATTTTTTGAGCCAAAATTATTATATGCTGGTCCCAGCATTATGGGTGATCGGGTATGCGCTGAAGCAAACACCCTCCGTTCCTGATTGGTCTATACTTTGGATCCTTGTCATTATCTCAGTCACTATTGGCAGTTTCGCATTTGGATTTTCAATAAACGGAGTCATTAATGGAATCATTGCGGCAGGAGTGGCAGTTCTCGGCCATCAAATGATGAAACAAACAATAGAAGGAGCTTCTGTGAGAAGAAAGAAATAATGTTTTTGATGTCCTCGTTTTGAGGACTTTTTTAGGCTGGGCATCTTGCATTTTATATTCATTTGACCCAGGAATGGAATCCTTTTATAAATATTATACCTGTCTTATAGCTATTTCCTATGTAATTGCATATAAAAAGAAGTTCAATCCTTTGAGGCTGAACTTCTTTTGGGAATATCTATATCTATTTTAAACATGATAAGACATTTTCAATATTTTCTTCAGTCATTTCCTGTGCTTTTGAGAAGCTATATACATGATTGGAAGACCAGTAATCGTAAAGCCGGGCAAGATCATTTCGATCATATACTTTATTTTCAAAAGTGCTGAAAAAATAAACAAGAAGGACATTAACGACATTAGGAGGCAGCTGCCTTCTATTTGCCAGAGTCCCCAATGCGATTTTTTCCAGCCCTCTAATATTGCCTCCTGTTAAATGCTCTACCATTTCAAGTGGGGATGCAGTTTCACAAAATTGCACAAAATTAGGGTCTTTTAATAGATTTATCATAGGTCTCTCCCCTTTACTATCTTCTATTTATACACTTACGGCAGAGAACTATAAACCCTTTTAGGTATCTTGTATCGAAAATGATACAAATAGGGGTTATTTGTTATATAAATGTTACTTGATTTTCTATTAAATCACCTGGGATTAAAGCCGGAGAAACCCTCCCTCGGAATGAATAACCTGTCCTGTTATCCACTTGGCATCCTCACTTGCAAGAAATGCTGCCAGATTAGCAACATCTTCAGGCTGGCCAATTCGTCCCATTGGAAACTTAGGCAAAAGGTGGTTTCTTATCTCTTCATTCATCCAGGTCGAATCAGTAGGACCCGGATTAATTGCATTAACCGTAATCCCCAAATGAGCAACTTCAACAGATAAAGAACGGGTAAATGCCGAAATAGCTGCTTTGGTAGAAGCATAGGCCAATTCACCAGGCATTGGACCTAGCTCCTGGCCGGAAGTCATGTTAATGATCCTTCCATAGGTTAAATTCCAGGAGGGGAACCTTCGAGCAAACTCTGCACACAGAAGAAATGTAGTTCTCATATTAACAGCATAATGCGCGTCCAGTGTTTCCCAATCCAACTCCATATAGCCGTCACGAGTTGAATGAGCAGCATTATTCACAATAATCGAGGGCTCGCCCAAATACAAGACCACCGAGTCAAGAACTTTCTCTGCGGCTCGGACATCTGATAAATCAAATTCCAGCCCTTTGCAGCTAACACCTCTACCCATAATATCCTTGCAAAATTCAGCTTCCCAGCCGGGAGCCGACTCCCAGTAAGTAAAAAAAATATTAAAATTATTCAAAGCAAGCTTGCGGCATATGGCCGCACCAATTCCTCTATAGCAGCTGACTCCAGTCACTACTGCATGCTTTTTATTTTGACTTGTCATTAAGTGTTCCCTCCATTTAGGGCAAGCTGTGATATTTAAGTCTCGGAGATGAAATTTGAACACAAAAAAGCAGATACACAACAAGGTATCTGCTAAGTGACAGGTTTTTGGACTCCATATCACCCATTCCTTGTATCATCATTTATTTAAAAATAGACAGACCTTTCCCCATTGTATTTAAAGAAAAAGCTATCTATTCAAATTCATTATGATAACAAGTTCAGCCACATATGGAATCTCAATTCCCCTTCCGCTCATCTCCTATTATGAGGATATCTATAACAATTATTAAAAGCAACTGATTTTTTTCAACAAGAGTTCATTTGGATGGGTTCCTCATAATTATTTTGTTTCACGATGCAAGGTATGTTTTTTTATCCGCGGACTGTATTTCATTAATTCAATCCTGTCCGGATTGTTCCTCTTATTTTTTGTTGTTATATAATTACGGTCACCCGTTTCTGTGCATGCTAATGTAATTTTTACTCTCATATTATTTCCTCCTTTTTTATAAATGGAAAGCTGGAAGCGGGTCAGTAAGCTTACTCCAATCTGTCTTCATCTCTTGTTCTGTTAGTAAGCATTTGTCAAGGCTTGACTCAATTTCTTCTTTATTCATGTCTATTTCAATTAAAACAAGTTCTATCATTCGGTCTCCAAAATCCTCATCCCATTTTTCAAGCAATTCCGGTTCCTCTTCAAGAATTTCAAGCCTTTCTTCTTCCGGATAGGCTGCAACCCACTCACCCGCTCCCTGCAATGTTATAGATGGGCCAGCTTGTGACAGCAATCCTGCCATATTATTCCGGGATGCCAGCCATATGAAACCTTTTGCCCTCACAATATCTACAGGCCAATCCTCCAGCCAATGCATAAATCTTTCCGGATGAAACGGTCTCTTTCTTCTATAAACAAAAGAGGAGATGCCGAATTCCTCTGTCTCAGGAATATGCTCTTCATTCAATTCCTTTATCCAACCTGCTCCGTGGCTCGCTTTCTCAAAATCGAACGAGCCAGTATCAAGGATTTCTTTCATATCTACTTCTGAATGCATGGCTTCAATAATTCTTGCATCAGGATTTAGCTTCAGTAAAACTCCTTTGAGTTCAGCCAAACTTTCTTTATCTACTAAATCTATTTTGTTTAAAACCACTACGTTGGCAAACTCGATTTGGTCGATTAATAGATCAACTACTTCTCGCGTATCATTTTCATCCGTTCCCTGTTTTCGGTCCAGGAGGCTTTCACCGGAAGCAAAATCATGCCAAAATCGATTTGCATCAACAACTGTAACCATTGTGTCCAGCCTGCATCTGTCAGAGAGATTTATTCCAAGTTCTTCATCAATATAAGTGAAGGTTTGGGCAACCGGAATAGGTTCTGAGATCCCTGAAGCTTCAATTAAGATATAATCAATCACCCCGTCCTTTACCAATCTTTCAACTTCAATCAGTAAGTCTTCTCTCAGGGTACAGCAGATACAGCCGTTCTGAAGCTCGACCAGCTTTTCATCTGTTCTTGTAAAGCCGCTCTTTTTTACCATGGAAGCGTCAATATTGACTTCACTCATATCGTTTACAATGACTGCAATTTTTTTATCGCCGCGATTATGTAATACATGGTTCAACAATGTTGTCTTTCCTGAGCCTAAATAACCGCTCAGAACAGTAACAGGGATTTTATTCACTTTCCTTCCTCTCCTCCTTTGAAAATAGTACTCATTACGATTTAAACTCTATAAGCATTAAATAATTCTTTGTGATGCCTGCCTTGCTCCCACGATATTCCTTGCAATCGGCCCCCATTTCCATCTCTGCCAGCGGCCCGGAAACATAAAGATGGGGACACCATTGAAGGATTTTATTAACGATTAGATTTCTTTAGCATGCAGTTGGCACTTGTACATCCATGGTTCCCTCCGCCAATTACCACCTATTTATACAGAAGGACTCACTTATTTAACAAATCGTAATTGTTACGGTTTACAGTTTAAATCTTAATAGAAATTTAAGCTGATTGCAAGCAGCAATTTAAAAATATTTTCCCCTCCATTTCTCCTAACCTCTCAAAATGTTCATATTCCCATTTACAATTTCATAGAATTAATATAAAGTTTAAAACGAAATCATTACGATTTTACATTTAGGAGGAAGTCATGATTCGAATATTTCGCAGCCATATTATCGATATTACAGGCATTTTTTTATTGGCCATTCTAGTTTATCTCATATCTTTCAGTTCAGGCCTTGATCTTTCTTTAGAAATTCCCGCCTCTCTACTAAACCTTAATGTTATTTTTATAAGTATTCTAATAGAAGCCCTGCCTTTTGTATTGATTGGTGTTTTAATAGCCGGGTTTATCCAGATATTTATTACAGAAGAACATATACAGAGGTGGATTCCGAAAAATAGAGCTGCAGCTGTAGTCATGAGCTGCGTAGTTGGGGCTCTATTTCCTGCCTGCGAATGCGGTATTGTCCCTATTATTCGCCGGCTCATTTCTAAAGGCGTACCTGTATATGCGGCAATTGGCTTCATGCTGACAGGGCCGCTAATTAATCCCATTGTAATTGCCTCTACATACATGGCTTTTGGAAACGATCTTAAAATGGCAGGTCTTAGAATGGGAATGGGTTTTTTAGTTGCCATTATCGTTGCTTTTGCAGTGAGCTTTAAATTTAAGTCAAATCAATTGAAGGATTCAATTCATTTAATCAATCAACATAGTAAAGCAAAAAAAACTTCATTCATAGACCAGGTTTGGTCCATGCTGACCCATTCCATTGATGAATTTTTTGATATGTCTAAATATTTAATTATAGGGGCTTTTTTAGCTTCAATTGTACAAGTCTATATGCCAGCAAAAGTATTCCTGCAAAGTGCCGATGACCCTGTTGTATCCTTGCTCATCATGATGGGTTTTGCCTATATTCTATCTCTATGTTCAGAAGCGGATGCCTTTATTGGAGCGTCCTTTAGCAGTATTTTTCCAAGGTCATCAATATTGGGCTTCCTTATTTTCGGACCAATGATTGATTTTAAAAATACCATTATGATGCTTAGTGTGTTTCGATTGAAGTTCGTCCTTGGAATATTAGCACTCACTGCTTCGGTTGTATTTATCACTTTGCTTATTTTTCAGAACGTTATTTAAGGGGGATTACGATGAAATTTCATTTTCAGCAGGCATTAAGGGCATTAATCCTGTTGGCTTTTTGTGGACTGATTTATCAACTTCACCATACAGGTGACATAACTAAATACATTAATCCAAAATACACTGGATTAAGCCAATCAGCATCGATTCTGTTCTTAATCTTGTTTTTTATTCAGATTACTAGAATTTGGACTTCAAAAAAAGAAACCGGGAATCATGATCATCATAGCCATTCATGCTGTCACAACAATCATGATCATGATTGCTCTCATGATCATGGAGATTCTCCGTTTACAGTAAAAAAACTGCTATCTTACTCAATAATCGTTTTTCCGTTAATGACAGGTTTTTTCTTGCCGGCTAAAACGCTCGATGCATCCATTGCTGATAAAAAAGGAGGACTAGCTATACTTGGGAATCAAAATAAAGAGGATGCCGGACAAGAAAATTTTGATAATATAGACGAAAGTTCAGCAGATGATTTTGAAGAATATTCCCTTGAGGATAATTTAGAAGATTTCGAGGAACAAATTGAACAAGACCCATCTGTTTATGAAGGTGAACAGGAGATTTCTAAGGAGGAATTTGAGCAATTAAAAAAGGAGTTAAATTCAAGCTCTGTTATAAAAATGGATGATTCCGTTTTTGGTTTGTACTACGAGGAAATCAGTAAAGATATCAATAAGTTTAAAGGCAGAGAAATTGAATTCCAGGGATTTGTTTATAAAGAAGAGGGATTAGATTCCAATCAGCTGGTCGTTTCAAGGTTTTTGATCACTCATTGCGTGGCGGATGCGAGTATGATTGGTTTTCTTTCAGAATTGGAGGATGCACCGAAACTTTATGATAATATGTGGATTAAAGTAACTGGGGTAATTGATACCGCAACCTATAATGGAGCAGAACTTCCACTTATTAAAATTAAAAAATGGGAAGAAATTGAGGAACCATTTATACCGTACCTTTACCCTATTAATATCAGGATACTATAAAAAACAACTTCTAAAAGAGACTTTGATTAGAGTCCCTTTTTTCTTTTCTTTAAAAAATAATTTATAATTAGTCAACTATCTGTAAAAATATACATACCTTATTTTTAGATAATGAATAGGTCTTCACTGCACTTTGATTAACTAGTCCTGCGGAAAACCTTTTTATATGGAGGTAATAATGGCAAATTCAATTTCCAGACAACATGAGTATCAATCAAAATTAAGTTTTAAAGAGACCCATATTGCAATTAAAAGCTGCAAAGATTATTTTGAAAGCAGCCTGTCAGAAAGCCTTAATTTATTAAAGGTATCAGCCCCCATAATCCTTAAAGAAGGAAAGGGATTAAATGATAATTTAAATGGTGTGGAACGGACTGTTTCTTTTGATGCTATCGATCTCAATGAAGAAAAAATTGAAATCGTTCAATCGCTTGCTAAATGGAAAAGAGTGGCACTAAGCGAATATGGATTTAACATTGGAGAAGGACTTTATACAGATATGCATGCGATTAGGCGGGATGAATCATTAGATTGCCTTCACTCCATTTATGTGGACCAATGGGATTGGGAAAAAGTCATTTCTCTGGAGAAGCGAAACTTAAGCACTTTAAAAGAAGAGGTTCAAAAGATATATAATGTCTTAAGAAAAACTGAAAAACATGTCCACCAGCTGTACCCTGAACTAAAACCCATGCTTCCTGAAAAGATTTTTTTCATTAGGTCAGAGGAGCTCGAATACTTATATCCAGATAAGGATCCAAAAGAAAGAGAGGATATCATTGCAAAAAAATATGGCGCTGTCTTCATCATGCAAATTGGAGGCCCAATGCCATCAGGAAAAAGCCATGACAGACGCTCTCCCGATTATGATGATTGGACATTAAATGGAGATATCATCCTATGGTACCCCTTATTAAATAGAGCAATAGAGTTGTCTTCAATGGGAATTAGGGTAGATAGAAGAGCCCTTTTAAAACAGCTGAGAATATCCAAAGATGAGCACCGCAAAACCCTTGACTACCACCAGGCTATTCTTAATGGAAGTTTACCTCATACAATTGGCGGCGGAATTGGCCAATCCCGCCTCTGTATGTTCCTGTTGAAAAAAGCCCATATTGGGGAGGTCCAGGCTTCCGTTTGGAACGAGACCATCATGAAAGAATGCAAGAAAAGGAATATATCACTTTTATAAGAAGAAAAAGGGCTTTCCTTTTATAGGAGTGCCCTTTTCATACATTCACCTATTTTAGCATTACAATTTGAAGCGAGAAACAACTACTTGCAGTTCTTCGGCAAGTCTTGCCAGCGAATCAGCAGATGAAGAGACTTCTTCCATTGTGGCAAGCTGCTCTTCTGTTGCTGCGGATGTTTCCTGTGAGGCAGCTGCATTTTCTTCGGATATCACTTTCACATTGGTAATCACTTCAATGATTTGACCACTCAGGGCTGAAAGCTCTTCGACAGAGGCAGAAACCTCCTCTACTTTGCTGGAAACATCCCCCATTGAATCGGCAATTTCTGAAAAGGCAACACTAGCTTCACTAGTATCTTCCAGCCCTTCCTTTACCTGCTCATTTCCCTTTTCCATTGCTTTAACTGCCTGCCGGGTTTCCTCCTGGATCAACCCAATCATTTCCTGAATTTGATCAGCAGATTGCTTGGAGCCTACAGCCAGTTTTCGGACTTCATCAGCCACGACAGAAAAGCCTCTTCCATGCTCCCCTGCTCTGGCTGCTTCAATAGCAGCATTGAGAGCAAGCAGATTTGTCTGCTCTGCAATATTAGTAATAAGCTCTACAATATTGCTGATTTCTTTGGAACGGGTTTCAAGTGTATGAATATACTGAGTGGCATTTCCCACAGAAGTATTTATTTCATTCATCTGCCTTACTACATTATCAACTGACTTTGTTCCTTTTTTTGTAAGCTGCTCTGTTTTTTCTGCTGCTTCAAGCATCTGCTCACTGCTGGAGGATATTTGCTGGATACCTAATGCTATTTCCTCTACTGTCGCAGAAACCTCGCGGAAACGGTGAAGCTGCTGTTCAATACCAAGGGCATTATTTTGCGAAATTTGAGCTACCTGTTCTGATGCAAGTGAACTTTGCTCAGCGCTGGCAGCTAACTCTTCGCTGCTTGTAGCCACTTGTGCAGAGGTATCTCTAACCTGGCTGACCACAGACCGCAAATCCTTTATTTAAGGATAAAATTAATTCCCCAATCTCATCGCTGTTTTTCACTTTTATATCTTCCTGGCTTAAATCTCCGCCTGCCACCTTATCAATCGTTGTAGCAGCCAAGTTAATCGGACGGGAAATTATCCTGCTGATATTATAAGCGATAAGCATTGCCGCAACAATTGCTGCAAGCGTAATGGCCAATACAAAAACCTGAACAAATTTAACATAGTCGGTTGTCTCAGCTATGCTTGCATTTAACTGTGATTCATAAAATTTTACTAGTTCATCCGCTTTTTGATTAAATTCCTGGCTTACTTGCTTGTCAGAAGTTTCAACTAATGACATATAGGCATTATTATCTTCCAATTTAAATTTAATTTCTTTATCAATAATGCTTTGGTAACGATTATGAAGAACTTCAAGCTCTTTAGACAGTTCTTTCTCCTCGTTTTGATCCGTTACTTTATGTAATTGTTCAATATGATGTTCCATTCTTTTTCTGGCACTTTCATAATCACTAAGATAAGTAGAATCCCCTGTCAATAAATAACCGCGAATCCCTCCTGCTTCATTCATCAGCTCAGCCTTTAAAGTCTTAACCAGAATAACTTCAGAGACATTCCCATCTATTAGTTTATTATAATTTCGATTAACGTTTCCAAGTTCGTAGTTAGAAAGGCCGGCCACTAATCCAAATAAAAAAAGGACTGATAAAAATCCTAGAATCAGCTTTTTTGCCACGGTAAATTTCATTAATCATCCTCATTCCCTGCTGTGATAGGAGTTTATACTTATAATTTAACATGAATACTCCTGGTAAGTCAGGTACTTTTTGGCTATTAAATCAATTATTTACAGAAAATTCTTCCCTTTTCGCTAATCTTCTCATTTTAGAACATAGAAAAAGCCGTTAATCCTGTTCACAGATTAACGGCAACTATGCAGACCAAAGATCTTTAGGGAGGAGATCTTCTATATTAGTGTATTAATTATTATTGAAATGGTGTGGACAAACCCCTCCGCTATTTTCTTATTTTTGATGCTTACCAGTGAAAAGTACCACAGATTAAAAGTGCACGATTGTTTTTAACCTTGCTTTTCCCTTCCTGCTAAAAGGCAAGACTCCAAATTGGCTGTGAATGCCTCTAAATCTTCAAAGCTTGAAATGTCTCTATCCAATAATGGCAGCATCAGTATTCTTTTATTGGAAAATACATCTTGAATTTCATTTAGGTATACTTTTTCGTTTTGCCGACGCTTCTCCATAAATTGCCCGTCTGCCTTTTCCGGAATTATTTTATTCACCGCCATAGTATGTACATGGATTTTATGCTGAGAAAGTGTATCAATCGCCTTTTTCGTCTCTATAATTGGGAGCCGTTCTGCATTCATTACAAATAAATATTCTGTTTGATCGTGATTAAGCAGGTAATCTCGTACCTTCATAAATCTATCTTTCCGTTCTATCAACTTTTCATAGATTGGATCTTCAACTGGTTCGCCGTCATTCATCCATTCTGCGTAATTTTTGTTTATTTTTTTCCGGCGATCCAATAGCCCGTCCATCCAGACTCCCATTAGCTCAGGAAGAGTCAGCAAGCGAATTGTATGACCAGTTGGAGCCGTATCAAACACAATGCTATCATATTGATGAATCGTTTCCAGAATAAGAGAAGTAAGCCGGTCAAACAAAGCAGCTTCCTCCGCCCCTGGAGATGCCGCAGCAAGGTCTATTTGTCTATGGACTTCATCCAGCATGGTCGATTTGACAAGCCCTTTGATATTATCTTTTACTCCATTGATATAACGGAATGTCTCCTTCTCTGAGTTAATTTCAAGAACATCCAGACCGGACCGGACAGATGTAATTTCTCCATCCAGATAGATTTGAAATAAATCTCCCGTATTATGTGCTGGATCAGTCGAAACAAGAAGGACCTTTTTTCCTTGCTTGGACAGCAGCAGTGCAAGTGCTGCAGAGGTTGTACTTTTTCCGACTCCTCCTTTACCGCCAACAAAATATATCTTCTTACTTAAAAGCTCCAACATTTATTCCCCTTTCTAACAGCAGCGGATTCCATCAAGCGGCGACTTTTCCATGCCCATCCGCAAATGCCAGTCGTGGAATCGCTCGATAATCATTGGGTACAGCTCCAGTGTGTAGTAAAACGCCGGGTTTGGAAGCCCGAGCATTTCGGAAAAACATAGAAGCATAAAAAGATCCTCTTCATCTCTTAATTCTCTGGCCAGTTCAGTCCTGTGCGGCTGTTTGAGGATTTCATCATAAAGGGAAATCGCTCTTTTCATCTTTTTCATTAGGCTCATGCTGCTGCTCCTTTCAAAATAACAATAGAGACCGGGTCACCCCGGCCTCCATAACTTTACATGTCCTGTGTCAAAGTTGGTGTATGATCTTTATTGAATGCGCTGAAGGCTTCTACAATGATCCAGAATACAAAGATTAGAATCATGCCGCCTAGAATAAAAAGCAGCATGTTGGCATCTGATGAACCGTAACCAGACCACTGGAATACAACTTGCTGAATCATAGCCCAGACGGTCATGAAGAATACGAATACCATCGGGACAAAAGTAACTAGGTAATTTCGTCCCTGGCGCTTCAGCCAGATGGAAATCAGCAATAAGCTGATGCCGGCTAGAAGCTGGTTGCTTGTGCCAAACAGCGGCCATAATAAATATCCGCCGGAGCCAAAACCATTAGGACCTTTTGGCAGCAGAACCAGTGCGGCACTGGAAGCCACAGCAATAGTTGTCGCCACATGGGTTTTGGTTAATGGCTTTAAATTGTATTCGCTTCCAATTTCAGCAATGATATAGCGCATCAAACGAACAGATGTATCAAGTGTCGTAGCTGCGAATGATACAACGATAACCGATACAATGGTGCTGGCAATGTCAGCAGGTATCCAAACCCCGGTTGCTAATTGGGCAGCCCCTTGAATGAAGACTCCTAAACCGCCGGAACTTGCTGCAGCAAAGCTCGAGTATGTGGATAAAAATTCACCCTGAGTAGAGAAGAATGTAACAACCGCAATAATTGCGATTAATGCAAGAACACCTTCTCCTACTGCGCCAAGATATCCGACAAACCGGGCATCTGTCTCTTTATCAAGCTGCTTGGAGGATGTTCCAGAAGAAACGAGGCCGTGGAAACCTGAAATCGCACCGCAAGCAATTGTTATAAATAATAAGGGAAACCATGAAATATCTGATGCAGCTGCATTTGTGGCCGGTGCTGTTACCTTCGGCTGCAGAAACACCAATCCAAGGTAAAGAATCAGCAAACCTACAACGAGCTGGTGGGAATTAATATAATCACGAGGCTGCAAAAGCTTCCATACCGGCAATGTCGATGCAATATAACAATAAACCATTAAAACAAGGATCCAGATGAAGAAAGCCATAGCCACACCATTCAACCCGAACAAAACATTGCTCTCTGCACCGCCAAAATAACTGACCAAATCAATTTGCAAGGCAGGAACACGGCTAGCCAAAACAGCTGTGCCATACATGACTGCCAATGCAATCAGCGATGGAACCAGCATGCTTGCTTTCCGCTTATAAACGGCATATCCAATCCAAATGGCCAGTGGAATTTGGATGAAGACAGGCAGCACGCTTGCCGGAAACTTGACAAATAAATTGGAAATAACCCAGGCAAAAACAGCGTTTACCATAAGTACAAGGACTAAAATAATAAATAAGAACAACATCTTCGCGCGCTTTCCAATTAGCCTATTAGTAATGGTACCGACCGATTGTCCTTTATTGCGCACCGAAAGTACCAAGGTGCCAAAATCATGGACACCGGCAGCAAACACCGTTCCCAAAATAACCCATAGGAACGCAGGCAGCCACCCCCAATAGACTGCGATTGCCGGGCCGACAATCGGCGCAGCACCTGCTACCGAGGTGAAATGATGCCCCCAAAGAACCTTCTTATTGGTTGGAACGAAATCGACACCGTCCTTAAATTGATGAGCAGGTGTTATATAATTCGGATCAAGCCTGTAAATCTTCTCAGCCACCCATTTTGAATAAAAACGGTAGCCTATGGCAAAAACAGTCATTCCTATGACAGCCAGCCAAATTGAATTCATAGGTAAATCCCTCCTTTTTAAGACCTGATATTACAATCTTATGATAAAAAAAGGATTCCTATTAGTCAATAAATTCAGAATTTTAATTCTCTGTGTTACTAAAAATTAATACGATTGGGTAGAATAAAAACAAAAAAGATTGGGGGATATCTTTATGGATAAAAAAATTATTAATTTAAAAACTGCTGTCTCTCATGAAAAAATTAACGAATTTATAGAAGCAATAACATTCACTAAAAACTTCCGGTCAGCCACTGCTGAGGAATGGTACCTCTTTCTTCCAGGCTTTCAAGATCCCCGTACTAAAGGGGCTGCCGGAAAAGCTATTATTCATTACAATCTATATGGTACAAAGGAAATTTTCATTAATACAACAATCATTTACGACGACCCCTGCCTCCATAAACCTGAAATGATGTACATCGTACAGGCCTTTTCCGAAGAAGTCATAAATAGACTCGTCGGTTACTCAGATACACTCCTATCTGTTCATGCCGGGGAAAATTCTTATGATACGGAATATTTGGATGGGGCGGATTATTGATGGTCGAACGTTAGTTTACATAAAAAAATTATGATGAATTAATACTCAATAGGAGATACCTTTCACACAATAAGAAAGGATCTTTTTTCATAGATTGTTGTTTTAGCTTACGGATGATACCCGTTGCTTTCCGCTGCAATCAACTCAATTGGTTAAATTTTGTCTTTTTAATGTTTTTATATTTACGATTAAAAAGACCTAACCTCATTATATAAGGTTAGGTCTTTACCTATTATTTACTTGAAACCAACTCAAATTGAAGATAGACATCTTTTAGTGCCGCCTGAATGGCCTGTCCGGCTTTCCCTCGGTAATGGCGCTGAACCTTTTCAATAAGTTCCTCAACCCCATCACCCAAACAATAACCTCTTAATAGCTGGCGAATATACTCCCTCCCATGCTCGGTTGCCAGTGTACATGACGAATCGACAATCACCCCATATTTAAAGTCTAATTCCAAAGTGATCGTAATGGAATCGTATAGATTTCTTGCAGCCATACCTTGTGGCAGTTTGGCATGCCCAGCTATAAAGTATGTGTTCATACTATCGTTCTCCTTTTTTTCACTCAAAGGTAAATGGGGTGATGTGCCGACTATATTGAATGCTATCCGTTTAACAACCGTTTGTTTTAATGGACAGAAACTTCTTCAAAAGGCCAAGCCGGCAATTGCTTTCGAAGCGGCTTATCCTCCCTGTAACCCAGAGTGTATTCTCCTTGCATAATGGTGTGAATTTCTCTTGTGCCTTCATAAATAACTGGAGCCTTGGAGTTTCTTAAGAAACGCTCTACTGGGTATTCATCAGAATAACCATATGCACCGTGGATTTGTACTGCATCATTGGCAGCTTCGAAGGCTGCATTGCATGAAATCCACTTAGCAAGGGAAGTTTCCTTTGTATTCCTTTTACCCTGGTTCTTTAGCCACCCTGCCTTAAAAACAAGCAATCTTGATATCTCTAAATTGGCACTCATATTAGCAATCATCTGCTGAACCAGCTGATGTTTTCCAATCTCTTTGCCAAAAGTTTTACGTTCGTGGCAGTATTTCAGGCTAGCTTCCAGACTTGCTTGGATTAATCCGACGGCTCCGGCTGCAACGGTAAATCTTCCATTATCCAGTGCAGACATGGCAATTTTAAATCCTTCCCCTTCTTCACCAAGCCTATTGGAAACCGGCACTCTGACATCTGACAAAAATACTTCACCAGTGTTTCCGGCGCGAATTCCCAGCTTGCCTTTAATTGCCTTTGATTCCACTCCAGGAAAATTACGTTCAACTATAAAGGCAGTTATCCCCTTGTGGCCTACATCGTGCTCCGTTTTAGCAAAAATGAGAAAGTTATCTGCTACATCACAAAGTGAAATCCAGGTTTTTGATCCATTTAAAATATAGGAGTCTCCATCCCGGATAGCTGTAGAATTCATGGCAGCAACATCTGATCCAGCATTAGGTTCAGTTAAGCCGAATGCCCCAATTTGTTTGCCCTGTGCTTGAGGCACTAAATATTTTTGTTTCTGTTCCTCTGAACCCCACTGCAGCAAAGTCATACTATTTAAGCCGGTATGGACAGAAACCGCTGTACGGTATGCAGTATCTCCCCGCTCTAATTCTTCACAGACAATAGCCAGTGTATTGTAGTCCATCCCTACACCGCCGTATTCCTCAGGGATACAAACACCCATCAATTGAAGCTCGGCTAATTTCTTTAAAATAGAAGGTTCAAAATGGCCTTGGCGGTCCCACTCTTGTATATTTGGTATGACTTCCTTGTCCACAAACTTTCTAACTAGCTTTTTTACACTCTGCTGTTCTTCAGTTAATTCGAAATTCATCATATTAATTCCTCCTAAATAATTTTATTTTGTTTAAATTTATTGATCTCGTCCGGCTGGTACCCAATTTGCTCCAAAATTGTTTCAGTATGCTCTCCATACATCGGCGGGTGGTGCCTCATCTTTACTGGTGTTTTGGTAAGTTTAATAGGAGAACCAGTTAATTTAAGATTCTCAATTACAGGATGTTCCATCTGAACAATCATTTCTCTCGCTTTCATTTGTGGATCATCAAACATTTCTCTTATTGTATTAATGGGACCATTAGGTATTCCTGCTGCATCCAAAATCTCTTTCCATTCTTTTTTTGTTTTTTTATAGAGCAGCTCTTCACAAATAGGAATCAGTTTTGCCTTATTCTCCAATCGGTTCTCATTATGAATGAACTCATCCATTTCAGCTAAATCCGGTCTGCCAAGAGCAGCTGCAAATCTTTTAAACTGTTCATCATTCCCAACTGCTACAACCAATTCACCATCCATTGCAGAAAACACCTGGTAAGGAACAATATTCGGGTGCTGGTTACCTAAACGTCCGGGTGTAATCCCACTGCATAAATAATTGCTAGCCACATTTATTAAAGATGAAACCTGGCAATCCATTAACGAGATATCAATTTCTTGCCCTTCTCCTGTCTGAGTGCGATGGTGCAACGCTGATAAGATCCCTATACATGTATAGAGCCCAGTAAGTACATCTGCTATGGCTACACCTACCTTCATTGGACTTCCATCTGGTTCCCCTGTAATACTCATAAGCCCGCTCATTGCCTGAATAATATAATCGTAGCCTGGCAGGTCCTTATATGGGCCGGTTGAACCAAATCCGGTAATGGAAGCCATAATGAGGGCGGGGTTCACCTCTTTTAAACTTTCGTATCCCAAACCCATTTTTTCCAGAGTTCCTGCTTTAAAGTTTTGAACGACGATATCACTTGAGGAGACAAGTCTCCGAAAAATTTCTTTTCCCTCTTCTGATTTTAGATTCAACGTGATGCTTTGCTTGTTGCGATTGGCGCATAAATAATAAGCGCTTTCTCCATTTACAAATGGCGGACCCCAGCCGCGTGTTTCATCTCCTGTTTTATAATGTTCTATTTTTATAACTTCTGCTCCCAGATCGCCAAGTATCATAGAGCAAAAAGGTCCGGCCAAGACGCGGGAGACATCAATAATCCGGATACCCTCTAGCGCACCGCTCATACTTTCACCTCTTACTTGTATTTAATAAACAAAAAGAGCCAGCAAAACATACAATGTCTTTAAACATTGAACGCTTCACTGACTCTTATCCATGGCTCGTCTTCCGGCAAGGAAGATCGAGTGAACACAGCCAATTTTAAAATATTCATTTCTAACTCAATTTCAAATTCAAATTCAAGCCGTACATGCAGCAGGGAAATTGCTGTCATCGGTCTGTTAAAACAATTATACTATATTTAATTGAATATTTCAATAATTATTTTATGAGTACCAGGCACCTATACCAATTGGCTTAACTGGTATAGGTGCCTGGTACCGGTTAAATTGCTTTTTTCAACATTCCCTCATACTGTTTCGAGGTTCTAAGTTCAATCGTTAATACACCATTCCCGAAATTGGCTTTTACCAGGAGCGGTACACCTGTTGTGTTTTCAAATCTGAAGTCTTTGCCTCCGTAGGAAACAGTTGCATCCCGCCCTTTGGGAACATAGCCTACGGTTACAGAATGATGGTGCTTTTCCACATAACTGACTCCAACTTTATCAACGGCATTGAATAAAGTCGAGGATGTCTGGCAGATCCCGCCGCCAATACCCATAACAAGCTTCCCATTAATCGCCTCTTCTGCTGGCTGATATCCATGGGCTTCGTCACTTGGCCCAACTGTTGTATTAAATGAAAAATGATCGCCGACACCAAGAATAATATTGTTGATTGCTTCTGCAGAAAGCTCGATGTTCTTCGTTCTGCCTGCCACTCCACTATTGAAATGGGTCGTATAAGATGCAACTACAACATCATCCAGGCCTGGGAGATCTTCAGGATTATATCCGCTTTCTGTTACATAAAGCGGTAGTTCGACATCTCCCCCGCTCACCGAGGATTCAAGGATTTTCTCAACTAATTCACTTTCTTCCAGAATGATCTCGGGCTGACCCTTTATGACCTTTCCGTCTGGCCCTATTTTATCCAGAATCATCCTTTGATCGTAGCCTAACTTCGTATCCGTACCCCTAGCAGTTTCTCTCGCCCACTTCTCAAGCTCTGCCTTATATTTCTCATCTTCTGATCCAAATCCCATCTCAGCTGGTTTAAAGGCTTTAAGAATCGCTTTTGTATTTGGGTCGATTACATTTACAGCAACTGGCTTTGCTTCTTTCTCCTTTTTCTCTTCTTTAGCTTGCTCTTCTAACTTAGCTTCTTTCCTGGCTTTTTCTTCTTCCTTTGCATTCTCTTCAGCTGCCTTTTCCTCTGTTTTTTTATCAACTGAAGTTTCTTCCGCACACCCAGCTAACCCTATTAAACTACCAATCAACAATAGTGAAAATCCCCATTTTCGCTTACTCATTTCTCCCCCAGCTTTTCTTTATATTCTTCCTTTATCTCTTTTTAGGAAGTCGTTTCCATTTTCTTATTGTATTCAAGGCAGGGAAAAGGTATTCCTGCATAACAGCTGCTCAGTTTGTACCTTTTTTCCTAAATTTAAAAGCGCCTGCATTTAAGCAGACGCTTTTATTATAATCCTCCACAGCCAGATGAATTTTCCGGCTGATTTTCAGTATGACTGGCTTCGTCTTTTGACACAGACTCCAACCCATACCCTGTTGAACTGATTTCCAGTATTCCTTCTGCTGTCTCACTTTCGAACGCTTTATCCTTGCTATCCAAATTGAACTTATCATTATCCCTTTTCATAAACAACCTCCAAAATTTCTTTGCCTACCCTTTCATTCCATGAAGCCATTCCTGGTAGCAATCTTTACAAAGAACTTCTTCCCTTTCATTATTAGCCACATCAAACGTAATCATATGCATTTGTTTTCCTTCAATCTCATCCGTGCAATAAAAACACTTTTCACCCATGATGTACCCTCCATTGTTGAAAGTGTTTTTATTTTGAAACCCCGGCAGCCTTTTTATACACAAAAAAGTACCAGGTACCTATACCAGCTGGTTTAAGTGGTATAGGTACCTGGTACCCGCTAGCTGCTTTTTTCCCTTCTATCAGTTTGGTCGTCGTATTTTATGACCCGGGCTATTTCTTCATTCATATGTTTATCGGAGTATTCAGTTCCGTATTTTGACATTGAGATCTTATAAAAAACAAATCCAAGGATAACCCAGGCAAATACGATTACCCATTCATATGGCCAAATAAGTGCTGAAGGCATGCCTGGCATATAAAGTATACTTACGCCCAATGACATAATAGCCGCGATCCATCCGATGGTTGAACCTCCTTGAAGACGAAATGGCCGATGCATATCAGGAGCTTTTTTACGTAAAATCACAAAAGAAAGCGCTACCATAAACCATGCTACAACTAACCCAAGTCCGCCTGCATCTACTAACCAAACTAACGCAGGTCTTCCAAGCAATGGAGCAGCTGTTGATAATACAGCAATTAATAAAATTGCTTTATGAGGGGTATTATATTTAGGGTGGAGTTCACCTAAAGATTTCGGCAGCATGCCTGCCCTTGCAAGCGCATAAATGGCTCTGCTTCCGCCAACATAAAATCCAATCCAGCTTGTTAAAATCCCGCCAATTCCTCCGAGAACAAGAATATTGCCCATCATTTGACTATTGAAAGCTTTTGCCATTGCGTCAGCTGTTACAAGATTGGATTCAGCAATTTCAGAAGGACTTAACACACGGGAGACACCGAAAATCACTGCAATATACCATACGATTGCAAGAATGACGGACACGATTAACAACTTTCCAATTTGTTTTTGTGGAAGCTTAATCTCTTCTGCTGCCTGTGGAATCACATCAAACCCAACAAACATAAAAGGAGTCATAATGACAACTGTTAAAATACCAGCCATTCCTTTTTCAAATAAAGGCTGCATATTTTGCCCGTTTCCTGAGAAAGAGCTGCCAGTTATTAATAATACACCAGCTATAAGAATTAATAATGTCAATATAAACATAGCAGCAGTTGAAAACTTGATTCCCCGATAATTAATCCACGCAATAAAGATTGAACCTATAATACCTACACCTGCCCAAGTGAGCGTTACATCCCAATCTGCTATTGTGTATAAGTAGCCTTTACTATAATTAGGAATTAAATACTCAAATACAGTCGGCAAAGCCACAGCTTCAAATGCTACAACAGAAACATAGCCTAAAATGATCGCCCATGTTGTGACAAAACTGGCAACCCTGCCCATGGCTTTAAAACTATATACATGTTCCCCTCCGGCCAAGGGAAGAGCCGATGCCAATTCTGCATATGTTAGTCCAACAAAAGTAACAAGCAAGCCACCTATAACAAAGGCAAGAATCGCACCAAGTGAACCTGCTTCCGTAATCCATAGTCCCGCTGTAACAACCCAGCCCCAGCCAATCATTGCCCCAAAAGCAAGAGCAAGGACATCCCTATTCCCAAGTGTTTTTATAAATCTGCTTTCACTCATTCATTTACCTCCACTCATTTTTAGATGACAACGTTTGAGAGCAAGTGAAAAATCAAAATATAATAAATATTCTGATATTTATGTCGAATCCAGTGCCTACTCAGATGAATAGGCACTGGATTCATAGTATATTAATCCTTACACACTCTGTAATCTTAAACTTTTTTCAACAACTTGAATCGCGTCTGAAAAGATCGATATCACTTTATCAATTTCTTCTTTCGTAATGATAAGCGGTGGTGATAGTGCAATTATATTTGTTCCGCCAAACGTAACAGATCGCACTATCAGTCCTCGGGAAAGACATTCTTCAACTAGCTTCTGTGCAGCCATATTCTCCGGTGCAAATGGAATCTCCTGCTCCCTATCCTCAAATAATTCAAAAGCCCCAATCAAACCTCTTGCCCGGGACTTTGTCACGGATTTATGCTTCTCTGTCAAATATTCAAATCCTTTGATTAGCTCTTTCTCCATCTTGCTTGCATGGGCTGGCAGATTTTCCTTTTCTATAATTTCGATATTTTTTAATGCAACCGCACAGGCAGTCGGATGACCGCTATAAGTGAAACCATGGAACAAAACATCATCTGATACTTCTGCGAGGCTGTCTCTTAATCGTTCAGTAATGGCAACCGCACCCAGAGGAATATAACCACTTGTAATTCCCTTTGCCATACACATGACATCAGGTACCACATTCCAATGGTCTACACCGAACATTTTTCCTGTTCGTCCAAAACCGCAGATAACTTCATCAGCTATCATTAAGATTCCATATTGATCACAAAGCTCACGAACAGCTTCTAAATAACCATTCGGAGGAATGATAACTCCCCCTGCCCCCTGTATCGGTTCAACGATTACAGCAGCAATCTTTTCGGGTCCTTCATTTTCAATAATTCCTCTTATGCTTCTTGAATAATCCGGATCATTTTTATCTCCTAATTCACAATTCGTTTTGTGAGCTGCCGCATGGAGAAAATCTGGCGCAAGCGAGGTTGTCATATTTTGAAATTGCTGAATTCCAGTTGCACTTGTGGCCCCCATTGTAATACCATGATAGGCACGCTCTAATCCGATAATCTTCTTTCTTTCCGGCTCTCCCTTCAACTTCCAATAATGTCTTATAAGCTTAAATGCAGTATCATTTGATTCGGATCCGCCGGAAGTAAAGAAAAACACATTCAAGTCACCAGGTGTTAGGCTTGCCAGCTTCTCAGACAGCTGAATAACCGTATCGTGCGAAAGATTATTAAAAGATGAACTATATGCAAGCTTGCCCATCTGTTGGCTGGCAGCCTCGCCAAGCTCTTTCCTTCCATGTCCTACATTGACATTCCACAAGGATGACAGCGCATCAATATAGCGATCTCCATTTACATCTGTTAAATATATCCCCTTCCCTTCAGTAAAAATTCGTTTCGGGCCGGTTTCCTGGTGCTGTCTCAACGAGGATGTTGGGTGTAAATAATGCTTTTTATCCAACTCTTGGAGTTTCTTGATTTGATCTTTATTAAACGTGGACATAAAGAATACCTCCTTATAATAGATGATTAATAAAAAAGTCCTTAAAAAGTATTCTGCAAGTTCTATGCCAAAAGTAGATATGTTCATTAGATGAAGAATCAATGATTCTTTAAATTCACTTTTGATGATTCCATGCATTACAAATAATGCACCCCTGCATTATTATATTCATTATTCTAAATATTATGAATTGTTGCTGTCTGCTTATTATGCTATTATTTCAATAACAGTTATTAGAACTTCATTTAAAAATGGAGGTGAATTGATGGAAGCAAGCGAGATTACACTTTACAAGACTTTAAATCATGAATTAGAAACGATTATTAATACCTGTTTTGATGAGATCTTCGTGACTGACGGCAATGGAAAAGTACTGCGTGTCAATCCGGCGGGTGAAGTATTTTATGGCATGAAAGCAAATGAAATAGTAGGAAAAAACACTGAAGAGCTTGCCAGAAAGGGACTGTTTTCCCCTTCGCTATTTCCTATCGTAAAAGAACGGAAGGAACGGGTATCTATGATTCAAAGAACAAGAACTGGCCATACAATCCATTGTATTGGGAACCCCTCCCTTGATGCTGAAGGAAATATTGACTTCATTATCTTTACTTCCAGAGACCTCACCGAAATCAGACAGCTTCGTGACAAGATTGAGCGGACCGAACATTTATTAGAGAGTTTCCAAGAAGAACTCGAAGAACTGCGGAGATTTCAAAATAAAGACCCGGAAGAATTTATCTCTTTTTCACCTAATATGCGTAAAATCGTGAAAATGGTAGATAAAATTGCGAAGGTAGATTCCACTGTTCTTGTTACAGGAAAATCTGGTGTTGGAAAAGGTGTAATCGTATCTTTAATACATAAAAAAAGCAATAGAAGTAAGCAGCCGTTTATCCATGTTAATTGTGGTGCAATACCAGAGTCTCTCATTGAATCCGAACTTTTTGGATACGAGTCCG
Source organism: Pseudomonas sp. ISL-84 (assembly GCA_018613035.1). GTDB lineage: Bacteria > Bacillota > Bacilli > Bacillales > Cytobacillaceae > Cytobacillus. The sequence goes on along the minus strand of JAGGRA010000060.1, from coordinate 26,455 downwards.
GCGCTTTTACAGGAGCAAATAAAGAAGGGAAAAAGGGATTATTTGAGGAAGCTGATGGAGGCACTTTATTTTTGGACGAGATTGGTGAAATGCCCCTTAACCTGCAAGTTAAGCTTTTAAAAGCTCTCCAAGATAATGTAATTCAGCGGCTTGGGGGTACCAAACCAGTACATATCAATACAAGAATTATCGCTGCAACTAATAAGAACTTAGAATCAATGGTGGAGGAAGGTACATTTAGAGAAGATTTATACTACAGATTGAATGTCATACCCATTTATATTCCCCCATTAAGAACGAGGCAAGAGGATATTTCCTATTTAATGGATTATTTTTTAGATAAATTTAATAAAAAATACGGTTCATCCACCTATCTTTCTTTGGAAGCAGAGAATCAATTAATTAACTATAATTGGCCAGGAAATGTAAGAGAATTGGAAAACCTGATGGAACGCCTGGTCGTTACTGCTGATAAAAATGAAATCCAAATGATAGATTTGCCACAAAAGATCATAAACTCCAGAAATGATGACTCACAATATCTTATCCAGATCAATGACATATGCCCATTAAAACAAGCACATGAAGAATTGGAAGAACAATTAATCATTAAGGCTTATAAGAAATATAAAAGCTCCTATAAAGTTGGTGAGGCACTGGGAATAAATCAATCTACTGCTTTTAGAAAGATTCAAAAGTATATTAAGGATTAATGAGGTACAGCCTTAGATATTTAAAAATCTCCCGCTTTATAACCGGGAGATTTTTAAAGTTACATATTAATTCTATTAAGTCAGCGAGATTCTGCTTTTTCTTCTGAAGTTTGGATCGTTTTATCTTTAAGCAGTTCCTTAATTTTCGCCTCTTCATAGCCAAGCTTTCCCAAAATGTCTATCGTATCCTCCCCAAGCTTAGGCGGAGCTTGATTAATCTCTGCAGAAGAATTACTTAACTCGAAAGGCAGCCGCGGCAGCTTGAAGTCTTTGATACTTGTATGCGGGACATTCTTCCACATATTAATTGCTTCTGCTTGCTCATCCTCTACAACTTCTGAAATCTTTTTCACCTTTGAACTTGGTACTCCAGCCGCTGCCAAAAGTCCAACCCATTCATCAGCAGGCTTGGATTGAAGAATATTTTCAATAGCCACTCTTAAATTCTCACGGTTTTCAACTCGTTTGGGGTTAGTTTCATATCGCGGATCTGTGACCCATTCCTCTTTCCCAAGCACAGTGCATAAGCGCCTGAATAAGGAATTATTCGATATTCCAATCATAACAGGTGCATCGCTGGCATAAAAAGCCCCATATGGTGCAAAGGCAGTATGGCCGGCACCATTTTTCCTGGGTTCCTGTCCGGTTGCAAGCCAGGATAGCATATGGTAGCCCACCCAAAAGACACCTGTTTCATAAAGTGAAGTTGTGACCAATTGGCCCTCGCCTGTTTTTTCTTTATGAAGGAGTGCAGAGATAATACCAATTGCTCCCCACATCGCACTTCCCTGATCAAGAACCGAAACTGGCACCCTCGCAATCTCTGAACCTTCTGCTCCATTAATGCCAATAATGCCAGAATCTGCTTGGGCGATCGCATCATACCCTGATCTCTCACGCAAAGGTCCCTCCTGTCCATAAGCAGACAAGGAGCAATAAACAAGTGAAGGATTAATTTCTTTTAATTTCTCATATCCCAGTCCCATGTTTTCCGCTTTTTTATATCGGAAATTTTCAACAAATACATCAGCTTTTCCAACCAGATCATAAACAATTTTTCTGCCTTTCTCCTGCTTCAGATCTATAACAATAGAATTTTTATTTCGATTAATATGGAGAAAATATACGCCTTCTCCTTCCCAAAAGGGACCCATCCCCCTTGAGTCGTCTCCAGTAACCGGCCTTTCAATTTTAATGATTTCAGCACCTAAATCAGCGAGAATCATAGTTAAACTAGGTCCGGAAATGTTTGTAGTTACATCTACAACTGTTATACCTGTTAACGGTCCTGCCATTCTGGCTCCCCCTTTTTTAAGGAGAGGGCCCTTCTATTTAAGGCCCTCATTTCTGAATTGATTAATAAGATCGCGGCAAACCAAGAACATGCTGGCCTACAAAGCTCACAACCAAATTATTAGAAATTGGCGCTACGATAAACAATCTTGCTTCCCTAAACTTTCTTTCAATATTGTACTCTTTTGCAAAGCCATATCCGCCATATGTGTCCATGGCTGCATTTGCGGCACGCCAAGTAGCTTCAGAAGCAAGGTATTTTGCCATATTCGCTTCTGCACCGCAATCAACTCCTGCATCAAACATTTCTGCTGCTTTGTCCCTCATTAATTTTGCAGCCTGGATATCCATGTAACCTCTTGAAATCGGGAATTGAACACCTTGGTTTTGACCGATTGGCCTATTAAAAACAACACGTTCATTGGCATATTGAACGGATTTATCCACGAAATACATGCCATCCCCAATTGATTCAGAAGCTATTAATATACGTTCTGCATTCATACCGCCCAATACATATCTGAATCCCTTGCCTTCTTCGCCAATCAAGTTCTCGACCGGAATTTCGGCCCCTTCAAAAAAGACTTCAGTGGTCGCGTGATTGATCATGGTATCAATTGGGCGAATATCTATCTTATCTGCCTGCTCCTTCATATCAAGGATAAAGAGGCTTAAACCGTCCGTTTTCTTTTGCACCTGGTCTTTCGGAGTTGTTCTCGCCAAAAGCATCATTAAATCAGAATGCTCGGCACGGGAGGTCCAAATCTTTTGGCCATGTACGATATATTTGTCTCCCTTTCTCTCTGCAAATGTTTGAATGCTTGTGGTATCACTGCCTGCTGTTGGTTCAGTAATACCAAAAGCTTGAAGCCTCAATTCACCGCTTGCAATTTTGGGAAGAAATCTTTGCTTTTGCTCCTCGTTTCCGTGACGCAGCAAGGCCCCCATCGTATACATTTGTGCATGGCAAGCACCTGCATTTCCGCCAGAACGATTGATCTCCTCTAAAATGATTCCTGCTTCTTTCATTCCCAGGCCTGCTCCGCCATATTCTTCAGGAATGAGAACAGACAGCCAGCCCTCATCGGTTAGGGCCTTAACAAAAGCGGTCGGATAGGCATCTCTCTCATCAGTATCTCTCCAATATTCCTCAGGAAAGCGCTCACATAAAGTGCGAACGCTTTTTCGGATCATTTCGTGTTCGGTATTTTCCATTGTTTTTGTATTTGTCATCTTTACTGCCTCCAAATGATATTTTTTTGGTTAACTCTATTAAACTTGCCAGTTGAGTTCACTTCAATTACAAAGTACTAAAACAGCTTATGGTAAAAGGTTTTCTTTACTTCCCTTTCCATTCCGGTGGACGTTTTTCATTAAATGCATAGATGCCTTCCAAACGATCTTCAGAGTTTGCACATTTATAGTAAGCTTCCAGCTCGAGCACAAGCCCAGTTGCTAAATCTGTTTCCGTTCCTTTATTGACAGCTTTCTTTAAAGCTTTAAGGGAAAGTGGCGCATTCGCAGCGATGCTCTCTGCAAGTTTAACCGTTTCCTCTATCAGCGTTTCAGCTGAAAAAACATGATTGATCAATGCTAATTGCTTCCCTTCTTCAGCAGTAATTCGTTTGCCTGTGAAAAGCATTTCCTTTGCCAAACCTATTGGGAGGATACGGGCAAGCAGCTGGGTACCGCCGATTCCAGGTATAAGGCCTAATTTTACTTCAGGCAGTCCCATCCCTGCCTGTGGTGCAGCTGTTCTAATATCACAGCTTAGCGCAATTTCCATTCCTCCTCCCAATGCATAGCCATTTACAGCGCCGATTACCGGATATGGAAATTCACGGATTTTCTCAGTCACTTGTTCAAAATAATCATGCTGTTTTTTCCAATCCTTTTGAGACATACCATTCCGCTCTTTTAGGTCAGCTCCTACACAAAAGCTCTTTGTGCCAGCACCTGTAATAATTAAAACTCTGACATTTTCATCATATTTTAATTCATCCAGAGCTTCGATTAATTCCAATGCCATTTTTGTATTCAAGGCGTTCATGGAATCAGGGCGGTTTAACGTCAATAGAGCAATGCCTTGCTGCTGATCCGGGTTTTCAATTTTTATCGTTTCATAGGTTTGTACTAACATGTAACTCATCCCTTCAATCAATTAGTATGAATGCTAACTTGGCACCGGATATTTTCGGGAGCTCTTTCCTGCCTTCGCAACTTGCCCCGGTAAATCATGGCCAAGTATTTCTTTCAATCTATGAGAAGCCTGTATTAATGTATCCAGATCAATAGACGTTTTAACACCCATCTCCTCCAGCATGTGTACAACATCTTCTGTACTAACATTTCCTGTTGCACCAGGAGCAAATGGGCAGCCGCCAATTCCGCCAATGGAGGCATCATACATAGTAATTCCCGCTTCCATTCCGGCCAGAACATTCGCAAGCCCCATTCCCCTTGTATTGTGAAAATGGCAGCCAAATTCAAAGTTTCTCCATTCATTTACAACTTCTTTTGTTAATTCATAAACCTGCCTGGGATTAGCCATACCAGTTGTATCTGCAAGTGTAATTCTTTTAATGTTATGTAAAAGGAGGGTGTCTACTATATTCATGATGCGTTTCTGGGGGACCGTTCCTTCAAATGGACAGCCAAATGAAGTGGCAACTGTAACGTTTAAAGCGATAGCATTCTCAGATGCAAATTGGGACAAGATTTTAAAGCTGTTCAGTGATTCTTCTGTTGTTTGGCGTACATTTTGCTGATTATGCGTATTACTCGCCGATAAAACATAATTAACAGACTTCACACCATTCTCTTTTGCAATTTCAAGTCCCTTTAAATTAGGGACAAGCGCAACAAGCTCCATCTCTTGTTCATATTGTTGGATATGGGCATAAAAATTCGAAGTGTTCGCCATTTGCGGCACTAACTTTGGATGAACAAAAGAACCAAATTCAACTTCGGACACATTGGCTTCCCTAAATAAAGTAAAGATATCCAGCTTCTCTTCAACTGTTAAGACTTTTGACTCAAGCTGAAGTCCATCCCGGAGACCGACTTCATAAATCGTTACTTCATTTACTAGCTTCATAGCATTATTCCCCCATTAATTTGTTGGAAAAATCTTAGCTTTATATAAATAGGATACTGTATCCAATCCGCAATTTCAATAATTATTATGAATATTCTAAAGATTTTTAATGTCGATTCCTATTTCTTTATAAATGCTCCTAATATTTGTTCTTGGTTAAAATGGATCTGTTAAATCTGAATGTTGATTTTCACTGTAGGTACTCCCTTTCTTTGGGCGGTCCGACGCTCCGCCTGGGTCGCAGGGCTTTGAATAAGCATCTCTGAGTAAACACCGCACGAAGGAAATGCGATAGCATTTGCGAAAATCTCGTGTGTTCCGGTCCAATCAACAGTAAGCTAAAAAAACAATAAGTTTTGACAGAGCAATAAAAATAAAAAAGTAAAGAGTCATGAAGACCCTTTACAATTAGTATCGAATGTTTGATGTGGTATGTGCAATTGATAATCTTACATATATCTACTCAATAGATTGTGAATATCGCTTTTGTTAACCGATAAATTTTGGTCAATTAAACTCGATTTGCCTGAATTCCCTGGTAGTGACTCAGTAAATTCCTTTCGCTCTTTCCGGTAAATGACACCTGTAATAAACCCATTTGTTTGCTCAACTTTTTCAAAAGCCAAACTTCGGTTTGACACATCGTAGTCATTTTCATTGTCTAGGTTTATTAAATTCTGTTTAAACCAGTCATACGTAAATACTTTATTAAATGTTACGCAAGGACTAAATATATTGATGAAAGAAAAACCTTTATGCTGGATGCCTTGTTCAATTAATGAGGTTATTTGTTTTAAATTTCCTGAGAACCCTTGTGCGATAAAGCTAGCATTTGAGGAAAGGGCTACATGTATTGGAGAAACTGGACTTTCCGGATTTCCCTCTGGAGTAGACTTTGTTAAGAAGCCTTTAGGGCTTGTAGGTGACATTTGTCCTTTGGTTAGTCCATAAATTTGGTTATCCATTACAATATATGTTATATCGATGTTTCGACGGGCTGCGTGAACAAAATGATTAAGTCCAATTCCAAATCCGTCTCCATCTCCACCTGCACAGACAACTGTTAAATTCTTATTAGCTAATTTCACACCTTGAGCCAGTCCTAATGCACGTCCGTGCATAGAATGCATTCCATAAACATTTAGGTAGCCTGATATTCTTCCAGAACAGCCAATACCGGATTGAAGGACAAAATCTTCAGGCTCAATTTTCAAGTTGACTGCTGCCCTTTGAATTGCTGCTAAGACAGAAAAGTCTCCACAGCCTGGACACCAATTAGGCTTAATATCTACTCGATAATCTTTTAGAGTTGTCATATTTATACCAGCTCCTTATTACTAGACACATCAAAATGATTGTGAATGTAAGTAATAATTTCTGAAGTCTTGATGGGAATACCATTATATTTTAAAATGCTGTGTACTTTAGAATGAATGGCTACCTTTTGTTTAATTATATTCGCTAACTGTCCCGTTGAATTTTGTTCTATTATAAACACTTTTTTAGCAAGTCCTGTATAATTTGTTAGTTCATCTTTTGCTAAGGGCTGAAGCATGCGTATATGCGCATGTCCAACTTCAATCCCTGAACTGTGCATTTTTTTCCTGGCTTCATGAATTACTCCATATGTAGATCCAAAACCAATTAACAATATATCAGGATGTTGACTTCCTTCATATTTAATTGATTGATCTAGAGGAACATTTTCTAATTTCCTTTTTCTTTTGTCCATTTGCTCTTTCCTGTTGTTGGGATTTTCACTGGGATGTCCTGATGGCCCATGTTCGATGCCAGTCACATGATGCATTCCTTTCTTTTGACCAGGTATACTTCTTGGAGTTATACCATCCTCAGTTATTGCAAACCGCTCGTAAAAAGCTTTTTCATTTTCAAAAAGCTCTAAATCGCCGGCTAATTTTCCACGATCAATTTCTATTTCGTTTACCTCTTGGAAATCAAAAGTTTGTTTTGAAGTTGCCAGCATCAAATCCGAGGCAACAAAAACAGGACACTGAAATTTTTCAGCTAAATTAAACGCTTTGGGCATATCCGTAAATGCCTCTAAAACGGTACTCGGAGATAGGATAATCCTGGGTGATTCACCATGTGTACCTGAAAACATAGCATTTAGATCACTCTGTTCAAACTTAGTTGCCATACCGCTGCTGGGACCTCCCCGCTGACAATCTACTATTACAACAGGAATTTCCCCAGCACCTGAAAGTCCGATTGCCTCTTGCATTAAAGAAACTCCAGGGCCTGCAGTGGCAGTCATTGCACGGGCACCTGTATAGCCCGCACCTAAAACCATGGATATAGCTGCTAATTCATCTTCTGTTTGTACAACAACTCCTCCGTATTCAGGAATAATTCTGGTTAAATTCTCAAGAACTTCTGAAGCAGGTGTAATAGGATAACCTGCCATGAAACGACAGCCTCCCAGTACAGCCCCTAGCGAAATAGCGTCATTTCCAGACATAAAAATACGCTGTCCGGAAGTCGCTTTTTCAATCGGAAAATGGACTTCAATTACTTCCTTTGCATATTGGTACCCTTTGCGCAAAGCACCCAGGTTATTTTCGATTATTGACTTTCCCTTTTTTTCAAACTGTTCCTTTATGGCTGTTTCAAATTCTTCTATGGGCTGGTTCAATAATGAACATGCAGCACCGACAGCAATAATGTTTTTCATAATTTGACTTCCAAGCTCTGCTGCTAACTGGGTTAAGGGAATTTCGTGATACCGAATTTCCTTGCCGAGGTTAATATTATTAATATTTACTGTCTTTGGATCACACAAGATGATTCCATTAGCTTTGAGCGATTGCTGATGAAGACTGATCGTATCTTCATCAAAGGCTATAATGATATCCAAATCTTCCGAATTGTTAAATACCTGAACCTTACTAATTCTGAGATTAAAATCCGTATGGCCACCTTTAATACGTGATGAAAAACTTCTCGCTCCAAAAAGATGGTATCCTATTCTGCTCATAGCCTTTGCTAAGATTTCACCAACACTTTCAATACCCTCTCCTTGCTGGCCGCCTATAATAATGGATAGCTCAGTTTCTTCCATATTTGTTCCTCCTTTTTTATACTTAAAACAGGATACTTAAACAAAAAGTAATTTAAATATTCTAACTTTTTACATCATACCAAGAGAGTTAACTATTATAAAATGGAATATTATATTATTTAATATCATGTATTTTAATATTTTACATGTTTTTCAACCGTTTATGTAATATAATGGGAACTGTGAGTTATCTCTAAGATCCTATTGCTTTAATTGTCTTCGTTGAACTTGCCAAATGATTACTATCCTTTCTTTTTAGACTAGCCAGAAAAATATATGAGGTGATTAATTTTGGAATCTTCTGGAATACAAGCCTTTCTTGCCATTGTTCGCCATGGCAGTTTAACAGGAGCAGCCAGCTCTCTTTTTTTAACTCAATCAACTCTAAGCCACAGACTCACCCAGCTGGAAGAATTTGTCGGGATGACTTTAATCGAAAGAGGCCGTGGCATTCGTTCTTTATCTTTAACACCAAGTGGTGAAGAATTTTTAAAGATAGCAAAACAATGGGAGGAACTAATTCAGGAAACTAAGTACCTTAGATCCCAGAAAAAACAGGCTTTGACAATCGGAGCAGTGGATAGTATTCATAATTTTATTCTTCCCCCCGTTTATAAAGCACTTAATAGCCATTCAAATGAGATGAATTTAAGACTAATAACATATATAGGAGAAGAATTATACTCCCTTTTAGAACAGGATAAAATCGATATTGCCTTCGCTTTACTTGAAAAACCCCGGCCCGATTTAATAATTAAGAAGTTCTATTCAGAACCCTTGGTTGTCATAAGGCATGATTTCAATCCAGAGAAGTCCCACAAATATATAAACTTTTTAGATTTGGATCCTAGTAACGAGTTATACCATGAGTGGAGTCCTTCTTTTCAAGCCTGGTATGAAAGATGCAGGGAAGACAGAGAGTTTTTAGGAATCAGAATTGATTCAGCAGGATTAATTTTTAATTTTATGAGTTTCCCTAATAAATGGGTTATCGTTCCTATGTCCATGGCTAAAAAGTTTATAAAAATGGAAGGGTTTTCATTATATTGGCTTGAAACTCCTCCTCCGGATCGTAAGTATTACCGAATCCAGAGAAAACACCCCAGATCTAATACCATAGAAAGCTTAAAGATTCTAGATTCGTATTTAAGCCTGCTACACGAAAGCAGCCTGCTCGTAAAATAACTAAGCCTCTATATCGTAATTTTTTCGGCTTTTTATCAATTTTGTAATATATGGATAAAACAGTGTCATTACAGCCAATAAAATCAATATTAAGGATATGGGCCTTGTGAATAATATACTAATATCCCCATTTGACAGGACGAGAGATCTTCGTAAGTTAGCTTCTAACATCGGACCTAATATCAAAGCTAAAATAACCGGTGAAACTGGGAATTCATATTTATGCATAAAATACCCTACTATACCAGCAATCAACATAACCCAAACATCAAAAAAATTATTTCCTAAGGCATATGATCCTACGATACACAGTATAAGAATGATTGGTGTTAAAATAACCTTGGGAATGGTCAGGATTTTAGTAAACAAACGGATTCCCAGCAGACCATAAAATAGAATTAAAAGATTGGCTAACAACATCCCTATAAATAGGGTATATACAATCCCGCCATGGTTTGTGAATAACAAAGGTCCAGGCTGAAGCCCTTGGACCATAAGTGCACCCAGCATAACAGCTGTAACAGCATCACCTGGTATCCCAAGGGTTAATAAGGGAATCATAGCACCACCAGTACAAGCATTATTGGCTGCTTCTGAAGCTGATACGCCTTCAGCATTCCCTTTCCCAAACTCTTCAGGTTTTTTTGAAAATCTTTTTGCTTCATTATAGGCAACAAATGAAGCTATATCCCCGCCAGCACCAGGAATCATGCCAATAAATGTTCCAATGCCAGATGACCTTAATATAACTGTGATTAAACTTTTAAATTCACTCCATTTTAATTTAACCTTCTCGATGGCTTTAACGGAATTACTGCTTTTATAAATGTCTTCTACAGAACGAAATGCTTCTGAGGCAGCAAATAGCCCAATTAATACAGGTATATAATTTACACCGCTCATTAAATTTTCAATACCTAAGGTAAAACGCGGAAACCCGCCAATTGGATCAATACCTATAGTAGCTATTAATAACCCTGTCACCCCAGCAATTAATCCCTTAAGCAGAGACTTCCCCGAAATACTTGAAATAATCGCAAGTCCAAAGAAAGCAAGTGCAAATGATTCGGGAGCACTGAATTTTAAAGCGAATTCAGCCAGTTGAGGTGCAATTAAAATCAAGACTATTACACTTAGTACCCCTCCAATAGTGGAGGATAATGTTGAAACAGTTAAAGCTTTATAAGCTAATCCTTTTTTTGTCATTTCATAACCATCAAGGGCAGTTGCTGCTGAAGAGGGTGTACCAGGGGTCCTCAATAGAATAGCAGTGATTGACCCGCCATAAATCGCCCCAAAGTAAACCCCTACTAATAAAAGAATTCCCGTAACAGGTTCCATGCCAAAGGTTACAGGCAATAATAAAGCAACTCCCATAGTTGCAGTAAGACCCGGTAAAGCACCTAAAATGATTCCGATCGCTCCTGCCATAAATAGGATAAGGAGAACCTTTATATTAAGAACATTTAAAAATCCTTCAATTAATAATTCCATTTTCAAGCTCCTTTACTGAAAAATAATCCCAGAAGGAATCGGTACTAGAAGCAGTTTTTGAAATAATATAAAAACAAATAATACTATGCCTATAGGTAAACCAAAAAGGATTGAAAGTTTCTTTTCTTTAAAGATTTTTAAAAAACAAAAAACTGCTATAGGAGTTATTATGTAAAAACCAAGAATGGGAATTAGGAAAGTAAGAACAATAATTAAAAGCATAGTGACAAAAACTAGTTTTATACTAGACTTACTCCCATTTTCTGTATCATCGCTTTTTTTGGCGGAATTAATTATAAGAAGTAGTGCAAGGATAACAAGAACACCCGCATACAGATTTGGCATAAAAGCTGGTCCTGTATCCTGAACCGATATCTCTTTAAATTGAGTCGTCATAATAAAAAACAGTCCAGCAATGAAAATAGCAATGAAACTGCTAATTATATTCGCTCTTCTCATTTTCGATCCCCCTGACTTTATGCTATAAATGAATGAATGCAAAGTGCTGGGGAAACAGCTCTTTGCATTCATTATTATTTAATGAAAGAGTGCTACTGAGTTATCCCCAACTCTTTTAGTAGCCCTCCAAAGAATTCATGGTCTTTAGCAACTAATTCCTTATACTCTTCGGTACCTTTAAAAGCAATCCCCAGACCATTTTTATTCATAAAGTCAACAAATTCCTCATCTTCAACAGCCTTTGAAAAAGCTTCTTCCAATACCTTAACAACCTCAGGAGGAGTATCTGAAGGAGCATCAATTGCTCTCCATACACCAACATTTGCTTCGTATCCAGCCTCTTTGAAGGTAGGTACATCTGGCATGATGGTTGATCTTTCATCGGAGAGAACACCAAGTGTCTTTAATTCACCAGCCTCCACCTGGGCTAAGACCTCCGCGGGGCTGACCGTAATTGCTTCTATATGTCCGCCTAATAATGCAGTCTTTGCCGGTGCTGCTCCATCGAAAGGAACGTAGTTAAACTGGACATCAGCCGCTTTCTCAATTGAAGCTGAACCCAGATGCCATATCCCGCCTTTCCCCGTTCCTCCAACGCGAATTTTTCCTGGGTTTTCTTTCGCATAAGCTAAAAATTCTTCTAGCGTATCATATGGAGCATCTGCAGGGACAGTTAAAGCAGAAGGATCAAAATTAATATGAGCTACCTGTGCAAAATCTTCATAGGTAATTGGAGTCAGCCCCATATGCGGCAAAAGAGCTATCTCATTTGCATTCATAATGATGGTATAGCCATCAGGTTTGGCATTTGCTGCCTCGCTAATCCCAACTACTGCATTTCCGCCAGTTTTATTAACAACTCCTATTGATTGACCTAAATGTTTTTCAGCTGCTTTTGCTAAAGCTCTTGCAGTAGCATCAGTACCGCCTCCAGCAGCATATGGAACAATTAAAGTAATAGACTTTTCAGGAAAGCTGTTTCCGCCATCTTTATCAGACGCATTTTCTGCTCCTTCCTTAGTCGAAGCATTACTAGAACTGCTGCTGCAAGCAGCTGTAAATAAAACCAACGAAACCATTAGCACGAATAGGATCCATTTCTTCTTCATGTTAAGCCCCCCTATTAATTAAAGGAATTACGCTTTTACAAATACAGTTTTGGTAGCAGTAAAGAATTCAATCGCTGCCTTTCCTTGCTCCCTTGAATGGGAACTTGACTCCTTCATTCCTCCAAATGGAGCCTGAAGTTCAACTCCTGCCGTTTCTGCATTAATTCTGACAAGGCCTGCATCTATCTCTTTTATAAATGTCATCATCCTTCCGATATCTCTTGTAAATATGGCTGCACTTAATCCATATTTAACATCATTAGCAATCTCTAAAGCTTCTTCAATGGATCGGACTTTAATCAAGGCTAATACAGGACCAAAAATTTCTTCCTGTGCAATCACCATTGAAGTGGTAACGTTTTCGAAGACTGTTGGTTCAACATAGTATCCTTCCTTTAATTTTCCTTGCTCAAGTCTTTTACCCCCATAAAGAAGAGTGGCGCCTTCATTAATGCCTTGTTTAATATAATTAACAACTGTCTGAAGCTGTTTCTCACTTGAACATGGACCCATCCATGTGTCGGATTCTAAGCCACTTCCTACTGTAATTTCTCTTACCTTCGATAATAGTTTCTCCTTGAACTGATCAAACACATCTTCCATAATTATGACGCGGCTGGTACAAGTACATTTTTGCCCTGTTGATTTCAAACCTCCATTAATAGTTTGTTCAACAGCTAAATCCAAATCCGCATCATCTGCAACGATTACCGGGTTCTTGCCGCCCATCTCTGTCTGAAACTTAGCCCCTCTGCTCGCCGCACCAATTGCTACGCGTTTCCCTACATCATTGGAACCAGTGAAGCTTATTGCCTGAATATCAGCGTGGTCAATAATTCCTTGGCCTATTGTTGAGCCGGTGCCTGTTACCAGGTTTACTACACCTTTCGGAATACCTGCCTCAGCGATGCATTTTACTAGTTTTACAGCTGTAATACTTGTTTCTTGTGCAGGTTTAAAAACAACAGTATTCCCAGAAACAATTGCTGGCGCAATCTTCCAGGCTGCAATTGCAATAGGAAAGTTCCATGGAGTAATAATTCCGACAACGCCTAATGGAACTCTTGTTGTGTACATTAAACCATCACTTTCAGTGTGTGGAATGACGTCACCTATTTTATTCATTCCTTCACTTGCATAATATTTAAAGACCGAAATGGCCCTCATGGTTTCTCCTTTAGCTTCAGCTAAGGTTTTCCCCATTTCTTTTGTCATCGTTATTGCGATATCCTCAATATTTTCTTCAAGTACCTCTGCAATTTTATATAAGTATTGCCCTCTTGCAATAAATCCTTTGTTTCTCCAAGCTTTTTGGGCAGATTTAGCTGCCATGACAGCTTCATCAAGATCTTTTTCTGTAGATTTTTGAACAATACCAACTATTTCTGTGTTATCTGCAGGATTTTTACTTTCTATCTTTTCATTGCTGTTTGAGGACTTCCATTCCCCATTTATAAAATTATAATAAGTAATAGTTTCTGTTTTAAGCGACATCCCCTACCATCCTTTCCACAATGAGACTTTTAGATTTAAATAGTAATAGATGCACGAGTAACCTCACGCCTAGCGGACTTATCCAATGCTTCCGCAATATTCTCAAAAGGTATTTCACAATCAATCATCTTATCAAAAGGATACTTATCAATGTATTTTGATAAGAATTGTAAGGACTTCTTCAGATACCACGGTTTATAGCGTAAAACAGGAATGATTTTTATTCCTTTTCTAGTTAAAAGGCCTGGATCAAAGTCAATGTTTATTCCAGGCGAGATGTTTCCCATCGTTACATATCTGCCATTATTTCTAATGAACTGGATCCCTTCACCAAAAGCAGCAGGAACACCAGATACTTCTAACCCTAAATCAGCACCTTCCCCATTAGTGAAGGAGCGAATGACTTCAGCTATTTGTTCAGGACTTTCATAATTCCTGAAGTTTATTACGTGGTCTGCCCCAAACTCTTTTGCTGTTTCCAATCTGGATTCAACACCATCAATTACAATTACCTGTGCCCCCCGTTCCTTTGCAACAGCAGCTGCATTTAAACCAAGACCCCCAGCACCTTGAATAACAACAGTTTCCCCAGTTGCTAGCTCACCTTGATCTAAGCCGTAATAAACTTGGGATAATGCGCAGTTAGCACTTGCAGCAGCAACATCAGGAATATTATCAGGAACTTTATAAAAATATTGATTTGGGTGTATATAGTAATGAGATGCAAAGGCACCGTGAAAATGCGGATATTCCTCAGGACGTTTATTCCAAAATTCAATACTATTTTCACATGTATTAAAATCTCCTCGTAAACAAGCCTTACATTTTAAGCAAGTTCGAAAATAGCACGCTGCTACTCTGTCTCCTACTTTAATTGGCTGCCCGGCAAAGTCCGTGGTCAACTCTGGACCTATTTTTTCAATAACCCCAACCATTTCGTGACCTAGAACTCCAGTTTTCTTGGTAGGATGAAGTCCTTTCCAAATATGTAGTTCGGAACCACACACATTAGTCCGCAGCACTTTTACTAATAAAGAATTGGATGCCGGCTCAGGGATTTCAAACTCTCTAAACTCCAGCTTCATTGCTTCGACCATATTTGCAACTTTTCCATAGGTTACATTTTTATCTTCTACTGCATTTTTAAGTAATTCACTCATAAAATCACTCCACTCTATCTTTTTGTAAGCCCTTTCATAATACTCAAAACTATTGTTTAACCCTTAAGCTTATTCACCCCCTAAAACTATGAAAAGCTTTACTTTTATAGGAAAAAGCTATAAATAAAATGATATCAGATTTTTCTCAATCTTCAATACATTTAAAAATGGAATAATTTATTATTAAATATCGATATTATAAATAATTAAGTTTTCTCGCCAATGTTGACAGGTTGTCACTAGGTTATAAAAAAGCCAAAAAAACTTTTACCTAAGCAGGCAAAAGCTTTTTTTGAAAAATGATAAGTCTAGCATTTAAAATTTATTTACATCAAATTTAACTTTTATAGCAAACCATGACATTACCCACGCTTCAATATGTTTTAAGACAGAAACCAATGGATTAAACCTTTATCTCCACACCCGCCATCTCCTCAATAAATTTCGCAATGGCCGTATGATCCATCTCCCCTCCGCCCTGAGACTTTGCATACTGCCATAACTGAAAAACGGCGCTGGATATAAATGAAGGCACTTCTGCTCCTTCAGCTATGCCACTGGCAATAGTAAGGTCCTTGCACATTAAATCAATTGTAAAGCCCACATCAAATTTCCTCGATAATACTTGCTGAGGAAATTTGATTTCACTCGAGTGGCTTCTTCCACTGCTTGTATTAATTACTTCTAGCATTCTGGTAGGATTTAGGCCTAACTTTGTCCCAATGGCCAGGACTTCTGCAGTCGCAGCTAGAGTAGTAGCACAAAGCATATTGTTCAGTGCTTTTATTGTATGGCCTGCTCCTAACTCTCCCACATGTGTCACATGAGAGCCGATATCGTTTAATAAAGAAAAAGCACCTAAAAAAACTGCCTCATCCCCGCCAGCCATAATAGCAAGGGTTCCGTCTTCAGCTTTTTTTACTCCTCCGCTCACTGGCGCATCCAGCATTTGAATCCCATGCTTTGAAAGTTCAATGCCAATTTGTTTAGTGACTTCAGGTATTGAAGTTGTCATGTCAATTAAAGTACTGCCTTCCAAGAATCCCGACAAAAGACCATCAGGCCCAAGGGCCACACTTTTTACTATTTCTGCATTTGGCAGCACAGTTATTACGTATTCATTGTTTTTGGCCAGCGCAGAAGGAGAATCATATGGAATGGCGCCAAGCTCTTTAAAAGATTGTAATAATTCCCGATCCAAATCATAAACTGATAATTTGTAATCCTTATTTAATAAATTACGGGCAATCCTGCCGCCCAAGTTTCCTAAACCTATTAATCCAACCCTCATTGACACCACCGCTTCCCATTTATTACGAAAGTGTCTTAGGAGGCCCTGAGTAGGGTTTACTGATTATCTACAAACTTCTCCAAAACTGTCAGAGCCCGCTTTTCCTTTCGTTTTAAGGTTTCAAGTATTCTTGTGAGATCCTTCTCTTTTAAACCAGCCATTATTTCACTGTATTCCCTGATGGAATGTTCCATACTGGTTGGATAGGAAAGAGAAATATATCGAAATGGAATTAACTGGCTATTAATTCTCATATATAAATCTTCTAAAACTGTGTTTCCTGAGAAGACAAAGAAATCCTTTTGTAGCTCTTCCAACAGGTCAAAGCATTGCTTAACTTTATTGCCTTCAAGTGTCTCCTCCATTTTAATGATTAAATTTTCAATTTTTTTCAGCTGTACATCAGTTCGTGAATCCATCAGCTTAGTTAGGGCTATTTCTAATAATCTGTAAACAACCTCATACAGATCAAGCAACTCTTTTTTTGTCCTTTTTTTTACAAACACGCCTTTTCGGGGTACCCGTTCGACAATTCCGTCTTTTTCCAATATAAATAACGCTTCACGGATTGGAGCTCTGCTGGTGCCGAATTCTTTCGTCAGCTCTAATTCCAATAACCTGTCACCAGGTTTAAGGGCACCCTCTGATATTTTAATAGCAATCTCTTCAGAAATCCGCTGTGATAATGTTGTATTTTCAAAGCTCATTGTATAATTTTCCTCACTTATGACAGTATGATAGGGGAAGTTACAAACTATCCCATTTCTACATAAATCATACCATCTTTAACTTCCACAGGGTAGGTCTTAACTTTTCTATTACTTATCCCAAAGAGGGCCTCTCCTGTTTCCAGACTAAACTCCCATCCATGCCACGGACATCTCAGCACTTTTCCTTCAAGCCCAAACTCAAACTGTGAGGGCTTACTGGGAAGCATCGTTCCACAGACTGCCCCCTCACAAATGGGTGCCAATTTATGAGGGCAAACGTTTCTTACTGCATATATTTCACCATCTTCACAAAAGATTCCAATTGATGTTCCATTTATTTCTTTAATTAAAGCCTTTCCTGCTGGAATATGGATAATTTCACCAATGCAATATTCCATTCTTTTTACCTCCCTGTAATTTATTAATTTCTAATCTAGTTAAAATTAAATAGTTCAGCAGCATTATCATAGAATATACGCTGCTTTACAGCCTCTGGCAGGGTAGTAAAAGTGTTGTCAGGAAAATCATTATCCCAGTGAGGATAGTCCGTACTAAAAATCAATGTTTTTTCGGCATGCATCATTTCGAAAATTTGCATAAGATATTTGCCTTTCTCAGGTTCTTCTACTGGTTGAGAAGTAAAGCGGACATGGTCTAACAAATATTTGCTGGGTTCTTTTTCCAGCCATGGTACTTCCTTTCTAAAATTACGCCAGTTTTGATCCATTCTCCACATTACAGAGGGAACCCAACTGTAACCAAACTCTGCAGCTAAAATTTTGAGCTTGGGGAATCGAACAAATACTCCTTCAAAGACCATACTGACCAAATTTCCATATGCAACTTGCGGAAAATCTGTGTGCCTCTCAATATAGCTGGATGGCACGCCACCCGCCATAGCGACACTGGTCGAAAAACCGCCTTCAGTACCCGTAGGATGAATAAGTATAGGTAATCCTAACTCTTCTGCTGCTTCATAAATAGGATAATAATAGCTATTCCCCATCAAAATATTAAACAATGGCATAAAGACAGCAACTACACCCTTTTCATGCCCTATACGCCTAATTTCTTCTGCAGCTTTCAAAGGGTCGTGAACGGCGATACACATCGCCAACTTATAGCGTGGGTCTACTGTCAGCCACTCATTTAGAAAATAATCATTAAATGCCCTTGCTAAAGCAGTGGCTTCAGTTGGGTTGGGATACACAACTATTTTTCCCGCTTGGACGGATGTTAGAATGGCATGTTCAATATTGTATCGGTCCAGCAAAACCTCACTCATAAAGATTGGGTCCGATCCACCAGCACCTCCACCTGGCGGTTTTGCATCGAGTCTAATGGATGTTGATTTTTCCAATGGCGGACGAAGCGGGTGGTCAGGTAATGTCAAACGTCCATCGAAAACTTTTTGCATTGATTTACTTAAATATGGGAGCAAGCCTTTAATATCTCCGTTAATCCAAGGATGTACGTCCGCATCGATAATTTTATTTATTTTTTTTGCTTCCATGCTGTTCCCTCCTAAATAAATACGACGTCTCTAAAATATATTGTCGACAATCTGTTATTTATATGAACCTTACTCCTCGAAATTACTGAGTAAGGTCCCGTTTAATAAATCGGTTCTTGGTGGTTTTGGTTAATCATGGAGTAGTTTCTTCTATTTATATAGCTTAAAAGAATGACCTTTTAACTACCTTTATCAATATGATTCTATAGCATTTATTTTTATTTCATCTTGGGCAAAAGAATTAATTAGGGAAACCGTAGATGGCTTCAATGGGATACCTTCTTTTTCCCTTTTCTTCTTTAATTCAAATTCGATTTCCCCTGGCAAAAATATTCTTTCATGCCCTTTAGCTTTCGGGGATTCCCGTAAGGTTCGGCTTAAATAGGCAACTCTATTCTGAAAGGCATCTCCATTTCCAAACCTGTTTATATCAATTGCTCCAAATACATGTCCGCAGCCCCAGGCAGCCTGTTCATGGTTTTGCAGTTCACTTTCAGCAGGCCCTTTAGAAATTCCTCCAACTTCAAAAGAAAAAAGTGCTCCGGTTAATGCAGCAGATAATATCTCGTTAATAACAGCTATGCCATAGCCTTTATATCCGCCAAATGGCAATACAGTTCCTTCGACTGCTTCACGCGGATCTGTTGTAGGTTCTCCATCTTTTGTAATGGCCCACCCTTCAGGCAACGTTTCATTTTCCCGCGCCATCATTCTGATTCTTCCTCTGGCAGAAACACTGCAAGCCATGTCCAATACAACTGGAGGTTCATCACCGGCCGGGATAGCATAAGAAAATGGATTATTGCTTAGAAGTGCATCCTTTCCACCCCAAGGAGCCATAACGGCAGGGCCATTTGTCGTGCAAAAACCAATTTGATGATGGTGCAGCGCTTTCATTGTATAATAGGCAGCAGGACCAAAGTGGCTGCTATTTTTTACTCCTACAATTCCTATCCCATATTTTTTGGCACGCTTGATCGCACAGTCCATTGCAATATCAGAAGCCAGAACTCCCAAACTCCCTTGCCCATCAATAACTGTAATTGGTCCTTCATCTATATCTTCATGTGTGACTTCAAACTCAAGGTGCCCCTTTAAAAAGCCTCTTGCCCACCGAGGCAAATTTTGAACTCCGTGAGAGTGAACCCCTCTTAAATCAGCATCCACTAAAACGTCACTAACCAACAATGCGTTTGCTTTATTTAACCCCACTTTTATAAATGCGTCATATGCAAAGTTTCGGAGCGCTTCTGCACATACAGTAATCATTGTATTCCCCCTTTTTAATCTGGGCTCACTCTAAATCCTAATAGAATGATATTTTTCATTAATAATCGGGATTCCGCTTTTTTCAAGTGCAATACCCATATTAAAAATTTCATATGGCGTTTTGCCTTGAAGCAGGAGCTCTTTTATTTCTTTCTCTCGTTCAGCTCTTCTTTGGGCTTTCTGTAAAACTTCTTCAGCTTGTTCAAGAGGTACCACGACAACTCCATCATCATCTGCAACTATGATGTCGCCTGGGTTGACCAAAACTCCTCCACAAACCGCCGGTACATTTATTCCCCCAATTTTTTCAACACTGCTGGTTTTGGAGGAAATTGATTTTGCCCAAACGGGAAATTGGTTATCAAGTATGGCTTTCACGTCTCTTACAGCACCGTCAGCTATTACACCCGAGATTTTTCTGCCAATACCTGAAAGTGTCGCCATTTCTCCCCAAAGGGCATTATATGAATGAGTTCCGAGGAATGAAGTAACTAAAATATCTCCCGGTTGAGTAAGAGATAGTCCTAGGTGCATGGAAAGGTTATCTCCGGGTGTATTTATAGCAGTAACAGCCGATCCAGCAATGATCTGCCCTCTGCAGATAGGTGCAATGGAAGGATCCATTAGTGTTTCTTCAGCCATTGACTCGTATATTGTGGAAACACCCAGTTCTTTAAACTGTGCTATGAGGCTAGGATTTGCCCGTTCTATTTGAGAGTAAATTTTGCCGAAATTGGTCATTGAGATTTTTCCTCCTTTTTTACCTTTTATTTGCTTAGTGCATGCTCACTTTTCCGTGAAGAACGAGTACCTTTCCAATGTATAAGACACATGATCACGAAAAGACTAATACCAATTACATCTGTAATGTGACCTGGGAATAGCAATAATATGGCCGCTGCAAACGCTATTAATCTTTCAGCTATGTTAGCTTTATTTATCAAAATCCCCATTGTGCCTACCGCTAAAATAACAACACCAGCAAGGGCTGTAGCAACACTTAAAATAATGTCGATCGGTTCCCCTTTCATTAAAAGAACCGGATCAAGAACAAACATAAACGGTATGATGAAAGCCGTTAAACCGATTTTCAGGCTATATATTGCTGTTTTCACCCAATCTCCTTTAGATATTCCGCAAGCAACGTATATCGCTGCACATACCGGAGGCGTAATGGCAGATAATACAGCAAAATAAAGTAAAAACATATGTGCAGCAATACCCTCAATACCCAGGTTTATCAATGCAGATCCGATAACAGAAGCTGATAGTACATAGGCTGCCGGAGTAGGAGCTCCCATTCCTAAAATGATCGTAATAACCATTGCCAAAATTAAAGCCAAAAAGAGATTTCCTTGACTGAAGGACATGGTCACTAAAGAAAACTTCACTCCCAGTCCGCTTGTATTAATGGTTGTTACTAAAGTCTGCGCAGCCGCTATTAGCATGACAATGGTCACCATACTTTTTGCTCCGCTATCCAATCCAGAAATAATCCTTGTAATCGCTTCTTTAAATTCCTTTTTCGATCTTACATTGCATAAAAAATATAAAACGATCGTACCAATATACATCGTATATCCAGCTTTTCCTGCCGTGTATCCCGAAAATAACAAAGCTACTAACAATATCAATGGAACAAATAAAGGTATAAATGTTCTCCAATTAAACGCCTGTTTCCAAGTCGGAATCTCTTCATCAGATAGACCAGTTAAATGATTTGCCCGAGCATAAAAATAGATTGATATCATAATAGATACAAAAAATAATAAAGCTGGTATTAATGCTGCAATCATAACGTCCACGTAATTAAGAGCCAGTAATTCTGCCATAAGAAAAGCGCTGGCACCCATAACAGGAGGCATGATTTGCCCGCCGGATGATGCGACTGATTCAACTGCCCCTGCAAAGTTTTTGTTGTAGCCAAGCCTTTTCATGAGAGGAATAGTAAAATTGCCTGTTGTAGCTACATTTGCAACAGTACTTCCGTTAACGGAACCAAATAATGCACTTGTAACTGTCGCAAGCTGGGCAGCGCCGCCTCGCCACTTGCCTGTTAACTTAGAACCTAAATCAAAAATAGTATTTCCCAGGCCCAAACTAAGAATTAAAGATCCATACAAAACGAAAATCACCAAGATATTTGCTGAAATAGACATTAATTGTCCCCATATTCCCTGTGTTCCCAATAAAAAGGTTTGCATTAGCCTTTCATAACCAATCCCCGCATGTCTCCATATTCCAGGAAAATAGGGGCCAAGGACAGCGTATGTAATCCCGCAGATGACTAAAAAAGGAATAAACCAGCCTAGGACTCTTCTGGCACCTTCAAGAACAATCATTAACAGAATTGTGGCCATAATAATATCTGTAGTGTTATAAACCCCATGCTGTTCAATTATTCTTGGATAAATGGAAATAACATATACAGTAACAATACAAGCTAATAGAATGAATAAGAGATCAAGCCTCAAAAGCCATTTATTGTTTTTAAACTTAGTGGAACCTGAAAAAATAAGAAAACAGATAATCGTCGCACCTATTAAATGGAGAGATCGCTGAATAATGCCCGGTAAAGTCCCAAATCCCATCGTATAGATATGGAAAAGAGCCCATATTAATCCTACTGCGCCGACAAACACGAGATATTTTTTTGAAAGATTACGGCTATTCTTTTTTATCTCGGATTCATCTTCAGTAAATAATTCCTCTAATTGGTTTAATATTTTTGACATAGTAAACCTCCTTTCTTAATGACTTCCCTTGCAGAAAACCACTTTTCTGCAAGGGAAGAAGGGGACTATTAGGTTATTAGTTAACTTCTTTATATTCTGGCGGAATTATCTCATCTGGAACTTCATAACCATTTTCCTTTAAAAATTGGACAGCTCCTGCATGGAGAGGAATGGCTGAACCAAGCGTAAGTTCTGGTATATCAACATCAGCAGCTGCAGAAAATGAATTCAGCCATATTTTCTTCCCTTCTTCAGACCACATAGCTTTCCACATTTTATATCCAGTTTCTTGGGAAACAGAGCTATCCAGAAGAATACTCATCGTGAATTGTACTGTACTAATATCCTCATCAACTCCTTCATAGGAGCCTGCCGGGATCGTATTTGTTCCTATATAAGGAAGTTTCTCTGTTATGCTTTTGATTTGATCTTCCGTTAAACCAAGCAATTTAATTTTTTGCTCTGCTGCTGTCTTTTGAACATATGAATCAGGAGGAGTTCCTGTCTTTGTTAAGCCTACAATTCTACGGTCGGCAAAAGCAGCCTGTGCATCTGACATACTGCCAGCATAAGATTTTGGCTGAATACCAATTGTTTCAAAAACAGCAGTCGTCACTTTTTCAGTGGAGGTTCCTGAACCGCCAAAAGAAAAGTCTTTACCATTTAAGTCCTCAAAGCTATTCACGTTAGCTGAATCTGAGACAATAAAGTTAAATGGTGATGGGACAAAATACCACAAAGCCCGGATATTTTCATTTTTTATATCCTTAAAATCCCCTTCACCGAAATAAGTTTGATAGTCACTTGGAGAAGTCCCCAATGCCATCTTTCCTTCGCCTTTACTCAATCGCTGCATATTATCACTTGATCCGCCAGTTTCAACTACTGATACTTGAATTTCCGGATTTAATGTACTTATTGCATTTGCAATACCTACATTGTAGCCATAATAGGATGACGAACTATCTGTAGCAAATAAGCTAATAATTTCGCCCTTTCCATTGCTATTTTCTCCATCAACATTTGCAGAACATGCAACTAGAAATCCCAGAAAAAATATCACTATGATGCTTTTAAAAAATTTCATAAACTATGTCCCTCCTTAGTCTAAATACTTAATAAAAAAGTTTCACATTCCTCCTCTCTGTTCATGAGAATGATGTCTATTTTTCTAAGTCATTCTCCTTAAGGCCAAAAAATAAAATTTTAAAGCGTTTACAAATTCATTCAGAAGAAAATCATTTAGAATCTGAATTACAAAATAGAATATGAGAGTGAAGATAACTGAAGAAAATAGGCGGATAAATATATTGTCGACAATATTTAATTTAAGACTGATACTATCATATATTTTAAATATTGTAAATATTACAAATATATTTATTGTATTCATAATGCCTATAGTGTTATCGGTTTTTAAGATATTAAGAGAAAACAAATAAAAAGACCGAATAAAAGATTTATTCGATCCCAAGTTCTTTTAATTATGTACGAAAATCCCATACTTCTGGCATTTTCTTGTCAATGTAGATGCATCAACCCCAAGTTTTTTGGCAGCTTCTCTTAGACTGGAGCATTGTTTTAACATGTCTTCTATTATATCCCGCTCAATGATTTGCATTTTTTCTTTTAAGGTATAAGTGTCTTTACTGACTTTATCTGCAGCTATATTTGACGGGAGATCCTTAACTGTAATGGAGTTTTCATCTGTCATGATAAAAATTCGTTCGATCACATTTTCCAGTTCGCGAATATTCCCTGGCCAATGATAACTTTCAAATATTTTTAATACATCTGGAGATATTGTTTTGAGTGTTCCATATCTGGAGGATAGTTTTTCGGTTGTTTTTAAGATAAAAGGGATAATATCCTCTTTTCTTTCCCGCAATGGTGGAATAGTTACAGGAAGAACGTTTATTCGGTAGAATAAATCCTCCCTGAACTCCCCCCTTTCCATCATTTCTTTTAATGGACGGTTTGTGGCACATATGAGGCGGAAACTTACCTTCTTGGATTTTGTACTTCCAAGCCGCGTTACTTCGAAATCCTGCAGGACCCTTAATAATTTTACCTGCAGCTTTAAGGGCAGCTCACCTACTTCATCCAGAAATAAGCTTCCGTTTTCCGCAATCTCAATAAGTCCGGGCTTGCCTTTTTCACTTGCTCCTGTAAAAGCCCCTTTCACATAGCCAAAAAGTTCGGATTCTAATAAATCACCCGGAATTGCCCCGCAGTTTACCTTAATAAAAGGGCTGTCTCCCCCACTGCTTGTCTCATGAATAAGCCTTGCCAAAACCTCTTTCCCTGTACCAGATTCCCCCAGCAATAAAACAGGAGAATCCGCTTTGGAAACCTTAGGTATTAAATTAAGTATCTGTTTCATTTGCGGGCTATTTGCAACAATTTTTTCACTTTTAATATGTTCTTTATATAAGCTGAGCTCCCTTAGATACCTTTCAGATCTTTCCTGGGCATCATTTAATTGATTTTCGAGCTGGTTTAACTCAGATAAGTCTCTTGCTGTGATGACAATTCTAAAAAGCTTCCTGTCTTTATATACAGGTGTACCTGTAACTAAAACGTTTTTTCCGCTTCTGAATTTCTGAATTAATGAAACTACCTTTCTATCTCTCTTCACAATCACAGCTACAGCCTTAGAAATTGTTCCGTTCTTTTCTAGTTCAATACTTGTCTTGCCGATTAACTCATCTCCAGTAAGTCCAGTAATTCTTGTATAGGCAGAATTTAACCTGACACATCTCAGGTCTGCATCACAAATATAAATTCCTTCTTGACATGCATGAATTGCTGCTTCTAGTTCAAGACAGTCTTCAAAATTATTATGATGTTTAATCTGTTCAGTCTCGATCATCACTTATTAAAGCTCCTTTCTGTTGCGAAAACGAAAGTTCTGTTGCAAAAACGCAACGTAAATATATTAAAAAAGTAAATTCAGATTTATTTAAAATAATTTTATATTCTGTCGAATCATTGCTATCCTTATTATATCAAACACAAAATATTAAGTCAGCGAAAACTTTGGCACAAGACTTGCATTATTACAAATGAGAGCATTTTTAGATCCATTGATCAAGACCCATTTGATCAGATGGTTAAAGTCATAGGGAAAGCTTAAATTTGGAATAGTTGGCATCAATGACGGTTTTCTGTCCGCAGCACAAGCGCCTTTTGGCGGATTAAAGGAAAGCGGACTGGGCCGCAAGGGTGGACACCATGGACTTGATGAATTTTTGGAAGTAAAATATGTTTCAATAAAATTATAGGAATATAAAATATCTAAGACCCTAAACGTTAGCTTTGAGTCTTTTTTTATCAATTTAGTTATTTGAAAGAGTACTGCAGGAAATCTCAATAAGATTCCCATCTGGATCCCTAATATAGACTGACATTAAGGGGCCAAGTGCCCCTGTTCTTTCAACAGGTCCTTCTTCAATTGCAATATTGCAGCACTGTAAATGATTCATTACTTCACTTATTTCCGTTTTAGTAATAAAACAAAGATCTGCTGAACCTGGCAATGGATTGTGAGCTTTTGGCTCAAACTCATTCCCTTTTTGATGCAGATTGATTTTCTGGTTTCCAAACCGAAGAGCTTTTCTGCCTTCACCAAAGGTTATAACCTCCATCCCTAAAACTAATTTATAAAATACACAGGTGTTTTCAATACTTTGTACCGTCAGTACCAGGTGATCTAATCTTTCTATTTTCATACATCTTACCTCCTAAATTTAAATAAAAGGCTGTCTTCGCAAAGTTTGTTGCTTACAAACTAGTTTTAATTACTGAGTTGATTGGAGCGGAGGGCACTTGACTCCTGCGGGAGGAGAGGGGGT
>JAGGRA010000059.1 GCA_018613035.1 Pseudomonas sp. ISL-84 | reverse complement strand
TTTTTAGTAAATGTGTTACAAACTGGACATTGGTGGGGTTTAACCGGCATCTCTGCATGAATACAGAGTCTCCCGTCCACTTCATCCATCTTCGTAATCGTTACTCCTTCAAAACCAGGCAAAACTATGTTAGAATTCATTATGCACGTATCTCCAATCTATACTTGTTTCTCGACAACTCAAGTATAAAAGACTGGATGATTACGTGCATTTTTTATGTTCAAATTGTGTAAGAACCCCAACAAATATTATAGAACCCTTTTTAATTATATGAACAACTTTTGTACTTTTTTGCACAACTTCCCATTCTGATCACCTTTTCAGGAAGCCAAAATAAAAATGCATCCGGAGAAATTCCGGATGCAATCATTTCTTAAGGATATGCTGTATCTTATCAAAGCCTATGAATAAAAGGGATGATCATCATTAATTAAAATCCGGTCAATCTTCTTGGCCAGCCCTGTTTTAGGATTCAGTTCAATGATGGCCGCGCTTAGTTGTGTCCTGCCTTCCTTCGGAACCTCAAAGCGGACCGGAAGTCCGGTTTGAAATCTTTTGATCACAGCCTCTTTTTCAACACCCAGAATGCCATCATAAGGCCCTGTCATGCCTACATCAGACATAAAGGCTGTCCCGCCAGGCAAAATACGGTTGTCTGCTGTCTGTACATGTGTGTGGGTGCCAATAACGGCAGACACTTTTCCGTCCAGGTACCAGCCCATTGCCTGCTTTTCACTGGTGGCTTCCGCATGGAAATCAACAAATATATATGGCGTTCTTTCCCGGGCTTCTTTAATTAATTCATCTGCTTTCTGGAACGGGCAATCACTTGTATTCATAAAGGTTCTGCCCTGCAAACTGATGACCGCCACTTCTTCTGCGTTGTATTTTAAGAATACAATGCCCTTACCCGGGTTATTAGCAGGAAAATTGGCTGGTCGCACCATATACTTGGCGCGGTCAATAAATTCGAAGATCTCTTTGTTATCCCAAGTGTGATTTCCGAGAGTGACAGCTTGTGCGCCTGCCTCCAAAAAGCCGCGATAAATTTTTTCGGTGATCCCTTTTCCGCCTGCGGCATTTTCCCCGTTAATAATGGTGATTTGCGGACGGTATTTTTCTTTAAGCTTAGGTACATATTCATGTATCATATCGCGCCCCTGGGAACCTACCACATCTCCGACAAACAAAATATTCATATCAATTCCCTCTCTGATTATAAAAATGTATGTATGAAAAGCCTGCCTGTTGCGTTCTCTTATATTCGCTTCCTTATAAGTGTAACACAGATTACTCCTGCATTATGCACTGCAGTCCCATAAAAAGAAATAAAGCGATGCATGTGCATCGCTTTATTTGGCATATTCAACGGCCCTTGTTTCACGGATAACCGTGACTTTGATATGACCTGGATAATCAAGCTCTTCTTCAATCTTTTTACGGATATCCCTGGCCAAACGATGTGCTTCAAGATCATCAATTTGTTCAGGCTTAACCATAATGCGAATTTCGCGTCCAGCTTGGATGGCAAATGATTTTTCAACGCCCTCGTAGGATTCGGAAATCTCTTCAAGCTTTTCAAGACGGCGAATATAGTTTTCAAGTGTTTCTCTTCTTGCTCCTGGTCTTGCTGCTGATAATGCATCAGCTGCAGCGACAAGTACGGCTATGATCGATGTTGGCTCTGTGTCGCCATGATGGGAAGCGATACTGTTGATGACAACAGGATGCTCCTTATATTTAGTGGCAAGTTCCACACCGATTTCAACATGGCTTCCTTCCACTTCATGGTCAATCGCTTTACCGATATCATGAAGCAATCCTGCCCGGCGAGCCAATGTTTCGTCTTGTCCCAATTCCGCAGCCAGTAAACCTGAAAGCTGAGCCACTTCCATTGAATGCTTTAAAACATTCTGGCCATAGCTTGTACGGAATTTCAAACGCCCAAGGATTTTGATCAAATCTGGATGGAGTCCGTGAACGCCAACCTCGAATGTTGTTTGTTCACCAATTTCACGGATGTGTTCATCCACTTCACGGCGGGCTTTATCAACCATTTCCTCAATGCGTGCCGGATGGATGCGTCCGTCCTGAACCAGTTTGTCTAAAGCTAAGCGTGCTGTCTCACGTCGAATCGGATCAAACCCGGATAAAATAACTGCTTCCGGTGTATCATCGATAATGAGATCAATTCCAGTCAGAGTTTCAAGAGTTCGGATATTACGGCCCTCACGGCCAATAATGCGTCCTTTCATCTCATCATTTGGCAGGTTGACAACTGAAACTGTTGTTTCTGCAACATGGTCAGCTGCACATCTTTGGATAGCCAGTGACAAGATTTCTTTCGCTTTCTTATCTGCGTCCTCTTTCGCTCTAATCTCGCTCTCTTTTACCATAATGGCGACATCGTGAGCCACTTCCTGCTCCGTGCGCTCTAAAATGATGGACTTTGCCTCTTCACGAGTTAAGCCTGAGATGCGTTCCAGCTCAGCTTGTTGTTCTTTAACCATCTCGTCCACTTTGCTTTCCATCTCTTCAATATGCTGTTGTCTTTTGCTAAGAGAATCGTCCCTCTTTTCTAAAAGTGCTTCACGTTTATCTAACGTTTCATCTTTGCGATCAAGGTTCTCTTCTTTTTGCATTAAACGATTTTCTTGTTTTTGCAGTTCATTTCTTCGATCACGAATTTCACTTTCCGCATCTGTGCGAAGCTTGTGAATTTCATCCTTCGCTTCAAGCAGAGCTTCTTTCTTAGTAGCCTCTGCCTCCCGCTTTGCGTCTTCTAAAATCTGCTCAGCAGCATCTTTAGCTCCTGCGATTTTAGCTTCTGCAATGGATTTGCGAACAAAATAGCCAACAAAAGCACCGACGATTAGGCCAAGCAAAATGGAGATGATTGCTGTTAAAAGATCCATCATTTCACCTCCTCTTGCTATGAACTTGTTTGTGTTACGTTTTTTAAAGTGTCGGCATGTACATTGTCCAATTCAATATACAGCACTAAGGCTTTTAAACGTTTCAATCTTAAAAAAGCACTGGGCTTCCCTATCGGCGGCAAGCATAAATTTGCCACTCCCATAAACGCATGGCGTTCAAGAGCGATTAGCTTATGAGCTGAAGCCGATGGAGCCTGGAGCCAGACATAAGCCTAACTCAAAAAATAATTCCTTACATATAAAATGTAAAATATACATGTTTAATTGTAAAGCTGTGGAATTTTATTGTCAAGGGGTTGTCCCAAGGGCTTTTCTTAATATTTTGACTGGTTTGAACTCTTGATCTTTGCAGGAATCGTGTTTATAAAAAATGTGCTGATGAACTTGCCTGCTGATTTCCACTCAAGAAGCTGAGTGAATCACGCGGCGACCAGGAAGTTCCTCGGTGCAAGTCGCAGCCAGCGAGGTCTCGCCTTGACTCGTTCCTCCCGCTGGAATCTCGTGCCTGCCGCTCCAATCAGCAGAGTGCAAAAGCAGCAGTGAGCCTTAACAAATTGATTAAAAAAAGCAAAGCCGTCCTTCGGTTGGCTTTGCTTTCATGTTTCTTATAATTATCTAATATAACGATGTAGATAACTTTGCGGAAGAGTTCTCTGCATCCAGCTTCCGCGCCTTGGCCCTCGGGTCATAAGCCAAATCACTTCAGGGTTTCCTGCGTAAATTCGACTTATGCCCGTCGGGGCTGGTCAAGGCATGTCCGCTTTTGATTTGCTATTATTAATCGATTAGCTCAAATTCTTCTTGTCCTTCGTCGCCGCTGATCACTTTTTCCTCATCAAGGCCATAATGCTCACGGATTTGCTTCTGAATAGTCAGGCGGATATCCGGGTTTTCCTTCAGGAATACCTTGGCATTTTCACGGCCCTGACCCAAACGCTCTTCATTGAACGAATACCAAGAACCGCTCTTTTGGACAATATCCAGTTCGGAACCGAGGTCAATGATCTCGCCCTCCTTGGAAATTCCTTCTCCATACATAATATCCACTTCAGCTACACGGAATGGAGGAGCCACCTTGTTTTTGACAACTTTGATCTTCGTCTTGTTTCCGACCATTTCATTGCCTTGCTTTAATGCTTCAGCACGGCGCACTTCAAGGCGTATAGTAGAATAGAATTTCAATGCACGTCCGCCAGGAGTGGTTTCAGGGTTTCCGAACATAACTCCTACTTTTTCACGGATCTGGTTAATAAAAATCGCAATTGTTTTAGACTTATTGATAGCACCTGATAGTTTGCGAAGCGCCTGGGACATTAAACGAGCCTGTAAGCCTACATGGGAATCGCCCATTTCACCTTCAATTTCAGCCTTAGGCACAAGGGCTGCAACAGAGTCAATTACAAGAATATCGATAGCACCGCTTCGTACAAGTGCTTCTGCAATTTCAAGGGCCTGCTCTCCTGTATCCGGCTGGGAAAGAAGAAGCTCATCGATATTTACACCAAGCTTTTGTGCATACACAGGGTCCAAAGCATGCTCAGCATCGATGAACGCCGCTTGTCCGCCGCCAGCCTGAACCTCTGCAATAGCATGAAGGGCTACAGTTGTTTTACCTGAACTTTCAGGTCCGTAGATTTCAATAATACGGCCTCTTGGATAGCCGCCTACCCCAAGAGCTGCATCAAGTGCAAGAGACCCGCTTGGAATAGTAGAAACCTTACGATCAGTTTGTTCTCCGAGCTTCATGATAGAACCTTTACCAAATTGCTTTTCTATTTGTTTTAACGCCATTTCAAGGGCTGCTTGACGATCACTCACTAATAGTTCCTCCTTTTATATAGACGAATCTATCTATTCCTTAGATTCGTTTGTCTCATCTCAAAACCTATCTCTACTATAAACCTTTTCAAACCATTTGTCGAGCAAAAAGTCGAACATCCATTCGATTTTTTTGAGGCGCCTTTCCCGCCTGAAAACAGCAAAATCTTTTAGAGAAAATGGAATTTTGGAATGCAAAACAAAGCCGAATATAACATTTTCTTAAGAAATCTGTCTATTTTTTTATTGGCTTTGTTAAATTGCCAGCTGGGTCTCCCTTTTGGCTCACTTCTCCCGCAGATCGTTGAATAAACATCCGTGAATAAACACCGCTCGAAGAAAACCCAAATGCATTTTCGAGGATGTCACACCTTCCGATCCAGTCAACAACGGCCGCTAAACCGAGCTTTTCATAAAAAAATCAGAACGCCTTCTCAGGCACTCTGATCTTCGTTTAAAGCTTTTATGAGAAAATGGCAGCCATATTTTACGGTCCGGACTCTGTTAGCCGCTCTTGAACCGCCCAAGTTCAGCTTTTCCGTCTGGACAGGCTTGCCTTTTATCCAAATTCCAACATAAACCGTTCCGACAGGTTTTCCTTCCAGTTCATCAGGTCCCGCTACACCAGTAAAACTGATGCCGATATCAGCGTTTGTCATACTGGCAACATTTTCAGCAAGCTCTGCAGCACATTGGGCGCTGACAACTCCATCCTTTTCAATGGTTTCTTTGCGAACTTTCAAAACCTCTGCCTTCACTTCGTTTGTATAGCAGACAACTCCGCCCTTCAGAAGGCCGCCGGCACCTGGAATCGATGTAAACTCCTGCTGGAACATGCCTCCTGTCAAGCTTTCCGCAGCGGAAATGGTCATATTTTTTTCCTTGATTAACTTGGTAAGTTCGTACATAAGGGAAGTATCATCGTACCCATAGAAGAATTCGCCAACACGTTTCATGATTTTCGCTTCCGCCTCATCAATAAGTATCATGGCAGTTTCCGCCTGGCTGTGTTTGGCCGTCAGCCTGAGGGTGACTTCCCCATCGCCTGCAAGCGGAGCAATTGTAGGATTGCTTTGTGCATCAATAATATCCTCAATCTCCGTTTCCAGCATCGCTTCTCCAATGCCAAAAAACCTTAGTACACGGGAGATGATTACATCATCCGTTTCGAGCTTGGATTGGAGGGCAGGATATGCATGTTTCAGGAACATGGGCTCCATTTCTTTTGGTGGCCCCGGCAGAAGCATATACACATGCCTGCCCGAATCAGAGATCATTCCCGGTGCCATCCCATGTTCATTTGGAAGAACCTGGGCATCTTCCAAAACAAGCGCCTGTTTTTTATTGTTTTCAGTCATTTCCCGGTTCGTACGTTCAAAATAAAGCTGTATGGACTCAAGGGCCTGCTCGTCCATAACGAGTTCTTTGCCGAGGTGACGGGCAATCGTTTCCTTTGTTAAATCATCCTTAGTCGGACCAAGGCCGCCTGTAAAAATGACCAGATTTGAACGTTCCTCAGCGATTTTAATCACTGACTTAAGGCGCTCAGGATTATCTCCAACTACTGTATGATAAAAAACATTGATGCCCAAATCAGCCAGCTGCCGGGAAAGAAAGCGGGCATTTGTATTTACAATTTGCCCAAGCAAAAGCTCAGACCCGACAGCGATAATTTCTGCGTTCATTCAAAAGCCCCCTTCAGGCTATTTATTTTGAGTTAATAAAGGCCTGTTTGTTTTTTGCGAAATAGTCCCATCCGGACCAGATTGTAAAGAACATAGCCACCCAAAGCGCAATATCATCAAACGGAATCGAAACCATTTCAAAGATTATATTATGTAAAAGCAATGCAGAAATGGCCACGATCTGAGCCCATGTTTTGATTTTGCCCAGTTGGTTTGCAGCGACTACTTCTCCTTCCCCCGCCAGTACAAGCCTTAAACCTGTCACGGCAAATTCCCTGCTTATAATGATGATGACAATCCATGAGGGAGCAAGCCCTAGTTCAACCAGTACAATCAAGGCTGCAGAAACAAGGAGTTTATCTGCAAGCGGGTCAAGGAATTTCCCCAAGTTGGTAACAAGATTGTATTTTCGGGCATAATAGCCGTCAACCCAGTCGGTAACGGAAGCTACAATAAAGATAAGCGCACCGATAAGATGGGTTACAGGCATTTCAGCCCCAAGCAGTACTACTTCTCCCCATGAAAAAGGTACAAGCATCACTAGTAAAAAAATCGGTATCAGCATGATACGTGAAACAGTAATTTTATTTGGCAGATTCATGATTTACCTCCGTGTATATAAGCCTCTCAAAAGGCCTTTTAAGGTTAATTTTTACATTAAAAGCGAAAATAGTCATCTAATTAAGATGACTATTCGGTCTTCGGCGCATACCGGATGGTTATATCCTGCCGGACTGATTGAGAAGGCGGCACCTGATACTCAATTTTTTCCCCGTTTACGTAGAGTTCCGTTTGTGTAGAATTACCCACTACAATGGAAGCTTCAGTCTCTTTTGAAAAATCGACTTTCTCGCTTTTTTTGCCCGCTGTAGTCAGCATTCCCTGGAAGAAGGAATATCCTTTTCCGTTCTGGATATTTACCCAGGTCTCTCCGCTAGAAACGACTTCTAATTCAAACTTTTCCGCATTTTTCAATTCGTAAACCGTATTTTTGCCGCTTGATTGCACCACTGCAATTTCCTGCTTCGCTTCTTCTTTTTGTTCCTCAGCATTTTCATCAGCAGACCCATTTTCACCAGAAGACTCATCCTGACTGCCAGCTGACTCATCCTTGCCATCTTCCTCAGCATCTTTTCCTTCAGATAGACCTTCAGACTCTTCAATCACCGTTTGCCCTTCTGTAAGGTCTGCAGGCTTCTCAGCATCCTCAGTTTGATCCTTGGCTCCAAGGAAATTATAAAGGACTGCAATGAGGCCAATAATAAAGACACCAATAAGAATCTTTGGCAGGATATCAAAGACCTTTGAGGTCCTGCCTGAAAGGTCTTTCCTTGATTGGACACGTGAAAGCTTCTCGGGTATATCATCGTTCACGGTTGTTGGAATATCATTTTTATATTGCTCAAATATCTCTTCAGGTTCTATCCCAACTGCCTCGGCATATTGCTTGATAAATGCCCTGATATAAAACTTGCCGGGCATCATGCTATAGTCGCCCTCTTCGATTCCAATTAAATAGCGTTTTTGTATTTTAGTGACCTTTTGAAGGTCATCCAGGCTCATGTCTTTTGCCAGACGTGCTTCTTTTAACCGATTACCTAATTCTGTCAATTTGCAACACCTTCCAACTTACTAAAAATCAAAGCCTCCAAAATCAGATTCAGAGAACATGTTGTTTTTCTCCACTATGTCATACTTAATCTCTTCATCAGGATCGTGGCGGAGTTCAATTATATAATCGAAATCATTAAGGGAGTATTCAGTGTTTTGTACGAATATATCCGGATGCTCTACTACCTTTACTGCAGGAAGGCGCATAATTTCACGGACCAGCTGCCAGTGCCTTTCGTTTGCGCGTCTGGTTGAGACAATTCCGTCTATTATGAACAAATTGTTTTCATTATATTCATCCTCAATCAGCTGGTTGCGGATCGTTTGCTTCAATAGAGTGGATGAAACAAATAGCCAGCGCTTGTTCGCACAAACACTTGAGGCAACGATCGATTCTGTTTTGCCAACCCTTGGCATTCCCCTTATGCCAATTAGTTTGTGCCCTTCCTGTTTAAATAATTCCGCCATGAAGTCTACCAAAAGGCCAAGCTCGTCCCTGACAAATCTGAACGTTTTTTTATCATCGGCATCTCTCTGTATATACCTTCCGTGGCGTACAGCAAGACGGTCTCTCAGTTTTGGTTCGCGAAGCTTGATCACCTTAATGGTATCCATTGTATTGAGGATCGACTTTAGCCGCTCAATTTGTTCGTGGTCCTTCGCCAGGATAAGCAATCCCCTGCGCCCTTCATCTACACCATTTATGGTTACGATATTGATTGAAAGCATCCCGAGCAGGGAAGAAATATCACCAAGCAAACCGGGACGATTCTTTTGAATTTCATATTCCAAATACCATTCTGTTTTTTCTTCCACCAGAAAAACCTCCTCCGGCATAATTGCGCCTTATGCGCCTTTTTTATATGTATGGCTATCATAATTCTGCCTGTTAATTCATATCAAACTGATAAGTTCGCTCGCTGATTTTTGCAGGCGGTCCTTTAGCCTACTCGCTGCTTACGAGCCTGTAGGTTCCTTTGACTTGCTTGTCCCGCAGGAGTTTGAAAGGGCGTCCTCAAATTGACATCGATTCGAAGAAATGCATTTTCAAAAATCTCTTGCCAATAGCTTTAATAAATGCCCAGATACCAATCATGCGCTTTAAAACTATAATGTAAAATTTTATGAAGCATATCCTAAATTTTCATCTAGGTTCTATAATATATGATTTTTTATCAAGATGAAAGAAAAAACCCGTATAGTTGAAAGGAAATCTTTTATGGGGTAAAAAACAAAAAAGAGAGGTTGCCCTCTCTTTTCGTTCAGTGCTATTTAAATTCTTAGTGGGTGCCGTCGTTTTGGACAAGCTTTACCATCATATTGGCAATGGCATGCTGCTCTTCAGGAGTAGCAACAGACCAAAGATCAGCAAGGATTTTCTCCTGGTCATTCTTCGGCTCCACTTGTTTGGCTAAATAATCGCCAATTTGGTAAGCAAGATCATTAACGGTATTCTTGTTCATTCCCTGTGCCTCTCCCTGATGCAGACGATCTCCAAGGAAGTCTTTCCACTGCTGCCAGTTATCTAGTACAGACATAATTATTGCCTCCTTTAAATGTTGTACAATTATATTGTGCTTAGGAGCCAAATAAAATATGCATGAACAAGTAACCCGCAGCCAAAAAAATGTGTCACTTCTTTGAACAAAAGTACCAGGTACCTATACCAGTTAGCCAAAGTGGTATAGGTACCTGGTACTTTTTTACGTATACCATCCCCCATTGACTGCGAGAACCTGGCCAGTGATGTAGGAGGCTTTGGCTGATAAGAGGAAGGAAATTGAGTTGGCGACATCCTCCGGAAGGGCCAGCCTGCCCATGGGAATATCGCTTTTCACTG
Organism: Pseudomonas sp. ISL-84; assembly: GCA_018613035.1. Taxonomy (GTDB): domain Bacteria; phylum Bacillota; class Bacilli; order Bacillales; family Cytobacillaceae; genus Cytobacillus. The sequence continues at coordinate 14,902 of JAGGRA010000059.1, read as the reverse complement.
CCTCAAGTTCTTCTTCGGTGAAGTCATTGAGCATAGCAGTCTGGACGGCACCTGGGGCAACGGCATTAACTCTGACGCCATTCAGTGCCACTTCCTTGCTCAAAGCTTTGACAAAGGCAATTTGAGCCCCCTTTGCCGTTGAATAGGCTACTTCACATGCTGCACCCGTTTGTCCCCATATGGATGAAACCACCACAATATTTCCACTTTTTTTTGTAAGGAGTTTTGGCAGCAGTTCTTTTGTAAGCAGGAGTGGTGATGTAACATGCAAATTCATCAGATTTTCTGTTTCAGTTTCAGTGAGCTCCGTCAGCAGTCCATACTGGGAAGACCCGCTGTTATGTACAATGGCATCTAGTGAGAAGATGCTTTGAGCAACCTTTTTATAACTAGCTTTGGCCGATAAATCTGCCTGTATTGGCATATATTCGCCGCCATATAGCTGCAATCGGTCCATTAGCTTATTGATCGCCCGCTGGTTTTGATTGTAGTGAAGATACAGCGAATACCCTTCTTCAGCAAGTTTCAGGCTAATTGCTTGGCCGATTCCTCCGCTTGCTCCCGTAATTAATACAAATTTACTCATTTTACTCACTCCATCTTGTCTCTGTAAAAAAGCAGAAAGCGCCAGTGATCGGCGCTCTGCAATGATATTGATATTACCTATTTCTTTGGCACAACCTGGCACACCGTAAAGCGGTCTTCACTTATTAAGTCGCCGGCTGCCTTTTCCACATCATCAAGGGTAATGCTTTCAAGTGTTGGCACAACATCAAACAGGTCCATTTCGTTAAAAGCATACCGTGTAAATTGGTTGGCGATATATTCAGGCGAATTAACCGCTCGAAGAAATGCACCAATCTTCTTCTTCTTCGTCCGATCCAGCGTTTCTTGAGAGATAGTCCCTTTACCTTTAGCTTCCAAGAGCATTTTTTGCAGCACTTCCGCCAGGCGATCAGGATCATTCGTATCTCCTCCAACCATGGCAAAACCGAAGCCTTGCTCCTGAGTGTAATCATAGGAGAAGGTATCATCTATCAATCCTTCGTTATATAGAGAACTATAGTGGTCAGAGCTTTTGCCGAATAAGATGTCCAGCAAAACATTTACACTTAGTTCGTTCTTCAGCATTCCCTTGCCTGTTTGATTCACGTTTTGGCTTTTCACACCGACAAGGCATTTGGATGTCTGGACATTCATTTCCAGAACTTTCTTCTTCTCAGCGGCTTCCATCGGTTCTGCTTCAAATTTGCGTTTAATCTCAGGCTGTTCTTTATAATCCTTCTTGCTCTGGTTTTCTCTCACCAAATTCATGGTTTGATCCGGATCTACAGAGCCAACTATGAACAAGAGCATGTTGCTTGGATGATAAAACGTTTCATAGCACTCATACAGCATATCCTTTGTAATATGGGAGATTGATTCAACTGTGCCTGCGATATCGATTTTTACCGGATGATTTTTATACATATTGTCAATTAAGCCAAAGTATAAGCGCCAATCGGGATTATCATCATACATAGTGATTTCCTGGCCGATAATGCCTTTTTCCTTCTCCACAGTCTTTTCTGTAAAATAAGGTTCCTGGACAAAATTAAGTAAGGTCTCCAGATTCTGTTCTACATTAGACGTACTGGAGAATAAATAGGCAGTTCGTGTAAAAGAGGTAAAGGCGTTGGCAGATGCACCTTGCTTGCTGAACTGCTGGAATACGTCTCCATCTTCCTTTTCAAAAAGCTTATGCTCCAAAAAGTGTGCGATGCCATCAGGAACCTTTACTAATTCGTCTTTGCCCGGCGGCAAGAAATGGTTGTCGATTGAGCCATATTTTGTTGTAAATGTTGCATATGTTTTGTTGAATCCCTTTTTAGGCAGAATGTACACATCCAGGCCATTTCCCAGTTTTTCATAGTACATTTCTTCCTGCAGCTGATCAAAAGTGATTTTTTCCATTACTTGGCCGCCTCCTTTCCAGTTAGGAAATATACTGTATCTAAGCTGACCTTCTTGGCAACTTCAGAAATCTCTTCATTTGTTACCTTATCCATTTCTTCCATCCAGGTTTGAAGTGTAATGTCTTTTCCGGATACAACATTATGGTAAAGCACCTCAACAATTCCACGTGCCGTATCCACCGTTTCCAGAAGCTGATTTTTAATAACCGCTTTCGTCTGCTCCATTTCCTGATCAGTAAAGTCTCCGTTTTTCATTGCTTCCAATTGTTCCTTGATAATCGTAACAGCCTGGTCATAATTGCTGTTATCGATTCCGGACATCACCATCATTAATCCTTTATGGCTTTCCAGACGGCTCGCTACATAATAAGCAAGACTTGCTTTCTCGCGGACATTCAAGAAAAGCTTGGAATGTGAAAAACCGCCGAAAATTCCGTTAAAAACCTGCAGAGCGTAATAATCAGGGTCACCATACACCACATTTGTACGGTAGCCAATATTTAATTTACCTTGTTTTACATCCTGTTCTTCCCTGACTTCATTTACTCGCTCCATGCCAATGTCTGTTCCAGATTGCGAAGTCTGCGGTGTTCTTTCTTCAAAGGACAAAAGTTCTCCCGCAAACGATTCTGCATCCTCTTCATTAACGTCACCTATGACATACAAATCAAGCTCATCCTGCGAAAGTGCATTTTGATAATATTGATAAAGGCTTTCTGGAGTGATTTGATCAACATCCTCCTTTTCCCCATGGACATGCAATGAATAGGGTTCATCCTTGCACATTTCCTGGACGAGGCGGAAATTAGAATAACGCATTTTATCATCATATACGGATTGAATTCGCTGTTTTAAAGTCCTTTTCTCCTTTTCGACTGTTTCCTGGTCAAAGGCGTTCCCCTGTACATTTGGCTTGGTCACGATCTCCGATAAAAATTGAAAAGCCTTTTTTAATAAAGGGGTATTATCAGAAAGAAATTTTTCATTGGCAATTTCAACTGAAATTGTGATCACATGATATTCCCCTTTTTTAGCCAAATCTACAAAAAGGGTTGCTCCATACAATTCATCAAGGTAGGAACGCAGTTTTCCAGTGGTAGGGTAGGCGGCGCTGTTGCTTTGCAGGACATGCGGCAATAGCGACCTTAGCGTTACCGTCTCCTTACTGAGGGGAGCTTTCATCTTCCAGACTAAGGTATTGGTCTTATATTTTTCCGTTTTTACAACATGCAGTTTATAGCCGTTCATTGTTTTAACCGATTCAGAAATTACATCCATTTGGTTTCCTCCTGTCGAGATATTGAAGAGTCCATAGCCGTTGCTACTTTTGTGAATCAAGTACGTCCCCTATCACTATGTAAACACTTTGATGCTAATTTCTATAATCTCCTTTGTTTTAAATCATATTCTTACTATAACTTGCCCTATTTCTCTATTTCAAGTTATTGGCTAAGCTGGAAGGGTTTATTAGAAGAACAAAGCGGCTGGCAGTGAGCATTTTAGCTGGCCTAATTGAATTTCTCTATCTTCACATCAGCTTCCCGAATTAGAAGGGGGCCAATTAAACAACCTTTAACAATGGCAAAAACTAAAATAAAAGCTCTTTCCCCATAGAGGGTTGTTGTTTAGGTATTCTGCCCGTTGGTTTCCGCTACGGGAACTTCTTTTCCGCTGAGAGCGATGGGAGCCCTTCTCGGCTTCGCCTATGGGATCCTATATTTCCCTATCACCCCGCAGGACTTGAATAAACATCCTTGAAAAACACACCACACGAAGAAAATGCGGATGCATTTTTGAGGATCAAGTGCTCTCGCTGCCATAAACTCACCAGGTTAAAAAAATTGGCCTTCAAAAGCAACCTTTTTACGTAACCAGCCAAAATAAAAAACCCCTTCTCAAAGGGGTCTAGTTTCCTGAGGCAGCCGCTCTTATAAAGGTATGATTTTTCATGCATTTCCCGCATTCAAAATGAACCTGATTCTTCCCGCTGTTTTTCGCTTGATATAATAGCTGGTCAGCTACTTCAAGACTCTCGTTTATCTTTCTTCCTGCAGCATGGTGTGAAACGCCAAAGCTCATTGTAATAGGTATATTTGCAGCAGTGAATTGCTTTTCATTGAGCGATTTGTATATAGAGTTTAAAAAGGGTTCTACTTTGCTTTCATCCCAATCAGGCATCAAAAAGGCAAATTCTTCGCCGCCATATCTAAAAGCTTGTCCGCCATACTTATTTGCCGCCTCAGTAAAAATACCTCCTAGCTCTTTTAATACCTCATCTCCAGTCAAATGGCCATATTCATCGTTAATTGGCTTAAAATGATCAATATCACCCATAATGATAAAGAATGGCCTTTCTGTTTGGGATAGTTTTTTCATTTGCTCCTGGAAATAGCGGTGGTTATAAAGATCTGTCAGGTAATCTCTTACAAGCAGTTCATGGTAAATTTCCTTCTGCCGGCGATGCTGCCTTTCCCTTAAAATAATCAGGGATCCAAACAATCCAATAATCCAAATAAACATGATATTTAACAGAAAAACTAAAATGGAATAATCGGTTGCAGGCGATCCGCTAAGCATCACCGCAGTATATCCTGCAGTTAAAGATATAGAGGAAAGGATCGCTCCCTTTGTTCGCCAATAAATGGTAGCATGCATGACGATTAAGAATGAAATTGGCAGCAATGGACTAAAAGCCCCGCCTGATAAAATAATTAACCAAAAGAAAGCAATATAATCAAAAGCAATACCTGCTTTTGTAATAATCGAAAAGGCTTTTTGATTCGTATTCATTTTATGCAGGGCAATTTGTGCTGCGGTCATATAAATAAGCCCGAATGAAAGGAGAATTGGAAAGGACTTTTCATTCCATTGCAGGGTATCGGACAATGCAGGCAAATAAAATAAAAAGATTGCAGCAATTAAAAAGACCCAGCGCAAATAGGAAAATATTTTTTCTGTTTCATAATCATCCAAGTACAGAGAAAAACGCATAGTCAGACCTCTAATCTCTATTTCTAATTAACAAAATATTATCACATTTAAGACTGACAGACACATAATATAATCAGACAAGATTCGCCAAACATAAAATCAAGCCCCATTTCATAAGAAATGAGGCTCTGATGCTTAGCGTTTCCCTTTTATATAAGGCGTTCCGGAAGCCTTTGGTGCATCGGCACGTCCAATGAAGCCCGTTAAGGCCAAGATTGTTAGTACATATGGTGCGATAAGAAGATACACATTTGGTATATTCTCAAGGAATGGCAAGCTTGAACCAATGATACTTAAGCTTTGCGCAAATCCGAAGAACAATGCCGCACCCATAACACCCAGCGGATGCCATTTACCGAAAATCAATGCCGCCAAAGCCATAAAGCCCTGTCCGCTGATTGTAGCATGACCGAAGTCTGATGATATGGATTGCGCGTATATTCCACCGCCGATCCCTGCAAGGGCACCGGATAACAGAACACCGATGTAGCGCATTCTAGTAACATTAATACCCATCGTATCTGCAGCCATTGGATGCTCACCCACAGCACGCAATCTTAATCCAAATGGTGTTTTAAACATCACAAACCACGCAAGGAATGCCACAGCAATCGCTACAAAAGATGTGTAGTAAGTGTTTGAGAATAGAAGCTTGCCGATAACCGGTATGTCACTTAAAAACGGAATATCGACTTTACTGAAACCTTTTTGAATAATATCTGTCTGGCCTTTTCCATAAATGAATTTAACCAGAAACAGCGCAGCTCCAATCGCGAGCAGGTTTATGGCAACACCTGATACTACCTGGTCGGCCCTGAATGTAATGGACGCAACCGCGTGCAAAATGGATAAAAGAGCGCCGACTACCATGGCTGCAAGAAGGGCAATCCAAGGTGTCCAATTTCCAAGTACGTCTACAAATGTAAGGTTAAAAACAATCGCCGTGAAAGCTCCAATAACCATTAAGCCTTCCAAACCGATATTTACGACTCCAGAGCTTTCGGAAAAGTTTCCGCCTAGTCCAGTGAAAATAAGCGGGGCTGCCCAAAGCAACGTTGAGGGAATGACAATTAATAAAATCTCCATGAAGCCCACTTACTTCACCCCCTTTTTGCTGATACGGTCAATAAAGATGCGAATCATGTAGCTTGCTGCTACAAAGAACACGATAAGTGCAATAATAATATCTACTAATTCGTTTGGAACTCCTGCTTCAAGCGGCATATTTAATGCCCCTACCTTCAAGCTTCCAAACAGCAATGCTGCAAATATGATTCCGATCGGCCCATTTCCGCCAAGAAGGGCAACTGCGATCCCGTCAAAGCCTACGCCGGTAAAACCGCCTTTAATGGCTGCATAACCGAATGTCCCCAAACCTTCCATAGCTCCTGCCAAACCTGCAAAAGCGCCAGATATAACCATGGATAGAATAATGTTTTTGCTTACATTCATACCTGCATATTCAGAAGCGTGCTGGTTAAATCCAACAGCTCTCAGTTCGTAGCCCTTTGAAGTCTTTTCCAACAGGAACCACATGAAAAATACGCATGCCAAAGCAATCAAAATTCCCCAGTGGAGACGAGAATAATCTGTTAGTCCTTCGAGAAAGACAGAACGCAATGTAGAGGATTCTGCTATCATTTCTGTACGGTCACTCTTTTCTGAAAGGACAGTACGGATAATGTAGTTTGTCACATGCAAAGCCACATAGTTCATCATGATGGTAACAATTACTTCATGAACCTTGAACTTTGCTTTCAATAAGCCAGGAATAAATGCCCATAAAGCTCCAGCAGCCGCTGCTGCTATTACTGCCAGAGGAAGATGGATGACCTTTGGAAGATCAAATGCTACCCCAACCCAAACTGAGGCAAGCCAGCCAACGATCAGCTGTCCTTCTACCCCGATATTAAATAAGCCTGTCCGGAAAGCAAATGCAACTGCTAATCCGGCTAAAATATAAGGAGTAACCTGCCTTACAACTTCACCAGTATAGTAGATTTCTCCAAAAGCACCGTTCCAAAGGGCAGTAAATGCTGCTCCGGCATTATACCCTGTTGCAATCATGATGATAGTGCCGACGAGTACACCGAGCAGAACGGCCACTAGAGGTACGATTATATTTTTCATGCGATTAGACATGGTTTTCGCCACCCGCTTCCTTCCGTTTAGAACCGGCCATCAATAAACCTAATTCTTGTTCAGTTGTTTCTTTCGGGTTTACTACTGCTACAATTTCACCCTCGTATATAACAGCAATTCTGTCGCTGACATTCATAATCTCATCGAGCTCAAACGATATGAGCAGGACTGCCTTCCCATGGTCACGCTGTTCAATCAGGCGTTTATGGATATATTCAATTGCACCAACGTCCAATCCGCGTGTCGGCTGTGCAGCGATAAGCAAATCCGGGTTACGGTCAATTTCCCGCCCAATGATCGCCTTTTGCTGGTTACCGCCCGAAAGCGCCCTTGCAAGCGTAAATTCACTAGGTGTTCTCACATCAAACTCCTTAATAAGAGTCTTCGCTTTGCTGTAAATTTCTTTAAAATTAAGGACTCCGCCTTTTGAAAAAGGAGATTTGTAATAGGTTTGGAGCACCATGTTTTCTCCAATCGGAAAATCCAGGACAAGTCCGTGCTTATGGCGGTCCTGAGGAATATGGGCCACTCCTGTCTCCGTTACTTTTCTTGGAGGCATATTGATAATTTCTTTGCCATTTAGCTTGATTGAACCGCTTTCAGACTTTCTCAAACCTGTGATGGCTTCAATTAATTCCGTCTGTCCGTTGCCATCAACGCCGGCAATCCCGACAATTTCCCCTGCTCTTACATGTAAGTTTAGATTCTTGATGACTCCAAGACCGCGTGAATCTTTCACTTTCAGATCCTTTACTTCGAGTACATCCTGCTCCGGCTTAGATTCTGTTTTGTCCGTTTTAAATGTTACTTCCCGTCCTACCATCAAGCTGGCAAGTTCATTGGGATTTGTCTCACTTACATTAACAGTCCCGATGCCAACACCTTTACGGATAACGGTTACGCGGTCACAGACCTCCATAATTTCCTTTAATTTGTGTGTAATAAGGATAATGGACTTTCCTTCTTTAATTAAGGTTTTCATTATCTGGATAAGTTCCTTGATTTCCTGAGGTGTTAAAACAGCTGTAGGCTCATCAAAAATAAGAATTTCTGCTCCGCGGTATAAGGTCTTTAGAATCTCTACCCTCTGCTGCATCCCAACGGATATATCCGAAATTTTCGCTTGGGGATCTACAGCCAGACCGTATCTCTCAGAAATTTCTCTTACTTCTTTTTCGGCCTTTTTTATATCAATTTTCCCGCTTTTAGTTGTTTCTTTTCCGAGAATGATATTTTCAGTTACAGTAAAGCGGTCCACTAACATAAAATGCTGGTGAACCATCCCGATGCCCATGTCATTGGCCACATTCGGATCTGTAATGCGCACCGGTTTGCCTTTCACCTTTATCTCACCTTTTTCAGGCTGGTATAAGCCGAATAGGACATTCATAAGTGTTGATTTGCCCGCACCGTTTTCTCCAAGCAATGCATGGATTTCACCTGGTTTCAGCTGAAGCGTGATATTGTCATTTGCCACAATCCCAGGGAACTCTTTGCGAATGTTGAGCATTTCAATAACATATTCCATTTGTTTCACTCCTTGCTCAAAATAAAAGGAAATCATTAGTAGTAAGAGGTCAGACCTCGGAAATTCCTAGAAAAACCTGGCTGGAACGCCAAGCTTCTCTTTGTTAATAAGTGAATGATGTAGGAAATAATAGCATTAAAACTCTAAGTGAAAAGCAGAAGCTTTTCTGCTTTTCAATTAAACTTTTAATCATTTAAAAAAGGAATAAGAGGCCGCAGTGCAACCTGCCTATTCCTTCTTGATAGAATCAAAATATTAATATCGCTTCGGTAGGATGCCCAGCTCCAGCGCCATCGGCTAAACCTCTTAAGCCGATCACTTCTGAAGGCTAAAGACCGCCTCCCGCTTTTCTAATTATTGAGCTGAGAAAGAAGCTAATTCATCTTTAGAAGATGGAACAGTGATATCACCATTCTTAATCTTTTCCTTCCATTCTTGAACAGCCGTTTCAATGTCAGCTTTAGCAGGAACTTCTTCGTTGATTGGAGCAAGGCCTACGCCATCTTCAGCCAATCCGTAAGTCGTTGTTTCTCCGCCAGGGAAGTTGCCTTCCTGAGCTTTTGTAGAAAGGTCCTTAACTGCATTATCAACGCGCTTAAGAGCAGAAGTGATGATTACATTGTGCTCTTTGCCATCGATTTCAACTACACCTTCAGCAGTCTGGTCAGAGTCAACACCAATTGCCCAGATTTCTCTTGCTGGGTCTTTCTTCTTAAGGTCACGAGCTTCTTTGAATAGACCGTTACCAGTTCCGCCAGCTGCGTGGAAAATCACGTCAACGCCAGAAGAGTACATTTTAGAAGCGATTGTTTGGCCAAGTTCAGCCTTATCAAATGCACCAGCATATTGAACTTCAACTTTAATATCAGGGTTTACCGCTTGAACACCAGCAAGGAATCCAGATTCAAAACGTTCGATAACTGGAATTTCCATACCGCCGATGAAACCAATTTTGTTAGCTGTAGTAGCCTTTGCTGCAGCTACACCCGCAAGGAAAGCAGCTTCTTGCTCTTTAAACATGATGCTTGCTACGTTTGGCTGATCAACAACAGCATCAACGATACCAAAATGAGAATCCTTTTGCTGCTGTGCGATTTCATTGATTGCACCTTCCATCAAGAAACCAATACCGAATACAAGATTAAAGTCTTGGCGTGCTAGAGTATTTAGGTTAGTAGAGTAGTCAGCGTCTGACTGTGATTGAAGGTAATCAAAACCGCCTTTACCTTTTTCAAGTCCATTTTCTTCACCAAATGCCTTTAAACCTTCCCAAGCAGATTGGTTAAATGATTTATCATCTACGCCGCCAACATCCGTTACCATTGCTACAGAGAATGCTTTCTCTTTTTCGTCTCCGCCAGCAGCTCCTCCGCCGTTTTCTTCGCTTTTGCCACATGCACCCAATAATGTTCCAGCTGCAAGTACTAAAGATAGCGCCAATCCAAATTTACGCTTTTTCAAGGTTGGTACCCCCTAAGAAATTGTTTTTTTACATTAGCGGAATGAATGATTGCGTTTTCATACTCCCCAAAAAATTTATATCCGTTTTCTGAGCACATGGAAACTGAACTTATCAGCTCTGAAGTAATTAACCGAATAAAGAATTGGTGTATCTGCTTCATCGAAGTGCATCTGCTTTAGAACAAGCAGCGCAGTCTCCGGATCACATTCAAGGATAGGTGAAATCTTCTCATGATAGCCAATCGGCTCGATTTGGGCAACTGCGTATGTGATTTTCCGGTTTGCTTCCTCTTCAAGCATGTTGAAGATGGATTCTTGTTCATGCGAGAATGTATCTGGAAGGATATTCTCCGGAACCTTATCCACGCAATAAACTACCGGCTCGCCATTTGCAGTTCTTACCCTCTCAATCACGGCAATTTCCTGATCCAAGGAACATGAAAAGCGGCGGATATCATCTTCAGTCGGCCCCATTGTCACTGAGCTTAGGAAAATAGTTCCTGGCTTCATGCCTGCCTGTAAAATCATATTCGTAACACTATTAAGCTGTTCGATACCTGATGTAAACAGCGGCTTTGCATTTACAAAGGTCCCCACCCCATGGCGGCGAATAATCACATTTTCTTCTTCAAGAATACGCAACGCCTCCCGGAGTGTAGCTCTGCTAACACCAAGTTGTTTGGCAAGATCAAATTCTGATGGGAGTTTCTCTTTTTCTTTATAAACTCCATCTTCAATGTCTTGCTTTAATCGATCGATGACTTGCAAATATAAATGCCGGTTATCTGACTTAATAGACATGCAGGGTTCCTCCAACCTAAGTTCTCAAGACATCAGACCTCTGATGTTCAATCATTCCTACTAATCGAAAATACTATAACACTTTTTACCCAATAAAGAAATAGAATTTCATGAATTTGTCGAAAAAAGGTGAAAAGAAAAATATTGTTGCATTTCCCTTATGTATCAATTGTTCTTTTCTGGTATAATACTTTATTGAAAACGCTTGCATGGATTCTTTTTGGGAAATTAAGGTCAAATTTTACTCCTGAAAAAACAAGGAGTTTCCATGGGATGGAAGTACCATACCTCTGTCAATTTTTGAAAGCGTTTTTATTAGTATGACCTAATTTTTGTGCCGCTTTCTATTGTAGGACTTCCACTCGCCCAGAAACAATATTGCAAATAAAAAAATGGCCGTCCGAAGACTGGCCATTTTTAATTATGTTATTCTATTTTTTTAAGAGCTTGCTTCTTCAGAAGGCTTGCCTTGCAGAACTGCTCTAGGCTTGCTTCCTTCATAAGGGCCGACAATGCCTCTTGCTTCCATTTCATCAATCAGTCTTGCTGCCCTGGTATATCCAATCCTAAATCTCCTCTGAAGCATTGAAACAGAAGCTGTTTGCATTTCCAGAATAAGCTCAACCGCTTCGTCATACAAATCATCATCTACTTCTCCGGTTGCCTCAGGGATATCCTCTGGTATCATTTCTTCCTGGTATTGGGCTTTTTGCTGTCCAATGACAAATTCAACTATTTCTTCGACCTCTTCGTCTGATAAAAAGGCACCCTGTACGCGGACTGGCTTGGAGGCACCAACCGGCAGGAAGAGCATATCCCCTCTGCCCAAGAGCTTCTCAGCTCCGCCCATATCCAAAATAGTTCTTGAATCGGTCATAGAAGAAACAGCAAATGCGATCCTTGAAGGGATATTTGCTTTAATTACACCTGTGATGACGTCAACTGACGGACGCTGTGTCGCTATGATTAAATGGATGCCTGCTGCACGCGCCATTTGCGCAAGGCGAGTGATTGCGTCCTCCACATCTGATGAAGCAACCATCATTAAATCAGCAAGCTCGTCCACGATTACAACGATGTATGGAAGAAGCGGCTGCTGAGCTTCCTCTTCAGCATTATGCCTTTTCACATACTCATTGTAGCCTTCAATATTTCTTGTGCCGGTATGCGAGAAAAGCTCATACCGCCTCTCCATCTCACTGACAACCTTCTGCAGAGCCTGTGCCGCCTTCTTTGGATTTGTCACAACTGGCGCAAGCAAATGCGGCACGCCATTATACACATTTAACTCAACCATTTTAGGGTCAATCATCATTAATTTTACTTCATGCGGTTTTGCCCTCATCAGTATGCTTGTTATGATGCCATTGATACACACACTTTTACCGCTTCCCGTCGCACCGGCAACAAGCAAATGGGGCATTTTATTCAATTCAGCAAGTACAGCTTCACCGGTAATATCACGGCCAAGCCCAATCAGCAGCTTGGAGTCTGGCTTGTCATTTTGTTTGGATTCAATAACTTCCCTTAAAGAAACCATGGCTACTTCCGAGTTCGGCACCTCAATTCCGATTGCTGATTTTCCAGGAATAGGGGCTTCAATACGGATATCCTTAGCTGCAAGTGCAAGTGCCAAATCATCGTTAAGACTGACAATCTTGCTTACTTTTACGCCAACGTCAGGATGGACCTCATACTTCGTTACTGCTGGCCCTAAATGAACCTGTGTAACTCTAGCCTTTACACCAAAGCTTTGGAAAGTTCTCTCCAGCTTTGCTGCATTGGCATGTATCAGTTCATATTCACCGCTTTGATCCGTTTGCCTTGGCAATTTTAATAGCCTTATAGGGGGCAGTTCATAATCCTTATTCTCCACCTCCGTAAACGTAATCGGCGGTGCATTTTCCTCTGCAGGTTCTGAGTCTTCTGCAGGCTGGGGTTCGGTTGCCACCTGGTGTTCCTCCTGATAGGCCCTTTCAGCAAAACTTGAAATGATCGGCTCCGGAAGCGGTTCAGCAGCTGTCTCGGAGGAATTATTAATCGTAATAACGGTCTCTGGTTCTTCTTCAACCTGTGCTTGTGCCTGCTCCTCTTCTCTTTGTGCGCGCCTTTCTTCCCGTCTTTCTCTGCGGTTTTGCGTCCATTCCTTCATATCATTAACAAAAGCGGCCCATTGTTTTTTGCAGAAATTTATGATCACAGCCATCATTTTGCCTGCAGCATCTCCAAATGTTTTGCCTGTGATCAGGACAAATCCAATTATAATTAATAAAAAGGCAACGATCTTAGAGCCAGCTTCATCAAATAGATAATAGAAAAGGGCAAAAAGAATGGCTCCAATCATTCCACCGCCCAGATCAGTCGTGCTCGTTTCACCTCCAACTTCCATGCGGAACAATTCCCATGTATTTGCTATTACGCTCGGATCGTCAAACTTGCCGCCATTTGAAAGAAGCTGAAATAATGTAACATGGCTTAATAACAGCAAGGAGCTCATGATTAAATATATACCGATCAATTTTGTATGAAATAAAAAGGGAAGAGTCCTCTTCCACATAAGATAACCTGCAAAAATGACTAGCCCTATTAGGCTTAGCATGTACCATTCTCCCATAAAAAAACGAAAGAATAGAACGGTCGATTTTCCGACAGCGCCTAGCTTAGCCATTGATATAACCGCAAGCGCCAATAAGACGAGCGCAATTAATTCAAATTTCATTGTTCGTTTTAATGTTTCTTTTTTTCTGGATTGTCTTCTCTTTTTTTTGGCCATTTTATCACCTTATCAATTTTTCTTATTAACAGTATCATCCAAATTTAATTATGTAATCATTGCGGATTTACCAGCTATGAAAGAAGAAGCAGCCATTTTTTGGCTGCTTCTAAAGTTACTTTTATTATATCACAATGCTTCTTGAGAAGGTGATGATAAAAATATAAAAAGGTCTTATCAGGATAGCTGCGATAAAGTGATCATGGATCCCGGCGTGTATCTTTCATCCATATAGTGGGATGGGTCACTGCTCATTACCCGTAAGATTCGGCATTCCTGCCCTGCATTCATTTCTACAAGAAGCGGGATTCCTTCATAAGACACAATCTTCTGCTTGCCAAAATCATCATTCTCAGTTTGGTAAATCAGTTCCTGAGGCATCATTGTATACAAGATCATTGGACAATCACTTCTTCTTTTGGCTTATTCATATCAATTAATTCATTTAGCTTTGCGAGCGCTGGCCCTACACCGCCAACTTCATCAATCAAGCCATATTCAACTGCGTCCCTTCCAACAACATTTGTTCCTATGTCGCGTGTCAAGTTGCCTTTGTCAAACATGAGGTCTTTAAATTTCTGTTCAGATACATTCGAATGTTTAGTTACAAAATTAATAACCCTGTCCTGCATTTTATCCATATATTCAAAGGTTTGCGGAACCCCAATCACAAGGCCAGTCAGCCTGATTGGGTGGATGGTCATCGTAGCTGTTTCAGCTATGAATGAGTAATCACATGACACAGCAATAGGTACACCAATAGAATGGCCTCCCCCAAGAACAATGGAGACAGTTGGCTTGGATAATGAAGCAAGCATTTCGGAAATGGCCAGCCCTGCTTCCACATCTCCTCCAACAGTATTCAGAATGACAAGCAGTCCTTCAATTTTAGGATTTTGCTCAATCGCCACAATTTGAGGAATTAAATGCTCATATTTTGTGGTTTTATTTTGCGGCGGAAGCTGAAGGTGCCCCTCTATCTGCCCTACAATCGTTAAGCAATGGATTTTAGAATCCTGTGACAGCTGCGGGACATTCGTTTGGCCAAGCTGCTGGATTTTTTCCATAAGGCCTGACGGCTTATCTTCTTTAGGCTGTTCTTGCCCTTCTCCGCTCTCAGTACGGTTATTTTGTATATCGTTTTCCATCCTTATTTCTCCCTTCAAGCAATATATTGTTAGTATGAACTCTGGATAGTTTTTCATGCGTGATATTGTTTAAGGAAGATTTAAGGCTCAACGTCAAATGTTG